>NZ_QVIF02000011.1:0-186899 GCF_009835065.2 Xanthomonas sp. LMG 8993 | reverse complement strand
CGCCAGGCCGATGCGGCGGTTTGCGTTCAACTTAAACGCCATGCGCAAGCCTCGCTGTGCCAGCGGAACGTCCACCGGCCGCGCGCGCGGCATGGGATCGTGCGAGCGGCTTGCTTGCGCCGTGGGCGCGCTGCGTCACGCGCCCGATCCGTGGCATAGCGTGGTCAGCGCGGCCGCATCGGTCACGCTTGCGGCCGCGCGCGCCGCACCGGCCAGCAGCGTGCGTTGCACGTCGCCCTTGGCCGGCTGGCTCTCGATGCAGCGCAACTCGTCATTGCGCCCGTACAGCCGCAACTCGCGCACCTGCTTGGCCACGGCAGCGTCCTTGGGCTGCAGCGTCAGTTGCCAGGCCTGCGGCTGGCCCTGCCCGCTGATGCGGTAGTGCTCCTCCAGCAGCGCACGGTCGCCGGCCAGCAACGCGCCGAAGCCGGACTTCAGGCCGGCCAGCTCGGGCACCCGGCTCAGCGAAAAACGCCGCGGCGATTTGCCTTCGCGTTCCAGCACGCCCTCGTCGCCCTGCAACGTGGTGGTCTCGCGATACGGCGCGCTGACCTCGCGCACCAGGGTTTGCGCGTCCGGGCGACGGTAATGGCCCTGCACGCGCAGCGGCGTCTTCAGCAGCGCCGAGCCACGCAGTTCGACGAACTCGGTACTGACCGGTGCAGGGCGTGCCAGGCGCTGCAGCACCTGGCCGACGTCCAGCGTCTCAGGCGGTGCGGCGCATAGCGGTGCGGCGCTGAACAGCAGTATCAGCATCCACGGCAGGGTGCGGCACATCGGCATGGTGGGTGTTCCAGAAATCGTAGAAGTTGAACCAGTTGTACGGCGCATAGCGTGTGTAATGTTCCAGCCTGGCCGCGTAATCGCGCATGAGTACCGCCAGCACCGGTGCGCGCTGGCGACGCGGCACGTCCAGGCCCTCGCTGAAGGTCTCGAACGCCAGCTCGTAATGATTGCCGCCGCGGTACAGGCCGAACGCCAGCACCACCGGCACCTTCAGCGCTGCGGCGATCAGCCACGGCGAGGTCGGGAACATCGCGTTGCGGCCGAGGAACGTCGCCGGCAACGCCGGGTCGCCCTCGCGCGGGCGATCGATCAGCAGCGCCACCAGCGCACCGGCGTCGGTGGCGTCCTTGATCGCCATGACGATCGAGGTCGCGTCCATGCCGGCGTCGATGATGTTGGCGGCCAGCTGCGGATTCAGCGCGTCCAGCAGCTCGGTCATGGCGCGGTTGTGGGCCTTGTCCAGCACCACCTTGACCTGCACGTCCGGCCGCTCGGTGGCCAGCACGCGCAGCGCATCGAAGCTGCCCAGGTGCGAGCCGAAGATCAGCACGCCGCGGCCGCGATCCATCTGCGCATGCAGCTGGTCCAGCCCGGTGATGTCGACCCGGAAGCGCTGCATCTGCCCACACAGCATGTACACGCGGTCCAGAATCGTCGAAGCGAAGGTGTGGATATGCCGCGCCACATCGCGCAGCGTTGCCGGGCGCTCCAGCACGCGCGTCAGATAGGCACGCGAGGCGCTGCGCTCGGGCGCACGCACCAGCAGGAAGTACAGCGTGATCGGGTACAGCAGCGCGCGTCCCACTGCACGCCCGGCATGCTGGGCGATGCCGCGGATCAGCCACAGCGCGAAACGTCCGCCGCCTTCCGGGCGTTGCTTCCACTGACTGCTCATTGCGCCGCCTCCGCCACCAGTTCGCCGCTGACCAGCAGCTCGTCGGCGCGCTGCACGCGAAAGCGCCAGCGTGGGCCGGCGCCGTCCAGCATGACCGATGCCGTCTGCCCGGGCAGCAACGGCTGCACGAACTTCACCTGCGGCAGGCGTGCCGCCGCGCGTGGGCCATACGCGGCCTCCACTGCCTGCAGCACATGGTCGAGCACGACCACGCCAGGCACCACGGGGCGCCCCGGAAAGTGCCCGGGCAGGCAGGGATGATCATGCGGCACGACGAAATCCATAAGCGGGTAACTCAAATCCTGGGTTGGAGCATCGCAGCCACGGCGTCGTGTGCCTGCTTGGTCAATTGCTGGCGGTCCGGCGCATCCGGCCCGGTCACCGGGATCGGATCGCCGATACGTACCCGGATGATGCCCGGGCGCACCCTGAACACACCCTCCACCGGCAGCACCTTGCCGCAGCCATCCACTGCCACCGGCACCACCGGCACACCAGCATCGATAGCGGCCTGCAACAGCCCGGCCTTGAACGGCAATAATGCGCCGCTGCGGCTGCGGGTGCCTTCGGGAAACAGACACAACTGCTTGCCCTCGCGCAGCAGCGCGGCGGCCTGCCGGCGCACCATCGCGCCGGCACGCCGGCTGTCACGGTCCAGGAACAGCATGCCGGTGGCCCGCGCATACCAGTTCACGAACGGCATCTTGAGCATTTCGTCCTTGAGCAGGAACCGCAGCGGCACCGGCAAGGCGTAGAACAACGCGCAGATATCGATGATGGACTGGTGGTTGCTGACGAACAGGTAGTTCCTGGACCAGTCCACGCGCTCGCGGCCTTCCACGATCACCGTGGCGCCGGCACCGCGAAACAGCACCGGTGACCACATCCACGCGCCCATGCGCAGCAGGCGGTCGGTGTCGCGCGTGATCGCCAGCAACGCCAGGCCATAGGCGATTCCGCCCGCGGTAAACGTCAGCGTGAAGGCCAGTTGCAGCAGATTGAACACGGCCCACGCCAGGCGCGACGGCATCCTTGCCAGCGGCATCTTTGTCTTGTCCCCGAAAATGTGCACGTACGTCGCTGCCCCTGGCCACGCACTCAGCGCAGCAGATCGCGCCAGAATTCCGGCCCGAGCCGCGCCATCTGGCGCAAGAAGTCTGGCAGATTACGATAGGGGCGCTGTGGAAACCAGCGGCCGCGCAATAGATATTCGCCTACAAAGAACCCGCCAACCACCCCGTACGCCAGCAGATTGGCGAACAACGATGCGCGCGCGTCGCTGATCGGCAGCGGCGAGACATAACCCAGTTGCGTCAGCACGCCACTGGGTTCGGCGCACAGGCCCAGCACCAGGTTGACCAGGGTCAGCGCGCACAGCAGCAGCGCCCAGGCCAGGGTGAGGCGGCGCGTGTAGCGGTACTGCTCCGGAGTGATCGGCATGCCGGCCTGGCGATACAGCCCCTCGACGATGCGCGTGATCAACGGCGTGCGCCCACGGCGCAGGCTGCGACCGAAGAACCAGGCGACCCAGCCGGTGAACACCACCGGCGGCGCGGCCAGCACCAGCATCGCGTACGGCGAGTGCCACAACGCACTCAGGCCCAGCAAGGTCAGCACGGCCAGCGCCCAGGCCCAGGCGCGGCGCGCGACCATCGGTTCGATCAGCACCATCAGCACCAACAAGCCACCGGCGATGACGGCAAGCTCCGGGCGATGGCTGGCGTTGGCCCAGTGCGCCAGCGGCGAATACGCCACCGCCAGCAACACGCCCAGCCCCAGCACCCACGGGGGCGCATCGCCGGGCGCGGCGGTCGCGACCTCAGACGGTCTTGTTGGCTTCGACATGCGCCGACAATGCGCGCAGCGACGCGAAGATGCGACGATTCTCGTCATTGTCCGAGCGCAGCTGGAAGCCATAGCGCTTGCTGATCGCCAGCGCCAGTTCCAGCGCGTCGATCGAATCCAGTCCCAGCCCGGTATTGAACAACGGTGCCTCCGGGTCGATGTCGGCGGGCTGGACGTCTTCCAGGTTCAGGCTTTCGACCAGGAGTTCGGCCAGTTCACGTTCGGCAGCGGTTTGCGAGGACATCCAGAGAGCTTCCAGGTGAGGGTCGGGCGACAGATTCACAACGAAATTGCAGAACAACCACAGCGGCGCAGACAACCGTCAGGCCGGCGCCGGCGATGCTGCAGGGCACAGACAGTGTACGTTGCCGTGCCGGCCGATTCCGAGCGCCCGCCGCACCGGCGTTGCGGCCGCATTGGCGAGGGTGTCGATCGGTCTGCAACAGCGAGTCGGCGGCCGGCATACCTGTCCGGGCCGCCGGTCAGGCTATCATGACTGCATGACGCTCGCCCGCTGCAGGTTCGTTCCAGGATGACTTCCACCGCTGTTGGCCCTACCCCGACCGCCAAGCCGGCAGCCGGGCCGGCCGCCGGACCCGAGTGTCCGGATGTCCTGATCATCGGCGGCGGGCCGGCGGGCTGCGCGGCGGCCATCGTCCTGGCCCAGCAGGGCTGGCAGGTGACCTTGCTGGAGAAGGCGCAGCATCCGCGCTTCCATATCGGCGAGTCGCTGCTGCCGATGAACATGCCGATTCTCGAACGCCTGGGCGTATTGGAAGACGTGCGCAGCATCGGCGTGCTCAAGCGCGGTGCGGACTTTCCCAACGACAGCGGCGGCTACAACACCTTCCGCTTCGCGCATGCGCTGGAGGCCAAGGCCGATTTCGCCTTCCAGGTGCCGCGTGCGCAGTTCGACCAGGTGCTGTTCGAGCGCGCGCGGGCGGTGGGCGTGGATGCGCGCGACCAGGTCAAGGTCGACGCGGTGGAGTTCGACGGGCAGCAGCCGGTGCTGCAGGCGCAGGGCGTGGCGGGTGCGCAGCAGTTCCGCCCGCGCTATCTGCTCGATGCCAGCGGCCGCGACACCTTCCTGGGCAACCGCCTCAAGCTCAAGCGCGCCAATGCCAGGCATCAATCGGCCGCATTGTTCAGCCATTTCCGCGGCGTGACGCGCCGACCGGGCGAAGATGCCGGCAACATCAGCATCTATCGCCACGCGCATGGCTGGATGTGGCTGATCCCGTTGCCGGACGACATCATGAGCGTGGGCGCGGTCTGCTACCCGGAATACATGAAGACCCGCAAAGGCGACAGCGAGGGCTTTTTCATGCGCACGCTTGCGCTCAATACCGAGCTCAGCGCGCGCATGCTCGGCGCCGAACGCGTGGCCCCGGTACATGCCACCGGCAATTACGCCTACGAATGCACGCGCATGTCCGGCCCGCGCTGGCTGATGCTGGGCGATGCCTACACCTTCGTCGACCCGATGTTTTCGTCGGGCGTGTTCCTGGCCATGCACAGCGCCGAGCGCGGTGCGGCGATGGTGGACCAGGCCCTGCGCATGCCGCAGCACGAGGCAAGGCTGCAGCGCGCCTTGCAGCGCGAGCTCAAGCGCGGCGTGGACGAGTTCAAGTGGTTCATCTACCGCTTCACCTCACCGACCATGCGCGCCCTGTTCGCACAACCGCAGAACACCTGGCAGATCGAGGAAGCGGTGGTGGCGATGCTGGCCGGCGACGTGTTCGACAGCCCCAGGGTGCGCCTGCGCCTGCGCGCGTTCCGCGCCATCTATGCACTGACCACCTTGTCGATGATGCCGCGCGCCTGGCAGTCCTGGCGCCAACGCCGACGTCAGGCCACGCTCGGCTTCGATGGCGACACCTTGCAACGCGACACGCAACAACGAGACACACGATGACCGTTTCCCCGGCCCAGAACACGCACACCGTGCGCCATCCCCGCCTGCAGGTCGACTATGTCGATCAGACCGACCCGTCTGCACTGCTGGCCGACCCGCAGGTGCTGGCCGTGTTCGGCTTCGGCACGGCGGCGCCGCGCCTGGACGACCCCCGCTACCTGCGCGTGCCGCTGCAGCCGTACCACGCCGACGTACTGGAAGTGTGGCGGACCGACGCGGCGGTGCACAGCGGCCGCGATGGCAACATCGCCTGGGCCAGCGACGGCCGCCTGCAGTTCGGCGTGATCGAAATCGACGAGCAGGATGTCGATATCGAAGCCGCCGCCGCCAAGGCCTATGCGGAAATCACCGCCTTCGTCACCGGCAGCCAGACCCCGCGCCTGCTGCGTATCTGGAACTATCTGGACGCCATCACCCTGGGCAGTGGCGACCGCGAACGCTACCGGCAGTTCTGCGTGGGCCGTGCGCGCGGCCTGGGCGCCTTCGACAATGCGCAATTGCCGGCCGCCACCGCGGTGGGACGCTGCGATGCCGAGCGCATCATCCAGATCTACTGGCTGGCCGCCAGCGACGCCGGCACCCCGCTGGAAAACCCGCGCCAGGTCAGCGCCTACAACTACCCGCGCCAATACGGCCCGCAGCCGCCGAGTTTCGCGCGCGCCATGCTGCCGCCGGCCGGCAGCGACATGCCGCTGCTGCTGTCAGGCACCGCCGCGGTGGTCGGGCATGCCTCGATGCACACCGGCCAGTTGCTGGCGCAGCTGGAAGAGACCTTCGCCAACTTCGACGCCCTGCTGGGTGCCGCCCGCACGCACGCACCGGCGCTGCCCACGCAGTTCGGCGCCGGTACCCGCCTGAAGGTCTACGTGCGCGAGCAGGACGACCTGCCCAGGGTGGCGCAGGCGCTGGACGCCCGCTTCGGCGATGCGGTGCCGCGTCTGCTGCTGCACGCGGTGATCTGCCGCGACGAGCTGGCGGTGGAGATCGATGGGGTGCATGGGTGAGCGATTGCGGTCATCAGTACTGATGCCCGCTGCAGCCACGCAGCAGCAATGCTCCGTGGCGAGGCCTGCGCTCAGCCGTTGAGCAAACCCAGCACCACTTCGCGTGGCAGCTTGCCGGTTTCGTTGCGTGGCAGGGCGGCGAGTTTGCGCAGGCGGCGCGGCAGGAACACCGGGTCGACGCTGACGCGCAGGGCGGCGAGGATCTGCGCTTCGTCCAGGGTCGGGGCGACCACCAGTGCGGCGATGCGGCCGACTGCCTGACCGGGCTCGGGTGCGAGCTGCACGATGGTGCCGTCGACGACGCCCGGGATGGCCAGCAGGCGACGGGTCAGATCGGCCAGCGAGGCGCGTTTGCCGGCGATTTCCAGCAGATCGGCCTGCCGGCCGCGCACCTGGAAGGTGCCGTCGGCAGCCACGTCCATCATGTCGGCCAGCAGCACCGGCGTGGCCAGATGCGGTGCGTGCACCAAGGTGCCTGCCGCCTGCGTTTCCAGGCGCACACCGGGCAGCGGTGTCCACGCCGCCTCCAGCGCGGTGCGGCGCACCGCGAACACGCAGGTTTCGGTGGAACCGAACATTTCGCGTACCTCGCCGCCAAACCGCGCTTCGGCGGCCGCGGCCACGTCCTGCGCCAACGGCGCGGTGGCCGAGACGATGCCGACCAGCGGCGGCAACGCCACGCCGGATTCGACCAGCGCGCGCAGGTGCACCGGCGTGGTCACCAGCACGCGCGGGGCAGGAATGTCCGACAGCGCGCGCGCCACATCGTCCGGAAAGAACGGGCGGCCCGCATGCACCGCAAGCTCGGTCACCATCGGCAGCAGCACCGACAGTTCCATGCCGTACATATGTTGCGGCGGCACCGTGGCGACCACGTGCGGCACCGCATCGGTGTGCGCCCACAGGCTTTCCAGCGCGACCAGATCCTGACGCGTACTGGTCAGGAAGCTGCCCCAGGTCTTGGGGTTGGGCTGCGGGCTGCCGGTGCTGCCGGAAGTGAAGCCGATGGCCACCAGGGCATCGTCGGCCAGCTGCGGAATCGGGCCTGCGGCCTGCGGCAACTCGGCCGGCAGCTGCCAATAGCGCGGCGGTGCCAGCTCCAGTGCCAGATCGCCCAGGCAGTAGGCATCGGCATGCCGCGCCTGCACCTCGCCAACCACGGCCGGCGCGCGCGAGGACGGCAGCAGCGACACCTGACCGCGCAATGCGCACGCATAGAACGCGACCATGAAGCGATAGCGGTCTTCGCACAGATTCACCGCGTGGCGACCGTCCGGCAATAGCTGCGCCAGGCCATGCACGTGTGCAATGAAGGTGGCCAGATCGACCGACTGCCCCGCGCGCCAGGCCAGCGGCCGGCCGGGCGCGCCGACGGCCATCGGGTGGGAAACGGCAGGAACAGGCAGGCTGGACATGGGAACCGGCAATCGCAAAAGCGCGCTAGCTTGGCCGCCACCTGCCCTGCTGGCAAGTCGGGAGGTTTCCGGCTGCGCCACGGAAGCGGCGGTCGGGAACCTTGGCAAGGCCCGTGCGCCAAGCGCATTCCAACTCATTGCAGCAGCGCATTGCAGCTGGCGTGCATTGGCCGTCAAGCGCGTACGCCCGTGCGAGCCAACGCGCGCACAACCGCTTGTGGTCGCGTCCGCCACTCGTCCATGCCTTGCCTGTTCGATAACGCACTCGCCTCCACGCGCACATGACCTGTGGCCCAAGCCCCCGGCGGAAGCGAGCTGCTAGGCTTGTCCGCTCCTCGTTGCGTCCAGTTGTTACCGATGCCCAGATTGTTGCCGCTGTCCTTGTTGTTGCTGGCTGTCACCGCGCATGCGCAATCCGCCACACCGCTCACCATCGAACAGGTGATGGCCGATCCGGACTGGATCGGGCCGTCGGTGGATCAGGCCTGGTGGCAGTGGGACGGCAAACAGGTGCAATACCTGCTCAAACGCAACGGTTTCCCGGTGCGCGACACCTATCGCCAGGGCGCCGGCGGCGGCAGCGCCGAACGCGTGGCCGACAACGCACGCGCCGGCCTGGATGCGGATAACCCGAGCTACGACGCGACCCGCCAGCGCATGCTGTTCGCGCGCAATGGCGACATCTTCCTGCGCGATTTGCGCTCCGGCGCACTGACCCAGCTGACCCGCAGCAACGAGGTCGAATCGCGGCCGCAATTTGCCAGCGATGGCGGTGCGATCTGGCGCGCGGGCAACAACTGGTACCACTGGCGCGCCGACGGTGGCACTGCGCAGGTTGCAGTGGTCAAGGCCGAGCGCGATCCCAACGCTGCGCCCAAGGCCGATGTGTTGCGCGAGCAGCAGCTGGCCACGCTGGCCACGCTGCGGCGCGACCGTGAGCAGCGCGATGCGTTACGCACCCAGGAAGACGCCTGGCGTCGCGCCGATGCCACGCGTGCGGCAGCACCGGTGTACCTGGGCGATGAGGTGGAGATCGTCGACAGCGCGTTGTCGCCGGACGGCCGCCACCTGCTGGTGGTCACCCAGGCCAAGGGTGCCGAAGAGGGCCAGGCCGGCAAGATGCCCAAGTACGTGACCGAATCCGGTTACGAGGAATTCCAGGAAGTGCGCACTCGCGTCGGTCGCAATGCGCCGGTGGCGCATGCGCTGTGGTTGGTCGATGTCAGCGCCGGCACTGCAAGACCGCTGTCCTTCGACACCCTGCCGGGTATCGCCACCGACCCGCTGGCCGCGCTGCGCAAGGCCGCCAAGCGAGACGCGCTCAAGGGCAACCGCGCCGTCCGTGTGGAAAGCGACGGCGACGGCAGCGGGCCGGCGGTGCACTGGAGCGACGACGGGCGCAACGTGGCGGTGGAGATTCGCGCGGTGGACAACAAGGACCGCTGGATCGCCAGCGTGGACCTGGCCAACGCCACGTTGCAGCCGCGGCACCGCCTGAGCGACAGCGCCTGGATCAACTGGGACTTCAACGATTTCGGCTGGCTGCCCGACAACCGCACGCTGTGGCTGCTGTCGGAAGAATCCGGCTATTCGCAGCTGTACACCGTGGAAGGCAACGGCAAGCCGCGCCAGCGCACGCGCGGCAAGTGGGAAGTGTCGATGCCGGTGCCCAGCGCCGACGGCAGCAGCATGTTCTTCCTGTGCAACCAGAAATGGCCAGGCGATTACGAGGTGTGCAAGCTGGATCTGCGCAGCGACCAGCTCAGCGAGGTCACTGCGTTGAATGGCGTGGAAGGCTTCAGCCTGTCGCCGAACGGGCAGCAACTGCTGGTGCGTTATTCAGGCAGCTACCTGCCACCGCAGCTGGCGGTGGTGCCGGCCGCAGGCGGCCAGGCCACGCTGCTGACCGACACCCGCACGCCCGCGTTCAAGGCGGAGCCGTGGATCGCGCCGCAGTACGTGCAGGTACCGTCCAGGCATGGCGCCGGCACGGTCTGGGGCAAGTACTACGGGCCGCAGAACCCCGAGCCCGGCAAGCAGTATCCGATCGTGATGTTCGTGCACGGCGCAGGCTATCTGCAGAACGTCTCGCAGCGCTACACGCCGTACTTCCGCGAGCAGATGTTCCACAACCTGCTGGTGCAGCAGGGCTACATCGTGCTGGACCTGGACTACCGCGCCTCGGAAGGCTACGGCCGCGACTGGCGCACCGCGATCTACCGCAACATGGGCCACCCGGAGCTGGAAGACTATCTGGACGGGCTGGAGTGGCTGGTGACGCAGAAGCAGGGCGACCGCGCGCGTGCCGGCATCTACGGCGGCTCGTACGGCGGCTTCATGACCTACATGGCGCTGTTCCGCAGCCCCGGCACCTTCAAGGCCGGCGCGGCGCTGCGTCCGGTCGGCGACTGGATGCAGTACAACCACGAGTACACCTCCAACATCCTCAACACGCCCGAGCTCGATCCCGAGGCCTATAAGACCTCATCGCCGATCAACTACGCCGACGGACTGCGCGACCATCTGCTGATCGCGCACGGCATGATCGACGACAACGTGTTCTTCAAGGACTCGGTCGACATGACCCAGAAGTTGATGGAGCTGCACAAGGACAACTGGCAGGTGGCACCGTATCCGCTGGAACGCCATGGCTTTACGCGTGCCGATTCGTGGCTGGACGAATACAAGCGCATCCTCAAGCTGTTCAATGAGCAGGTGAAGCCGTAAGCCATGCCGCTGCGGCCGGGCGATGCGTGCTGCATCGCCCGGTCGATGACGTGGCGCGCGGCGCCGGCATCCCCATGCTGCAGCAAGCGACAGATCGCCCAGGTTGCACGCGTGATGCGCTGCCACGCTAGCCATCGCCATGCATCACCCTGCCCGGCACTCACCTGCACGTACGCAACTGGCCCTAAGCTTGGCGCAGGATCGGCAGACCGCTGGCGCATTGCGCTCCCCTTTGCCGGCCCGCCGCCCGACCGGAGCGCCGCCGGCACCGCAGCGGTTTCCGATTCGCGGCGCGCAGAAGGTAATTGCGATGGGCCTGTGGGACCGTTTGTTTGGACGCAAGACCCCGGTGGCGAAGACGCCCCGAGCCGAACCGACCGCAGTGCCGGCAGCTGCAGCGGATGACGCCGATACCGAGGTCCAGATCGACCCGGCACTGCAGCCCGCACTGAGCCTGTTCCAGCGCGGCGATCAGCTGGGCGCCTACAACGCTGCGCAAGCGCAGCTGCACCTGGGTGCCGACGCGCAACGTCTTTGCGCGTTGGCATTGAGCGCGCTGGACCGCTATCGCGAGGCATACCCGCACTGGCTGGCGCTGTACGAACTGGAGCCTACCGCGCACAACGCATTGCAGTTGGCGACCACTTCGGTGATGTGCAACGAGATCGATCGTGGCGAACAGTGGCTGCTGACCTTCGACGATCTGAATGCGCAGGAGCGCTCCACCTCGCCGGCCACCGCACGCACCAGTTTCCTCACCGCGCTGACCCGCGCCGGTCACGGCGCGCACGCTTTGCCGCATCTGGAGTGGTTGCGCGAGGCCTACGCCGGCATGTCGATCACCGACAGCCACTTCCTCTACGTGCGCGGGCTGCCCTTCTTCGAAGCCTTCCTGGAGCGCAGCACACCGTTGTTGCGCCAGTGCCTGCCGGCCGACGCCCTGCCCGCTTGGTACGCGCAACTGCAGCCGGCCCTGGATCCGGATGGCCAGGCCGCCGTGGCCGCCCATATCGCATCGCTGCAATGAGCGCGCCGACACCGCGCCCTCGACCGCGCGGCGGCTTCGTCACGCCGCTGGCGTGGGTGTCCCTGCTGCTGGGTGTCGTCAGCGCGATGTCCAACCTGCTGCAGATCGCGATGATCGTGCTGATGCCCGACGCGGCGGCGCTGGGCTTGCCCGAAGGAATCATCCTGCCTGCCTCGTTGCAGTGGTTGATCGATCATGCGTTGTCATTGTCCGTCGTAGGCGTGGTGCTGTCGGTGGCCTTCGCATGGTTGAGCTGGGCCTTGCTGCAGCGACGCGAGTGGGCGCGGGTCGGGTTCGTGGCGGTGTTGCTGGTGACCGCACTGCTCAATGTCGGTGGCCTGGCGTTGATCGGGCCGTTGTTCGAGGGCGTGCAGGCGATGCTGCCTGCCGATGTCGTGCACAGCCCCGAGTGGCCGCAGCTGCAGGCACGCCTGCAGGCAACCCGCCAGGCGGCGTTGCTGCTGACAGGCCTGGGCGTGCTGGCAATCGGCTGTCTCCACGCAGCGCTGGCATGGCGGTTGTGCACGCCCGCAGTGCGCGCCGAATTTGCCGCCTCGCGCGAGCGCAACGGATGAGGGAATCGAGACGTCGAGCCGTGGCGACGGTTAGACACGGCACGAGGCTTGAATCACAAGCCCGGTGAGTCGAGGGCGCATGCCCTTAGCACTTCCAGGACACGCCGTGAATCCGTCTGTGGAGGCTTCCTGGCAGCATCCATGCCGCCAAGGGTCCCGGAACCGATAAGGACACCGCACCGGTTACCGGTTGCTCTGTCGAAACTATGCACACCCACCATCGCGACGGGTCCTTGCCCGCTCACCGTCGCGGGACCTCACGCGGCATGGATGCCGCGTAAGCGCCTACAGGGACGTACTTGCGGCGTGTCCTGCGGGGGTGGGCGGGCAAGGGCCTGCAGCCAGACCGCCGATCGCATGCCCTGCTTCTGCTTCCTCTTCCGCTTCTGCTGCTTCTGCCTCGCCCACACTGCCCGGTCCCAACTAGAAAACAGCCGGCATATGAATCCTGGCGTGGGACGAGCCGGCAAAGCCTGCCTGGCCAAGTACCCGATGCCTACACCTACACGCCGCAGCGCCTCGCCCTGCGACAAACGGGCGCGTTTGCCCGACTGCATGAAGCGCGATGCACCGCTTAGAATCGTGGCATGAACGAATTCGACCGTGTACGCGATTATTTGACCGGCCTGCAGGACCGTATCTGCGCTGCCGTGGAAGCCATCGATGGCAGCGCGCGTTTTGCCGAAGACCTGTGGCAGCGCGAGGAAGGCGGTGGCGGGCGCACCCGCATCCTGCGCGATGGCGCGGTGTTCGAGCAGGCCGGCATCGGGTTTTCGGACGTGTCCGGCTCGCGCCTGCCGCCTTCGGCCAGTGCGCACCGGCCAGAGCTGGCAGGGGCGACGTGGCGCGCCTGCGGCGTGTCGCTGGTGTTCCACCCGCACAACCCGCACATCCCCACCACCCACGCCAATGTGCGCTACTTCCGTGCCGAGCGCGATGGCGAGGTGGTGGCGGCCTGGTTCGGTGGCGGCTTCGATCTGACCCCGTTCTATCCGGTGGACGAAGACGTGCTGCACTGGCACCGCACCGCGCAGGCACTGTGCGCGCCATTCGGCGAGGAGCGCTATGCGGCGCACAAGCGCTGGTGCGACGAATACTTCTTCCTGCGTCACCGCAACGAGACGCGTGGCGTGGGCGGGCTGTTCTTCGACGACCTGGGGCAGGATTTCGAACGCGACTTCGCCTACCAGCGCGCGGTTGGCGACGGCTTCCTGGATGCCTACCTGCCGATCGTCGAGCGCCGCAAGGACACGCCCTACGGCGAGCGTGAGCGCGAGTTCCAGCTCTACCGCCGCGGCCGCTACGTGGAATTCAACCTGGTCTACGACCGCGGCACCTTGTTCGGCCTGCAAAGTGGCGGGCGGGCCGAAAGCATCCTGATGAGCCTGCCCCCACGGGTGCGCTGGGAATACGGCTTTACGCCAGAACCGGGCAGCGCCGAGGCGCGGCTGATGGACTATCTGGTCCCGCGCGACTGGCTCGGTTGAATCGGTCGATTAAAAACGCAGCGCTAATGAAACGCTGTGTTGATCGATTGAGTTAATTCGACCTATTTAAATTTGTGATTTCCCGCGACGCCGGTGGAGCGTGCAATACGATGAACCGGTTATGTTGCGTAGCAAAATAATTGCAGGCCGGAAATAAAAAGCCCCGCAGACCAGGGGGAGGTCGGCGGGGCCAGGGAACGGAAACTTGGGGAGTAGTTTCCGCTCCGAGATCTGCTCCAGGGGATGGGAGAGATCTGCCGACAGGCGTTGCGCCCGTCGAGGGATATAACACCATTTTCTACATTAATGGATCGTGAAGATAACTGTTAAAAATATGTAGAATTTAGCGGTTATTCATTCCATCGGCGCAGGCTCGATTCTTATTATGTCTGGTCTGCGCATTCAGCATATCCGCCTTATCTGCTGCGTCAGTGCGCCTCATCCCAGTTATCGCCAACGCCGGAATCGACCACCAGCGGCACGCGTAATTCGGCCGCGGCCGACATGCGCGTGGTCACTTCGCTCAGCAGCGTGTCGACGAAATCGGTCTCCGCTTCGAATACCAGTTCGTCGTGCACCTGCAGGATCATCAGCGCACGCTCGGCGTGGTCGGCGATCCAGCCGTCCACGCTGACCATGGCGCGCTTGATGATGTCGGCCGCGGTGCCCTGCATCGGTGCGTTGATGGCGGCGCGCTCGGCGCCGGCGCGCTGGCCCTGGCTGCCAGCGTTGATGAAGTCCAGATACAGCCGGCGGCCGAACACCGTCTCCACGTAGCCCTTGTCGCGCGCCTGCTGGCGGGTGGTTTCCATGAAGTCGCGTACGCCCGGGTAGCGGCTGAAGTACAGCGCGATGTAGTCCTGCGCCTCGCCGCGGCCGATGCCGAGCTGGCGGGCAAGACCAAACGCGCTCATGCCGTACATCAGGCCGAAGTTGATCGCCTTGGCGGCGCGGCGCTCGTCAGCGCTGACGGTGTCGATGGTGCGGCCGAACACCTCGGCGGCGGTGGCGCGGTGCACGTCGGCGCCGGACTCGAACGCACCGACCAGGCCCGGGTCGCCGGACAGGTGGGCCATGATGCGCAGCTCGATCTGCGAGTAATCGCAGGCGATCAGCTTGCGCCCGGCCGGGGCGACGAAGGCGCGGCGGATGCGGCGGCCGTCTTCGGTGCGGATCGGGATGTTCTGCAGGTTGGGATCGGACGAGGACAGCCGCCCGGTGGCCGCGCCGGCCTGGTGGTAGCTGGTGTGCACGCGCCCGGACTGCGGGTGGATCATTTCCGGCAGCTTGTCGGTGTAGGTGCTGCGCAGCTTGGTCAGGCCGCGGTATTCCAGGATCACCCGCGGCAGCTCGTGCTGGTCGGCGATGGCTTCCAGCGCCTCTTCGTTGGTCGAAGGCTGGCCCTTGGGCGTCTTGACCACGGCGGGCAGCTTGAGCTCGTCGAACAGCAGCGCCTGCAGCTGCTTGGGCGAATCCAGGTTGAAGCTGCGCCCGGCCAGCTCGGTGGCCTTCTGCTGGGCGGCGAGCATGCGCTTGGACAGGTCCGCGCTCTGGCGGCGCAGTTCGGCCGCGTCCACGCACACGCCGTTGGCTTCGATGCGTGCCAGTACTTCCACCAGCGGCATCTCGATGTCGCGGTAGACCTGCTCCAGGCCCGGCTCGGCCGCCAGCCTGGGTCCGAGCACCTGGTGCAGGCGCAGGGTGATGTCGGCATCTTCGGCGGCGTAGCGGGTGGCGTCGTCCAGGCTGATCTGGGCAAACGGGATCTGCTTGGCGCCCTTGCCGCAGACGTCCTCGTACTTGACCGTGTCGTAGCCCAGGTAGCGCTTGGCCAGGCTGTCCATATCATGGCGGGCGCTGCCGGAATTGAGCACGAAGCTCTCCAGCAGGGTGTCGTCGCTGTAGCCGGCCAGGGCGATGCCGTGGCGGCGCATCACGTGCAGGTCGTACTTGCCGTGCTGGCCGAGCTTGCGCACCGCAGGGTCGGTGAGCAGCGGCGCCAGCTGCGCCAGCGCCTGGGCACGGTCGAGCTGGGCCGGGGCGCCGGGGAAGTTGTGGCCGAACGGCAGATATGCCGCCTGGCCGGGCTCGGCGGCCACGCTCAGGCCGATCAGGTCGGCCTGCAGCGGGTCCAGGCTGTCGGTTTCGGTATCGAAGGCGAACTGGCCGGCGGCGCGCAGGCGCGCGATCCAGCTGTCGAGCTGTTCCTGGGTCAGGATGGTCTCGTACTGGCCGGGCGCCGACAACGCGGGGTCCAGGTCCACCGGGGCGCTGGCCGGGCCGGACACGAAGCCGGTGCCGCGCGCGCGGCCGGGTTCGGTGCGGGCGCTGGCTGCGGCGGCTCCCAACGGCATCGGTTCGGTCGGCAGGCCGGCCTGGGCGGCTGCACCGCCGAGTTCGCGCAGCGCCTGGGTGAAGCCGTAGCGTGCGTACAGCACCGCCAGCGTTTCGGCGTTGGGCTCGCGCAGGTCCAGCGCGCGCGGGCCGCTGGCCAGGGTCACGTCGGTCTTGATGGTGACCAGTTCGCGGTTGAGCGGCAGCCGTGGCAATGCGGCGCGCAGGTTGTCGCCGATCTTGCCCTTGATCTTGTCGGCGTTGGCGATCACCCCATCGAGCGAGTCGTATTCGGCCAGCCATTTGGCGGCGGTCTTGGGGCCGCACTTCTCCACGCCGGGCACGTTGTCCACGGTGTCGCCCATCAGCGCCAGCAGGTCGACGATCTGGTCGGGGCGCACGCCGAACTTGGCGATCACCGCCTCGTCCGAATCCATGCGGCTGCCGCTCATGGTGTTGACCAGTTCGATGCCCGGGCGGACCAGCTGGGCAAAGTCCTTGTCGCCGGTGGAGATGGTCACGCTCAGGCCGTCGGCGGCGGCCTGCAGGGCCAGCGTGCCGATCACATCGTCGGCTTCCACGCCGTCGATGCGCAGGATGTCGATGCCCAGCGCATGCACGATGTCGCACATCGGCTGCACCTGCGCGCGCAGGTCGTCGGGCATCGACGGACGATTGGCCTTGTAGTCGGCATACAGATCGTCACGGAAGGTCTTGCCCGGCGCATCCACCACGAACGCGACATAGGCCGGGCGTTCCTTCAGGGTGGCGCGCAGCATGTTGACCACGCCGAACAAGGCACCGGTGGGCTCGCCCTGGGCATTGGTCAGCGGCGGAAGCGCGTGGAACGCGCGATACAGGTAACTGGACCCGTCGATCAGGACTAATCTGCTCATGCGCCAATTCTACGCTGCACGCTCACGCCACATCGTGCCGGCGCATACTTGCCGACGACCTAGAACGGATGACGACGATGAAGAGAGCGAGTCTTTTGCTGCTGCCGTTACTGCTGCTCGGCGGCTGCGCCACCACCTCCGGCGGTACTGCCGGCGACGGTATCCCCGCCGGTGCCGATGTCACCAGCAAGACCATGGGCAACGGCGACAAGGTCGACGAGTACCGGGTCAACGGCCAGCTGGAAATGGTGCGGGTGACGCCTGCCCGCGGTGCGCCCTACTTCCTGTACGACCGCGATCACGACGGGCATACCGATGCGGAGAAGGACAAGGTCAATAAGGTGTATTGGAAGCTGTATAGCTGGTGATTCGGGATTCGGGAATCGGGAATCGGGAATCGTAGAGCGTAAGCCTCGCGGGTCTTGCGGCGCTGGTTTCGGTGACATCAGCCTAGTGCCGGGCGAGATGGCCCGCCGGTTTCGGTACGCCGCCGCATGGCGACAGGGATTGCCTGTGCTGTCGCCCTGCGGCAGCTGTCGGCCGGCGGCGCTTGGCCGGCCCGATACTTCATCTCAGCGTTGCGCCACCGACTCCATGGTTTCTGCGCTGGAGGTTGCGGGAAGCGCCTTGGCCGGGGCGACCAGTGCCAAGGTCTGGCGTGCGGCGCGCAAGGGTTGCTCGGCATCGCCATAGATGCCGGTCAGAATCTGCAATGCCTGCTGTGCGTGGTCGCGCGCGGCGGCCAGCTGGCCGAGCCTGCGCTCGGCTTCGGACAGGCCGCGCAGGATCTCGGCGGTCTGTGGATGCGCACGGCCCAGTACCCGCATGGACGACGCCAGCGACGCGCGCTGTTCGTCCAGCGAGGCATCCAGCTGGCCGTTGTCCAATAACCACAACGCATGGTTGCTGCGATAGCCGATGGTGGCCGGCGCATCGTCGCCGAACAGGGTGCGCGCGCGCTCCAGGACGGCGCGGTAATGCGGGCCGGCGTCGGCCAGCTTGCCCTGCTGCCGCAATGCGTGGGCCAGGTTGCTTTCCACCATCAAGGTGTCGGCGGCGTTGTCGCCGTAGAGCTTGCGGGTGAGGCGCAGCAACGAGGCCAGTTCGGTTTCGGCAGCGGCAAAGTCGCGTTGCATCAGCAGGAACACCGCCAGGCTGTTGCGCATCGACAGCACCAGCGGGTGCTCCGGCCCGCGCATGGCGATACGCTCGCGCAACAGGCTGCGCTGCAGGGCGATTGCCGGCAGCAGTTGGCCGACGTCGGCCAGCAGGCCGGCATAGACATTGCCGGCATCGATGCGTTGATCGGCGGTGCTGGCGCCGTTGGCCAGCGCGGCGACATAGGCATGCCGGCCCTCTGCCATGGCATCGGCCATGCGGCCCTGGTCGCGCAACGCCCAGGCCAGCCGCGCGCGCATCTCGTTGCCCAGCGCCTGCTGTTCTGCATCGCCGCCTGCCGCCAGCGCGATGCTCTGGCGCAGCACGTGCTCGGACTCTCTGGCCTTGCCGGCGCCGGTCAGTGCCTGGCCAAGCATCGAGGCCGCTTTCAGGGCCGGCACGCTGGCCGCGCCCATGTGCTGCCGCGCCAAGGTCTGGGCGATGCGCAGATGCAGCATCGCCTGCGGATAGTCGCCCAGCGCGATCAGCGTGCGGCCCAGGGTCAGCTCCACCTGCGTACGAGCATCCGGCTGATCGGCCAACTCACGCGCGGCACGCTGCGAGGCCTGCTGCAGCACACGCAGCATCAGCGTCTTGTCCAGATCCTGCGCAATGCCCGGGTCCACGCTGGACAGCACCGAACCCATGAAGTCGCCGGTGACCTGCGCGCGCTGCGCATCGCGCGCTGCGTGTTGCAGCGACCACAGTGTTGCACCCAGGCCGGCAACGAGCGCGATCGAAACAAGTGCAGCAGCCAGCACGCCGCTGCGATGGCGTTGGGTGAACTTGCGTAGCCGCAACCAGCCGCCGGCCTGCGACGCGCCTGGCGGATAACCATCCAGCCAACGGTGCAGATCCTCCAGCAAGGCCGACACCGACGCGTAGCGCGCGCCCGGTTCCGGCGCCAGCGCGCGCAGCACGATCGCATCCAGGCCATCGCGCAGCTGATCCTGCAGCTTGCCGTGGCTGGTCGCACGCGCCGCGCAGATTCGCGCGCGCGCATCGGCCGGCACCGCAGCCACCCGCTGCGATGGCGGCTGCGGCACGCCGTCGCGGTCTGCCACCGGGGCCAGCCCGCAACTCAGTTCGTAGAACATCGCGCCCAGCGCATAGATGTCGCTGCGTGCGTCCACCTCCGGCGCGCCGCGCGCCTGTTCCGGGCTCATGTAGCCGGGCGTGCCACGGCCATGCGCGGAGGTCATGCCGGGGTTGGACGCATCGACGGCGATGCCGAAATCGATCACGCCCGGCATCGGTCGCCCGTCGACCGCGCTGACCAGCACGTTGCTCGGTTTGAGATCGCGATGGATCACGCCTTTCTGGTGCGCGTGCTGCACCGCCTCGCCCACCCGCAGCATCAGCAGCACGCGCGCCTGCAGCGACAGCAGGTGCGCATCGCACCACCAGGTGATCGGCTCGCCGCGCAGATACTCCATCACCAAATACGGACGGCCGTGCGCATCGGTACCCACGTCGTGGATCTGCGCGATCGCCGGGTGCACCATCTGCGCCAGCAGCCGGCATTCGAATTCGAACAAGGCCCGGCCCTGCGCATCCAGAGCTTCGGCGGCCACCAGCTTGATCGCCACCTCGCGCTCGTAGGCCCCGTCGGCGCGATGGCCCAGATAGACCTGGCCCATGCCGCCGGCGCCGATCAGGCGGTCGATCGCCCAGGCACCAAAGCGCGTGCCGGCCGGCAGTTCCGGCAGCGGCGCGCGCAGTGCCGCGGCGGCCTGTTGCAACGGCGCACGCACGCGCAGCGTGGCCTGCGATTCCACCGCCAGCATCGCCAGCAACTCATCGCGCAGGACCGCATCGTCGCCGGCCTGCGCACGCGCGAATGCCTCGCGCGCCTCTACCGGCAGCTGACAGGCCTGATGGAACAAGGCCTCCAAGCGCTGCCAGGAGGTGGCGGCGCCGCTCACAGCTGCGCCGCCAGCCATACGCGCGCGAAGCGCAGATCGCGCTCCAGCGTCGGCACCGACACCTCCAGTTGCTCGGCCGCTTCGGCCACGCTGAAACCCACCAGCTCGGTCAGCGCGAAGGCCTTGGCCTTGCGCTCGTCCACGCGCGCCAGCTTGTCGAAGGCATCGGCGACCACCATCAAGGCCTCCGGCCGTGGCGTACCGTCGGACAGGCTGATCGTCAAGGTCACTGCCTGCCCCAGCCGCTTGGCGCTGGCATGGTGGCGCGCCAGATCCACCAGCAAATGGCGCATCTGCAGCGCCGCCACCGCATAGAAATGCGCGCGCGAGCGAAACGCCTGCTGGCCCTGCTCCAGCCGCATCCACGCCTCGTGCACCACCTCGGTCGCCTGCAGGCCGGCACGCACATCGCGCCGCAGCTCGCGCAACGCGGTGGCGCGCAGCACCTCGTAGACCTGCCGCGCCAATGCGTCGCCCGCGCCGGGCTCGTCGCGCTGCCAGGCCTGCAACAACTCGGTGATCGGCAGCTCGGACATCCGGTCCATCTCGCCTGCGTGGGAGCGCAGTATCCCGCATTGGCGACCGGGCAGGCACTTCAAAACCAAACGGTTTAGCTCGCCTGCCTGGTCCCCCGACCACGCGCGTCGGGCCGTCCGGGTCGGACAGCCACCACGGTACGGGCTACCAGGTCGGCCCCTGACGGAAGAAGGCCACGCAGCCCGCCACCGTCAAGAAGCCATCCGCCCATGCGTGAGCGTGGCATTGCCGGTCTTGCCGGATACCGGGCCGTAGATCCTGCTTTTCCACAGAGCCACGGCATCCACCAGTTCGCTGCGGATCAGCGTGCCTTCCATCGGGTTGTTGCGCTTGCCCGGATCCGGATTGACGATATCGCTCCTGGCGCTACAGGGTTTTGCTCCTCACGACCCGGTATTGCGCTCTTCCGGCAGCGTCTCCTGCGCTGCATGCCTTCCAGTCCTTCCCCGCTGATGGGAGAAGGTACTGGACCGTCACGGATCCAACAGTCCGCTTGATGTGCGGCATGTGAGCTCTGTAAATCCCCGCTCAAAAAAGACTAGCTCAAGTTCAATGTCGAACCTTCTGCACCGGCACGGAACTGTTGCGCGCCGCCGCCCACGGCGGTGTAGACGATGGCAAAACTCTTCTTGACGTTGGGATCTGGGTCCCCGCCGAACGTCGCGTTGCTCACCGGGATCGCTGTGCCGCCGTTGTTGAGCAGCCACTGGCAGATCGAGGTGACGTCGTAACCGTTGTTGCCGGTCCCGTACATTGCACGCACGACGGTAAAACTGGGGTTGCTAGGCACCGGAACGGGCGTACTGGCAGTAGGCGGATTAGGCACCAGATCGATCTGGCCATTTTCCGCACAACCGAGCGCAATGGGATTCCCATTGTTCAACGCCGGATTCTTGTAAAGAATCGCAAAGTTTTTGACTGTGCCCGGATCGGGGTCGGTCCCGAAGAAGGTATTGCTTGCGGTGATATCGTCATTGCCTGTATCGACGCTACTCTGGCATAGCTGGGTGACATCGACTCCTGCATTGCCGGTACCGTATACAGCGGAAAGGATCGTGATCGCCATGATAAGTGCCCTTTTTTCGGGGCTGGGAAGGCTGCCCCGACTCGCCTCTCGCCATGGGCTGCCGGTCACCCGGCACCCTGGCACACCATTGACGCAGCCTGCAGCGACCCTGGATGCGCAACTCCGCATTCTTCATCGGGTTTCCAGGACATCGTGACGCGGGTGGTGGCAACAGACGTGGGACTGACGCACAACGCACCCGGTTGCGGTCTAGCGGCTCCTGCAGTGGCAAACAACCCTGAGTCGCTGGACGCCGCAGTCGTGAATGTCGCCAGAGCATGCACACCATTTGAGGCGGCGCCTGCACTCATGCCGCTTCCAACCTCTGCCACGTTCGCTCGACATCAGGGAGCAGATGGACACGCCCACCGAGACAACATTTCAGGTTCTTGCCGGGATCGAGATGCATTGACGCCGGCCGCAATCGCGGCGTTGCGGCCGGCGCCTGGCCGACGTCCGGCAATCAGCTGCCTTTGATAAAGGCAATCGCCGGATCACTCGAGTTGTAGCGGACGTAGTGATCGCCGTTGCGATAGGTGTTGACCTGATAGCTATCGCCTGTCTTGTCGTAGAAATAGTAGTCGTAGTGCTCGGTGTTGCTGAAATACAGGATGTAGGCCCAGGTTCCGCCGTAGGCTCCGAGACTGTAGCGAGGAATCGCAGCAATCGATTTGACCTCTGCGGTGGTATCGGTCCAGTTGTTTCCGGTCAGCGGCCAAGCGACCGCAATGCCGAAATCTTTCTTCGTTTCTTCACCTGCAGCATCGGCTGGCACCGTCTCCTGGTTGCTGCCGCGAAACCCGACCTGATAGGGAATGCCCTTGTCACTGACGGCGTCGGTCCATTCGATGCCGGATTCATCCTGCAGATGTGGCGATGCAATGCTCATTCTTTTTCTCCTGGTGGCAAACCAACACAATGTGTTCCGGCTGGAACACAGCTACGACCTGGAAACGACGACGCTGGCGCTGCCAACGCGTCCGGATTCCGGGTCAACGCCGGGCCGGCACGCCACGCACGGCGCGCTGCCTGGTGGCTGCGGGCAAAACGATTGAATCCCGCGAGCGGGCTGTCGACGCGGCTGCACGCACGGAAGCTCCACGCTGCGCGTGCGCACAGATCCGCTAGCCGCCCTATGTCCAGCGGCTGGCAACCCAGTCACGCGTCTGTTTCCAGGCATCTGTCTGCAGGTAAGCCTGGGTCTGGCTGGCCAGATCGGCGACATGCTTCCAGTCATCCAGTGCGTAGGGATGTTGCAGCTCGACATTGGCGCGCCTGAAGTTGCCGGCCAGCACCTGCTCGGCCTGGATGCTTGCAAGCTCGGCCGTCGCGTCCATGGTCAGATTCAGCAACGGCATGGCCGGGACCGGGCCGCTGGCCCAGGGATGCAGCCAGGACGTTGCGCCCCAGCACAGCGGATTACCGATCGCGGCGGCCGGAATTCCTTGCGGGCTGCTGCCGGTTCCAAGCGACAGCAGCTGGATATCGCCGATGTTGGTCACCTGGCCGCTGGCGATGGCCTCGGCCACTGCGGTCATGGCCGGATTGTTGGCGAACACGCCGCCGTCGGCGAAGAAACCGTAATCCTCGTTCGTGTTGGCGATCCGATAAGGCGGGAAGTAGGTTGGCGCGGCAGACGTCGCCAATGCGGCATCGACCATGCTGATCTGCCTGTACGCATTGTTGGCGCCGTTGGAGAACGTGGCAGGCATCCAGTTTGCACTGCTTGCATCCCACAGGCGTGCGGCGTTGACGACGACGAGGCGCTGCGCTTGTGCAAGTTGCGTTGTACCCAAGAGACCGCTTGCGATCTGGATCAAGCCATCATTCTTGTACTGACTGCTGAAGAAGCCCGGCCCGCTGCCCAGTGCCGCATCCACCTCTTGCCGTTGCACCTGCGCCTGTTGATCGAGCAACCACCCATTGGGTTCGAAAATGCTGGCGCCCTTGGTCATGTACATCTCGATGATCGTGCCGATCGGGACGTTTTTCACCAATGCCAGCGCAAGCAGGCCGCCAGTGGAAGTGCCGGCAAAGCAATTGGCGTGGCTGAGGATACTGCTGTGTTGATCCAGGTCCTGGATGAGGATCGCGGTGATCAGGCCGCGAATTCCGCCGCCATCGCAACTGATGATATTGAACGACATTGAAGTCTCCTGCAGAGCGGGCACTGGCTTGAAACGTGTGCGGCAAAGGCGCCAAGAACAAGCTGTCCGACTGCCCGTCCAGCGCGCGATACCGATGGCTGTCGGGATCAATCGCAGGTGTGCGGAAGTGATTACGACGGCTGTTGCGTCTACCGTTGCACCACCTTAGAAGCGGCTTCGCCCACCACCCGACAAATCGTCTCGCGACATCGAGCATGTGATCTGCGACCGCTTTTGCTGCGGGTCGTCGAGCCGTGGTGCCCTCGGTATTCGCTTGGCGACCGGCATCGCGCTGCAGGACCTCTCCGTTCGACGCGGCGAATCAGTGCGCCCCCACGCAACCCCGGGCCGGCCGTTGCCAGCCCCGATCTCGATGCGATGCCATTGGCTCCGCATCAGCCACCACACCGACGCGTAGGCCGGGCCAGGCGCTTCCAGTATCGCGGTGCAGCGAGGAAAGGACCGGACGATCGATCTGGACTGCGGTCGATCGCACCAATGCGTGACGCAGCACCGGGTTCACGACAGGCAATGATGGGTTGGCGCCGCTTTTCTCGGTTGACCAGATGACAGGCCCCGGGGAGTGGGCCGCAGGCAGCACCCGCATGAGCAACACCAACTATTACGGCGCCATCGTCCCGCAGGCATCGGTGCAGGCGCATGCGCCGCTGATGAGCGGTCTGCTGGCCTACATCGAGCAGCACATCGGCGAGGCCGAGCTCGGTACCGAGTCCCTGCAGCAGGCGTTCGGGCTGTCGCGTGCGTCGTTGTACCGGCTGTTCCAGTCGCGCGGGGGCGTGGCCAGCTATATCCGCGAGCAGCGCCTGTACGCCGCGTACCGTTACCTGCAAGCCTACCCGGAGTGCAGCCTGACCTGGCTGCTATATGAGATGGGCTTTGCGTCGGAGCGGCAGTTCCAACGCTGTTTCCAGCAGCGTTTCGGCATGCCGCCGATGCACTGGCGCCGCCAGTGCCGCGCCGCGCCGCCGACGCATGCGCCACGCCGCGGACACTACATCCCGGTGGGGCGCTTCCTACGTGAGCTCAACCAGCTCATACACCGGGATGACGCGCCGGTGCGTGCCGGCCTGCCACCGGTGCGCCCCGCTCCCTTGCATACCGACGCGTTACGGCATCTTGCACAGCCGGCACCAATGGAAAACTGACCTCCAATTCGCAATCCGCAATCCGCGTAGGAGCGCGCCTGAGCGCGATGAGGCTTTACCGATAACGCCCCGTCGCGCTCAGGCGCGCTCCTACGAGAGATTGTGCGACTTGGAACGTAGGACGCTTTGCATCTGCTTTGGCGCAGCAAAACATCCAACGATCAGCGGATCACCAGCACCGGGATCGAACTGTGCGTGAGCACCTCCACCGTCTGGCTACCAAGCAGCATGCGGCGCATGCCACGGCGGCCGTGCGAGGTCATGATGATCAGATCGCTGTTGCACTCCTTGGCGGTCTGCACGATGCCTTCGGCGGCGAAGCGGTCCAGCACGTGGCGCGACGTGGCCTTGATATTGGCCGCAGCCGCCAGCTCCAGCGCCGGGCGCAGGATCTTCTCTGCGGCAGCTTCGCGTTCCTTGCGGTACTCCGGACTTGCCTCGTAGCCCACGCTCCAGCCCATCGCGTCGTACATGCCCATTGCCCACGGCTCGGACACGGTGACGATATCGACCTTGCCGCCAGTCGCCTTGGCCAGTTCAAGACCCTGGAACAAACCACGATGCGACAGCTCGGATGCATCGATGGCTATCAGGATACGTTTGTACATGGTGATCTCCTTGGATGACCGGCCTGGCTGCCGGCGCACTCAGCCTGACAGTGCGCTGCGGTACACGCATTGATGCGCATCAATGCGGCCACGCGGCGTGCTGCAACACTCAGTCGGTTGGCGCGGCATCGGCAGCGTCGCGGCTTGCGCGTACGCGCGCCGGATTGCCCAGCGCGATCGCGCCGGCCGGCACGTCGCGGGTGACCACCGCACCGGCGCCGATCACCGCGCCGTCGCCGATGCACACGCCCGGCAGGATGATCGCACCGCCACCGATCCACACGTTGCGCCCGATGCGGATCGGCCGCCCGAACTCCAGCCCGCTGGCGCGGCCTGCCGCGTCGCGCGGATGGTCGGCGGCATAGAACTGCACCGCAGGGCCCACCTGCGTGCCCTCGCCGATGCTGACCTCGCAGACATCCAGGATCACGCAATTGAAGTTGAGGAACACGCCCGCGCCCAGACGAATGTTGTAGCCGTAGTCGCAGTGGAACGGCGGGCGGATCACCGCGCCTTCGCCCACCTCGGCCAACCGCTCGACCAGCAGCGCGTGCCGTTGGGCGGGCGGCTGCGCGGCACAGGCGTTGTAGCGCGCCATCCAGTCGGCGGCTGCAGCCTGGTCGGCCTGCAATTCGTCATCGGCAGCGTTATAGAGCTCGCCTGCCAGCATCTTGTGTTTTTCGGTGCGCATCGGGCCGTGGATCTCTGGACGTTCGATTCGAACGCAAGGGTGTCACGGATGCCGCGGGGAATGCATCGGGCGATGCACCAATACTGGCCAGCGGCGTGTTGGCGACGAACACGCCGCCCCGGCCGGATCCGGGCGCGTAATCCCTGCCGCGCATTGCCCGGCGATGCGACGCGGTTGCCGGCCTACACCACCGTCAGATTGGCGTATGCCATCACCAGCCACTTGGCGCCGACGTCGTCGAACTGCACCTGCACCCGCGCGTGCGCACCGGCGCCCTCGTAGTCCACGACCACGCCGCCGCCGAACTTGGGATGTTGGACATTGGCGCCGAGCTTGATCGGCGCAGCTTCGACCACGCCGTGCACCGGTCCGCCACGTGCCGCACCCAGCGAGGCGGTGCGCGAGACCTGCACTTTCGGGCGCACCTCGTGCAGCAATTCGCGCGGAATCTCGCGCAGGAAGCGCGAGGGCACGTTGTAATTGTCCTGGCCGTGGATGCGCCGCGATTCGGCGTAGCACAGCACCAGCTTCTGGCGCGCGCGGGTGATGCCCACATAGGCCAGGCGGCGCTCT
The DNA here is from genome assembly GCF_009835065.2 of Xanthomonas sp. LMG 8993. Lineage (NCBI taxonomy): Bacteria > Pseudomonadati > Pseudomonadota > Gammaproteobacteria > Lysobacterales > Lysobacteraceae > Xanthomonas > Xanthomonas sp. LMG 8993. The sequence goes on along the minus strand of NZ_QVIF02000011.1, from coordinate 160,122 downwards.
TCTTCCAGCCGGCCGCTTTCTTCCAGCGAGCGTGCACTCGGGAACAGGCCGTCTTCCAGGCCGACCAGGAACACGATGGGGAATTCCAGGCCCTTGGCCGAATGCAGCGTCATCAGCTGCACGCCTTCTTCGCCGGCCTGGGCCTGGCCTTCGCCGGCTTCCAGCGAGGCGTAGGCCAGGAAGGCCACCAGCTCGGTCATGCCCTGGCTGTCTTCATCGTCCGGGCGGGTGAAGCGCGAGGCCACCGACACCAGTTCGTCCAGGTTCTCGGTACGCGATTCCGAATCCAGCCCGCTGCGGCTTTCCTTGGCCCAATGCTCGCGCAGGCCCGAGCGCATCAGCACATGGTCGATGCGTTCGGCCAGTTCCATGTCGCCGGTTTCGGCGTGCAACTGGCCGACCAGGCTCAGGAACGTGGCCAGCGCATTGCGGGCGCGGGCGGCCAGGGTGTTTTCCTGCGTGGACAGCATTGCCGCTTCCCACAGCGACAAGGCGTTGGCGCGTGCCAGGCGGCGCACTTCATCCAGCGTGCGATCGCCGATGCCGCGCGTGGGCGTATTGACCGCGCGCTCGAACGCGGCATCGTCGCTGCGGTTGGTGAGCAGGCGCAGGTACGCCAACGCATCCTTGATTTCGGCACGCTCGAAGAAGCGCATGCCGCCATACACACGGTACGGCAGCTGCTCGGAAATCAGCGCTTCTTCCAGCGCGCGCGACTGCGCGTTGCTGCGATACAGCACCGCCACTTCGCCATAACTGCCGCCGTCGCGCACCCACTGCCGCGCGCGCTCGACCACATAGCGCGCCTCGTCGACCTCGTTGTAGGCCGCATACAGGTCGATCGGATCGCCGTCGCCGGAATCGGTCCACAGCTGCTTGCCGATCCGGTCCGGGTTATGCGCGATCACCGCATTGGCCGCGCCCAGGATATTGGCGCTGGAGCGGTAGTTCTGCTCCAGCCGCACGGTCTGCGCGCCGGGGAAATCCTTCAGGAAGCGCTGGACGTTCTCGACCTTGGCGCCGCGCCAGCCGTAGATGGCCTGGTCGTCGTCGCCGACCACGAACACGTGGCCGGTCTCGCCGGCCAGCACGCGCACGAAGGCGTACTGGATGGCGTTGGTGTCCTGGAATTCGTCGACCAGGATCTCGCGGAAGCGCGCACGGTAATGCGCCAGCAAGGCCGGGGTGTCGCGCAGCAGTTCGTGCGCGCGCAGCAGCAACTCGGCGAAATCGAGCAGGCCGGAGCGGTCGCAACGTTCCTGGTAGGCGGCGTAGACCTGCCGGCGTACCTCGGTCCAGTCGTCGTTGGGCTCGGGCTGGATATGCTGCGGACGGCGGCCTTCGTCCTTCTGTTCGTTGATCCACCAGCTCATCTGCTTGGGCGGATACTTGCCCTCGTCCAGCTCCAGCGCCTGCACCACGCGCTTGACCAGCCGCAGCTGGTCGTCGCTGTCCATGACCTGGAAGCCTTCCGGCAGCCGCGCATCCTGCCAGTGCAGGCGCAACAACCGGTGCGCCAGCCCATGGAAGGTGCCGATCCACATCCCGCGGCTGCCGTTGCGCAGCTGCAGGTCGGTGCGGTGGCGCATTTCGCCGGCGGCCTTGTTGGTGAAGGTCACCGCGAAGATGCCGTGGTTGGGCACGCCCTGGACTTCGTTGAGCCAGGCAATGCGATGGATCAGCACGCGCGTCTTGCCGGAGCCGGCGCCGGCCAGCACGAGGTAATGCCCCGGCGGCGCGGAAACGGCCTCGCGCTGGGCGGGGTTTAAATGATCGAGCAAATGAGAGACATCCACCGCCGCATTTTACCGGTTGTGGCGTCGCTGCGGCTGAGATTGCGATGAAGCGGTTGGGTAAGCCGTTCTTGCATCGGCAGAGGGGTTGGAGTGAGGGTACGGGGCGAAGCAGTCGGTGCATCACTTCCGAAGGCGCGTGGCGACGCGTTTGTCACTGCAGGCACGGGTAGATGTCTGAGGCGCCCTCATCCGGCGCTACGCGCCGCCTTCTCCCGGCGGGAGAAGGGAACAATGGCCCCTCACCGCCCCAGCAATGCCAACAGATCCGGCGCAATCGCCGCTGCCTGCTCACGCAACTCCGGCACTGCCAGGCTCTCCCACAACGACCCGATCCGCAGGCTGCCGATCACCCGCAACCGCGGATTGGCGCGCCCCTCGGCGTCGATCAGACGGCCATCGGCAGCGGTATCCACCCCGATTCCATGCGGCCCGGCCACCGCAATGCCCTGCCCCAGCAGTTGCTGCAGCAGCGGGTTGCGCATCGCCTGCACGCGCATTTCCACACCGGTGGCGTTGACCAGCGTCTGCACATCCAGCTGCAAGGCATGCCCGGCACTGGCGCCGGCACTGAGCCGCACGCAGGCGCCGGCCTGGAACGCCACCTCCAGCCGCGCGCGGTGCAGCTGCAGTTGTCCGCGCGCGCGCATCGCCTGCAGTTGCGCATGCACCGGCGCGGCGATGCGGTGACGATGCACATCCCAATAGCGCACCACGTGGCGCAGGAAGCGGCGTTGGTCGGCAGCCGACAGCGTTTGCCACAGGGCCTGACTCAGCGGGCGCACACGCTCCATCACGCTCTGCCAGGGCAGGCCTTGCGCCATCGCCACCCGCGCATGCTGCCGCAAGCTGCGCATGCGCGCACGCAGCGACAGCGCCAGCAACGGCTGCGGATCGAAGTCCGCCGCAACGCAGTGCGCCTGCGGCAACGGCAGCAGCCCATGCCGCGACACCACGTGCACCGCCCCGCGATGCGCCTGCGCGGCCAGCGTCACCACCGTGTCGGCCATGCTCAGTCCCGAGCCGACGATGCACACCGCCGCGTCCTGCGGCAACGCGGCGACCGCCTCGGTATCCCAGGCTTCCACACGCTGGGTTGCCGACAGGCCGGTGGCCCCGCGCAGCGGCAACGGCCGCAACGCATTGCCTACCGCCAACACCACGCTGCTGGCGTGCAGGGTCTGGCCATCGTCGAGCTGCAACCGCGCGCCGTCGGCATCGGCTTGCAGCGTCTGCACGCGGGCGCTGTGCACGGTGAGCGTCGCCGGGCTCTGCACACGCGCGGCCTGCAGGCGTTCGCGCAGGTAGGGCGCGTAGTGCCGGCGCCCGACGAAAGCCTGCGGCAGCCGTGCGTCTTCCAGCTCCGGGCAGCAGGCGTGCGCACGCAGGTAATCGACGAAATCCTGCGGCGCCTCCACCAGCGCACTCATCCGCGCGGCGGGCACATTGAGCAGATGTTCGGGACGCGCGGTGGAGTAGGCCACGCCCTCGCCCAGCACCGGGTGCGGCTCGATCAGCACGATCTGCACCGGCGCCACGGCCTGACGCAACAGCTGCAGCGCCACCAGCACCCCGGATGCGCCACCGCCAACGATGGCGATCACTGCATCGCCGGGATCACGCAATTCATTCATCCGGCAATTGTAGGCGATGCGTCGCGTCGCACCGATGACAGCGGCCATGCCCGCCGCGATGGCCGGGATAGCCCCGCGCGTACGTGCCGACGCGACGCACCCGTCCAACAAAGCGGTCGCCGGACGCGTCCATTCCAGCGCGGGCGCGTTTGCATGCGGCGCGATCTTGCCGCCCCAGACGCGCCCCCTCCCACTTCACCTGCCACCGCAGGCATCGCGCTGCGCCACAACGGGCACTGCGCGCGCATGGACCCCGCCCGCACTACATCAACGCATCGGCCAGCCGCGCAATGCCCTCGCGACTGCGGCGCCAGGCCGGGCGCGTGCGCCACTGCCCAAGCTCCAGCTGGCGTGCGTTGGCCAGGTAATCCTGCTCGATCGCACGCAGCCGCTGCACCACGCCCTGGTCGTAGCAGAGCATGCCGATCTCGGCATTGAGCGCGAACGAGCGGATGTCCAGGTTGATCGAGCCGACCAGCGCGATGTCCTCGTCCATGCTCAGGTGCTTGGCATGCAGGAAGTGCGGGCGATACAGCGCGATCTTGACCCCGCAGCGCAGCAGCTCCTCGAAATACGCCTCCTGCGCCCAGGCCGCCAGGATCTGGTTGTTGCTCTCCGACAGGATCAGCTGCACATCCACGCCCGACACCGCGGCAATGCGCAAGGCACTGAGCAAGGCCTCGTCGGGGACGAAATACGGCGTCACCAGCACCACCTTGCGCCGCGCCAGATGGATCACCGCGTTGATCGCATCGCGCGCATTCTCGAACGGATACGCCGGCCCGCTGGGCAGCAGCTGCGTGGCGATGTTGGCCTCGCACACCGGCGCGTCCGGCCATACGTCCAGGCGCTGCCCGGTTTCGGTGAACCAGTCGCTGGCGAACACCGCTTCCAGATGATTGACCACCGGCCCGCGCACGCGCGCCACCAGCTCGCGGTTGGGCACCCCATTGATGAACCCGGCCTCGGCCAGGTTCTGCGAGCCGACAAAGCCCACCTGGTTGTCGATCACCGCAATCTTGCGGTGGTTGCGCAGATCCATGCGCCCGCTGCGGCGCCAGCGCAGGCCGCCGGGCAACACCGCCAGCACCTCCACTCCACCGGCCTGCAGCTGCTGGCGGTAATGGCGCAGACCGCGCTTGGCGCCCACCGCATCCAGCAGCACGCGGCAGCGCACGCCGCGCGCACCGGCACGCAGCAGCGCGGCAACCACCGCGTCGCCCACCGCATCGTCGAACATCAGGTAATACAGCAGATGCACGCGCTTTTCCGCCATGTCGATCGCGGTGATCAAGGCCTGCAGCGACTGCGTGTAGTCGTCCAGCAAGTCCACCGCATTGCCCAGCGTGGGCATGAAATCGCCCTGGCGTTCGATCAGCGGTACCACCTCGGCGCTGCTGGTGTCCGCCTGCGGGGTCCAGCGCAAGGCATGCAGCGGCAGTTGCTGTTCGCGGATCACCTGCGAGGCAGTGGCCTGGCGTTCCACCCGCACCCGCGATAGCCACGGATGCCCGAACAGCAGATACAGCGGCAGGCCGACCACCGGCACGAAGCCGATCAGCAGCAACCAGCTGCGTGCCGCACCCGGCGTGGTGCGGGCCGGAATCCACAACAGCGCGGCCAGGCGAATCGCCCAGTCCAGTGCCAACAGCCAGGTCCCTTGCAACCAGTCAGGCAGCATCAGCGATCCGTTCTCAAGAAGGCTCCGATTCTGACCGCCCGGTGCGTGAACGCAACGGGGCGGGCGCGTCGATCGGCGCGCAATAGCGAAACGGCCCGCCCTGCGCATCGGCCGGCTGCACGCGCTCGGCACAGACCTGCCGCAGCGTCTGCACGAATGCCGACTGCGCGCGGGTGGGATGCCAATCGCTGCGCAGCGTCATGCCGATCTGGCGGCGCAGCTGCGGCCCGGCGCGGCCGACCTCGCACAGCAAGCCGGCGCGGCGCTCGAACAGGAACTGGTCGCGCGACATCAGCGTGAGCCAGTCGCCTTCCAGCAGCAGCCCGCGGATGGTCAGCTCCGCGCCGCATTCGATGCGCAGCGCCGGTGGCTCGATCCGCTGATCGCGAAACATCTGCTCCCAGCGTGCGCGCACCGGCGTGCCGGTGGTGGCGATCACCCAGGGATAGTCCAGCAACTGCGCGAACGCGTAGGCGCGCCCGGCCAGCGGATGCCCGCTGCGCGCCACGATCACCGGCTCGTCGTCGAACAACGGCTCCTGCAGCACATCGCGCACCGGCAACGGCTCGCGCAGCGCACCGATCAGCAGGTCCAGCCCGCCCTCGCGCAGATGCGCTAGCAATTCGTCATACGGGCCTTCGACCACGTTGACGCTGGCACCGGGATGCGCGCGCGCAAACCGCGCCAGTACCTGCGGCAGCAGGATCGCCCGCGCCAGCGGCATCACCCCCAGTGCGATCCGGCCGGCGTGCTGCGCGCGCAACGCGCTCACTTCGTCCAGGCCGGCGCGCAATTCGGCCAGCGCCAGGCGCACCTGCCGCAGCAGCCGCGTGGCCACCGGCGTGGCCTGCATGGTCTTGCCGCGGCGCACCGTCAGCGGTACCTCGATCACATCGGCCAGCGACTGCACCGCGCGGTAGATCGCCGGCTGAGAAACCCCGGCGCGCGCCGCCGCCAGCGAATAACTCCCGGCCACATCCACCGCGACCAGCGCCTGCAGTTGCCCCAGCGAGACCCGTCGCTCCAGGCCGGGCCGGGCCGGCAACCGCAACGCCCGCCGCGCCACCCGGATGCCGCGACCCAGTTGCTCCAACGCCCGTGCGATGCGCGGCACCAGCAACTGCGTGGCCTCGGTGGCGACCATGCCGCCAGGATGCCGCTCGAACAGGCGCACGCCGAGCTGCTGTTCCAGCCGCGCCACCGCCTGGGTCAATGCCGGTTGCGACAGATTCACCTGCGGCGCGGCCGCGCTGATGCTGCCCAGCCGGTGCACCACCACCAGGGCATAAAGATGGCGAAGGTTCGGCTCGGGAGTCGGCGGCATGCTCTAACTATAAGCAAAACCAATATGCATACCTCAAATGAATCTTGAGCCAGCAGGCGCTCGCCGCACAGACTCGGTGCATGCCTAACGAGGATGGATGGATGAGCCAGGTCGTCACCCGGATCGCGCGCACCCCGTTGGCCGTCGTCGACGGGCTTGCGCAGGCCGGCGTAGCCACCGTGCACGAGGCGCAGGGGCGCAGCGGCCTGCTGCACCATCGCCTGCGCCCGATCTACGCCGGCTGCCGCATCGCCGGCACCGCCGTCACCGTGTCGATCCCGCCCGGCGACAACTGGATGATGCATGTGGCCATCGAGCAACTGCAGCCCGGCGATGTGCTGGTGGTCGCCCCAACCAGCGCCTGCTGCGATGGCTATTTCGGCGACCTGCTCGCCACCTCGGCGCAGGCGCGCGGCTGCCGCGGGTTGATCATCGATGCCGGAGTACGCGATGTGCGCGACCTCACGGCGATGCAGTTCCCGGCCTGGAGCCGCGCCATCTGCGCGCAGGGCACCATCAAGGAGACGCTGGGCTCGGTCAATGTGCCACTGGTCTGCGCCGACGCGCTGGTGCAGCCGGGCGATGTGGTGGTGGCCGACGACGATGGCGTGTGCGTGGTGCCGCGCGTCAGCGCCGCCGCAGTGCTGGCCGAAGCGCAGGCACGCGAAGCGCGCGAACTGCGCAAACGCGAGCGCCTGGCACGCGGCGAACTGGGCCTGGACATCTACGCGATGCGCGAACGCCTGGCGGCCAAGGGCCTGCGCTATGTCTGAGCAGGTCCGCGCGATGTGGATGCGCGGCGGTACCTCCAAGGGCGGCTTTTTCCTGGCCGACGAGTTGCCGGGCGAGCGCGCCGCACGCGACGCCTTCCTGCTGCGCGCCTACGGCTCGCCGGATGTCCGCCAGATCGACGGCATGGGCGGCGCCGACCCGCTGACCTCCAAGGTCGCGGTGGTATCGCGCTCGGCACGCGCCGATGCCGACGTGGACTATCTGTTCCTGCAGGTGTCGGTGGACCAGGCACAGGTCAGCGACGCGCAGAACTGCGGCAACATGCTGGCCGGCGTTGCCCCCTTCGCGTTGGAGCGGGGTTTGTTGCCGGTACGCGATGGCGAAACCGAGGTGCGCATCTTCATGCGCAACACCGGCACGCTGGCCACCGCCAGCGTGCAGACGCCCGGTGGCCAGGTGCGCTACGACGGCGACGCCCGCATCGACGGCGTACCCGGCACCGCTGCGCCGATTGCGCTGGCATTTGCCGACATCGCCGGCTCTTCCTGTGGTGCGTTGCTGCCCACCGGCAATAGCGTCAACATCCTGGATGGCGTGGAGGTCACGCTGATCGACAACGGCATGCCCTGCGTGGTGCTGCGCGCCAGCGATCTCGGCATCAGCGGTTACGAAGACCGCAACACCCTCGATGCAGATGCGGCACTGAAAACCCGCCTGGAATCGCTTCGCTTGCAGGCGGGCCCGTTGATGCAGCTGGGCGATGTTGCCGACGCCACCGTGCCCAAGATGATGCTGGTCGCCGCACCGCGCCATGGCGGCGCGATCAGCGTGCGCTCGTTCATTCCGCACCGCTGCCACGCCTCGATCGGCGTGCTCGGCGCCGTCACCGTGGTCACTGCCTGCCTGCTGCCCGGCTCGCCCGCGCATGCTCTGGCGCAGCTGCCTGGCGGCACCACCCAGCAGCTGGAGGTCGAGCATCCCAGCGGCGCGAGCAGTTGCATGATCACGGTCGATTCGCACGGCGAGGTGGTGCGCACCGCCGTGCTGCGCACTGCACGCAAGCTGTTCGATGGGCAGTTGTATGGCTGAGCGGATGGATGCGCCACCACGCTGGATCGATCGCCATCGGCCATGCCCGGCCCACGACCTGCGCCTGCCGCGCGGCGTGGCCGATACTGCGTGCCGCAGCGACGTGCGCGTGAGCATCCATGCGCAAGTCGCAACCTATGTGGGCACCTGCAGGTTCCGGGCACCGGGTGGGTCCGCCTTCCGCGTACGTGGTCGTTTGCTCACCAATCCCGCCGCCTCAACAAGACCCTTGCCATGATCATCGACTGCCACGGCCACTACACCACCGCGCCCGCGGCGCACGATGCCTTCCGCAAGGCGCAGATCGCGCAGTACGACGATCCGAGTTTGCCCGCGCCGGTGTATCCGCATATTTCCGACGACGCATTGCGCGAAAGCATCGAACAGCACCAGCTGCGCCTGTTGCGCGAGCGCGGTGCCGACATGACGATCTTTTCGCCACGCGCCAGCACCATGGCGCACCACATCGGCAACGAAGCGGTCAGCCAGGTGTGGACGCGTCACTGCAACGACCTGATCGCGCGCGTGGTGCAGCTGTATCCGCAGACCTTCATCGGCGTGTGTCAGTTGCCGCAGTCGCCGGGCGTGCCGATCGCCCAGTCGATCGCCGAGCTGGAACGTTGCGTCACCGAACTCGGATTTGTCGGCTGCAATCTCAATCCCGACCCATCCGGCGGCCACTGGAACGGCATGCCATTGACCGATCGCGCCTGGTATCCGTTCTTCGAAAAGATGGTCGAGCTCGACGTGCCGGCGATGGTGCATGTGTCGGGCAGCTGCAACGCCAACTTCCACGCCACCGGCGCGCATTATCTCAATGCCGATACCGCCGCGTTCATGCAGTTTCTCCAAGGCGATCTGTTCGCTGATTTCCCGGACTTGCGCTTCATCATCCCGCACGGCGGCGGCGCGGTGCCGTATCACTGGGGTCGCTTCCGCGGCCTGGCCGACATGCTCGGCAAGCCGCCGCTGTCCACGCATGTGATGCGCAATGTGTTCTTTGACACCTGCGTGTATCACCAGCCCGGCATCGATCTGCTGTTCGAGGTCATCGACATCGACAACATCCTGTTCGGCTCGGAGATGGTCGGTGCGGTGCGCGGCATCGACCCGCAGACCGGCCAGTATTTCGACGACACCAAGCGCTACATCGATGCCTTGGCGATTTCCGACGCCGACAAGCGCAAGGTATTCGAAGGCAATGCGCGACGGGTGTATCCACGCCTGGATGCACAATTGCGTGCGCGCGGGCTGTAACTCTTTCTTATCTGCCGGAGAAGGTGCCCCGCCGGGGCGGATGAGTGGCGCCTCGCAGAGCGGTCACCGTCTGCGATGTCAAACGCGTCGCCACGCGCCTTCAGAAGTGAAACGCCGGCTGCTTCGCCTCGAACTGCCAGCGACTGACGGAGCGTGCAATCGGAAAAACGACGTTTCGCTTGCGAGTGGCTTCGCCCCGTACCCACCCCTACCCCTCTCCCGAAGGGAAAGGGGAGTGCACGCCGACCATTGTTGCGATCACCCCCGCAACACTCCCCAAACGCAAACACCCGCCTTGCGGCGGGTGTTTGCTTGGATGCAGATCGGGTAATCGGTGGATTACTTGATCTTGCCTTCCTTGTACATCACGTGCTTACGCACGACCGGGTCGTATTTCATCATTTCCATCTTCCCCGGAGTGTTCTTCTTGTTCTTGTCCGTGGTGTAGAAGTGGCCGGTAGCGGCCGAGGAAATCATACGAATCTTGTCACGCTTGCCTTTTGCCATGACTGCTTACTCCTCAGACCTTTTCGCCGCGCGCACGCAGCTCTTTCAGAACGGCATCAATCCCGTTCTTGTCGATGGTGCGCAATGCATGCGCGGAGACACGGAGCTTCACCCAACGGTTCTCGCTGGCGACCCAGAAGCGGCGCTCGTGCAGGTTGGGCAGGAAGCGACGACGGGTTCTGTTGTTTGCGTGGGAGACGTTGTTACCCGTCTGCACACGCTTGCCGGACACTTGGCATACGCGGGACATTACGCACCTCGATAAATGAATTGCCACCCATAGCCTGGGGAGCGGCGGCCCCGACAGCGTCAAGCTGCCACGCAACGTTGGGAATCAAGAACTTACGCTGGGAACAAGCCGGCAACCCCATCGCGCTGGGTGCCGCCATCCGGAGCGATCCGGGCACAGCGAGCCGCGCATTATGCACGGCTTTCCTATGTGCCGCAAGCACTTAGCCTGCACTTCCCGCCCGCTCGCGGTGCAGCCAGCGATACAGCACCGGCAGCACCAGCAGGGTCAGCAAGGTCGACGAGACGATGCCGCCGATCACCACCGTGGCCAGGGGACGCTGCACCTCGGCCCCGGCGCCGACATTGAAGGCCATCGGCACAAAGCCCAGTGCGGCCACCAACGCCGTCATCAACACCGGGCGCAGGCGGCTCAGCGCGCCTTCGCGCAAGGCCTGCTCCAGCGACATGCCCCCGGCCCGCAGGCTGCGCACAAAGGCGATCATCACCAGGCCGTTGAGCACCGCCACCCCCGACAGCGCGATAAAGCCGACACCGGCGGAGATCGACAACGCCAGGCCGCGCAGCGCCAACGCCACCACGCCGCCGGTCAGCGCCAGCGGCACGCCGCTGAACACCACCAGCGCATCGCGCAGCGAGCCGAACGACCAGTACAGCAGCGCGAAGATCAGCAACAAGGTGCCCGGCACCACCCAGGCCAGGCGCTGGCCGGCGGAGATCAATTGCTCGAAGGTGCCGCCGTAGCCGATCCAGTAGCCGGTGGGCAGCACGACCTCGGCCTGCACACGCTGCTGCACCTCGGCGACGAATCCGCCCAGGTCGCGGTCGCGCACATTGGCGGTGATCACGATGCGGCGCTTGCCGTCTTCGCGATTGATCTGGTTGGGCCCGAGCACGGTTTGTACCTTTGCGACCTCGCGCAGCGGCACCGTGGTCGGTTCGCCACTGCGCCAGCCGGCCGCGCGGCTGGACTCGTCGGCATCGGCGCGCTCGCCATCGCCACGCAGCGGGATCGGCAGATCGGCCAACGCCGTCGGGTCCTGCCGCAGGCCTTCGGGCAGGCGCACCACGATGTCGAACCGGCGGTCGCCTTCGAACAACTGCCCGGCCGCCTGCCCGCCCACCGCCGCCGACACCGTGTCCTGCACCACGCCGGGATTGAGCCCGTACCCGGCCAGCGCGGCGCGATCGGGCACCACCGCCAGCATCGGCAGGCCGGTGGCCTGTTCCAGGCTCACGTCGGCCGCACCCGGCACCGTGCTGGCGACTTCCTGCACGCGCTGCCCCAGCTTGACCAGCGTGTCCAGGTCATCGCCGTAGACCTTGATCGCCACATCCGCACGCACGCCGGAAATCAGCTCGTTCATGCGCATCTGGATCGGCTGGGTGAACTCGTAGTTGTTGCCGGGCAGCTGCTTTACCGCTTCCTCGATCTCGGCCACCAACTGCGCCTTGGGTTTGCGCGGGTCCGGCCACCGCGCGCGCGGATGCATGATCAAGAACGTATCGGCCACCGACGGCGGCATCGGGTCGGTCGCCACTTCGGCAGTCCCGAGCTTGCCGAACACATGCGCCACCTCCGGAAACTGCTTGATGCGTTTTTCCAGCGTGGACTGCATGGTGATGGCCTGTTCCAGGCTGGTGCCGGGAATGCGCAAGGCGTGCAGCGCGATATCGCCCTCGTCCAGGTTCGGGATGAATTCGCTGCCCAGGCGCGTGGCCAATACCGCGCACAGCGCCACCGCCACCACCGCACCGAGACCGACCCAGCGGCCGTGACGCAGCGCGCGATCCAGCAAGGGCGCATACACGCCGCGCGCCCAGCGCATCGCGCGGTTCTCGTGCTCGGCCACCTTGCCGCCGAGCAACAAGGCGATCGCTGCGGGGACAAAAGTGAGCGACAGCAGCATCGCACCGCTCAGCGCCAGCACCACGGTGATCGCCATCGGATGGAACATCTTGCCTTCGATGCCGGTGAGCGCGAAGACCGGCAGATACACCGCCGTGATGATGCCCAGACCGAACAGGCTGGGCCGGATCACCTCTGCCGTGGCTTCGGCGGTCAGTTCGAAACGCTCGTCGCGCTCGAGCACCCGACCCAGGCGCAATTGCGCTTGCCCGAAGCGGCGCAGGCAGTTCTCCACGATGATCACCGCGCCATCGACGATCAAGCCGAAATCCAGCGCCCCCAGACTCATCAGGTTGCCGGACACGCCACCGCGCACCATGCCAGTGAGGGTGAACAACATCGCCAGCGGAATCACCGCCGCTGTGATCAGGGCCGCACGCACATTGCCCAGCAGCAGGAACAGCACCACGATCACCAGCAACGCGCCTTCGATCAGGTTCTTGGCGACGGTGACGATGGTGCGGTCCACCAGCGCGGTGCGGTCGTAGACCGGCACCGCCTGCACGCCGGCCGGCAAACTGGCATTGGCCACTTCCAGGCGCTGCGCGGCGGCCTGCGCCACGGTGCGGCTGTTGGCGCCGACCAGCATGAACACCGTGCCGAGCACCACCTCGGTGCCATCCTGGGTGGCCGCACCGGTGCGCAACTCGCGCCCCTCGCCGACCTGCGCCACATCGCGCACCCGGATCGGCACGCCTTGGCGCCGATCCAGCACGATCGCCCCGATCTGCGCGATATCGTCCACCTGCCCCGGCACCCGCACCAGGAACTGCTGGCCGTTACGTTCGATATAGCCGGCACCGATGTTGCGGTTGTTCGCCTCCACCGCGCGCGCCACATCGTCCAGCGTGAAACCCAGGGCGACCAGGCGTGCCGGGTCCGGGGTGATGTGGATCTGCCGCGCATAGCCGCCAATGGTATTGACCTCGGTGACGCCGGGCACATTGCGCAACTGCGGGCGCACCACCCAGTCCTGCAGGGTGCGCAGATCGGTGGCTGTCCACGCACTGCCATCGGGCTTGCGCGCATTCGGTTTGGCTTCGACCGTGTACATGAAGATCTCGCCAAGCCCGGTCGCGATCGGCCCCAGCTGCGGCTCCAACTCGGCCGGCAGTTGCGACTTGACCTGCTGCAGCCGCTCGGCCACCTGCTGCCGCGCAAAATACAGGTCCGTGCCATCGGCAAAGACCGCCGTCACCTGCGACAAGCCGTAGCGCGACAACGAGCGTGTGGATTCCAGCCCCGGCAAGCCCGCCAGCACCGTCTCCAGCGGAAACGTCACCCGCTGCTCCGACTCCAACGGCGAGTACCCCGGCGCGGCCGTATTGACCTGCACCTGCACATTGGTGATGTCCGGGGTGGCATCGATCGGCAGGCGCGAAAAACTCCACGCTCCGATCGCAATCAACACCGCCGTCAACGCCAGCATCAACCACCGCTGCGCGATCGCGAACCGAATGATGTTAGTGAGCATGACGCGCACCTCCGCGCACACGCGTCGCAACGGCGTGCGCAGCCACGTCGATCAGTGCGTGCGTACGCACGCACGACGCCTGTGCAATCTCAGCGGGCTGCCGTCGGCCGACAGCAGCACCACAGCGAGGATCCCGACTTTCGCCGCTATCGCGATCGCCCCCGATGCATCCGACCTTCGCAGCGCAGACTCTCACGCCGTTGCTGGCGTGATCGCCTGCGCCGTGAGTGCGTGGACGACGTAAAAAACGTTTCACCGAAGAATGGACGAGCCGGTCGCAAGCACGCGCTTGCGGTCGAGGCAGACGCAAACCGGAAGCGCAGCGATCAATGATCATGCGATGCCCCCGACTTCTCGATATCGGCCTTCACCAGATAACTCTGCTCCACCACCACCGCGTCACCCGCGATCAGACCCGACACCACCTGCACCTGCTGCGCATCGCGCGCGCCCAACTTCACCGGCCGCACCTCGTACACATCCCCCACCCGCACGAACACCACCTCCCAGTCGCGAAACTGCTGCAAGGCCCCCACCGGCACCACCATTGCCGCCGGCTGCTGCGCCACCGTCACCCGCGCCTTCACCGCCGAGCCTGGCCGCCACAGGCCGTCGCTGTTGCGCAGCACCGCGCGCGCCACCGTGCTCTGACTCGCGGTGGCCGTGCCCGGCAACACGCGCTCCAATGTGGTCTGCGCCACCACGCCATCGCTGATGCGCGTCACCGTCACCGGTGCGCCGGCGGTGATGTGCCCGGCATCGGCGCCGAAGATGTGCAGATCCACCCACAGGCTCGACAGGTCGGCAATCTCGAACAACGCCTGGCCTTCGCTGGCGTTGCTGCCCAGGCTGGCGTTGCGGGCGAGCACGGTGCCGCTGATCGGCGCGCCGACCGAATACGTGGTCAGGCTCAGGTTGCTCTCCACCGTGGCCAGCACCTGGCCGGCACGCACCTGGTCGCCGACGTTGACGCGCAGGCTGCGCACCGGCCCGGGAAAGCGTGCGGTGGCCTGCGCCTGCGCACCTTCTGCCGGCGTCAGCAGGCCTTGCACTTCGTGCTGGTCGGCGATGCTGCCGGGGCCGACCGGCGCGACCCGGATGCCGGCGTCCTGCGCAATCTTCGCTGCGATGGTGGTGCGCCCTTCGTAGCTGGGATAGGCCCAACGATGCGACCTGCCCTGCACGGTGGCGCGTACTTCCACATCGAACGAATGCGGCTCGCCGACCGTGCTGTCGGCCAGCAGGCTGCCATCGTCGCGTGCGCGCAATCGATGCACTTCGTTGATACCGCCAAGCCGGGTCAAACGCACTTCGACACTGCCGGCGCTGGGCGGCAACGGCTTGCCGTCGCGGTACAGCCAGGCGCGATAGGTCGGCGGCGTGCCGTCTTCGGCAATCGCCAGCTCCACGCTGTCGCCGTCCTGTTCGAGCAGGCGCCCGCCGTGCGGGCCTTTTTCGGCTTCCTCGCCATGTGCCTCGGCGTCGCCCTCGGCACCGGGCGTTGCGTGGTCATGCGATTGTTCGCCGTTGCGGCTGCAGCCACCCAGCAGCAGCGCCAGCAACAGCGGCGCGAGCAGAAAACGTGTCATCGAAGAAAATCCTGGTTGGCGCCGACGCTGTGCGTCGGGCGAACGAACGAAGATGGTGTGCACCGGATGCCTTGGATGCGCAGTACGCGCGGTAGGCGCGCGCGGCGCTTGGCGACTGCTGGATGCCGATGCGGTTGCAAGCGCCGAGGCCGATACCGACGCAGCGGCTCCAGGCGGACGCAGGCAGGCAGGGCGAAAATGCGCAGCGGAGGTAGCGCTCATGGCCCCACCTGCGCAGTGCTGTCGGCCACGAACGGCTGCCCGGTCAGGCGCTGGATCTCGATCAATGCGGTCTGCGCTTCCAATGCGGCGGCCAGTTGCTGCTGGCGTGCGTCGCTGCGCTGTGCCTGCAGCTGCGCCCAGTCCAGATAGCTGGTGGCGCCGGCGCGATACGCGCGCTCGGCGGCGGCATCGGCGCGCGCAAGTGCGGGCAGCACATCGCTGCGCATGCGCGCCACTTCCAGCTGCGCGGCGCGGTAGCGGCCATGCGCGTCGGCCAGCGTGGTGTAGAGCGTCAGTGCCTGCGATTGGCGTTCGATCTCCAGCAACGACAGCTCCGCTTCGGCGGCGCGGATCTCCGGTTGCGCACGCGCGGCGCTGCCCAGCGCCAGTGAGACGCTGCCGAGCAGTGCGGTGGCGTCATTGGCTTCGAGCCGGCGCACGCCCACCTGCCAGTCCAGATCCGGACGCGCCTGGCTGCGTGCCAGCCGCACCCGTGCCTCGCGCACGCGCTGCTCACCGTTCAAGCGCGCCAGTTCGGGGGTGGCATCGAGCAGCTGCGCCAGCACCTCGAACTCGGGAACCGCCGGCAGCTGCAATGGGTCGCCGGTGACATCGCCGAAGTCCGGCGTGCGCTGCCCCCACAACACCGCCAGCTGGCGGCGCGCGGCCAGCAGTTCCTGCTGCGCGCGATCGCGCTCCAGTTCCGCCCGCGCCTGCAGGGCCTGGGCGGTCAGCAGCACCGATTCGGGCGATGCGCCGGCCTGCAGACGCTGGCGCGCGGCACTGACGGTGCGTTGGCGCTGGGCCAGGGTTTCCAGCGCGGCCGCATGCCGTTGCGCGGCCATGCCGATGGCCAGATAGCGCCGGGCGACTTCGGCCAGCACGTCCAGCCGCGCCAGCGCCCGCTGCGGGGCGAGTGCGTCGATGCGTGCCTGGGCCAGGGTGCGGCGCGCGTCCAGCTTGCCGCCCCGTTCCAGCACGCCGGCCAGGGTGACGGTGAGTTCGGCTTGGTCCAGCGCGCGGGTCGGGCCGCTGCCGAACACGTTTTCCAGTTCGGCGCCGATGCGCAACGGCGGACGCAGCGCGTCGCGCTCGGCGTCGGCAGTGAGGACCGCGCGCTGGCCATCGGCCAGGCGCAGGTCGGGGTGCTGCCGGGCAACGCGCGCGATGGCGTCGTCCAGGGTCAGCACGGGCTTGGGCGGTACGTCCTGCGCCATGGCGCACGGCACGACCGCGAAGACGGCAAGTGCCGTCAGTCGCAACCACATGAGGGTGTCTCCGGAATCGGGATCGATGGACAGGCCGGCAGCTGCCGGCGATGCATCAGGCCGCGATCGGGGGACGCAATCCGGTCTCGCTCAGGTGCGAGCGGTAGTACGCGAGCACGGCCACGGGCTGGGCCTGCGTGTGCGTGGACAACGGCAGCCAGGCCAGCGCCGGCAAGACGGCCGGATTCTGGCCGTGGCAGTAGCCGCTATGCATCAGGGCGTGCATCAGGCCGGCCCCATCGCGTTCGCCGGCATCGCCTTCGTCGGCGCCGTCATGGCCGTGCGGCGCGGTGTCTTCCAGATGCATCTGGTCGTGCGCCAGCGCATGCACATCGCCCAGTGCGCAGGCCACCGGTGCGACCAGCACGCCCATGGCCAGCACCGCCAGCGCCATCAGGCGCAGCAAGGGGTGCAACAGGCGGGCGCGACGCAGCAGCATGGGCGCAGCCTATCGGGGCCAGGGCAGTTACACAATCGCATGCCTGCCGCGCAGCATCGTAGGAGCGGACCTGGCCGCGACGTCGTCCTGGTCAGCGCGATGGCACTCCGCCTACATGCTGGTTGATCGCAGACAGCGCCCGGGAGGGCGAGAAGCTGCCGACGATTACCTGGAACTGGGATCGAGGCCACGACGGCGCCGGGGTCGGGGACGGCGTCGCGGCCGGGTCCGCTCCTACGTGGAGCGGACCGTTCGCCAGGGTCAGGGCGCGGCGGCGCCATCAGGCGCAACAGGCGGGCGCGACGCAGCAACACGGGCGGTCGTAGGAGCGGACCTGGCCGCGACGCCGTCCTGGTCAGCGCGATGGCACTCCGCCTACATGCTGGTTGATCGCAGACAGCGCCCGGGAAGGCGAGAAGCTGCCGACGATTACCTGAAACTGGGATCGAGGCCATGGCGGCGCCGGGGTCGGGGACGGCGTCGCGGCCGGGTCCGCTCCTACGTGGAGCGGACCGGTGGCCAGGGTCAGGGCGCGGCGGCGCTGGGCTTGGACGTTGCCGGGCGCGCCTTGCTCTCGGCGATGAAGGCGCGCACCTGCTGCTCCAGCACCGGCAAGGTGACCGAACCCTGCTTCAGCACCGCGTCGTGGAAGGCCTTGATGTCGAAGCGGTCGCCCAGTTCCTGTTCGGCCTCGGCACGCAGCTTGACGATGCTGATCTCGCCCAGCTTGTAGCTCAGCGCCTGGCCGGGCCAGGAGATGTAGCGGTCCACCTCGGTGGTGACCTCGTGCTCGCTCAGCGCGGTGCGGTCGCGCAGGTAGGCCAGCGCCTGCTCGCGGCTCCAGCCGTCGTGGTGCACGCCGGTGTCGATCACCAGCCGGCAGGCGCGCCACATTTCGTAGGTGAGCCGGCCGAATTCCTCGTATGGGGTCTCGTAGATGCCCATCTCCTGGCCGAGCTTTTCGGTATACAGCGCCCAGCCTTCGCCGTAGGCGGAGATGTAGTTTTCGCGGCGGAACGCCGGCTGGTCGCCCTGCTCCAGCGCCAGCGAGCCCTGCAGCGAATGCCCGGGCGAGGATTCGTGCAGGGTCAGCGCCGGCAGGTTGTACAACGGCCGCGACGGCAGGTTGTAGGTATTGACCCAGTAGGTGGTGGCGCCGCCGCGGCCGGCAGTCCAGAACGGGGCGATATCGTCCGGCACCGGCTTGATGGTGAAGCGCCCGCGCGGCAGCGTGCCGATGAACCTGCCGACCTGCCCGTCCACCCGCTTGGAAATCCACGCAGCGCGATCGAGCAGTTCCTGCGGGGTCTTGGCATAGAACTGCGGGTCGGTGCGCAGGAAGCTCAGGAACTGCGCGAAGCTGCCCTTGAAACCGACCTGTTTGATGATCGCGTCCATCTGCGCCTGGATGCGCGCCACCTCGTCCAGGCCGATCTTGTGGATCTGCTCCGGGGTCAGGTCCAGCGTGGTGTATTCGCGGATCTGCTGGCGATAGAACGCCTTGCCGTCGGGCAGCGCTTCGGCCGCCAGCGTGGTGCGCGCCTTGGGCATGTACTCGTCGCGGAAAAAGCTCAGCAACTTGCTGTAGGCCGGCAGCACTGCATTGCTCAGCGCGGCCTTGGCCTGTTCGCGCAACTGCGCCTGTTCGGCGGCGGGGATCTGCGCCGGCAGCTGCTTGAACGGCGCGTAGAAGCTGGACGCGGTCGGGTCTTTGACATCGGCCACGGTGGCGATGGAAACGTCGCGGCCATCCAGCACCGCGCGCGGCACGCTGAACCCGCGCGCCAGGCCGGCGCGCATGTTGGCGGTCTGCTGCTCGAAGTAGCGCGGCACATCGTTGAGGCGCGCGATGTAGGCGCGGTACTCGGCAGCGGTCTTCATCGGCCGCTGCGCCATGAAGCCGAGATTGGACCAGAACGAGCTGTCCGAATTGAACGGCATCTCGTACAGGCGCAGGCGCACCTCGGCGGCGAGGTTTTCCACCTGCGGGCGGTAGATGGCGTAGTTGACCTGGTTGGCGGGCGAGAGCTGTTTCGGGTCGATGCCGTCGAGCTGCTTAAGCACGCCGTCCCATACCGCCAGGCGCGCCTGCTGCGCGGCCGGGCCGACATCGGGCAGATGGGTGTTGTCGCCGGTGGTGTCGCTGTCTTCGTCGGCCTGGCCGGTCTCGGCCTGGCGCCAGCTCCACTCTTTTTCGTAGATGGCGCGGAAACGCGCATCGGCGGGGCGCTCGGCGGTCAGCGTGGCAGGCGCCACTGGTGCCGGTGCGGCGGCCTGCGCCGAGGTGGCGGCGAAGCTTGCGCCCAGCAGGGCGAGCGAAAGTGCGGCGGCGAGAGGAGATGTCACGTGCGGGCGGCCTGCGTTCGGATCGAACGTTCGATCATGGCAGCCCGGGCGGCAGCTGCCATGGGCCGGAAGTCCCAGCGCGGGGATTGCGGGTCGCGGCTTGCGGTGTGAATGCGCGCGACCGGACAGGCCGGCCGCTTCAGCCTGCCTTGCGCACCACCACCAGATGCCGCTCGCCGTCCAGGCCCGGCACCTGCAGCGGATGCACCTCGCCCACCGTCCAGCCGGCGGGCAGCGCGGCGATCTCGTCATGCGGGTAGACGCCCTTCATCGCCAGCAGGCTGCCGCCCGGGCGCAGCAGGTGGCCGCCGACGTCAATGATGCCGGCCAGCGTGTCCAGCGCCCGCGCGGTGAGATGGTCGTAGGCGGCCGGCTCGTCCAGCGCCTCGGCGCGCGACTCGGCCACGCGTGCGTTGCCCAGCGCCAGCTGGCGCAGCGCCTCGCGCATGAAGCGGGCCTTCTTGCCGTTGCTTTCCACCAGGGTCACCTGAAGCTGCGGGCGGGTGATCGCCAGCGGGATGCCGGGCAGGCCGGGGCCGGTGCCCAGATCGGCCAGGGTGCCGCTGGCGATGTAGGGCTGCATGGCCAGCGAATCGAGTAGATGGCGGGTGACCATCTCGCGCGGGTCGCGCACGGCGGTGAGGTTGTAGGTCTTGTTCCAACGCACCAGCAGCGTCAGATAGCGCAACAACGGCGCGGCAAAGGCCGCATCCAGGGATTGGGCCTGCAGGCCGTTGGCCAGCGCAGCGGCTACATCGGGGGAAAGTGCGGCATCGTTCATGCCGCGATTATCGCAGCTGGCTGGCGCGTGCGTGCCGCGCAGGCCGGCGATGCGTGGCGCGTGAGCGCGTGGGCCGCAAGCCGACGTAAGTGAACTTGCCCAGCACAACGTCCAGGCCTGCGATGCCGCAAGACCTGCCACCCACGACAGACCGCCGCTGCACCGGCGTGTAGGCATCGCTGTGGGCAGGGTCACCCGCCGCGGTGGCATACCCGTATCTGCCATCGGCAGTCGATGACGCAGGCAAGCCTGCGCCGACAGCGACACCACTGCCGCTGCCATTGAACGGACATGCGCCCGTCGCACTATGGTCGCGTTCGCCAGATCGCCTGTATGCCCATGTCTTTGATCGACCCGTCTTCCGCATCGCCCCTGCCTGGCCCCGGCAACACAGCTGCCGCCGTGGATCACAGCCGGCGCCGTCTTCTCGTCGCCGGTGCCGGGCTGGCGGCCGCCGGGCTGCTCAGCCCGTTCGCACGTGCCAGCGGCAGCCCGGACCCGTTTACCCTGGGCGTGGCCGCGGGCGACCCGCTGGCCGACGGCTTTGTCATCTGGACCCGGCTGGCGCCACGCCCGCTGGAGCCGGATGGACGCGGCGGGCTGACCGCTCCGGTGCAGGTGCGCTGGCAGGTGGCCAGCGACCCGGGCATGCGCCACATCGTGCGCCAGGGTCAGACCGTCGCCAGCCCGGCCTGGGGTCATGCGGTGCATGTGGAGGTCGCCGGCCTGGCCGCCGATCGCCCGTACTGGTACTGCTTCCAGGCGCTGGGCGCGCGTAGCGCCATCGGCAGCGCGCGCACCTTGCCGGCGCCGCACCAGTTGCCGGATGCCGCACGGCTGGGCTTTGTGTCCTGCTCGCACTGGGAGCTGGGCTATTTCAGCGCCTACCGCCACCTGGCCGCCGAACAGCCGGACCTGGTGTTCTTCCTCGGCGATTACATCTACGAATACAGCAACCACGGCGAGGCAGCGCAGAAGATCGTGCGCCCGCACGGCAGCGGCGAATGCCTGGATCTGGCCGGCTACCGCAACCGCTATGCGCTGTACCGCACTGACCCCGACCTGCAGGCGCTGCACGCCGGCAGCGCCTGCGTGGCGACCTGGGACGACCACGAAGTGCAGAACGATTACGCCAACCGCTGGTCGCAGGACCCGTCGATTGCGGTCGACACGTTCCTGGCCCGGCGCGCAGCCGCCTACCGTGCCTTTTACGAACACTTCCCGCTGCGCGCACGCAATCGCCCACACGGCGCCGACATGCGCATCTACCGCTCGCTGGACTACGGCCAGCTGGCGCGCTTCTACGTGCTCGACGGGCGCCAGTACCGCAGCGAACAACCCTGCCCGCAGGCCAACGGCTGGCGCGGCGGGCATGTGGTGGACGACAGTTGCCACGAACGCACCGACCCACGCCGCAGCATGCTCGGCTGGGAACAGGAGCACTGGCTGCATGGCGCCTTCGCGCAGTCGGCCGCGCGCTGGAACGTGATTGCGCAGGATCTATTGGTGGCACCGATGCAGCAGCACGGCCGCGACGGCGTGTTCGGACACTGGACCGACGGCTGGGACGGCTACCCGGCCACGCGCACGCGCATGCTCGACGCCATCGCCAAGACCCGGCTGCGCAACCCGGTGTTCTGGGGCGGCGACATCCACTCGTACTGGGTCACCGATCTGAAGGCCGATCCGGCCAACCCCGACTCGCCGACGCTGGCCACCGAATTCGTCGGCACCTCGGTCACCTCCGACGGCCAGAGCAACGCCGAGCTGCAACAGACCATGGCGCTCAATCCGCACGTGCACTACGCCGAAGGCGAAACCCGCGGCTATGTCTCGGTGACGCTGACACCGGGCCGGATGGAAACGCGCCTGCAAGGCATCTCAGACCGCCGCGACCGCCAGGCCACGGTCTCGACGTTGAAGCGCTTTGTGGTCGAGGACGGCAAGGCGGGTGCGGTGGAGGCGTGAGCCTGCGCTGCGCTGCCGCGGGTGGTGGCGCAGCGCAGGCTCACCATCCACCACAACTTGCCTTTGCCGATCTCCACGACCGTCGCAGCACGCGTGAACCGCCCTGCAACTGCCTTGCCGCGCAGAGCTTGCGGTGCGTGCTGCACAACGCGGTGACTGCATCCATCCCCACAGGCCGGGCGCGTCGTGCAGCGCAATGGACACGCGCCGGTAAGACGGCGGCGCTACATCTGGGCGCCGCTGCCAGACGTTCGAGGATCCCATGACCGCCTCCGATCCCACTCGCCGCCGCGTGTTGCAAGGGCTGGGTGCCGGCCTGTTGTTGCCGGCCACTGCCGGTTGGCCCACGCGTAGTCTGGCTGCGCCGTTCGGGCGGCCGCTGATCACCGATGGGGTGCAGAGCGGCGATGTCGTGGAGGGCCGGGCGTTGCTGTGGAGCCGCTGCGATCGGCCGGCGCGGCTGCGGGTGGAATGGGATACGCGCCCGAGCCTGCGTCAGGCGCGTCGCGTGGATGGGCCGGTGGCTTCGCCAGCGCACGATTTCACTGCGCGGGTGGATCTGGGCGCATTGCCGCGCGATCAGGACATCTTCTACCGGGTGCGCTTCGAAGATGCCGACAGCGGTGTGTTGAGCGCGCCGGTGCACGGCCATCTGCGCAGTGCGCCGCAGACGCGTGGCGATGTGCGCTTTGTCTGGAGTGGCGACACCGTCGGCCAGGGCTTCGGCATCAATCCGGACATCGGCGGCATGCGCATCTACAGCGCGATGCGCGAGCGCAACCCGGATTTCTTCCTGCACAGCGGCGACACCATCTATGCCGACGGCCCGATCCCGGCCGAGCTGATCGTGGAAGAAGGCAAGCGCTGGCGCAACCTCACCACCACGGCCAAGAGCAAGGTGGCCGAAACGCTGGACGAATTCCGCGGCAACTACCGCTACAACCTGCTCGATGAGCATGTGCGCCGCTTCAATGCCGAGGTGGCGCAGGTCTGGCAATGGGACGACCACGAAACCACCAACAACTGGTCGCCCGGCAAGCAGCTGGACGAGCGCTATCAGGTGCGCGATATCGGGGTGCTGGCCGGTCGTGCACGTCAGGCATTTCTGGAATACGCACCGATGCGCGGCGTGCATGCCGATGGCAACGGGCGCATCTACCGCAAGATCAGTTATGGCCCGCTGCTGGATGTGTTCGTGCTGGACATGCGCAGCTATCGCGGCGCCAACAGCGACAACCTGCAGCCGCAACCGGGCGCGGACGCGGCCTTTCTGGGCCCGCAGCAACTGGCCTGGCTGCAGCGCGAACTGGCCGGCTCGCGCGCGCAATGGAAGGTGATTGCCGCCGACATGCCGATCGGCCTGCAGGTGCCCGATGGGCAGGACGCCGCAGGCCGCGCGCGCTGGGAGGCGATCGCCAACGGCGATCCGGGTGTGCCGCGCGGGCGTGAACAGGAGATCGCCACGCTACTGCGTTTCATCAGCACAGCGCGCATTCGCAACACGCTGTGGCTGACCGCCGATGTGCATTATTGCGCGGCGCATTACTACCACCCGGATCGGGCGGCGTTTCAGCAATTCGAACCGTTCTGGGAGTTCGTGGCCGGCCCGCTCAATGCCGGCAGCTTCGGCCCGAATGCACTCGATGCCACCTTCGGCCCGACGGTGATCTTCCAGAAAGCACCGCCGGCACCCAACCTGTCGCCGCTGGCCGGATTTCAGTTCTTTGGCGAAGTGGAGATCGATGCACGCACCGGCGTGCTGACGGTGACCTTGCGCAATCTGGATGGGGTAGCGCAGTTCCGTCAGCCGATTTTGCCGCACGCTGCGACGCGGCCGGAACATGCCTGAGACGTCGGTCGGACCAGCAACGCAAGCATCCATGTCCGGCACGTGCTGCATCACGGTCCAGGACGCAACGCACACCTGCGCTGCAGCCACGCAGTGAAGCGATCGCCGCGCCTATTCGGCCGGCAACGGGTAGAACGCCAGCGCAGCGCGGCAATCCGGTGCGGCCCACCATTCGTGCAACTGCCACTGCGTGGCCTGGCCGAGCGCGGGGTCGCACCACTGCAACTGCAATGCGCCGTCGGGCGCCACTGCGTAGGCAAGCCGATGCAGGCCAAACGACAGGCCATGCCCGTACGCCTTGAGCAGCGCTTCCTTGGCGCACCACAGGCGGAAAAACAGCGCCTGTTGCGCGTCCGGCTGCAGGCCGGCCAGCACTGCGATTTCGTCGGCATGGAAGAATCGCTGCGCAATTTCCAGCAGACGTGGGCGCGCGCGGATGCGCTCCAGATCCACGCCCAGCCGCACGCCCTGCCCCAGGCCGACCAGCAGATAATCGCCGCTATGGCTCCAGCCGGTGTCCCGGTCGGGCAGGGCCGGCTGCAGCGACGGCCGCCCGCGCTCGTCGCGCCGCAGCGGCACCTGGGCGGGTTCCAGCGCCAGGGCCTGGCCCAGCAACTCGCGCGCCTGTGGTTCGCCACGCTCGCCATGCCGGTGCGGACGCAGCCACAGCTGCACCGGGCCGATATGCCAGCTTGCGTGCGCTGTCACGCTGCGTGCACCAAGCACAACAGCCGCATGCGCGTGCGACCGCGCTCGACAGTCACTTCACGCCGGCCTGCGTTGAATGGCGCCCATGCACTACTTCCGGTGCAATCGCATGAGGAGTTCGGCAACATGGGCATCATCATCTGGTTGATCGTCGGCGGCATCGTGGGTTGGCTGGCCAGCATCATCATGCGTCGCGATGCGCAGCAGGGCATCATTCTCAATATCGTGGTCGGCATCGTCGGCGCGCTGATCGCCGGGTTCCTGTTCGGTGGCGGCATCAATCAGGCGATCACGCTGTGGACCTTCGTGTGGTCGCTGGTGGGTGCGGTGATCCTGCTGGCAATCGTCAATCTGTTCACCCGTGGCCGCGTGCGCTAAGCACGCATCCACTGATGGAACATTCAACGCCCGGGCTTGCCCGGGCGTTGTCGTTTCAGCCATCGGCCGGAGCACGATCCAACGGATGGTGCACCCCATCTTCCACCGGCACGGCGATGTTCAACGCATAGGGATTGACGCCTTCCAGGCAGCCGACGTTGTAGCCGTACTCGTTGGGATTGGAGCGCCGCCGGTGATGCGTGTAGATGCCACACACGCCGCAGAAGTAATGCGCCGCCGCATGCGTGTTGAACTGATACAGCCGTAGCACGTCCTCGCCCTGCAGCACGTGCAGGCCGCCCAGCGTCACCGAGGCGACGATGGCGCCACGGCGGCGGCACATCGAGCAGTCGCAACGGCGTGGATCGAGCAGGCCGTGCGGCAGATCCAGATCGATCTGCACCGCGCCGCAGTGGCAACTCAGCCGATGCACCGGCCCCAGGGTGACCTCACCGACCTTGTGCGTGCTACGCCGCAGATGCCGCTCGCTCATGCGCCCGCCTCGGCCAGGCGCACCCAGGCCGGTGCATGGTCGCTGGGGCGCTCCCAGGTGCGCGGTTCGCGGTCGATGCCCGCGTCCACCGCGCGTGCGCGCAAGGCCTCCGAGACCAGGGTCAGATCGATGCGCAGGCCCAGATTGCGGCGGAATCCGGCCTGGCGGTAATCCCACCAGCTGAACTGCTCGGCTTCCTCATGATGCAGCCGGAACGCATCGTGCAGGCCCAGCGCCAGCAGTTGTTCCAGCGCGGCGCGCTCGGCGGCGGAGGTGAGGATGTGGTGCTCGTTCCACACTGCCGGATCGTGCACATCGCGCGCATCCGGGGCGATGTTGAAGTCCCCCAGCACCACCAGCTGCGGGTACTTGTGCAGTTCCTGCGCCAGCCAGTCGTGCACTGCGGCCAGCCAGCGCAGCTTGTAGGCGTACTTGTCGGTGCCCACGTCCTGGCCGTTGACCACATACAGGTTGACGATGCGCACGCCATCGACGGTGGCGGCGATCGCGCGCTGCTGCACGTCGTCGAAACCGGGGATGCCCATCTGCACGTCCAGCGCCGGCGAGCGCGACAGGATCGCCACGCCGTTGTAGGTCTTCTGCCCGCAGAACACGCTGCGATAGCCGGCAGCGGCCAGCGCCGCATCCGGAAACTTGTGGTCTTCCAGCTTGGTTTCCTGGATGCCGACCACGTCGGGTGCGAACGTGCCCAGCCACTGTTGCAGGTGCGGCAGGCGCACGTTGAGCGAGTTGACGTTCCAGGAGGCAATCTTCATGGCGTGGCGCGGACCGTGGTTCAAACCACCAATGGTACCGCGCCGCCGGAGTGTGCTCAGGGGCGTGGGGCGATGCGCACGCCGAGCTGGTTGGCGACAGGGCGTTCCCGCTCGGAATGCCGGTATCGATGAGACGATTGAGCGCGTGCAGGCGCACCGTCCACGCGCACGGTCAGGGTGCTGGAGCCGCAGTCGGCGACCAGCATCCATCGCTTCTTGCGCGCGATCCAGGCCAGTGCGCGGCGCGGTTGGGCGCCTCGCCGTAGTCGGCGCGGCTGGCCTCGCGTGGCTGGCGCTTGCCGTCGGCCATCTGCAGATCGGCGGTGCAGGTCGAGCAGGGGCAGCAGGCCGCGGCCGGGAACACGGACAGGTGCGCAGGCGTGAGGCGGGATGACCGCTGATGACAGAGGCTGGCAATTCAATAACTTACTGTAAATTAATTATTTCGACCGGACCGGGTAAGCTGGCCCCTCCCTCGCGCCACCGCTCGCCATGCCGTCCACTGCCGCTGTCGCATTGCCGCCGCATGCGCCGAATTTCCCCGGCCTGAGCCGCAACGAGCGCGACATGCTCGACCGCCTGCGCCTGGCCGGCGTGCTCACCCGCGCCGACCTCAGCCGCGGCACCGGGCTGACCGTGCAAACCGCGGTGCGCCTGATCGAAGGCCTGCAGGCGCGCGGCATGGTCCACATGGGCAGCGGCGTGGCACGTGCCGGCCGCGGCAAGCCGGGGGTGGCGGTGTCGTTGAACCCGGCGCACGGCCACACCCTGGGCGTCTCCATCGCCACCGACGCGCTGAGCCTGGCGCTGGTGGATTTCGCCGGCCAGGTACTGGCGGTCGGCGAGCTGCCGCTGGACGCGCGCAGTGCCGACGCGGTGTTGCTGCAGTTGCAGGCCGGCGACGCAGCGCTGCTGGCAGGCCTGGACCACGCGGTGGGGCCGCTGCTGGGGATCGGGTTGGCGATGAGCGGGTTCTTTACCGGCGAGGACGGGCGTATCAATCCGCCCGAGCCGCTGCGTGCGCTTGGCGAGTTCGCCCTGGCGCCGTGGCTGGCGCAGGCCTGCGCGCAGCCGGTGTGGATGGACAACGACGGCAGCGTGGCCGCCGCCGGCGAAGCGATGCTGGGCGTGGGCCGTCGACATCGCGACTTTGCCTACCTCTATCTCAGCTACGGGTTCGGCGGCGGCCTGGTCATCGACGGCCAGGTCATGCGCGGTGCGCGCGGCAATGCCGGTGAATTCGCCGGCATGCTGCCGGCGCAGAAGCTCGAACGCGCCACGCTGGAACTGCTGCGCGAACTGCTGGCCGACGACGGCGTGGCGTTTGCCGACGTGCGCAGCCTGCTGGCCGCCTACGACCCGACCTGGCCGGCGATCGAGCGCTGGATCGCACGCAGCGCGCCGGGGGTGTCGTTGATCGTCTCGGCGATCACCGCGGTGTGCGACCCGGAAGCGATCGTGTTCGGCGGCCGTCTGCCGGCCGATCTGGCCCGACGCCTGATCGCCGCCGTGCAGATCGACAACCTGCCGCGTCGCGGTCAGGCCAGGCCGATGCCGCTACTGCTGCCGGCCGAAGCACCGGCCGACGCCTGCGCGATCGGTGCGGCGACGCTGCCGTTGAAGGCGCGCTACTTCCGTTGACTGAAGGTGCCCCGCCCCTGTCGCGGGTGCTGACAGTCTGCGTTGCCGTTGGATGGGCGCTGGTTCGTGCGTCGCAGAACCGGCGTCAATCTGCGGTGGCAGCGCGCCCACGGCAGCAATAGCCGAACAACTCAACCGCCAGCTCACGTGCCTGTTGCTGCTGTTGTTGGGTGAGCGACTCCAGCAATTCGTCTTCTGCCTGCAACGGTGCCGATGGATCCAGCGCGTGGTCCGGCGGTTGGCGCGATGCCAGCCGCCACGCCGCCGCATACACAGGGTCGGGCGCATGCAACAGCGGCGATTCCACCACCTGCGCCAAGGTGTCGATGGCATCGCGATGGCCCGCCAATGCCAGCGCTTCCAACTCGGCCACAATCGCGGCCACCTCCTGTTCGTCGCTCGCCGACAGCTGCGCAGGCATGCCGGCAGGTACGCCGGCCACCGCACGTTGCAGCAACTCGGCCGCACGCTGCGCAAGTAGATAGCGTTGCGCATCGGTATCGCCGTGCGCAGCGGCCGTGCGTAGCAGCGCCTCGATCTGCAGCTGCGTGCCGGCGACGCAGCGACGGCCCTCCAACGGCGGCACCTGTGCACCGCCGTGCGCGATCTGCGCGGCTCGCTCCTCACCCTGTTGACGACAGGCCAGCTGTTGCATGGCGCTGTCGAACAGGCCCTGACCGACGCGCGTCGGCAGCTGCGTCGATGCAACGCCGGCATGCACCGCAGGGCGCGCAGCGACGCCGCTCTGCGGGTGCAACGCAGCAGGCGTGCGCAGGCTCCACATTCCGGCGGCCGACATCGCTACGGCCACGCACACCGCGCCCGCCACCGGCCAGCGCGACCGCCTCCGATGCCATGGCCGCGCGCCAAGGTTCAGCGCAGGCGCCGGCATCAACGCAGCGCCGCTTCCAGTGCGGCGCGATCGAACTGCAACGGGTTGTCCTGGCGCAGACGTTCCAGCGCAGCGGTGGCCGCCTGGTCGCGCAATTGCACTTCGATCTGTCCGCGCGCTGTCTCCAGCGTGGCGGGTATGCGCGCATCCACACGGATCAGGTGATATCCCTCCGGCCCGCGGACGGGGGCCGAAACCTGCCCCACGCCCAGCCCCTGCACGGGCGCAGCAAAGACATCGGCCACGTTGCGCAGGAAGATCGATGACAGCTGGCCGCCCTCGGCCGCAGTGCTGCCATCGTCGGATTCGCGCATTGCCAGTTCTTCGAAGGGCGTGCCGGCATCCAGCTGCTGCTTGAGCCGCTGTGCGCGTGCGAGCGCCTGCGCATCGGTCAACGGTGTGCCGCGCCGGGCATCGCCTTGAGGCTGCAGCGCCACGAAGAGATGGCTGAGGCGAACCTCGTCGTAATCGTGCGGATGCGCATCGAACTGGGCCTGCACCTGCCTGGCGTCGATAGACGCGGCATCGCGTGCGCGCCGCTGCATTGCCTCGGCAAGAATGGCATCGGTGGCCTGACGGATGTGCGCGGCCACCACCGGGTCGTCTTGCAGATGCGCCTGGCGGGCCTGGTCCACCAGCAGCAGCCGGTCGGCAAATTCGCGTACGAAACTCGGGTCGGCCGCAATGGCCGGATTGGCGTTCTGCGGCAGGTCGGCCAGGGCCAGCGCGCGATATTCCGGCGCACTGAAGGTCTGGTGTCCAATCTGCAGCACCTTTCCGGAAGCCGGGCCAGTGTGCAGGTGTGCATCGGGTGTGGCGGCCTGCGCCAGCGGTGTGGAGCAGGCAAGGCTCAACCAAAGCAGCCTGAAACAATGCGGTGTGGAAAACATGGGCAATCTCCGTCATGGCATGAACCGGCGGCGGCAGTGCCGCCGCCGGGGCCGCCGGCCCGCACGGGCCGGCAACAGCTGCTGAGAGCGGCTAACGAAACGTAGCGAGCAGTCGTCAGGTGGGCGTGGGCGACGCGGAGGGACCGGCGTGTACGAGTGGTACATGAGGGTTCCGAGCACCGGCCGCGCCCGCCTGGCGGCTGCGCAGTAGTTTTGTCAGTTGCTCTTAGTCGTGCTTGCCGCGCGCACGCAGGTAGGCGATGGCCGCTTTCGGGTCGTCGCTGGTGATCAGGCCAAAGGCCTCGTCGCGTACGATGAAATCCAGATTGCCGCGATTGTCGGCCGTGTCGCGGCCACCGCCGTAGGAGAAATACAGATCCGACAGCGCGTAGCAGCAGGCGCCGCTGTTTTGATAGAACTTGCCAGCAGACGGGCCATCCGGAATCGCCTGGAACACGCCCACGCGATACCCACGCTCGCGAATGAAATCGGCATCGCTCTGCAGCAGGCCGCCGAGTTGCTTGACGTTGATCTCCATCGTCTGGTGACCGTTGTTCATCCATGCCGAAATCGTCTGGCGCACATTGATCTTGCCCAGCATGTTGGTGGTGAACACCGGTATGCCGACCATGCCGCTGCCATCTGCACGGTAGGCATCGCGACTGGTGTACAGCGTTGCATTGACCTTGGCGGCCACATAGCTGCCCGATGCCGCGCCGAACTGGCTTTCGGCGGCCTTGCGCACTGCGCGTACCGTGGCCGCATCCTTGATGT
This sequence comes from Xanthomonas sp. LMG 8993, assembly GCF_009835065.2. Classification (NCBI taxonomy): domain Bacteria; kingdom Pseudomonadati; phylum Pseudomonadota; class Gammaproteobacteria; order Lysobacterales; family Lysobacteraceae; genus Xanthomonas; species Xanthomonas sp. LMG 8993. Next base: position 129,459 of record NZ_QVIF02000011.1, on the reverse strand, counting down.
CGAACACCATCGGCGTACGCAGGTTGTGCTGCTTGTAATAGGCAAACAGCTCATCCACACGCGGTACGTGATAGCCGGTGGTGGTACGACGATCAGGCGTCAGCAGGAACAACTGGCTGACCTGCGACCACGGGGTGACCAGAATCGACGGGTTGACGCCCTGGTTGGTGATCGGGTCGTACTTCACTCCGGGATGTTGCTGCCACACGGTGGTGGTGCGGCCCAGGTTGTAGTCGTGCAGCAATACCGGCACGCCATCGCTGGTGAGCTTGACGTCCAGTTCCACGCCATCCATGCACTGGTCGTTGGCGATCTGCAGCGAGCCGCGCGAGTTTTCCGGCATGTCGGCGATGCCGGCGTATTTGCCCCATAAGCCACGGTGCGCCAGCACAACGGTATTGGAGGAGTTGAACAGGATGCGTTGCATCTTGATATCGGAGCTGTCGTTGCAGGCGGCCATCGCCAGCTGCGGCAGTGCAGCCAGCAGGGCCAGGGCGCCGAACAGGCGGCAGGCACGGGCCAGCGGATGTGGAGCGAGGAGGATAGGCATGGTCTCGGTGTCCCGGTTCGTAGGTACAGGAAGGGCAAGGGGTGGACGAGAGCCGACGGGTCGACGCAATCGGCGGACTCGCTTGCAGCGCACTCGCCAACCGGTCGATACCGGGGGAGAGGCCAAGCCGGGCGTGATCAGCGTTCGGCTTGCGGCCAATTTAGTCACCCTAGATGACTTAATTTCTTCGCTGGTGTTGCGGTTGTTCGCGATCGCGCAGGCATTGCGTGCAAAACGAAGCGGGCGATGCGATCGCATCGATGCCACGCAAGGACGCAGCGTTGTCGTGCACACGCGCGCAGCGCGTCGGGCGCCTGCGCACCGAGGTTTGATGGGGCGTTGCGCCCGCGTCGTCACGACGTTGGACCGCTGCCGGCACCCGCGCGGTGCGCGCGCTCGACCGATAACCCCCCCGCCCTTCGCGTCAGAAGACGATCGTAGGGGCGTGGCAACACAGACGCTGCCCGCTGCCAGCCTTGGCCAAAACGCAAAACGCCGGCACAAGGCCGGCGTTCTGCGACTGCGCAGTGACTGTACGTCAGTGACCCGACGCACCGCTGGCACCCAGGCCGGTTTCGGCACGGATCTGCTGCGCCTTGAACGCTGCACGTTCGTTGGCGGCCTGCGGGCTGTGATCCAGGATCGAGAACAGCCAGATGCCGACAAAGCCAATGGTCATCGAGAACAGCGCCGGCGAGGTGTACGGGAACGGCGCCGAACCGGCTGCGTTGCCCAGCGTGTCCACCCACACCGACGGCGACAGGATGGTGAGCACCAGCGACGAGACCAGGCCCAGGAAACCGCCGACCACCGCACCGCGGGTGGTGCAGTTCTTCCACAACAACGACAGGATCAGCACCGGGAAGTTGGCCGAGGCCGCGATGGCGAATGCCAGCGACACCATGAAGGCCACGTTCTGCTTCTCGAACACGATGCCCAGCAGCACCGCGATCACGCCCAGCACCAGGGTGGTGGCACGCGAGACCTTCAGCTCAGAACCCGGCGCCGGATTGCCTTTCTTGATCACCGTGGCGTACAGGTCATGCGACACCGCCGAGGCGCCGGACAGGGTCAGGCCTGCGACCACCGCCAGGATGGTGGCGAAGGCTACCGCCGAGATGAAGCCCATGAACACGTTGCCGCCCACTGCATTGCCGACCAGCACTGCCGCCATGTTGGCCGCGCCCTTGCCGCCGTGGATGGTGCCGGTGGCGACATCGGCGAACTGCGGGTTGGTCAGCACCAGCGCGATCGCACCAAAGCCGATGATGAAGATCAGGATGTAGAAGTAGCCGATCCAGGTGGTGGCCCACAGCACCGACTTGCGCGCCTGCTTGGCATCGGGAACGGTGAAGAAGCGCATCAGGATGTGCGGCAGGCCGGCGGTGCCGAACATCAGCGCCATGCCGAACGAGATCGCCGAGATCGGGTCCTTCACGAAGCCGCCCGGGCCCATGATCGACAGGCCGGCCTTGGCCGCGTCCTCCGGCGATGCGCCGCCATTGGCCGCGATCGCGGTCTTCACCCGCACGCCCTCGGCAAACAGCGCCTCGAAGCTGAAGTTGAAGTGCCACATGATCGCCACCGCCATGAAGGTCACGCCGGTCAGCAGCAGCACCGCCTTGATGATCTGCACCCACGTCGTGGCGGTCATGCCGCCGAACAGCACGTAGACCATCATCAGCACGCCGACCAGGGTCACCGCCACCCAGTAGTCCAGGCCGAACAGCAGCTTGATCAAGGCGCCGGCGCCGACCATCTGAGCGATCAGATAGAACAGCACCACCACCAGCGTGCCCGACGCGGCAAAGCTGCGGATGGCGGTCGGCGCAAAGCGGTAGCCGGCCACGTCGGCGAAGGTGTACTTGCCGAGGTTGCGCAGCCGTTCGGCCATCAGGAAGGTCAGGATCGGCCAGCCCACCAGAAAGCCGATCGCATAGATCAGACCGTCGTAGCCATTGGCCATTACCGCCGCGGTGATGCCCAGGAACGAGGCCGCCGACATGAAGTCGCCGGCGATCGCCAGGCCGTTCTGGAAGCCGGTGATGCCACCGCCGGCGGTGTAGAAGTCCGAGGCCGACTTGGTCTTGGCCGCCGCCCACTTGGTGATCCACAAGGTGCCCAGCACGAAGAAGCCGAACATGCCGATCGCCACCCAGTTGGTGGGCTGCTTGTCGACCTGGCCCATGTCGCCGCCGGCGGCCAGCGCGATGCCGGCCGGCATCAGCCCGGCCAGGATCAGGAGAAGGCGCGAATACTTGCTCATTTGCGGGCTTCCTCGAGGATCTGCGCGGTCAGCTGGTCGTAGGTGTTGTTGGCGCGGCGCACGTAGATGGCGGTGATGACGATGGTGAACACCATCACCCCGATCGCGATCGGGATGCCGATCGAGGTCACGCCGGCACCGATCGGCTTGGCGAGGAATTCCTTGTCGAAGGCGATCAGGCCGATGTAGCCGTAATAGGCCAGCAACATCAGCACGGTGAGGGTCCAGCCCAGCGCGTTGCGCTGGCGCTTGAGTGCGTGGTACTTCGGATTGGCATCGATCTTGGCGATCAGTGCGTCATTCGAGACGGTCATTGTCTGTCTCCTGGTAGAGCGCGGGTAAAACGACGGTGGCCTTGCCCGTCCCACCGCAGTGGAACGAGCCGCCGGTGGCAGAAACTAGAAGCTGTACTTGGTGGTGAATTGCAGGCGCGAAATGTCACCGCTGTCGCCGTTCTCGGCTTCGCGACGGCCATACATCAGCTCCGCGCCCACATCGACCTTGGGCAGCGGCGAATAGAACACGTTGGCGCGGATGCTCTGCTGCGATTTGCTCGCAAGCGCGCCGGTATTGGCGATGTCGTGGTCGTAGTTCACCCGCGAATACATGATCGTGCTGCGCAGCTTGGCGTTGTAGTCGTGGCGCCAGGCCACCCAGCCGGCGATCGTGCTGACGGTCTGGATATTGCCGTCCATGTCGATCTCCACATCCGAGCCGTTGCCCAGGCCCAGATAGCGCCCCAGGCCCTCGCCGTAGCTGAGCTGGTAGCGCAGATCGTTGTTGGAATTGATGATCCAGCGGCCGCCGCCGGCAATCGCGCCGCCGAAGTCGGTGTCGTTGGTCAGCGCGCTGCGCGTGCGGTACTGGCGCGCGATCGCCGACAGGCCGAACGTGCCCCAGGTGCCCTTCCAGTTGTAGCGCGCGGTCAGGTCCGGCATCGCACCGTGGTCGGAGGCCAGGATGGTGTTGCCGCCCTGGTAGGGCGTGGTCAGCGTCTCGGGGTTTTCCGCCGACACGCTGAAGGCGCCACGGGTGTAGCGGATCTGGGTCTGGCGGCTGAACAGCGCGCCGTCGGTCGGCCCGACGATGTCGGCGGCCTCGGGCAGGATCGTGGAATCGATGAAGTTGGACCAGGTCTGGCCGGCCAGCCAGTTGTTCCAGCTCACGTAGGCGTGGCGCAGGGTGCCGCCGTACAGGTTGTTGACCTGGTTGGCCAGCGCGTTGCCGAAGAAATCCAGCTCGATGAAGCCGGTGATCTTGTCGCCGTTTTCGGTGACGGTGTCCACGCCCAGGTTGAAGCGCGAGAACTTGGCATGGAAGTCGGTATCGGTGCTCGAGGCCTGGCCACCGACCGGCGTCTGGGTCGGGATGTACAGGTAACGGCCCACCGCGCCTTCGGGCAATGCGCCGTCGGAGGTGCGGGTGGTCATGAAGTCGGCCTTGATGAAACCACCGTAACGGAACGTTGTCCCCGCCGCTGCGTTCGGTGTGATGCTGGTCAGCTGGATCGGCCGCTTGCCGGCCGGCACCGCAGGTGCAGCCGGTGCCTGCGCCTGCGCGGCACGTACCTCGGTCACCTGGGTCTGCGTCTGCGTGATCTGGCCCTGCTGTTGTTGCTGCGCCGACACCAGCAGCTGGACCTGACGCTCGAGCTCGGCAATGCGTGCTTCCAGCGCCTTTTCCTTGGCGGTCTGCGCGAACGCCACGCCCGGCAGGATGCTCGCCACGAACAAGGCAGCCGCCAGCGGATGGCGCACCAACGGTGCAGTACGGTGTGTCATGGACCCCTCTCCCCGATAAGGCCTCGCGCTTGATGGCGATGCTGTGCGGAGCGTGAGGCAGTCCGCGCTTTGGAGCCTATTCGCCTTTGGTCGTAGCTGCAACGCAGCATTCCGCAAGGTGACCGATCGTCGCACCAGGGCCGGCAACCGATTGCCGATCGCGCGCTGCGGCGGTTAAGACCAAGGTCTAAGGCGCGGTTGAACGCCGGGACAGAATGGATGCGGCACACTGATTGCCTACCGAGGGCAGCCGCAACGTCCTCTTCCGACAAGTTCATCGCAAGTGAGGGTGCCATGGCTGATGTTTATCCCGTCGATCCCGCGTTCGCCGCCGATGCGCGCATTACGCGCGAGCAGTACGCAACGCTGTACCGCGAATCGATCGAACACCCCGAGCAATTCTGGGGCAAGGCCGCGCAGCGGCTGGAATGGTTCAAGCAACCCACCCAGGTAAAGGACGTCAGCTACGCGCTGGACGATTTCCATATCCGCTGGTTCGGCGACGGCGAGCTCAATGCCAGCGTCAACTGCCTTGACCGCCAGCTGGCCACGCGCTGCGACAAGACCGCGCTGTTGTTTGAACCCGACAGCCCGGATGCGCAGTCCTACCCGGTCACCTATCGCGAGCTGTACGAGCGCGTCTGCAAGCTCGGCAATGCGCTGCGCAATCTCGGCGTCAAGAAGGGCGACCGCGTCACCATCTATCTGCCGATGATCGTCGATGCCGCCGTGGCCATGCTCGCCTGCGCGCGCATCGGTGCGGTGCACTCGGTGGTGTTCGGCGGGTTTGCCGCCAACTCGATCGCCGACCGCGTGGTCGATTGCCAGAGCAAGCTGATCATCACCGCCGACGAAGGCCTGCGCGGCGGCAAGAAGATTCCACTCAAGGCCAATGTCGATGCGGCGCTGAAACTGCCCGGCACCAACACCGTGGAAACGGTACTGGTGGTGCGCCACACCGGTGGTGCGGTGGAGATGCAGGCACCGCGCGATCGCTGGTTCCACGATGTGGTCGACGGCCAGCCGGCCGAGTGCGAACCCGAGCGCATGAACGCGGAAGATCCGTTGTTCATCCTCTACACCTCCGGTTCCACCGGCAAGCCCAAGGGCGTGCTGCACACCACCGCCGGCTATCTGCTGTTTGCCAGCTACACGCATGAAGTGGTGTTCGACCTGCGCGAGGACGACATCTACTGGTGCACCGCCGACGTGGGCTGGGTCACCGGCCACAGCTACATCGTCTACGGTCCGCTCGCCAACGGCGCCACCGCAGTGATGTTCGAAGGCGTGCCGAACTACCCGAACGTGTCGCGCTTCTGGGAAGTGATCGACAAGCACAAGGTCAGCATCTTCTACACCGCGCCCACCGCGATCCGCGCGCTGATGCGCGATGGCGAGGAGCCGGTCAAGAAGACCTCGCGCAAGAGCCTGCGCCTGCTCGGCAGCGTCGGCGAGCCGATCAATCCGGAAGCCTGGCGCTGGTACTACGAGGTGGTCGGCGACAGCCGCTGCCCGATCGTGGACACCTGGTGGCAGACCGAAACCGGCGGCATCCTGATCTCGCCGCTGGCCGGTGCGGTCGATCTCAAGCCGGGCTCGGCCACCCTGCCGTTCTTCGGCGTGCAGCCGGCACTGGTGGATGCCGAAGGCAAGATCCTGGAGGGCGCCACCGAAGGCAACCTGGTGCTGCTGGATTCGTGGCCGGGGCAGATGCGCTCAGTCTATGGCGACCATCAGCGCTTCATCGACACCTACTTCCGCACCTATCCGGGCAGCTACTTCACCGGCGACGGCTGCCGCCGCGATGCCGATGGCTATTACTGGATCACCGGCCGCGTGGACGATGTGATCAACGTGTCCGGCCACCGCATCGGCACCGCCGAGGTGGAAAGCGCGCTGGTCTCGCACCCGAAGGTCGCCGAAGCGGCCGTGGTCGGCTTCCCGCACGACGTCAAGGGCCAGGGCATCTATGCCTATGTCACCCTGATCGCCGGCGAAACCCCGAGCGAGGAACTGCACAAGGAACTGGTGAGCTGGGTGCGCAAGGAGATCGGCCCGATCGCCTCACCCGATCACTTGCAATGGGCACCGGGCCTGCCCAAGACCCGCTCGGGCAAGATCATGCGCCGCATCCTGCGCAAGATCGCCGAAAACGCACCCGATCAACTCGGCGACACCTCGACCCTGGCCGATCCGTCGGTGGTGGATTCGTTGGTGAGCGAGCGGTTGGCGCGCTGACGCGCGTCGGAATGGGGAATCGGGAGTGGGGAATGGTTAGAGCCGTTCCCTGAGGAGCGGGGAGTAAATGTTCGGATTGGGGACTCGTAAAAGCGGTCCCCGGTCAACTCCTCTCCACTGCAGATCTTGATTTTCAACCCCGTCACACTGACCTCGCCATTACCTCGCCGTCGCCGTCTTGCTGTTGCTTGCCTTGCTGCCTTCGCTGTTGCCTTTGCAATTCCCCACTCCTAATTCCCGATTCCCAGCCCCTCAATGACCACCCTGCTGATCGCCGATGACCATCCCCTGTTCCGTGAGGCCTTGCGCGGGGCTGTGCAGCGCGTGATGCCGGGGGTGCAGTTGTTCGAGGCCGACACGGTGGATGCGCTGTACACCCTGGCCGATGCGCAACCGGATGCCGATCTGTTGTTGATGGATCTCAACATGCCGGGCGCGCAGGGATTCAGCGCGCTGGTGCACATGCGTTCGCTGCATCCGCAGCTGCCGGTGGTGGTGGTGTCGGCACGCGAAGAACCGACGGTGATGCGGCGTGCGATCGACCATGGCGCGTTCGGGTTCATTCCCAAGTCCGCCGATTCGGACACCATTGGCCGCGCCCTGGCCACGGTGCTCGATGGCGAGCGCTGGATCCCGGCCGAAGCGCAGAACCTGCCGCCGACCGACAGCGAAGAACGCGAAGTGGGCCAGCGCCTGCGCGATCTCACTCCGCAACAGTTCCGCGTGCTGCAGATGCTCGGCGCCGGGCGTCTCAACAAGCAGATCGCCTACGACCTGGGCGTCTCCGAGGCCACCATCAAGGCGCATGTCACCGCGATCCTGCGCAAGCTCGGCGTCACCAACCGCACCCAGGCGGTACTGATGGCCGGCAAGCTCGCCATCGATGCCGACGGCATCGTGCTGCCGCCGCCTGAAGAAGACTGAGCGCATTCGTCGGCCGGCCTGCGAAAACGAAGGCCGATCGCCGCAGCGAAGCGGCGCGTGAGGTCACCACCGCAGAGGACAATCAGCGCAACGGCTGGCCCGCGCAGACCTTCGACGCGCTTTGCGGCGAGGGCACATGCCACACCGCGCTTTCGTTTTCGTCCTCGCCTTCATAGATCGCATAGCGCCCATCGTCCTCGCGATGCATGGTGGGGCTGAAGGTGACGAAATCGGTGCGGCCGTCGGGGCCGATGAAATGCATGTCGCCTCCGCACACGAAATTGGAATTGGTTTCCGGCCCCAGGGCAGCGCAGGTGACCTGCGAGGTCTCCGCGCGCACCACGCGACTGACGCGTGGCCGAACCAGCCCGCGATCGGCGGCCTCGCAGAAGTAATCGGCAAGCACCGTGCGCATCTCACGCTGCGACGGCATCCAGGGCGGACAGCTGCTGTACGCATCGGCGGTGCAGCTTGAGACCACGGCGGCAGGCTGGCTGCGATCGGGCGCAGCAGCGAGGCTGTCTTGCAGTGGCAGCAACAGGCAGGCGGCGACAGCCAGCAGGGAAACGTAGGAAGGCATCGGAGCGTGGGATTGGAGTGCGCAGGGCGTGCGACTGTACGCCATGCGCAGTTGATGCCATGCATGCCCGCGCTGCGGCATCGGCAGGTGCGTGGCATGCTGTGCGCCTGCGGCGCGTCGGTGCGTGCCGGTGCCAGGGGATCCATGCAGCCACTCTCTTTTCCGCGCGGCCCGCTCGGGTTGGTCCTTGCGCTGGCCGTATTCGGCTGCGGCAGTGCGCAGGCCAACGACAGCAGCTTCGGCGACGACAACGGCACCATCCGGCTGTTGCATCAGCACGATATCAGCATGGACAAGGAAGCGCTGCTGCTCAGCGAGGAGCGCGTGCAAGTGGACTACGTGTTCACCAACCACAGCGCGCGCGCATTGAGCGTGCCGATCGCCTTCCCGATGCCGCCGATGTATTTCGGCATGGCCGATCACAGCGAACTGACCGATTTCAACCTGTGGGTGGACGGCAAACCGGTGACCACCACGCGCAAGCTGGTGGTGTTGCTGGACGATGGCAGCGACATCTCCAAGGCATTCGCCGCCACCGGCTGGAGCACCGACGATATCGCCGCGTTCGCCGAATCGGGCAACGTGCCGACCGGGCGCACGCCGTTGCCGGCGCGCTGGATCGACCAGGACCAGCAACCGCGCTTCACGCTCAGCGAGTACTTCGTCTGGCAACAGGTCTTCCCGGCACGGAGCAGCGTGCAGATCCGGCATGCCTACGCGCCCAGCCTGTCCACCGGCGTGCCGCAGGGCAGCGCGTTCCTGCTGGAGTCGTATGCAAAGCGCACCTGCATCGAACCGGCGACCAAGGCCAGCATGCAGCGGCGCGAGGGTGCGCACGGCCTGGGCTGGGCCAACCTGCGTTATGTGCTGACCACCGGCAAGAACTGGAACGGCCCGATCAAGGACTTCCAGCTGACCATCCGCAAGCAGGCCGCCAGCGACATCCTCAGCCTGTGCTTCGACGGTGCGCTGAAGAAGATCGACCCGCTGACCTTCCAGTTCAGGCAGGCCGACTTCGTGCCGATGCGCGATCTGGAGCTGCTGTTCGTGCGCGGCATCGAGTGACCGGCGGGGCCAACACCCGCTAGCCGAACGCGCGTCTGCCTGCTGCCAGCACATTGGAGCCGCGCTGCAGATCAGCGCTGATGGATCATGCACCGCTTGTGCTCGCCTGGCGGCAGGGCGCCGCGTCATCGGTCGGCAATGATCGGTGCCAGCGGCAAGAATCAGATGACGGCGGCAACGCTCGCAGCCACCGATCGCAGGAACACGCGCAGTCGCCGCACGCACTCTTTCATCGATGGTTCGGATAGTACTGCGTGCCCCGCAGACACGGCGCACTGTTGATCGACACACCACCGTTGCGCAATCGCTGCCTGCCGACCGCTGCGCCACTGGCAAGCCCAAGCGCAGCGGCGTGACCGCTTCCACACCCCTGCACCGCGCGACATCGCAGTTGTCGATATCACCATTGACCATCAGCTCATGCCTGGGCAAGGCTCGGGCTTGATGACGCTACTGGAGCTGGCATGGCGCGACGTTTCCCCTGGCTCTGGATCGGGCTGCTGATTGCCTGTGCATTGATCGCCGTGCTGGCATGGCAGAACAAGCAGCTGCGCGCGCAGCAGCAGTTGCTGCAGACCCGCATCAGCGCGCCGTATGACGGCATGTACGTGCCGCGCATCGAGGTCACCGATACCGCCGGCCAGCGTCATCTGCTCGGCGTACCGCAGGGACAGGCGCAGGTGCTGTTCTTCTTCACCACCACCTGCCCGTATTGCCAGCGCTCGGCACCCACCGTGCTGCGTGCGGCGCGGCAGTTACAGGCCAATCTGCCCGGGCGTCCACAGTTGCTCGGCGTGTGCCAGTGCGATGCGACGCAGGCTGAGCGCTATGCGCATGTGCATGGCTTCGATTTCCCTGTGGTCACGTTGACCGATCGTCGCGCGTTGATGCTGTTTCGCGCGCGCAACGTGCCACTGCTGATGGCCATCGACGGGCAGGGGCGCGTGCGCCATTCCCGTCTTGGCGTCTTCGATACCACGGAGCAGGTGCAGGACCTGGTCGCCGCCTTGCGCCGCACGGATGCGCCAGCGGCTTTGGCAACGGTGAAGGAGTAATGCATGAAGAAGCGTTGGGGTACCTTGCGGACGGCGTTGATGGCGGCCACGTTCCTGGCCAGTACCGGTTTCGGTGCGTTCCAGGTGATGGCGGTCGATAACGCACAGCCGAAGACCGAATCGTGTAGTGCGTGGGCCTGCAAAGCCGAATGTCCGGAGTTTGGCGGCGACCTGGGGCAGGGCAACGTCTGCTACTGCTGCGGCTGACAGCGGCTATCACACCTACTGCGCAGTTCAGCCTCATCAGTCGCTGTAGGTCTGACGGCGGGGTCCCCCCGGGCCCCGCCGTTTGCCGACAGCACCGCGCTCAGCGTAGCGCGCGATAGCGGAAATCGCGCAACACCACTGCGCCCTGCTGTGCGGCGTAGATGCCGAGCTGCAGGCTCAGGAAGCCGCCGAACACGTTGTGGTGGAAGCCGGACATTTCCATGCGCGTCGGGTGGCGGATCCACTGCCGGCCCTGGTCGAACGAATAGTCGAAGGTCACCACATGCGCCTCGTTGCTCAGACGCAGGCGGATGCGTCGGTGCGTGTTGGGCGCGCGTGCCCACACCAGTTCTTCGGAGTACTCGTAGGTCTTGATGGTGTCGGGCGTAACGCCGATGCCGACGAAGGCCTTGTGGTTGTAGAACAGCAACAGGCCGCCCTCGGCATTGCCGGTGAGTTCCAGCGTGACCTCTGCGACGTAGCCGCGATCGGGCACGCCGCAGGTCAGTGGCGCGCTGTCGGCCGGCGAGCTGCCGGAACAGGCCAGCGTGAGCGACCGATCTGCCCGTTGCACGCGCGCCTGCTCGCCGGGCCCGGGCGCATGCAGGCTCCATTGGGTGCCGAACCTGTCGCTGGAAAAATCGTCCGACAAGGCGAAACCGCTGAGCGCCGCGTTGCCGGTGGCGTTTGCGCGTGCAGGCGTGGGCAACGGCCTGGACAGATCGCCACCGGTGGCGCGGAACCAGCCATCGGCGGTCCACTCGATCGGCTCCAGCAGGGTCTGCCGGCCAAGCGTGCGGAAGCCGTTTTCGTAGCCGTGATAGACCATCCACCAGTCGCCACGCGGCCCTTCCACCAGCGTGGCATGCCCGCGCGACCACCACGGCTCCTGTTCGGACTGGGTGCGCACCAGCGGGTTGCGCGGGCAGTGCTCCCATGGCCCGTGCACCGAGCGCGCACGCGCGGCGATGACCATGTGCCCGGTGACCGGCCCGGCGGTGCCGCCGACCGCGGTGACCAGGTACAGCCAGCCGTCGTGCCAGGTCAGCTTGGGGCCTTCGGGGGCGAAGTTCTCCACGATCCAGTCGTCGGGATAGCGCCAGGGCGCGTAGGCCGGTTCCACCTGCCCGTCGGTGGCCAGGCCGTCGTCGCGCAGGCGCACCTTGCGGATGCCGTTGACGAACAGATAGCGCTTGCCGTCCTCGCCCAGCACATGGCCGGGATCGATGCAGCCGGCGATCTGCAGATCGATCGGGTCGCTCCAGGGTCCGCGGATGTCGTCGGCCCAGATCACGAAGATCGACCAGCCGGTGTCGTCCGGATTGGCCGGGATATAGATGAAATAGCGGCCATCGTGCTTGCACAGGTCCAGTGCCCAGATCGTGCCCAGCTGCTTGCGCAGCGCCGGGCCGAGCGGCGTCCAGTTGACCAGGTCGGTGGAATGCCACAGCACGATGCCCGGATAGGAAAGGAACGACGAAAACGTCATGTAGTAGTCGTCGCCATCCTTGAGGATGGTGGGGTCGGGGTGATCGCCGGCCACGATGGGATTGAGGTAGCTGCCGTTGCCCAGGTCTGCCTTGCGCTGGCCTTCAATACCGCGCGCCCATTGCGGGGTGCCGGTGCAGGCCGCGCGCGCGTCGCCTGCCAGTGCGGCCGGCGACAGCGGGGCGACGACGGCGCCGGCGGCAAGCACCTTGAACAGGTCCCGGCGGGTGGTGGTTGGCATGGGTGCGCGTTCGTGCGGGACGGGCTGGTATCTAGCCCCAGGTATCGGACCGGGGCAACCGCGCAGGCGACGTTATAGGAAGCGCTCATGCCAGCTGCGGATTTCGACATAGATCAGCTGCCACGACGTGCGGAGCTTGCAAGCGGGCAAGGTGCTGGAATCCACCCATGTCGCACGTGCTGAACACCACCAGCTGCAATGCTGCACTGCAGCGTGATCTGTTCACTTATGATTGCGATATTCATATGCGAACAGTCCGGCACCGGCCGGCTGGTGGACGTTGCGATGCCCAGTGACTGCTTCAACGATTGCGTGAGCACCTGTTCGGCGACCGCCAGCTGCGCGGAGCGTGCTGCGTGACCATTACGCGGCAGCGTCTGGGCAACACCGACGTGCAGCTCTCGGCACTGGGCTTTGGCGCCGCGCCGATCGGCAACCTGTATGCCGAGGTCGCTGAAGACCAGGCACTGGCCGCCGTGGCAGCTGCGTTCCAGGCCGGCATCCGCCATTTCGATACCGCGCCTTACTACGGCTATGGGCTGAGCGAGAGCCGCCTGGGCCGTGGCCTGGCCGGCGTGCCGCGCGGCGCCTATACGCTGTCGACCAAGGTCGGCCGCTGCATCTACGACGATGCGCAGGCCGCCGCCGGGCGCGACGGCTTTGCGGTGGCGGGCCGCCGCGCCGAGTTCGACTACAGCGCCGATGGCGTGCGGCGCGCGTTCGCCTCCAGCCTGGAGCGCCTGGGCACCGACTACATCGACGTGCTGCTGCTGCACGACATCGGTGCGCTGACCCACGGCGACAACCACGCCAACGTGCTGCGCCAGGCCTTGGAGGAGGCCTTGCCGGCGATGGCGGAGCTGAAGGCGGCCGGTGCCTGCGGGGCGATCGGGCTGGGCGTCAACGAGCAGGACGTGGCACTGGAGGTGCTGCCACGCTTTCCGCTCGACTGCGTGATGCTGGCCGGCCGCTACACGCTGCTAGAACAGCATGGCGCCCGCGCCCTGCTCGAGCAGGCGCAGCAACGCAACGTGGCGATCCTGTCGGCCGGCCCGTACAGCTCCGGCCTGCTCAGCGACGCACGCGGCCCCGGCGCCACCTACAACTACGCCCCGGTCGACGCCGCCACCCTGCAGCATGCGCAGCGCCTATACGCGGCCTGCGCGGCATTCGAGGTGGATATCGGCGCGGCGGCGTTGCAGTTTCCGCTGGCACATCCAGCGGTGACCACGGTGGTGGCCGGCATGCGGACGGTGGCCGAGGTGCAGTCAGCCGCCGCACGTCTGCACGCGCCGATTCCGCCTGACCTGTGGCAGCGCCTGCGCGATGGCGGCCTGCTCGACGCGGACCTGCCCACGCCATGAGCCGCATCGACGCACACCTGCATTTCTGGCAGCTGGCCCGTGGCGATTACCACTGGCTGACGCCCGAGCTGGCGCCGCTGTATCGCGACTTCGGCCCCGCCGATATCGGCCAGGCGCTGGACGCTGCCGATATGGAGGGCGTGGTGGTGGTGCAGGCGGCCGCGACCGAGGCCGAAACCCGCTACCTGTTCGAGCTGGCGCGCGCCGAGGCGCGTATTGCCGGCGTGGTCGGTTGGGTCGATTTCGCCGCGCCCGACGCCGCCGCGCGCATCGACGCGCTGGTGCAGGCCGGCGGCGGCGTGCTCAAGGGCCTGCGCCCGATGGTGCAGGACATCGCCGATGTGCAGTGGCTGGCCCAGCCCGAACTGGATGCCGCCTTCGATGCGCTGCTCGCGCATGACCTGGCCTTCGACGCCCTGATCCGCAGCGTGCATGTGCCGGCGCTGCAGGCGCGCCTGAAGCGTCACCCTGACTTGCGCGTGGTCGTCGATCACGGCGGCAAGCCGCAGATCGCCGCGGGCGAATTCGTCGCCTGGGCCGCCGGCATGGCCGCGCTGGCCCAGCATCCCAACGTGCACTGCAAACTCTCCGGCCTGCTCACCGAAGCAGCGCGCGGCGCCGGCGTGGAGGCGCTGGCACCGTATGTCGCGCATCTGTTCGCACGCTTCGGCCCGCAGCGTGTGCTGTGGGGCAGCGACTGGCCGGTGCTGACCCAGCGCGCCGATTACGCGCAGTGGTTCGACATCGCACAACAGCTGGTCGCCACATACGCCGACGGTCATGCCGAAGCGGTGTTCGGCGACAACGCACGCACGTTCTATCGTCTGCCACGGCCGGCGGCCCCCACCCACGGAACCTCTTCGGTATGACTGTCTCGATCCCTGCAACTCCCAACGACCGCCTGCATGGCAAGCGCTGCCTGATCACCGCCGCCGGCGCCGGCATCGGCCGCGAAAGCGCGCTGGCTTGCGCACGCGCAGGTGCGCAGGTGATCGCCACCGATATCGACGCCGCTGCCCTGCAGGCGCTGGCGGCCGAATCGGAGGCCATCACCACCCAGCTGCTGGATGTCACCGACGCGGCGGCGGTTGCCGCGCTGGTCGCGGCGCACGGCCCGTTCGATGTGCTGTTCAACTGCGCCGGCTTCGTGCACCAGGGCAGCATTCTCGATTGCGACGAGCCGGCCTGGCGGCGCTCGTTCTCGATCAACGTCGATGCGATGTACTACACCTGCAAGGCGGTGCTGCCGGGCATGCTCGAACGCGGCCGCGGCAGCATCATCAACATGTCCTCGGTGGCCTCCAGCATCAAGGGCGTGCCCAACCGCTTCGTCTATGGCGTCACCAAGGCCGCCGTGATCGGCCTGAGCAAGGCCATTGCCGCCGATTACGTGGCCCAGGGCGTGCGTTGCAACGCGATCTGCCCCGGCACCATCAAGACCCCGTCGCTGGGCCAGCGCGTCAAGGCGCTGGGCGGCGACGAACAGGCGGTGTGGAAGAGCTTCACCGACCGCCAGCCGATGGGCCGCCTGGGCGACCCGCGCGAGATCGCACAGCTGGTGGTGTACCTGGCCTCGGACGAATCGTCGTTCACCACCGGCCAGACCCACATCATCGATGGCGGCTGGTCCAACTGAGCGCAGCAACGCACCGCCGTGCCGCGCACCGTAACGTGGGCGGCCAGTGCCGGATGCGAGCCGTACTGGCTTGATTTGAGCACGCCGTCCTTATCCACCCGATGCATGCGCGCTAGCGTTGCTGGCCGCTCCATTCCTCACCTGCAAAGGAAGACTGCATGAAACTCGTACGCGTTGGCGCCCCCGGCCAGGAACGTCCTGGCCTGATCGATGGCGAAGGCCGCATCCGCGATTTGAGCGGCGTGATCGACGATGTGGCCGGCGAGCACATCACCAATGCCGGCCTGGACAAACTGCGTGCGCTGGACGTGTCCACGCTGCCGCTGCTCGAAGGCGAGCTGCGCTATGGCGCCGCAGTGGGGCAGATCGGCAAGTTCATCTGCGTGGGGTTGAACTACGCCGACCACGCGGCCGAATCGGGCATGGACGTGCCCAAGATGCCGATCCTTTTCATGAAGGCCACCACTGCGGTGACCGGCCCCAACGACACCGTGATCATCCCGCGTGGCTCGGTCAAGAGCGACTGGGAAGTGGAACTGGGCGTGGTGATCGGCGATGTGGCGCGCGATGTGGCGGTGGACGAAGCACTGAACCACGTCGCCGGCTACGCAGTCATCAACGATCTGTCCGAGCGCGAGTTCCAGCTCGAGCATGGCGGCCAGTGGGTCAAGGGCAAGAGCGCCGACACCTTCGGCCCGATCGGCCCGTGGCTGGTCACCCGCGACGAAATCGCCGACCCGCAGAACCTGTCGATGTGGCTGGAGGTCAACGGCCACCGCTACCAGAACGGCAGCACCCGCACGATGGTGTTCGGCGTGGCCGAACTGGTCAGCCACATCAGCCGCTACATGACGCTGATGCCGGGCGATGTGATCAGCACCGGCACCCCGCCGGGCGTGGGCCTGGGCCAGAAGCCGCCGGTGTACCTGAAGCCGGGCGACGTGATGGAGCTGGAGATCGAAGGCCTGGGCCGCCAGCGCCAGCCGGTGGTGGCGCATCCGCGTGATGCTGCCTAAAGCCCCTCTCCCAACGGGGCACTAGGGCACGGCTTGCGCGCCTCTGGCGCGCGTGCGTTGGTGCGCCCGCGCCGCAAGCGCGGGCCGGGGCGCGTAGCGGGGTTGGGGTGAGGGTACGTAGCGACATATCCAAGCAGTTCGTCGCGATGTGCGTTTGCCGTCAGGCGTGACATGTCGGCATGTGTGTTGATGTGTCATGCGCAAATTTTTCAAGCGATGTGCGAGGGCGTTGAACTTCCAGGTGCTGTCGCGCGTTGGTATCCACACGCAGTTGGTCGTGCAGTGATGCGTTGATCTGTGTTGTTCGTTGATCTGTGTTGCAAACGCATGCGTACCTGCAGCGCTTCAATACAGTCGGCGCTTCGCGTCCGTACCCTCCCCCCAACCCCTCTTCCGAGGGGAGAGGGGCTCAAGCGCACTGCGTTGCTTACGTTTTTTTTGCCCGTTTTCCTATTTCCCGTTTCCATCGCCCAGGACTTCCATGAGCACCATCATCGCCCTCGACACCCACGACGTCCGCTTCCCCACCTCGCGCGAGCTGGATGGGTCGGATGCGATGAATCCGGATCCGGATTACTCGGCCGCCTACGTCGTGCTGCGCACCGATGCGCCGGATGACCTGGCCGGCTACGGCCTGGTGTTCACCATCGGCCGCGGCAACGATGTGCAGACCGCCGCGGTGGCCGCACTGGCCGAGCACGTGGTCGGCCTGTCGGTCGAGGAAGTCATTGCCGATCTGGGTGCGTTCGCGCGCCGGCTCACCAACGACTCGCAGCTGCGCTGGCTGGGCCCGGAAAAGGGCGTGATGCACATGGCGATCGGCGCGGTGATCAACGCCGCCTGGGACCTGGCCGCACGCGCGGCGAAAAAGCCGCTGTGGCGCTACATCGCCGAGCTCAGCCCGGAGCAGTTGGTCGATACCATCGACTTCCGCTACCTCACCGACGCGCTCACCCGCGACGAAGCGCTGGCAATCCTGCGCGCTGCGCAACCGCAGCGTGCGCAGCGCATCGCCACGCTGATCGAACAGGGCTATCCCGCCTACACCACCTCACCCGGCTGGCTCGGTTACTCCGACGAAAAGCTGGTGCGCCTGGCAAAAGAAGCCGTCGCCGATGGCTTCCGCACCATCAAGCTCAAGGTCGGCGCCAACGTGCAGGACGACATCCGCCGCTGCCGCCTGGCGCGTGAGGCGATCGGCCCGGACATCGCGATGGCGGTGGACGCCAACCAGCGCTGGGACGTGGGCCCGGCGATCGACTGGATGCGCCAGCTGGCCGAATTCGACATCGCCTGGATCGAGGAACCGACCAGCCCGGACGACGTGCTCGGCCACGCCGCGATCCGCCAGGGCATCACCCCGGTGCCGGTCTCCACCGGCGAGCACACCCAGAACCGCGTGGTGTTCAAGCAGTTGCTACAGGCCGGCGCGGTGGACCTGATCCAGATCGACGCCGCGCGCGTGGGCGGCGTCAACGAAAACCTCGCCATCCTGCTGCTGGCCGCCAAGTTCAACATCCGCGTGTTCCCGCATGCCGGTGGCGTCGGCCTGTGCGAACTGGTGCAACACCTGGCCATGGCCGACTTCGTCGCCATCACCGGCAAGATGGAAGACCGCGCGATCGAATTCGTCGACCACCTGCACCAGCATTTCCTCGACCCGGTGCGCATCCAGCACGGCCGCTACCTGGCCCCGCAAGCCGCCGGCTTCTCCGCCGAAATGCACCCGGCCTCCATCGCGGAATTCAGCTACCCCGACGGCCGTTTCTGGGTCGAAGACCTGGCCACGGCAAAGGCCTAATCCAACGCATCACCTGATCCCAGGATGTCGTAGGAGCGGCTCAAGCCGCGACAGGCGTTCCCGATTGCCTGATCGCGACCGAGGCCGCTTGTGCATGGAGCACGCGCACGACGGCTCCGGATAGCAGAATTCCGCCACCCGACAGCCGCTTCCGGGTCGAGGACCTGGCCGCAGCGAAGGCGTGACCCAACACGCCGCATCATCTAATCGCAGGATGTGTCGTAGGAGCGGCTCAAGCCGCGACAGGCTTTCCCGATTGCCCGATTGCCCGATTGCCCGATTGCCCGATTGCCCGATTGCCCGATCGCGATCGAGACCGCTTCTGCCTGGGGCATCTGCGACGCAGCTGTCACGCCTGCGCTGCACCACTCACGCTGCGCCCGCAAAAGACACCTTTTTCGACGCCCGGCGGCAGCGGCAGTAAAGACACTCAAGACCAACGCCTCACTGCGGAGCCAACACATCCGCAAAAAACGCAGGCCAACACCCTAACCCTGCCCCGCTCCAACCGCTGCACTCAAGGCAAAGATCTGCCCGGCCTCGCGCCACTTCTCTCCCGGCGCACTGCCAGGCAACGGCTTTTGAAACCGCCACATCAAGTCTTCCCAGGCCTGGATACGCGGATCGGCCGCATCCCGCGCCGCCTTGGCCGCCGGATCGTAGTCGTCGCCGACCTCCATCAGCATCACCAGGCGGTCGCCGCTGCGAAAGATCTCCAGCTCCTGGATGCCGGCCTGCTGCAGCGAGGCCACCACTTCCGGCCAGACCTCGCTGGGCCGATGCCAACGCTCGTACTCGGCGATCAACTGCGGATCGTCGTGCAGATCCAGCACGTAACACAGACGCCGCGTGCTCATGCGCCCACTCCTGCAACCACCGGCGCAGCGCGGCGCGCACGCAACGCGAACAGCAGGATCACCGCAAAGCACCCACCCGGTACCACCATCGCCCAGTGGATACCGGCCATGTCCGACACCGCGCCCATCACCGCCGTCAGCAGCGCGCCACCGATGATGGACATCACCAGCAACGACGAACCCAGCTTGCGCGCATCGTCATGCATGCCATCCAGGCCCAGCGCAAAGATGGTCGGGAACATCACCGACATGAACACGCTGGCAGCCACCAGCGCGTACAAGCCGGTCCAACCGGGGAAGGCGATCGCCACCGCGCACAACACCAGATTGATCGTGGCAAAACTCGCCAGCAACCTGGCCGGCGCCAGATAGCGCAACAGTGCGGTGCCGACGAAGCGGCCGGCCATGAACAGCACCAGCGAGATGGTCAGGTAGGTGGCGGCGGTTTTTTCGGGCGTGCCCGGCACCGCATCCTGCAGATAGCGGATCAGATAACTCCAGATACCGACCTGCGCACCCACGTAGAAAAACTGCGCCACCACCGAAAACATGAAGCGCCGATTGCGCAGCAGTTCGCCGAAGCGTGCACGCTTGGGCGCCACGCCGCTATCGCTCTCCGGCGCGCCGGTGGGAAAGCGCACCAGCGCGATCAGGATCGCCCACAGCACCACCACGGCGCCGATGATCAGATAG
The DNA here is from genome assembly GCF_009835065.2 of Xanthomonas sp. LMG 8993. NCBI lineage: Bacteria > Pseudomonadati > Pseudomonadota > Gammaproteobacteria > Lysobacterales > Lysobacteraceae > Xanthomonas > Xanthomonas sp. LMG 8993. The sequence continues at coordinate 109,697 of NZ_QVIF02000011.1, read as the reverse complement.
GGCGTCTGCACGGCTGAGGATTCGGCGGCAAAGAACGCCTCGCGCGCGGCTGGCGCCATTGCCGCCAGTTCGGCCGGGGTGTGCTCCACCCCGGAGAAGATGAAGTGCTGGCCGACCAGTACGCCGGTGATCGAGCCCAATGGGTTGAATGCCTGGGCCAGATTCAACCGCCGCGCCGCGCCTTCTGCCGGGCCGAGCACGGTCACCAGCGGGTTGGCGGTGGTTTCCAGGAACGCCAGGCCGCTGGCGATCACGAACAAGGCCAGCAGGAACAGCCAGTAGGTATGCACCTGCGCGGCCGGGTAGAACAGGAACGCGCCGCACGCATACAGCAGCAGGCCCAGCACCACGGCCGCCTTGTAGCTGTGGCGGCGCATGAACATCGCCGCCGGCATCGCGAACACGAAATAGCCCAGGTAGAACGCGCTCTGGACCAGCCCTGCCTGCAGGTCGGTCAGCTCGAAGGCCTTCTTGAACTGCTTGATCAGGATGTCGTTGAGGTTGTTGGCCATGCCCCACAAAAAGAACAGGCTCACGATCAACAACAGGGGAACCATGGCGGTACGCGCCAGGTTGCCGCGCGGTGACGCGGCAATGTCACTGTGATGCATGCGACCGATCCCCTCCCAAGGCTGTGGCGCTTGCGTTGCTGTGCGGCGAGCGTACTGCGCACGCCAGCGCCATGCAAATATAAAATCTTTGTTTATATTTGCACGCAAGCGCCACTTCTCACCGCTGCCCGCGATGCCTGTACCCTGGCGCGCCGCAGCCTTGCCTGGAGCCGCAAACGGATGAGCACCGAACCCGCCAAGTACCGCGCCCCCGCCCTGGACAAGGGCCTGGACATCCTCGAGCTGCTCGCCCGCCAGGCGCAGCCGATGAGCATGGGCGCGATCTCGCAGGGCATCGGCCGCTCGCGCGGGGAGATCTTCCGCATGCTGCAGGTGCTGGAGGAGCGCGGCTATCTCACCCGCGACGGCGAGGGCGACTACGTGCTGACCAATCGGTTGTTCATGCTCGGCATGCAGCAGCCGCAGGTGCAGAGCATCAGCGAAGCGGCACTACCGGTGATGCGGCGGCTGGCCGATGCGATCTATCAGCCCTGCCACCTGGTGGCGCCGTCCGGCGACCAGATCGTGGTGATCGCGCAGATGGACGTGCCCAGCGACCTGGGCCTGGTGGTGCGCCCGGGCCACCGCCGCCCATTGACCCATTCCAGCTCCGGGCTGGTGCTGTTCGCGTTCCAGCAGCCGGAGATGCAGGCGCGCTGGCTGGACATGCTCGACGCCAGCGAGGTGCCGTTCGAGCGTGCGCAGTTCCTCGCCGCCGCCGCGCAGGCCCGCAACGATGGCTACGCCATGCAACCCAGCGAAGCGGTGGTGGGCGTGGTCGACCTGACCGCACCGATCCTGCAACGCGGCAGTGCGACCTATACGCTCACCGTTCCCTTCATCGCGCGCCGCCCGGAGTTGGTCGGCCCGCACGCGGCCTTGCAGGCCCTGTGTGCGGCGACGGCGGAGATTTCCGCCGCATTGATGTAGCCGCGACCCGCGCCGGGAGTCTGCGTCGGCGCTGGTGTTTCTGTTGCTCGCTTCCGAAGGCTGACTTCTGCGGTCCTCCCGCAGCGCGGCCGGCCCTGTGCGTGGAGCGCAGCGCGCTCGTTCCGCAGCGCTGCGATGGCAGCCTGGCCATCGCCGTCCACCCGAACCACTTCGCCAGCACCTGCGGCATCGCAAGCCGTGCACATCGAGACGCCGGGGAGATCGCGGCATCGTTGTCGATCGCGGCACTCCTGCACGACGTCTGGAAAGACAGCACGAAGCAAGCGCTGGCTCATGCACGCGCATCCAAGCATGACGTTTCCACTCGCACTGCTTGCAGCACACCCCACATCAGCGGCTTTCCCCGCGTTTTTTCGCTACCTCGGTCACCGGCATGCAGACCGTTCGTCGCTATAGTCAAGGCTATCGGGTGCCGCATCGCGCCGTTGCGTGGACATGCCTGCCTGGCTTTGATGCCTGAAAACAAGGCAAAAACCGCGTCACCCCTGCTCGCAATAGCCACGGCTATAAAGATCAGACCGACCTTCGCGTGCGCTGCAGACGCACCGAACGCGGCCATGCGTTGGTACACTGCGCGCCCCTTGGGGAGTAGCCTGCTTTCGCATCGTCGGAAGCGCCTGCATCAACATACTCGGCCGTTGCGCCGTGGTGCAGGCAACCAGTTCCGGTTTGGCGAGACCAGCGGCATGCGTGCACGACGAAGGTTGGCGCGGGCGCATGTCGTTGTGACCGTGCCCAACCCGAGAATGTCGATGTCCCCTTTTTCCATTGTTTTGATCGGTTTCGCGATGTCGACCGATGCGTTTGCCGCGGCGATCGGCAAGGGCGCGGCGATGCGCAAGCCGCAGTGGCGCGATGCGCTACGCGCCGGCTTGATCTTCGGCTGCATCGAGGCGATCACCCCGGTGATCGGCTGGCTGCTGGGACGCGCCGCGTCCAGCTATGTGTCCGACTACGACCACTGGATCGCCTTCGTGCTGCTCGGTGCGCTGGGCACACACATGATCGTGGCCGGGCTGCGAAACGATGCGGACGACGCTGAAGAAGCAACGTCCGAGACCCCGAAACGGCATGGCTTGCTCGCCCTGGCCACCACCGGTTTTGCCACCAGCATCGATGCGATGGCGGTCGGCGTGAGCCTGGCGTTCCTGGACGTGCATATCGGCGTGGTGGCGGTGGTGGTGGGGCTGTGCACCTTCAGCATGGTCACCGCAGGCGTCATGCTGGGCCGCGTGCTCGGCAACCTGATTGGCAAGCGCGCCGAGATCCTCGGCGGCTTGATCCTGGTGATCGTCGGCAGCGTCATCCTCTACGAACACCTGAGCGGCGCAGCGTAAGCACCTCCCCTCGTAGGAGCGTGCCTGCGCGCGACCGGGCGTTACCGATAAAGCTTCGTCGCGCGCAGGCACGCTCCTACGCTGCAGTCGCACCGCTCAGCGCGTTTTCGCATCGTGATGCGCGCTCAGGAACGCGCGTAACGAGGCCGGCTTCACCGGTTTGGTCAGCAGGCGATAGCCACGCGCACGTGCGAGCTGCTTGAGTTCGTCGCGGCCGTCGGCGGTGAGCAGGGCACCGGCAATCGGCGCGGTGGCGACGGCCTGCAGCGCATCCAGTGTGTCCAGGCCATCGAGCCGGTCGTGCAGGTGGTAATCCACCAGCATCAGATCCGGCTGTTCGCGCGCGCGCTCCAGCGCCTGATCCACGGTGCTGGCGGTGATCACCTCCACCTGCCAGCGACCGAGCAGGGCGCGCATGCCGTCGAGGATCTCGCGGTCGTTGTCCACGCACAGCACGCGCAGGCCCGCCAGCGAATCGCCGCTGGGCAGCGCGCGCGCAACGGCCACCGGCAGCAGCGGCGGCAGCGGGGCTGCCGCCACGCGCGGCAGCAGGATCGAGAACATGCTGCCGCGGCCGACCTGGCTGCGTGCGCTCAGGTCGTGGTCGAGCAGGCGCGAGATGCGCTGGCAGATCGACAGGCCCAGCCCCAGGCCCTGCTCGCCCCAGTCGAACGGCTGCTGATAGCGGCGGAATTCTTCGAAGATCTGCCGCATGTGGTGCTCGGGAATGCCCGGGCCGGTATCCCACACCTGCAGCTCCACGTGCGCGCCGCGGCCGCGCATGCCCAGCACGATGCGGCCCTGGCGCGTGTAGCGCAGCGCATTGGCGAGGAAGTTCTGCATCACCCGGCGCAGCAGGCGGCGGTCGCTGCGCACCCACAACGGGCGACTGTGCACCTGCAGCTGCAGGCCGCGGCTGGAGGCCACCGGCGCGTATTGCGCGGCCAGTTCGTGCATCAGCGCACTGGCATCGAAATCCTCGACCGTGGGCCGCAGGCCGCCGGCATCCAGCCGCGAGACGTCGAGCAGGCCATCGAGCAACTCCTCGGCCGCACGCAGCGAGGCATCCACGCGCTCGGCCAGATGGCGTTGTTCCTCGTTGTTCTGATGGCTCTCGCGCAGCGCCGAGGCGAACAGCCGCGCGGCATTGAGCGGCTGCAGCACGTCGTGGCTGATCGCGGCCAGAAAGCGCGTCTTGGATTGCTGCGCCAGCTCGGCCTCGCGCGAGCGGTCGGCCACGCGCTGCTCCAGGTTCTCGTTGGCGTCCAGCAGCGCGCGTTCGGCACGCTTGTAGTCGGTGATGTCGTTGTAGCTGGTGACATAACCGCCGCCGGGCAGCGCCTGGCCGCGCATCTCGATCACCTTGCCGTCGCTGCGGGTGCGCTCGAACACATGCGGCGAGCCGGCGCGCATGTGGCGAATGCGGCGATCGATCTGATCTTCGATATCGCCCTCGCCCAGCTCGCCGCGCTCGGCGTTGTAGCGGATCAGATCGGCCACCGGACGGCCGACATACAGCATGCCGTCCGGGTAGCCGAACAGCTGCTGATAGCGGCGATTCCACGCGGTCAGGCGCATCTCCGGGTCGACCACGCTGACCGCGGCGCTGATGTTTTCCAGCGTGGTGGACAGGATCTCGCGATTGAAGCGCAGCTCCTGGCCGGCTTCGTCCAGCACCGCCACCACCTCGCCCAGGTCCATGCCCGAGCCGCGCAACAGGCTGGTCAGCACCAGGCGTGCGGAGGCCGCGCCGATCGAGGCGGCCAGCAGGCGTTCGGTGAACTGCACCCAGGCGCGGTCGGCCACCACGGTGGGTTGCAGTTCGCGCTCCAGCAGCACCGCCTGGTCGACAAAGGCGCGGTGCGCATGCCGCTCGCCCACCACGCGCTCGGCCAGGGCCTGCAGGTCGGCCACGCGCACATGCCCGGGCCAGTCGCCGGCCACCGCCGGCCGCTGTGCGTACGGGTCCAGGAAGGGCGCGGCGCGCAGGCGTTCGTCCACCCCGGGGCGCCAGCGTGCGGAGACCAGCATCATCGCGCCGACATTGATCAGCAGCGACCAGAACGTGCCATGCGCCAGCGGGTCCCAGCCGCGCATGCCGAACAGCTGCTGCGGCTGCAACCAGGCGATGCCGAACGGCCCGTCCACCAGCCACTCCGGCTGCAACCAGCCCGCGCGCGTGGCGGCCGGCAGCAGCAGCGTGTAGATCCAGGTCATGAAGCCCAGCACCATGCCGGTCTCCACGCCCTTGCGGCTGGCGCCGCGCCAGTACAACCCGCCGATCACGCCGGGGGCGAACTGCGCCACTGCCGCAAAGGCCATCAGGCCGTAGGCCGCCAAGGTGGTGTCGTTGGCCACGCTGCGGTGGTAGCCGTAGGCGATCAGCGCCAGCAACAGGATGGCGACGCGACGGATCCACAACACCCGCGAGGCCACCGCCGCGCGCGCATCGGCACTGCCGCGGCGGCGCAGCAGCACCGGCATCACCAGGTCGTTGCTGACCATGGTGGCCAACGCGATGCTGGCCACGATCACCATGCCGGTGGCGGCCGAGAACCCGCCCACATAGGCCACCAATGCCAGCACGGTGTTGCCCTGGCTCAGCGGCAGCGCCAGCACCACCGCGTCGTCGACCACCGTGCTGCCCTTGCCGAACAAGGCCACGCCGGCCGACGCGATCGGCACCACCATCGCCGAGATGATCACCAGGTACGCACCGAACAACCAGCGCGCGCGCCGGATGTCGCCGACGTCGCTGCATTCCACCACCGCCACATGGAACTGGCGCGGCAGGCAGATCACCGCCAGAAAGCTCAGCAAGGTCTGCGAAATGAAGCCCACCGACGGAGTGTGCTCGAACAGGGTGCGCGCCGAGTCGGCGATGGGCACCTGGTGGTCGCTCAGCCACACCCAGGCGAACAGGCCCACCGCGACGATGGCGATCAGCTTGATCACCGACTCCAGCGCGATCGCCAGCATCATGCCGCGGTGGTGTTCGGTGGCATCGACCTGGCGGGTGCCGAACAAGGTCGCGAACAAGGCCATCAACAGCGCCACGTACAACGCCGGATCGGCAAGGATGCCGCGCCCGGCACTGCTATGCCCGGTCAGCACCTCCAGGCTCATCGCCACCGCCTTGTACTGCAGCGCCAGATACGGAACGATGCCGACCAGCGCGATCACCGCCACCAGCGCCGCCAGCCGCCGCGAGCGGCCATAGCGCGAAGAGATGAAATCGGCGATGGAGACGGTGTTTTCGGCGCGTGCGATCAGCGCCAGCCGCTCGATGATGCGCCAGCCAAACAGCAGCAACAGCAGCGGGCCCAGGTAGATCGGCAGATAGCCGATGCCGTTGCGCACCGCCGAGCCGACCGCGCCATAGAAGGTCCACGACGAGCAGTACACCGCCAGCGCCAGGCTGTAGACCGCCGGCCGCAGCCACGGCCGCTCCGGGTACAGCGGACGACGGTCGCCCCACCAGGCCACGCCGAACAGCAGCACGGCATAGCCGACGGAGACCAGCAGCAGGATCCAGCTTGATACCAAGGGGCGTTCCTAGGCCAATGCGAACGGGGAGTTTACGCAGTGGGGAATCGGGAGTGGAGAACAGCCCGCCTGGCCGCACGTGCGTAGGAGCGCGCCTGCGCGCGATAGGGCACTGGCGGGAAAACCTTATCGCGCGCAAGCGCGCTCCTACACCAGCTTGGCAGTTATCGCAGTTGCCCCAATCAGGCGCCGCACCTGGCGCGCCGCTCAGCCCGGTAGCCGCACCTGCACCTGGTACGTGCGTCCGGCGACAATGCCGTGCACGCGCTGGTCCGGGCAGGCGGTGCCATCCACCTCAACGTCGACGTGCGTGCGCCCCGGTTCACGCGTCAGCGTCACCTCGAACTGCGCGCCGCGGAACTGGCGCGTCACCCGGGCCTGCGGCCAGTGCGAGGGCAGCTGCGGGCGGATCGCCAATGCGTCGCCTTCGCCGACCAGGCCGAACAACCCTTCCAGCACGCAGCGATACACCCAGGCCACCGTGCCGGTGTTGAACAGCTGGCTGGAACGCCCGGCCGTGCGCGGGTACTGGTGCCAGGCGCCGCGATAGTAGTTGGGCAGCGACACCGGCAGGTGGCCGCGCTGCAGCACGTCCTCGCGGGTGGGGCCGGGCAGCAGCGCGCGCAGGATCTCCCAGGCGCGGTCGGCTTCGCCGATCTGGTACAGGCTGTACAGGTAGAACGCCGCCGCGTGGTTGTAGACCGCGCCGTTTTCCGCGGCGCCCGGCCACTTCTGCGTCAGCCGCCCCACGTCATCGCGCATGTGCGTGTAGGCCGGGGCCAGCATCACCGGCCCGTACGGCGTATGCAGCTGCTCGCGCACCGCCTCCAGCAAGGCCGCGCGCTGCGCGCTGTCGGCGGTGCCGGCCAGCAGCGCAAAGCTCTGCGGATTGAGATAGATGCGTCCTTCCACATCCTCGGCGATGCCGAAGCGCACGCCATCGTCGGTGATGCCGCGCGCATACCAGTTGCCGTCCCACAGCTCGCGGTTGGCATCGGCGTTGATCGCCTGCACGGCCTGCGCAAACGTCTCCGCCTGCGCGCTTCGCCCATGCGCTGCGCAGATGCCCGACCACAGCCGCAATGCATACGCGGTGGCCACGGTGAGCCAGCCGGACACGCCCTTGCCGCGCCAGCCGACCATGTTCATCGGGTCGCACCAATCGCCCTGCGCGATGAAACTCAAGCCACGTGCATCGCGCGCGTCCAGCAGCCACTGCATCGCTGCATCCAGTCGCTCGGCCACGCTGAGCGCCTGTCCATCGTGCGTACGGACCACCGCATCGAGCACGCTGGCATCGCCGGTTTCGGCCAGATAGGCGCTCAGGAAGATCGGCAACCATACGCAGTGATCGGTATGTGGCACCTGGTTGATGTATTTCAGCTCGGCGCCTTCCACCAGCAGGATGCCGTCCGGCATCGCACCGCTGGGCTCCTGCTGCGAGAGTGCCTGCAACAACGCCGCGCGTGCGGTGGCCGGCTGCAGGTAGGCCATGCCCATGTGGTCCTGCAGATAGTTGCGCGTCTGCGGATCGGTGGTCAGGCGATTGACGTCGCCGTGATAGAAGACCTGCCGCGGCAACCAATGGTTGACCAGGTTGTCCAGGGCTGGATCGGGCGTGGCGATCTGCGCGCAGCCCTGCCCGCCCTGCAGATACTGCGCGTAGTCGCGCGCAGCGGCGGCAAAGCCGGCTTCGGACAGATAACGCGCACGCAGCGCGGCGATTTCCGCATCGTCCTTGGCCGGCCCGAACGCGAAGCGGTAGACGCGTGCCGCATCGGCGTCCAGCGTCAGCCGATACTGCAACGCGGCGGCCGGGTTCTCGTAGTGCGCATCGCTGTTGCCCAGCTGCTCGGCCTGGATGGCCGAGGGCGCATGCAGGCCGCCCTCGCCTTCGAAGGCCATCTGCTGCGCATCCCAGGCCACCGGCGGCTGCTCATGCAACAGGAAGGTGCAGTCCTTGAAATCGCGCTGACGGAAATAGTCGTCCACCTTCTGGTACGGCGCCACGCTACGGCAGACGATGCCGCCCAGCGCCGGCTCGTAAGCGCCTCCCTGATGCATCCACGACATGTAGCCGATCGGGAAATACGGATACAGGCTGAGCCGGCGCGTACGCCCGGACTGGTTATGCACGCGGCATTCCCACAGCTCCACTGCATCGTCGGTGGGCAACGCCACGCACAGCTCCACCACGATGCCGTCGTGACGCACCTGCCAGCGCACATCGTGCTTGCCCGCGGAAAACGCGAACTGCTCCGGCGTTGCACGCACCGGTTCGTGCGGCACCGAATACAACGCGCCGCTGTCTTCGTCCTTGAGATAGAAGAAGCGCCCGGGATGATGCGCGTAGTACGGCTGCTCGGGCATCATGAAATTGCGCGCTTCCAGCAGCGGTGCATGCGCGTATTTGGCCGGCTCCGGCTGCATGAACTGCCCGGTGGCGTAACCACGGCAAGTCAGCTGCAGCATCATGCGGCGGTTCCATAAGAACCCGCCCGCGTTCGGCATCGCGGTGGGGCTGTAGAGCGCATAACGCGTGCCGTCGGCGCTGGGCGCCAGCAACGCGGAAAGATCGTCGTCGGACGTGGACCTGGAATCGGCGTGGGAGAGTGCAGACACGGTCAGCGGTGCTCCTGTTCGTCGCGCTTGCGCGCGGCCAGTTCGTGTTGGATGCGGCGCAACAGGCCATCATCGAGCGGATAGAAACGCATGGTCCAGGCTGCCAGCAGCGCCACCGTGCCCGGGATCACCGTCAGCAGCAGCACGATGCCGGTCAACGACCCCGCCGACTGCGCGCTGTTGGCCACATAGCCCATGCCTGCCAGCACCCAGGCGATGCCAGCCGAGGCCAGCGCGCCACCGAGCTTTTGCGAGAAGGTCGCGGCGGCGAAGGTCATCGCGGTGGCGCGCCGGCCGGTGCGCCATTCGGTGTAGTCGGCGCTGTCGGCATACATCGAAAATGCCAGCGGCGACTTCGGCCCCAATGCCAGACCGATCAACATGTTCAACGCAAAGATCGCCCACACCGCGTCGGCAGGAATGAAAAACATCAGGCAACTCAACACGCCCACCACCGCCATCAGCGCGGTCATCAACTGGCGCTTGTCCCAATGCCGTGTCAGCAACGGCGTGATCGCGGCGCCCACTGCCAGCGACACCGAATAGCCACCCAGAAACAGCCCGGTCAGGTCCGGCCGCTGCACGTAGTACTTGAGGTAATACACGCCCGCACCACCGCGCATGACAATGGTGATCATGATGATCAGCGACAGTACGAACAGCACGCACCACGGCTTGTTCTGCAGCAGGTCGGCGATATCCCGGCGGATCGGCGTGCGCTGTTGCGGCGGTGGCTGCACGCGCTCGCGCGTGGTCAGCGCCACGGTCACGAACAACGCCACCGCCACCGCGCCGTACAGCATCATGGTGCGTTGCCAGCCCAGTGCATCGTTGCCGGCACCGAACCAGGCCACCAGATCCAGCGTGCAGTAATTCACCAACGTGGTGCCGACGAACGCGGCGATGAAGCGCAGGCTGATCAAGCTGGTGCGCTGGCTGCTGTCGGCGGTGATCACGCCGGACAATGCCGAGTACGGAATGCTCACCACCGTGTAGGCCAGCATCATCACCAGGAAGCTGATCGTGGCCCACCACATGCGTCCGTTCTGATCCAGCGCAGGCGTGGTGTAGGCGAGCACGCCGGTCACCGCCATCGGCACGGCGCCCCACAACAGATACGGGCGGAATTTGCCCCAGCGGCTGCGTGTGCGATCGGCCAGTGCACCCATCGCCGGATCGGCGATCGCATCGGCGATCTTGGTCAACAGGATCATCGTGCCCACCGCCGCTGCCGGCAGATGCATGGTGTCGGTGTAGAAGATCAGCAGAAACGCCGAGATGTTGGCCCAGTACAGATTCAGGCCCAGATCGCCGGCGCCGTAGCCCAGTTTTTCGCGCCAGCGCAGGCGCGCCGATGCAGGAGACGTTGCAGGCGATGACGGCATCGGCAGACCTTGGAGTGCGTTGAACCCGGCCGAGCGCGCCGTTACGCTGGGCGGCCCGCTCACCTGGCGAGGAGCGCCGACGCTACACCACGCATCGACTGCCGCCAACGTGAAATCCGGCAAAATGCCGAATCGATCCGGAGATATAACCTGACGTGATGGACACCGCCGCCCCCGCTACACCCGCGTCCGCTTCGCCCCTGGCCATCGTGGTGATGGGCGTTTCCGGCAGCGGCAAGACCACCATCGCGCAGGCGCTGGCAGCGCATTACGGCTACCGTTTTCTGGACGCCGACGACTACCACAGCGTGGCCGCACGCGCGCAGATGGCCGCCGGCCAGCCACTCACCGATGCGATGCGTCTGCCGTGGGTGGAGTTGCTGGCGGCCACCTTGCGCGACTGCGTACAGGCAGGCGAGTCGGTGGTGCTCGCGTTCTCGGGCTTGCGCGGCACACATCGGCAATTGCTGCGCCGCAGCGGCATTCCGATCCGCTTCGTGTTCCTGCACGCCGCCCCGCACGTGATCGCCGCGCGCCTGAGCGCACGCGCCGGCCACTTCATGCCGGCCAGCCTGCTGGACAGCCAGTTGCAGACCCTGGAATTGCCGTTGGACGAAGCCGATGTGGTGTCGGTGGATGTGGACACCACGGTGGCGGAGGTGGTGCAGGATGCGATCGCGCAGCTGGCGCTGATCGCTCCCGCTGCAGCGCACACCGCCGTGCCCTCGCCGCAAAGCGCATAACGCGCCGGATAACGCAGCTACCTGGCTGTTTCCTTCTCCCAGCGGGAGAAGATGCCCCGAAGGGGCGGATGAGGGGACGCGCGAAGCCTCGTGCATTTTGACGACACAGAAGCTTCGCACCGTACCCTCACCCACCCCCCCGCTCCGCGACGCGGGCGCTCCAAGGCGTGCGCGCCGGTGGCGCGCAAACCGTGCCTTCTCGCCACGCAGGAAGAGGGGCTGTGTTCGACACCGTGGCCAACCTCACAAGGTGGCGCAACATTTCCTGGTTACTTTTTGTAGACCATTGATTTGCATGCAAATACGCATGCATCGCGGCCAATCATTTTTCCTATCGCAGCGGCGCCGATCGTGATGAATCATCAGCATTTGTGCGAATAGCGAACACCTTGAACGCAATTTTTTCGAGCTGGTGGCACCAGATGCGAGCGGACCCGACCGTTGAATGAATGCGGAAAGGTGCGTGTGTTGCACGGTCGCCACAATCGGCCATCTTCACTCGGCAGATCCGGGGGGATCCAGCGCTTCCTTCCATCTATGGACATGCCGTGATGACAAATTCAATTCGCCGCTTGCGATTTCGCAGTTTGACGCTCGTTCCCTGCCTGCTTGCCAGCGCAGTGGCTTTCGCCCAGGCCGGCTCCGCAACCGCACAACAGTCGGTGTCGTCGCTGGATACCCAGGCTTTTGCACGCTCCGGCCAGATCTGGCGCAGCTTCGGCAATCAGCTGCCATTTGCCAGCCCCACCAGCTGGACCACCGCCGGCGGCGGCTACTTGAATCAGCGCTTCGCGCCGGGCGAGTGGAAGATCAACCGCACCACCGTCAAAGGCCTCAAGCCGGCCTGGACCCTGACCACCACCGGCGACATCTCGGCCACGCCGAGCGTGGAAGGTGGAACGTTGTATGTGCCCGACTGGGGCGGCACGCTGTATAGCGTCGACACCCAGACCGGCAAACCGAACTGGCAGGCCAAGTTGTCCGACTACACCGGCAATGCCAACTCGGTGACGCGCAACACGCCGGCCATCAGTGCCAACAGCATCATCGTCGGCGACCAGGCCGCCGGCACCGTGCTGGCGATCGACAAGAAGACCGGCAAGCTGCTGTGGAAGACCACCGCCGAAGCCAACCCGCAAGCGCGCATCACCTCCTCGCCGGTGATCTACGGCAACCGCGTGTACGTGCCCGTGTCCTCCGGCGACTGGGGCAACCTGGACCCGACCCACACCTTCAGTTTCCGCGGCAGCGTGGTGGCGCTGGATCTGAACACCGGCAAGAAGGTGTGGCAGTTCTACAACGTGCCCGAGGGCTATACCGGTGCATCGGTGTGGGGCCAGGTGGCGATCGATCCGATCAACCGCCGCCTGTATTTCGGCACCGGCAACAACTACAACATTCCCGCCAGCGTGGGTAACTGCGTGTCCAACGCACGCTCTTATCGCGGCAGTGAACTCACCGTGCAGGACGAACTGGCGTGCATGGCGCCGGACAACTACGTCGACTCGGTGATCTCGCTGAATCTGGACACCGGCAAGCTGGTCTGGGCCGACCGTGCACAAGGCTACGACGCCTGGAACCTGTCGTGCATCGTGGCGCCCACCAATGGCCTGTGCCCGAACACCCAGGCAACCAACCTGACCGGCCCTGATTACGACTTCGGCGGCGCAGGCGTGCAGCTGTTCACCGTGTGGCGCGATGGCAAGGCCCAGCAGCTGGTCGGCGCAGGGCAGAAGAGCGGCATCTACTGGGCCTTCGACGCCAAGACCGGTGCCAAGGTCTGGTCGACCCAGGTCGGTCCCGGCGGCACCACTGGCGGCGTCGAGTGGGGCACTGCGTTCGATCCGTACAAGTCGCAGGTCTATGTGGCCATCAACAACAGCTCCAACGCCACCTATACGCTGGGGCCTGCGAATACCCAGAGCCACAACGGCGGCTCGTGGGCAGCGCTGGATGCCGCCACCGGCAGGATCAAGTGGCAGGTCAAGGTGCCCGGCATCAACCGCGTGAATCCGAACGTGCCGGCCGGCGGCCAGGGCTCGCTGACGGTGTCGCCGAACCTGCTCTACGCCGGTTCGATGGCCGGCAACATGGTCGCCCTCGACGCCGACACCGGCGCCACGCTGTGGAACCACGACGCCACCGGCTCGGTGATCAGCTCGCCGGCCATCGTGGACGGTGCGCTGTACTGGGGCGCCGGCTACGGCCGCTTCAACTTCGGCACAGCCGCAACGGCCAACCAGCTGACCAAGTTCGTGCCGGAGGCCAGCCCGGCCAAGTAAGCGTCAACCCATGTGATCTGCGGCGAGCGACGCGCAATCACGGCAGAACGACGGCGCCACCTTCGGGTGGCGTCGTTGTGTGTCACGCCGCTACAGCCGCGTGACCTGGCACAGGCGGATCTGCCCCGCTTCCAGCCCATGCGCCTCTGCCGCACGGCGGCGCAACGCAGTGACCAGCCCGGCGGCATCCAGCACGCCATCGGCAGGCACGTCCACGCTATGGGCCAGTTGCCCCCACAGCACCGGCCGACCGTCGCAATAGCCCTCGTAGTCGGCGAAATAATGCAGCTGGCGCAGCTCAGGTACCGACGTGGACATCGCCCTGGATCTCCGTGCAGCCCAGATGTTCCAACGCGATTTCCAGCCCGAGCAGATAGCTCTGCGCGCAGTAACCGCGCACCGTCGCAATGCGCTGCCCGAACCCCTCCGGCAGGCAACGCTCCGGACGGTCCACGCTATCGTCGTGAGCCTCCACGAACGGGTACGGCAACGCGCTGAGTACACGGTGCAGGCGCGCGCTGTCCACGCAGCTGCCCGGATCGATCAACGCGATTTCCATCCGCGCCTGCCCGGCCACGCGCAAGGCATCCAGCAGCTCCTGCTCCGACCCGCAGGCACGCAAGGCCACCGTCTTGCCCGCGTCGCCGGCGCATTGCACGAGCTGCCGAATGACGGCCCGCGGCAACGGCTGCGGCCCACGCACCAGCGGCATCGCCGCCTCCGGCCCACGCACGATCATGATCGACATGGCGGCCTCCTCAGGCAGCGGCGCGCAAGGGCGCGCACAGCGACGGCAGACAACGCGCCGCAATACCCAGCGACATCGCATAGGCGCGCGGTGCATCGTGCGGCGTAATCACCACCGCCAGCGGCGCATGCTGCGGATGCAGCCACGGCTCCAGTTCCTGATCGGCATCGGTGTGTAGCTCGATATAGGGCGTAGGCAGCGCGTCCAGTGCAGCACGCAATGCGGTCGCATGCACCTGCGCACGCTCCGACGGCGCCAGATCACCCGAATCCAGCAGCACCAGCTCCACCTCGGCATCGCCACCGGCGGCCTGCAAGCCGGCGATCAAACCATCGACATCGGCACACGCCAGCGTGCGCAGCGCGCGTCCGGCACACTCGGGCAGCTGCAGCGGCGCCACCTGCGCCGGATCGGCCTGCGGACCTTGCAAAATCAGGATACACATCGTGTTCGACTCAACGCACCACAGTGCGGGAGTGCCAAGGTAGGCCTGCCGGGCATAAAGAGGCTATTTGCACCCTGGCGTGCGGGCATAAAGAGTGCGTAATGCCTGCCCGATGCCGGGCGTGCCCTGCCCCGCAACGTCGCGCGCCGGTTCTAGATCACCGCAGCGCTCGACCTGGCCATGCCTGACGCACGGCCTCATCCTGGACATCCGCATTGCGTCATATCCTGACCTGACGCAATACAACACCACACACCGTCGATGCGCCGATGCACGGCGGGCGACTACTTCTCCCGCCGCCAGTTCACCGAGCCCTTGGTCTCCACCGTGCTGGATTCGGCTTCGATATCGAAGCCGCGACTGAGCAAGTATTTCAGCGTCAGGACCGAGCCGCTGCCGACCATCGAGACGCCGTAGCCGACGTAGAGTTTCGGCGAGAGGTACTTGCCGAAGCCCACCACCGAGCCGACGGTGCTGGACTCGCTCACCCCCGCTTCGTCCAGGCCGAGCTTGGCGCCGATCTGCGAGGCGATCAGGCTGCTGCCGGCCGACAGGGCGGCCGAGGCGGCGCTGACCTGTTGGGTTTCGTCGCTGCTGGCGGTGGACAGGCCGCGGCCGAGCACCAGGTACGACAGTGCTTCGGATTGCGACATCGCCGGTTCCGACCACACATCGGCACGCGGCGATTCGGCGCGGCCGCTGACGTCGATGCCGGCGGTGACATCGCCGACCTTGCGTTCGGCGCGCAGGCTCACGCGCGGGTCGGAGACGATGTTGTTGTTCCAGGTCAGCTGGCCGCGGCTGATGGTCAGGTCCTGGCCGTAGGCCTTGTAGCGGCCGCGCACGTCCAGCCCGCCGTTGGCGGTCATCTCGCGGCCCGGGCGGGCGCGGATCTGCATCTGTCCGCTCAGCCCGCCCTTCAGGCCGAAGCCGCTCATGTTGACCTTGTCGCCAAGCACGATGGCCAGATCCATATCCAGCGGCGAGGCGGGCGCTTCTTCCGGATCCACCGGGTCCAGCACCACCACGTCCTCGGATACCGAGGTGCCGCGATCCAGGCGTTCCAGGTCGATGTCGGCTTCGGGCACGGTGACCTTGCCACGCAGTTGCATGGTGTTGTCGGTGATGCCGAACTGCATGTCCGGATTGGCGATGATGCGCAACTCGCTGGTGTTGTAGGCCAGCACGTTTTCGCCGCGGATATTCAGCAGCAACGGCGTGCTGGTGCCGAACCACGACAGCCCGCCATCGATGTTGAGCGTGCCCTGCCCCGACTTGGCAGAAGCAGTGATCTTTGCCGAGCCATCCGGTAGCGCGTCGAAGCGGCCCTTGCCCTCGCTCAGGGTCAAACCCATCGACGGATATTCAGCAGTGAAATCGCTCAGGGTGGCATCGCCACCCAGCAGCGGCTTGTCGCGAGTACCGCGCAGGCTCACATGACCTTCGACCAGACCCTTGGGCCGCACCACATCGGCCACCACCAGCTCCAGCCAGTACAGCCGCGACATATTGAGATACAGCTCGCCGTTGAGCGGCGCGTACGCATCCCAGCCGGTGTTGAACTTGGCATCGACAAAGCCGGCGCCCTGGAAGCCGATACCCAGCTTGGCCTGGATCTGCTGCGGGGTGAAATCGGCCTGCACGCTGAACTGGTCGTAGCGCAGCAACTCGCCGCGATTGGGGTTGCCGGCTACCGCGGCGTAGCGGGTTTCGCCCAGGCGGATGCCGCCTTCGGGCGAGGCGATGCGGAACGAGCCTTCCCAGGCATTGCCGCGCGGCTTGAAGCTGCCGTCCAGCGACAAATCGCCACGCAGATAGATCTGCCGCCCCTCCTGCTTGGGCAGCCACGGTTGCACCAGCGACAGCGGCAGTGCATCGCCGTGCACCACCATGCCCTCGCGCGGCCAGTTGGCGCTGGCGCACAGCGCGCCGCCGGTGGCCGCGCCCAGGCAGGTGTCGGAGAGCGTAAACGCGGCGCCATCGGTGCTGAACTGCGCCGGCTGGCGCAACGCCCAGGCATCGCCCTTGGCCGGTGCGATCCGCAGCGTGGCGACCTGGCCCTGCCAACGCTCGCCATTGCGACGGACATCGCCCTGCAGCGCGACGTTGGCCATGCTGTTGGCGATATCCGCATCCAGGCGCAGCGCTTCCACCGCACCGCGTGCCTGCACGCGCACGCTGTCCAGCACTACGCCGGCTTCGATCGCGGTGCCCTGCAAGGCCAGCTGCCCGTCGCTGCCGCGCCACGGCAGACGCCCGCGCAAGCTGATGCTTTGCGCGCTGTAGTCGTTCCAGCGCAAGCCGTTGCCGACCAGGTCGGCAGTGATGTCGGGCGCGTCGCGACGGCCGCTGACCTGCAGCTGCCCGCGCATCGTGCCGGTGGCGCCGGGCAAGACATCGTCCAGCTGCAGCGGCTGCAATTGCGCGGCGATATCCAGCTGGTCGCCGACCTTGCCCCTGGCAGTGATACGGCTATTGCCCAGCGACAGCTGCAATTGGCCCTCGCCCTGTTCACCACGCAGGGCGAACTTGCCGTTGGCCGACAGCGCGCGTTGACGCAGCTGGCCGGTCAGGCTCGGGATATCGGCCGTGGCCTCGAAGCCCGGCGACACGCCACCGGCCGGTGCCGGCAACTGGCGGCCCTTGGAGGCGACCTTGCCGGAGAGATTGCCGTTCCAGCCCGGCGCGAAGTAGCCCGGATCGAACTTGGCCAGCTGGGCAGTGACATCCCACTGCAGCTCCGGGGTCCAGCCCACCTCGCCGGTGAGATCCAGCGAGCCGCCCGGGGTCTTGGCCTGCACCTGCTTGAGCTGCGCACGTTGATCGTTGCCGCGGCTGTCGAACACCAGCGCGGCCTGCTGCCCGTCGCGCTCCAGCGTGGCGCGGCCGATCGCCGCCCACGCCTTCAGGTTACCGGCCACGCCCAGGCGCGCATCGACCAATTCCACCGGCACCACCGGCGCATCGGGGGTGGCCGGGTCCGGCGTCGGGGTGAAGCGCAGGCCGCTGGCATTGACCGCAAAACGAAAGCTCGGATTCTGCGTGTCGCGGAAATCGGCAGTCCCACGCAACTGCGCGCGGCCTTCGAAGGCATCGATCACCAATGGTTCGACGGTGATGACCTGGTCCAGCAGGCTGATGTGCGAGGGCTGCAAGGTGGCGCTGAGCTCGCCCTGCTTGACGCTGCCTTGCAGGTCGGCGTTGCCGCCCTTGCCGGAGGCCTGCAGGTTCAGCGCGATCGGTGTGGCCGGGGCGGCATACTCCCCATTGGTGGCCGGCGTCAGCAGCGAGGTATCCAGCGCGTCGGTGACGGCCTTGAAGACCCAGGTCGGATCGTCGCGCCCGGTGAACACCAAACTGGCCTGCAGCGGTGCCGGCGCGCGGCCGGCGATGGCCACTTCCATCTTGTCCAGATCGCCGCGTGCGACCAGCCCCAGGCTGGCCGGGGTGCGCCCACGCGCGGCCGGCAGCACCGCGGTTGCAGTCAGGTCGGCGCGGTAATCGTCGTTGGGCACGTAGTCGCCGTGCAGGCGGAAGTCGCCCATGTCGGTATCGACCACCAGATTGCGCGTGCGCAGTTCGCCGGTGGCCACTTCCAGCCCGCCCTGCACCTTGTGCAGGACGATCATCGGCTGCTGCAGCTGGGTGATGCGCAGGTTCTCCACGGCGATCTTGTCGGCCTGGATCGCCAGCGGCACGTTGATCTGCGGCAGCGATTCGGGCCAGCTCGGCAGCGTGAACGGCTCCTCGCTCTTGCCCAGATTCAGGCTGGCATTGCTGACCTGCACCGCATCCAGCTGCAGCTTGCGCCCGAGCAGCGGGCGCAGGTCCGGTTCCAGGTACACACGCTCGGCGGTGAAGTGGATGTCCTGATAACGGAAATCGACATCGCGCAAGGTCAGTGGGCCGGCCACTGGGCCTTCGACCTTGCTATAGGTAAAGGTGGCACCGACCGGCAGGCGCGCGGTCACCTGCGCCAGCAACACGTCGCGCCCGGCCACGGTCTGCAGCAGCCAGTACACCGCGATCAGCGCCAGCAACACCAGGCCCAGCAAGGTCAGCCCCGAGCCCACCCAGAAGCGGCGGCGGCGGTAGAAACGCGCGCGGCGCGGTGCGGCGGGTGGCGTAGGGGTCGGCGTACTCACAGGTTGGCCCCGATATCGATATAGAGCTGGAACTGCGAGTCGGGATCGTTCAGGCCATGCGCGATGTCCACGCGCACCGGGCCCACCGGCGAGCGCCAGCGCAAGCCGAAGCCGATACCGGTGTGCCAGTCGGGCGTGTCGTCGAAGGCGCTGCCGCTATCGACGAACACCGCGCCGCCCCAGGGGCCGCCCTTGAGGTAATGCTCGTATTCGGCACTGGCGGTGACCACGTTCTTGGCACCGAGCGCGAATTCGTCCGGCTTGGGCGTGCGCGGGCCCACTTCGCGGAAGGCATAGCCGCGGATGCTGTTGGCGCCGCCGGCAAAGAAGCGCAGGCTCGGCGGCATCGCCACCAGGTCGCTGGTCCAGGTGGTGCCGCCTTCGCCGCGCAGGATCACCCGGCCGTTGTCGCCGGCTCCCAGGAACCAGCGCAGCTGGCCGTAGAGCTGGCCGAAATTGGTGTCCGAGCCGGCGCCTTCTGCACCGCCGCGGATGAATGCCTGTCCGGACACGCCACTGCGCGGGAACAGGCGATCGTCGACATTGACGTAATTGACCTGCAACTGCGGATAGATCAGCGTGGAGGTCTCATAGACCGCATCGGTGAAATCGCTGCCGCTGCTGAACCGCCAGCGCTCGCGCAGGGCGTTGATCGAGGCGATCGCACTCCAGCGCTCGTTGATCTGGCCGCTGCGGCTGCCGGTGAGTTTGACGTTGCGCAGGTCGATGTATTCGGTCTGCTCGTCGTAGAGCCGCGCCGAGGCGGTGTACCAGCCATCCAGCCAGCGGAACGCCGGCACGCGGTAGCTGGTGGTCAGGCTCTTGCGGTTCTGCGCGTAATCCAGCTGCGTGTCCATCTTGTGGCCGCGCGAATTGACGTAGCGGCGCTCCACGCCGCCACGCACACCGGCGCCGCTCTCGCTGCCGTAGCTCAAGCCGGAGGTGTAGACGGTGCGCTTGGCGCGGGTGAGCTTTACATCCACCGGCACCCGGCCCTGGTCGTCGGCTTCTTCCGGCTTGGGCTGGATGTCGATGGTGCTGAAGTAATCCAGCTTGGTCAGCGACTCGCGCAGGCGATCCAGCTTGCCTTCGTGGTAGTAGCTGCCCTCGTCCCAATACACCAGCGGCTCGAACAGGCCGGGACGGAAGTAGTCGTAGTCGAAGCGCACCTTGCCCATGTCGTAGCGGCGGCCGCTGTCCCAGTTCAGATCGATATCGGCGGCGTGCTCGGCGCGCGTCACCGCGACGCGGCGCTGGGTGAAGTCGGCATCGAAGTAACCGCGCTCGGCCAGCCGGCGGGTGATGCGCACCTTGCTCGCTTCGTACTGCGGATGGCTGAAGACCTGGCCTTCGCGCGGTTCGAACTGCTTGAGATCCTGGCCCAGGTAACGGTCCTGCTCGGCCCAGCCGGTGATGGAGATATGCGACTGCCGCACGCGTACCGGTTCGCCGCGCTCCACGGTGATCACCACGGTCACCTTGTCGCCGGTGCGCGGCGCGGCCAGCTCGATGGTCGGCGAGTAATAGCCGAACGGTTCTAGCGCCTCGCGCGTCTGCCGTTCGGCCTGCGCCAGCAGATACTCCAGCCGCGACTCGCCTTGCTCCTTGCCGACGGCCTCATACAGAGACAGGGAGACCTCGATGTTCTCGATCATCTCGGCGTCGGCGTCGTCGTCCAAGCCCTTGATTTCGATCTTGTCGATGGTCGCCCGGGCAACCGCTTGCAGCGGAACGAACAGGGTGCACAGCAGGGAGAGAGCAAACGCGGCTTTAAGCATCGGCAAAGGATACCCAGCCTGGGCGTGAAGGGACAAAAAAACTGAAGAAACACGCCTATACGGCATCGGATAGAACTCGGTACAGTCGGTACGTTGTTAACGTTTCGTTGACACCCATTGCGTGCGGCCCCCCGATTGCCGCGCGCCCGTTCATACCTTTGGAGAGAGAGGTGCGTTTCATGAAACGTCATTTGCTGGTCACCGCCGTGTGCACCGCCCTGACCATGCCATCGCTTGCGACGGCACAGGATTCAGGTGAAGTGACTCAACTGGACAAGGTCACGGTGACAGGGTCGTTGATTCCCCGGTCCCAGGTCGAAACCGCGACCCCGGTGTTTTCGATCACCGCTCAGGACATCCAGCGCCGCGGCTTCAAGGACGTCTACGACGTGCTGCGCTCGCAACCGATGGCCACCGGCTCGGTCCAGGACGGTCAGTTCAGTGGCGGCTTCACTGCCGGCGCCAAATCGCTGAGCCTGCTCGGCCTGGACCCCGGCTTCACCCTGGTGCTGATCGACGGCCGGCCGATGGCCGATTACCCACTGCTCTACAACGGCCAGAGCAATTTCGTCGACCTGGCCAGCGTGCCGGTGGGCATGGTCGAACGCATCGACGTGGCGCCGGGCAACCAGTCCTCGATCTACGGCTCCAGCGCCATTGCCGGCGTGGTCAACATCATCCTGAAGAAGCGCATGGACGGCGTGCAGATGAATTACCGCATGGGCACCTACGATGGGGGTGGCGGCAACAACCAGCGCTTCCAGCTCACCGGTGGCAACGAGATCGGTGGCGCCAACATCGTGTGGGGCCTGCAGCTCAACAATCAGGATCCGATCTACGGCTACCAGCGCCGCGATTTCGATTCCACCAGCGACAATCCTGACCCGACCCTGCGTTACGGCTCACGCATTGCCTTGCATAACCTGCCCACCACCTATCTCGATCCGGGCGCCGAAAATTGCACTGCATTGGGACCGCTGTTCAATGGCTCGGTGCAGTACGACAACCGCGCCAACCGCGGCAACTTCTGCAGCAGCCGCACCGAGCCGGGCTACGCCAGCATCCTCAACAAGGAACGCAGCGCCAGCGGCTATGCCAACCTGAGCTATGCCTTCAACGATAACGTCGAGCTGTACTCGACCCTGCTGCTCAATCGCACCAAGGTCGAGGTCAATAGCGGCCCCCGCTTCTGGCAGACCTCCTCCGATACAGGTGGTTTTTTCTACAATCAGGACAGCCAGCAGCTCGAAAGCTATCAACGCATCTTTGCGCCGGAGGAAACCGGCAATCAAAACTTCAACAACGACCGCCAGACTGCCGACTCCTACAACATCGCGCTTGGCCTGAAAGGCGGCCTGGGTGCCAGCAACTGGACCTACGATGCCTACTACGCACGCTCGGAATATCGCATCGAAAGCCGTCAGCAGTGGCCGCTGGCCGACCGCATTGAAGATTTCTTCCGCGAACAGTTCCTTGGCGCTCCGCAGGGCGAGTACTACGGCTACCCGATCTATTCACCCAACGATGCCAACTTCTATCGCGCCTTGACGCCGGCGCAGTACCGCAGCTTCAACGACGAAATCCGCACCAAGTCCCGGACCTGGACCCAGAACGTCAACCTGCAGCTGACCAACACCGAGTTGTTCAACCTGCCGGCCGGTGCGGTCGGCGTCGCCGGTGTGGTGCAGGCCGGTAATCAGTACTGGACCAACCCGACCGACCAACGCGTGATCGCTGGCGACTTCTACCAGCTGACCGGCACCCAGGGCAGCGGCAAGCGCGAGAACTGGGCGGCGGCCTTCGAAATGCGGGTGCCGATCCTGAGCACCTTGACCGCCAATCTGTCGGGCCGCTACGACGACTACAAGAACCAGGGCGGCGGCGGCGATTCCAAGTTCACTTACAAGGCCGCGCTGGAATTCCGTCCGATCGATTCGCTGCTGTTCCGCGGCAACTACGCCACTGCGTTCAAGGCACCGGACATGGCATTTTCCTTCGCTGGCGACAGCGGCTTCTTCCAGGGCGTCAACGATTACTACCGTTGCGCACTCGAAGAACCCAACGTGCCGATCGCCGACTGCACCTATGGCGGCACCAGCATCCAGGGCCGTCGGTCCGGCAATGCGGATCTGAAGTCGATCACCGCAAAGTCCTGGGGTGCCGGCGTGGTGTGGTCGCCGAGCGCAAGCTTCAGCGTCAACGCCGATTACTACAACATCAAGATCGATGACAAGGTCAGCGACCTGAGCACCGATGCCCTGCTGCAGAACGAATCGGCCTGCCGGCTCGGCGCCCTGGATATCAACTCGCCGACCTGCGTCGACGCGCTGTCGCGCATCGATCGCACGGCCGCCGATGCGCCGGTACCCAATCGCCTGAGCAACATCCGCATCAACCCGGTCAATATTTCCAACGAGGAAATCTCCGGCGTGCTGACCAAGGCGACCTACAACCTGGCTACCGACTCCTGGGGCCTGTTCGTGTTCGACGCGCAATACAACCTCACGCTCAAGCATGAAAGTCAGCAGTTCCCGCAAGACCCGGTGCGCGACCTGCTGAGCGAGCCGTTCTTCTCTTCCGAGTTCCGCAGCATCACCAATGCCTCGATCACCTGGCAGAAGGATGCGTGGACCACCACCTTGTTCGGCCAGCGTTACGGACGCACGCCCAACTTCACCGCACAGCAAAGCACCGATGGCTATGCGGTGGAAGGCGCACGCAAGGTCGGTGCGTGGACCACGCTCAATGCCACGCTGGACTATGCGGTCAACGACGACATCTCGCTGACCGCCACGGTCAACAACCTGGCCGACACCCGGCCGCCGCGCGATCGCACCTACAGCAGCTATCCGTACTACAACATCTTCAACTACACCGGTTACGGACGTTCCTACATGCTGGAGCTCAACTGGCGTTTCGGCGCGCACTGAGTCAGCCAGGGTGGTATTTGCCAACGGCAGCCACGGGGCTGCCGTTGGCGTTTTGAGACAAGCGTTTTTGGATCGAGCGCTTGGGGATCGCCGCTGCTGCGAGTGGGCGGACTTGGAGTGGCCAGACACGACGAGGCTGGCGACACCCAGGCGTTTTCGATTGCGGGCATAGCGCATACATCGCGGCGGCGTCTCCGCGTCGTTTCGCTGGCCGTTGTCAGCGTGCGTCGGTCTGGATCAGGCCGGCACGCAACAAGGCCTGCCGCAGCGGCCCCAGCTGCGTGGCGTAGCGCCGCCATTCTTCGACGTTGCGCCCATGCACGCCTTCGCGTACCTGCACGCTGCTCAGCGTGGCCGACGCGGCCGCATTGCTGGTGATATCGATCTGCCCGGGCTCGATCTGCAGCCCACAGCGCGTCATCAACTGCTGCAACACCGCGGATGGATCGCGCACCATCTGCGCATAGTCCACATCGACCACCCGGCCCGGCAATGCCGCGCGCCACTGCGCCATCAGGGCGTGATACGCCTGATAGTGGCGCGCCAGCGTGTGCAGGTCGTAGCTGTAGGCGTAAGAATCACCGAACAGCGCGCGGTAATTGGAGAAGCACACCGCCATCGGCTCGCGTACCAGATGCACGATCAATGCCCCCGGCAAGGCGCGCGCGATCGCGCCGATCGCCACTGCATTGGCCGGTAGCTTGTCGATGTACCAGCGTGCCGATCCGGCTCGCCATTGCGTCTGTTCCAGGTAACGCGCGCCGATCTGCGCGTAGTCCAGCGTCGGCAAGGCCTGCAGCAGGCGCGCATCCAGCAGGCTGCGACCGGCCTGGTCGGTGCCCCAGCGCAGTTGATGGCCGAAGTCGTTCAACTCGCCAGCCGACACGATCTGGGAATGGTTGCCCAGCATCCGCTCCAGCACCGTGGTGCCCGAGCGCGGCAAACCGAGCACGAAGATCGGTTGCGGGCCGTGTGCGACGGGGGCTTGCTGCGCGGCGAACAGGCCCTGATCGGCCAACGCACCCAGCTGCGCGTACAACGCCGCCTCGGCCTCGGCGTCATGACGCAGGCGTGCATGCATCACCGCGTTGCCGTGCTGTAGCGCGTCCCAGGCGGCCTCGGTCTGGCCGAGGTCTTCCAGCTCCTTGTACAGCGCGAACGCCAGCCCGGCGCGATCTTCGCTGTCGGGCTTGGCGAGCTGCAACTGTTGACGCAGTTGTTCCACATGGTTGCTGCTGGCGCTCTGCCGGCGCAGGCGCGCACGCGTCAACGCCGCGCGGCCATAGCCGGGCGTGTGCGCCAGCGCATGCTCCAGCGCCTGCGCCGCTTCATCGAGGCGACCATTGAACTGCAACTGCACCGCTAGAAAAAACCGGAAATCCGGTCCATCGAATCCGCAGGCCTGCGCGCGCTGCATCATCGCCAGTGCGTCGACATGTTCGCCCAGCGATTGATGCACGTGCGCGAGCAAGGCCAAGGTCGCGCCGTCCTGGCACCGCATCACCGACGGGTGCCGCAGCAAGGCATGCAGTGCGCGATGCTCGCCGACCCGCAACAAGGCCTGCGCCACGCGGCAACGCATCGCCACGTCGTCGCCCAGATCGCCTGCGGCCAGCCGCAGCTGCACAACCGCCTCGCGCATCCTGCCGTTGGCCAGCACGGTGCCGGCCAGCAGCACGCGGGCCGACACATGCGCCGGCTCCACCTCCAGCAGCGCCTGCAACGCAGACGCCGCCACAGCCAGGTCGCGGCGTGCCAACGCGGCCTGCGCGGTCTGCCAGTGCACCGCGCCGGCGGACGCAGCCATCAGCTGGACAGATGCTCGATGGCGGCGACGCTGCCGAGGCGGTCGCCGAGCTTCTTCAGCAGGGCCAGACGATTGGCGCGCAATTGCGCGTCTTCGGCGTTGACCATCACCCCGTCAAAGAACGCG
The DNA here is from genome assembly GCF_009835065.2 of Xanthomonas sp. LMG 8993. NCBI lineage: Bacteria > Pseudomonadati > Pseudomonadota > Gammaproteobacteria > Lysobacterales > Lysobacteraceae > Xanthomonas > Xanthomonas sp. LMG 8993. Next base: position 84,241 of record NZ_QVIF02000011.1, on the reverse strand, counting down.
TCCACCTGCGGGCGCAACCGCGCCAGGCGTGCGAGCACGGCGACGTAGTCGTGCCGGTGCAGCGCATCGCCGGTATCGCCGATGGCCGCTTCCACCGCTTCGGCCAGGGCTTCTTCGGCCGGTTCGCGCAGCAGCGTGGTGTCGATGTCGCCGGGGATCTCGCCCTCGACCTTGCGCAAGATGTTGCGGATGCGCTTGTTGGCTGCGGCCAGGGCTTCGGCTTCAGGCAGCGTGGCGAAGATGCCGATCGCATCGATGCGGCGGTCGAAGTCGTAGAGGGAGCCGTGGGTCGCGCCCAGGTGCGCTTCTACGAGCCCTGTAGGAGCGCCCTCGGGCGCGACCGAGAACAGTGCGGCGACCGCGTTGAAGTGGGTGGCAGGAACGCCCTTGTCTGCGTAGTAGCCGCGTAGGCGGTCGAGGATGAAGTCGAAGAGCTCAGCCAATTCTTCCAAATGCAGCGATCGCTGATTCGCATGTGACGTGGGGGCATCTACACCTGACGCACGTGCTTTGTCTGCAACATCTTTTTTCTGCCGCAGCACAACCTCAGACATCGACTGTTTTGCAGAGCTGTAGGCGTGATAGAGCAGATCCTTGAGGTCCAGATCAAACCCACTCTCAATCACCGTCCGCGCCAGCCCCAGGGCATTGCGCCGCAGCGCGAACGGGTCCTTGTTGCCGGTCGGCTTCAAACCGGCCGCAAAGCCACCAGCCAAGGTATCCAGCCGTTCGGCAATCGCCAGCACCTTGCCCAGCGGCGACAGTGCGATGTCGTCGCCGGCAAAACGCGGCTGGTAGGCCTCGTCGATGGCCAGCGAAATCTCGCTCGGTTCACCGGCGGCCTTGGCGTAATGACGCCCGGCAATGCCCTGCAGCTCCGGGAATTCGTTGACCATGCGCGATTGCAAGTCGTTCTTGGCCAGCTGCGCAGCGCGACGCGCCTGCGCCGGATCGGCGCCCACCTGCGGCGCGATCGCCTCGGCCAGCGCCGCCACACGCGCCACCTTGTCGGCCACCGTGCCCAGCTTGGCCTGATACGTGACGCTGGCCAGACCCGCGCCCATCGCCTCCAGGCCCTGCTTGAGGTCTTCGTCGAAGAAGAACTTGGCATCGGCAAAGCGCGGACGGATCACCCGCTCGTAGCCCTTGGCGACTTCGGCTACGTCCTTGGAGACGATATTGGCGATGCCGATGAACTGCTCGGTCAACTTGCCGCCGTCGTCCAGCACCGGGAAGAATTTCTGGTTGATCTCCATGGTTTCGATCAGCGCTTCCTGCGGCACCGCCAGGAAGTCGCGCTCGAAGCTGCACAGCACCGCCGACGGCCATTCGACCAGGTTGACCACCTGCTCCAGGTTGTCGTCGCTGATGCGTGCGCTGCCGCCGGCCTGCCTGGCGGCGGCTTCGACCTCTTCGACGATGCGCGCACGGCGTGCGTCCGCATCCACCAGCACATGCGCCGCGCGCAAGGCCTCGACGTAGTCGCCCGGTGCCGCCAGCGATACCTCGCCCTGATGCATGAAGCGGTGCCCGCGGCTGAGGCGATCGCCACGCACGCCCAGCAGCTCGGCCGGAACCACGCTGTCGCCGAACAGCAGCACTAGCCACTGCACCGGCCGTGCGAAGGCGTATTCGTGCGCGCCCCAGCGCATCGGCTTGGGGATCGGCATCGCGGCGATCGCCTCGCGCAGGATGTCGGGCAGCAGGTCGGCGGTGCGCGCGCCCGGCGTCACCGCGCGGTGCACGAAGCGCTCGCCCTTGGCGTCGCTGGTGCGCTCCAGCGCGGTCCAGTCGATCCCGGCCTTGGCGGCGAAACCGGCCAGCGCCTTGGTCGGCTTGCCCTCGGCATCCAGCGCGATGTTGAGATACGGGCCCAGCACTTCGGAGCGCTGCTCGGGCTGCTCGGTGGCCACGCCCGGCAGCAGCACCGCCAGGCGGCGTGGTGTGGATAGCGGCTTGGCATCACCCCGGGTGACCGCGACGCCGCGCTTTTCCAGACCGTGCAGCACGCCATCGAAGAAAGCCTGCGCCAGACCCGGCAGCGCCTTGACCGGCAGCTCTTCGGTGCCCAGTTCGATCAGCAGGGGAAGTTGTTCGCTCATAAGACGTGGACCTTTACGTGTTCTCTTCTCCGGTCGGGAGAAGGTGCCCCGAAGGGGCGGATGAGGGTACGGGCGAAGCTCTGTGGAGTTTGGGTGCAGGAGGGCCACACCTCGTCCCCTCACCCCAACCCCTCTCCCGTGGGGAGAGAAGCTTGCGTGTTCCTTCTCCCGTCGGGAGAAGGTGCCTCGAAGAGGCGGATGAGGGGACCGGCGAAGCTCTGTGGAGTCTGGGTGCAGGAGGACTGCGCCTCCGTCCCCTCACCCCAACCCCTCTCCCGGGGGAGAGAGGCTTTGGTTACTTCTTCACTCCGGGAAAGCCCAGCTTCTCGCGTTGTGCGTAATACGCCTGCGCCACGCCCTGCGCCAGCGCGCGCACGCGCAGGATGTAGCGCTGGCGTTCGGTCACGCTGATCGCGCGGCGCGCATCCAGCAGGTTGAACGCATGGCTGGCTTTGGTGACCTGCTCGTAGGCCGGCAGCGGCAGGCCGACCTCGACCAGGTGCCTGGCTTCGGCTTCGCAGGCGTCGAAGCGATGGAACAGCTCGGCCACGTTGGCATGCTCGAAGTTGTAGGCGCTCTGCTCCACCTCGTTCTGGTGGTAGACATCGCCGTAGCTCACCGGTGTGCCGTCCGGGCCGTAGGTCCACACCAGGTCGTAGACGTTGTCGCAGCTCTGCAGGTACATGCACAGCCGTTCCAGCCCGTAGGTGATCTCGCCCAGCACCGGCTTGCACTCCAGTCCGCCGGCCTGCTGGAAGTAGGTGAACTGGGTGACTTCCATACCGTTGAGCCAGACCTCCCAGCCCAGGCCCCAGGCGCCGAGCGTCGGCGATTCCCAGTTGTCCTCGACAAAGCGCAGGTCGTGCACCAGCGGATCGATACCCAGGGCCTTGAGCGACCCCAGGTACAGGTCCTGGATGTTGTCCGGGTTGGGCTTCATCGCCACCTGGTACTGGTAGTAGCGCTGCAGGCGGTTGGGGTTTTCGCCGTAGCGACCATCGGTGGGGCGGCGCGAGGGCTGCACGTAGGCCGCATTCCACGGCTCCGGTCCCAGCGCGCGCAGGAAGGTGGCCGGATGGAACGTGCCTGCGCCCACTTCCAGGTCCAGCGGCTGGATCAGCACACAGCCTTGCTCGGCCCAGTACTGGTTGAGGGTCTGGATCAGGCCCTGGAAAGTGATCGGAACGCGCCGGGAATCGGACATGCAGCAAAGGCCGTGCGGAAGGGGTGCGCTAGTATACCGGCCGACCCGCAGCGCTTTGCCGCGGAGCACCGCCGCAGGGGAACATCGAACATGGAACAGCGGCGTACGGCCGATCCAGACAGCGCAGCGGCGATCCTGCCGCGCGGCCGGTTGATGTTCGACCCGGTGGCTGCCGCGTTGCTCGCCGATGGCATGGTGGTGCCGCACGAACACGAGCGCGTGCAGTTCTCCGCCGCCGGCGTACGCAATGCCAGCGAGGTGCATCCGCTGGTGCTGCTGGCCAATCTCAAGCTGCATGCCGCGCAGCCGCCGGCCGGCGAACTCGGGCTGGAACGGCTGACCGAATGGCTGGCCACCCGCACCGGCCTGCGTTATCTGCGCATCGATCCCACCCGCATCGATGTGGCCGCGGTCACCGGTGTGGTCTCGCATGCGTATGCGCGCCGCCACCGCATCCTGCCGCTGGCGCTGGACGCCGAGCGCGTGCTGATCGCCACCAGCGAGCCGCTGGCGCTGGAATGGCTGGCCGACGTGCAGCATCTGAGCCGGCGTCGCATCGAGCTGGCGCTGATCAACCCGCTGGACCTGCATCGCTACACGATGGAGTTCTTCGGCGTGACCCAGTCGGTGCGCGGCGCGCGCGGCGATGTGCGCAGCGCCGAACCGGGTGCCGGCCTGCCCAGTTTCGAGCAGCTGGTGGAACTGGGCCGCGCCGGCGACGTCAATGCCGACGACCACCACATCGTGCATATCGTCGACTGGCTGCTGCAGTACGCCTACGAACAGCGGGCCAGTGACATCCATCTGGAGCCGCGTCGCGAGGCCGGGCGCATGCGCTTCCGCATCGACGGGGTGCTGCACAAGGTGCTGGAAGTGCCGCCGTCGGTGATGACCGCGGTGGTCAGCCGCATCAAGGTGCTCGGGCGCATGGACCTGGCCGAACGCCGCCGCCCGCAGGACGGCCGCATCAAGACCCGGTCGCCGGGTGGGCGCGAGGTGGAAATGCGCCTGTCCACGATGCCCACCGCGTTCGGCGAGAAGTGCGTGATGCGCATCTTCGACCCGGATTCGGCGTTCAAGAGCATCGAGCAGCTCGGCTTCAGCCCGGAAGAGGCCGCCGGCTGGAGCGCGCTGGTCGAGCGCCCGCACGGCATCGTGCTGGTCACCGGCCCGACCGGCTCGGGCAAGACCACCACGCTGTATTCCACGCTCAAGCGCCTGGCCACGCCGGACGTGAACGTATGCAGCGTGGAAGACCCGATCGAAATGATCGCGCCCGAGTTCAACCAGATGCAGGTACAGCAGAACATCGACCTGGATTTCGCCAGCGGCGTGCGCACGCTGCTGCGCCAGGACCCGGACATCATCATGATCGGCGAGATCCGCGACCTGGAGACCGCGCAGATGGCGGTGCAGGCTTCGCTCACCGGGCATCTGGTGCTGTCCACGCTGCACACCAACGACGCTGCCTCGGCGATCACCCGCCTGCTGGACCTGGGCGTGCCGCATTACCTGGTGGCGTCCACGCTCAACGGGGTGCTGGCGCAGCGGCTGGTGCGCACCTTGTGCGTGCACTGCAAGCGCCCGCATACGCTCAGCGACGACGAGTGGGCGGCGATCCGCGAGCCGGGCGAAGCGCTGCCGCAGGTGCTGAACGTACACGCGCCGGTCGGCTGCCTGGAATGCCGCCGCACCGGTTACCTAGGCCGTGTCGGCCTGTACGAGTTGCTGCCGGTGAGCCCGCGCCTGCGCAGCCTGATCCGCGCCGACACCGACCTGGCCAGCTTCAGCCACGCCGCGCGTGGCGAGGGCCTGCGCACGCTGCGGCGCACCGGCCTGGAGAAGGTCGCCGCCGGGCTGACCACGGTGGAAGAGGTGTTGTCGGTGTTGCCGCCGCGGGACTAGGCGGATCGACTGGGACTTGCACGGTTATCGGCACAGGCGCCCCTCACCCCAACCCCCGCTCCGCGCCCCGGCCCGGCCCACGTTTGCGACGCGGGCGCTCCAAGGCACGCGCGCCAGTGGCGCGCAGGCCATGCCCTCTCGCTCGGCGGGAGAGGGGCTCGCTCCCTTCTCCCACCGTTTGCTCCCTTCTCCCACCGGGAGGAGCTGCCCGAAGGGCGGATGAGGGTACGTCGGCACGCACATTGCGCCATTGGCAGGGGCTCGGCCTCGCCATTGACCAGGTACACGGCACGGCCGAATACAACCAGATCAGCGGCGCACGATCACCGCGGCAACCGAGTCGGCAACCGACGTGGCACAAGCCATCTCAGCCATTACTGCTCTTACATCCACACAGCGCAAGTAACCAGCGCCCCGCCCCCCAGCCATCAGCACATAGCCATCCGGAATAACCTTAGCTGCATGCGTTGGCACGCCACTTGAAAAAAACCGCCTGGAGCTGCCTACAATCGGGCACATCAGTCGCTGCTGGATTTCCGTCCGCATGTCCGCCTTGCCGTTCCTGATCATCGAAACCGGGCATCCCGTGCCGGAGATGAAGCGATACGGCCGTTTTCGGCACTGGATCCGCGTCGCGGCCGGGCTGGCCGAGCATGAGACCGTCGCCGTCGATGTCGCCAACGGCGGCCGCCTGCCCGACCGCGGCGGCTTTGCCGGCACCATCGTCAGCGGCTCGGCCGCCTACGTCACCGACCGCGCCGACTGGAGCGAACGCAGTGCCGCCTGGCTGCGCGATGCCGCCCACCAGGGCATGCCGCTGCTCGGCATCTGCTACGGGCACCAGCTGCTGGCGCATGCACTGGGCGGCGAAGTCGACTACAACCCGGCCGGGCGCGAGTCCGGCACCATCGCGCTGGAATTGCACCCACCGGCCGAGCAGGACCCCTTGTTTGCCGGCCTGCCGGCGCACTTCCCGGCGCACGCCACGCACATGCAAACCGTGGTGCGCGCCCCGGACGGGGCCATCGTGCTGGCGCATTCGCGGCAGGACCGTTGCCATGCCTTCCGCTGGGGGCAGGCCACCTGGGGCGTGCAGTTCCACCCCGAGTTCGCCACCCACCACATGCGCGGCTATGTGCAGGCGCGCGCCGAGTGCATTGCCCGCCACGGGCACTGCGCCCGCACGGTCGCCCGCGAGGTCACCGCCGCGCCGATCGCCCGCAAGCTGCTGCGCCGGTTCGTGCATCACGCACGCGGCCTGCAAACAGTGACCACTCATCCCGCCGCACACACGCAAAAGCAGCGATAATCGCGCCACGCCGGATGGTCCGGTGCGTATCGATCCGGAATGGGAATGAGCGAAATCCGCAAGGTGCCGGCGTCTGCCGGCGCAGAATGGCTGTTGACCGGTTTCTCGCTGTTGAAGCGGGCGCCGCTGGCGCTTGGCTCGCTGGGGGTGATCTGGAGCGTGGCGGCCACCCTGGTGGTGTCGCTGTCGGTGCTGGTACCGCTGCTGGGCCCGGCCCTGCAGTTCCTGCTGGTGCTGGCCGGCCCGCTGTTCATGGGCGGCCTGCTGTGGGCGATCCGCGAGGTCGACGAAGGCCGCATCGCCAAGCCGTCGCATCTGCTGCACGGCCTGCAGGACGGCCGCGCGCCGCATCTGCTGGTGTCGCTGCTGCCGCAGCTGATCGCCGGCCTGCTGCTGGGCGTGCTGCTGCTGGTGATGATCGGCGCCAGCGGGCTGCAGCAGTTGTCCGAGGTGATGATCAAGATCAACCAGATCAGCCAGTCCGGCGCGCAGCCGGACCCGGTGCAGATCGAGCAGCTGGCCGCCAGCCTGCCGGCCGGACGCATCCTGCTGTGGCTGCTGCTGACCATCGCCACCTTCGCGGCGATGACGCTGGCGCTGTTCGTGATGCCGCCGCAGGTGATGTTCGACCGCAGCACCGGCGGCCATGCACTGCGCGAGAGCCTGCGCGCCAGCCTGCACAACCTGCCGGCGATGCTGGTGTTCTTCGTGCTGGCCTTCATCGCCATCTTCGCCATCTATTTTGCGGTGATGATCGTGGCGCTGATCGTCGGCCTGGTGGCCGGGCAGACCGTGGCGATGTGGCTGGCCCAGCTGCTGCTGATGGCGGTATTGATGCCGGTGTTCGCCGGCTCGGTGTACGCCGCCTGGAAGCAGATGTTCACCCACGCAGGCGCAACCGCGCAGCCCACGGCACCGTCGCGCCCGGATGTGTTCGCCGCCTGATCGCCTTGACCGGCAATGTGCTGACAACGAAACCCTGATCCGTAGGAGCGCACCTGGGCGCGATGAAGCGTCCCCCGGGAACGCCCTCGCTCGCGCCAACGTGTTCGCCGCCTGACCATCCCACCCCGTAGGAGCGCGCCTGAGCGCGACGAAGCTTTCCTCAGGAGAGCCCAGTCGCGCCCGGGTGCGCTCCTACGGGGGTGATTGCGTTCGGGTGATGCCGGGTTGCGCGCCTGCATATCGGCGCGCCTCACCGCGGCAAAAGCGCTAGGCGGGCTTCGGCCCCACCGCGCGCGAGGCGACGATACCCAGCTCGTAGAGCAGGCACATCGGGATGGCCAGCATCAGCTGCGAGACCACGTCCGGCGGGGTGAGCACCGCGGCCAGGATGAAGATGCCGACGATGGCATAGCCGCGGCCTTCGCTCAGCTGCTTGGGGCTGACCCAGCCCAGCAGCACCAGGATCACCAGTGCAACCGGCAGCTCAAAGCTCGCACCGAAGGCGAAGAAGATCGCCAGCACGAAATCCAGGTAGGAATTGGCGTCGGGGGTAATGGCGATCACGTCCGGCTTGAACGTGGTCAGGAAGTGGAACACCGCCGGCAACACCAGGAAATACGCAAACGCGCAGCCGATGTAGAACAACGCCACCGCCGAGGCCAGCAATGGGAATGCGAGTTTCTTTTCGCGCTGGTACAGGCCCGGCGCCACGAAGGCCCAGGCCTGGTACAGCAGCCACGGCACGCTGACGAACACCGCCACGAAGAAGGTCAGCTTGAGCGGTGCGAAGAACGCACCGGCCGGGTTCATCGCGATCATCGTCTGCCCCAGCGGCAGCTGCGAAATCAGCGGCGCGGCCAGCCACGAATAGATCGCACGCGAGAACGGCAGCAACGCCAGCAGCACCACGCCCAGGCCGATCAGGGCGCGCACCAGGCGCGCGCGCAATTCGACCAGATGCTCGATCAGACTGCTTTCGGCCTGTGCGTCGTCGAACAGGCTCACGGCTGTTTCTCCTGGATCTTGTGTGGCGCGGTCGGCTCGCTCGGCGCTTTCAGCGTGCTCGGCTCCAGCGGCGTGGCGGTGGCCGGCGCCTGCGCGCCGGTGCTGCTGAGATGCGCGGCATTCGGCGCCGGCACCACGGTGTCGTGCGGGGCCGGTACCGAGGTTTGATGGGGCGCCGGCGCAATCGGCTGGGCCTGGGCAATGACCGGTGCGGCCTCATGGTCGGCCGCATCCGCAGCGCCTGCTGCCGACGTGGCAGTTGCCCCGACCGACAGATCCGCGTGCGCCAGCTCCAGCGGTGTCGCCACCGGTGTGGCCGGGCTGCGGATATCGATATCGCGCCCCACCTCGTCGTGCAGCGCGCGGGCGCCCTGCTCCAGATGCTGCTGCTTGGTGCGCAGCTGGTCTTCGGCTTCGCGCAGCGAGGCCTGCACATCCTGCAGGCTGCGCTTGAGCTCTTCGGCTTCCAGCTCGCGCTCCAGCTCCTGCTTGACCGAATCCCACTGCATGCGCGCGCGGCGCACCCACAGTCCGGCAAACCGGGCCGCCTTGGGCAGGCGCTCGGGACCGAGCACCACCAGGGCGACGATCGCAATCAGCGTCAGTTCGCCAACACCTATGTCAAACACCGACGCCGCTCCGGATCAACGCGCGTCGCGATCGCGCTCGGCCTGCGCCTCACGTGCCTGCTCGGCCGTGCGGGTGTCGTCACCGAGCTTGCCGGCCGGCTTGTCGTCGTCGTGCATACCTTTCTTGAATTCCTTGACCGCGCTGCCGAGATCCTTGGCACCGCTGGTGAGCCGCTTGGTACCGAACACCAGCAACACGATCACCAGCACGATCAGCCAGTGCCAAATGCTGAAACCGCCCATGATCTGCTCGCTTGCTGAAGAAGAAGGAAGACGCAGGATACCCCAGCGCACCGCGCAGGGGGATGACAGCCTGTCAGCGGTTGCCGTCCAGCGATTCGGTACGGATTTCGCCATCGGACACCGGCTGGAAGCCCTGCTGCGGCGGTGGCGTCGTGCTGGGCTGCATCGGCACGGTGCTGGCCTCGTTCACCGCTGGCGGCGGCGTAGTGGTCGCCGGTGCCGGCGGCGGCGTTGCCGGACGCGGCGCGCTGGCCCCATCGTCGGCGCTGCCATCGGTACCGCGATTGGCGCGTGCGGTGTAGGTCGCCTCTTCCAGGCGGTCGCGGAAGGCGATCACGTCGGTGGAGGCACGCTCGTTGGTGCGGCCTTCGAAGATCATGCGCGGGGTGGCGCCGCCACCGTAGGCGTTGAGGTCGGCGGCATCGTCGATCTGCAGCACCGCACCGTCCAGCGCCACGCCGGCGAACAGGCCGCGGGCGCGCGACCACGACCAGATTTCGGCCTTGAGCTGGCCGTCGGTGGCGGCGGCGGCATTGCGGCCGACCGGGCCGGCGGCCACGCCGGCATCGGCACCGAGGGTGAACTTGCCGTTGACGATGTTGTCCAGGCTGCGGTCGTTGCGGAACACCAGCACCACGTCGGAGGACTGCACGCCGGCCTGGAAGCCGATGCTGCCGCCTGTGAGCTTGACGAACACCGGCTGCGACCAGCTGCCATCGGCATTCTTCATCGACATCAGGCCGTGCCCGCGCCGGCCGCCGATCACCAGCCCGGCCTTGAGCGTGTCGGGGATGACCACGATGGCGCGCGCCTCGTCGAGCAGCTTGTCCGGGATCGCCTGCTCGGGGATCTTCATGATCTCGTTGAGCACGCGCACCGCGTTACGCGCGCGCTGGTCCTCTTCCGGGCCGGCGACGGCGTGGCCGGCGGCGAAGGTCAGCGACAACAACAGGGCCAGGCGCGACAGACGAGGCATGACAAGCTCCAGAGGACAATCCGTCAAAGATAGCAATGGCGCGACGTTAGTGGTGGCGCAATGAATCGGTGGTGAGCGCAGCCAGGCGGCAGAGGCGGTCAATGGCGGCGATCGATGCGCTGTCCTCGGCAGCGCTGCTGCGCTCTGCCAGAATGGTGCGCATGAACACCACCCCCGATACCGCCCTGCTGGTCGTCAATCTCGGCACCCCCGAGTCGCCCACCGCCCCGGCCGTGCGCCGCTACCTGGCCGAGTTCCTCAGCGACCGCCGCGTGGTCGCGATCCCGCCGCTGTTCTGGAAGCCGCTGCTGTACGGGGTGATCCTGCCGATCCGCGGGCCCAAGTCGGCCGAGAAATACGCCAAGGTCTGGCTGCCCGACGGCTCGCCGCTGGCCGTGTACACGCGCCGCCTGGCCGAGGGCCTGAAAGAGGTCATGCCGGACTGGCACGTGGAGTGGGCCATGCGCTATGGCGCCCCGGCGCTGCGCAAGACGCTGGATGGCCTGCGCGCGCGCGGCATCAGGCGCATCGTGGTGCTGCCGCTGTATCCGCAGTATTCCACCACCACCACCGCCTCGATCCAGGACGTGATCGATGCCTGGCGCCCGAGCGCGCCGGAAATCGCGGTCGAGGTGATCCAGGACTATTGCGAAGACGCCGGCTGGGTCGCGGCGATCGCCGATTCGATCCGCGCGCACTGGCAGGCGCACGGGCGCAGCGAGAAGCTGATGTTCTCCTTCCACGGCCTGCCGCAGCGCGTGGCCAATGCCGGCGACCCGTATCCGCAGCAATGCGAGCGCAGCGCGCAGGCCATCGTCACCGCGCTCGGCCTGGGCGTGGACGAATGGCAGATGGGCTACCAGTCGCGCTTCGGTTCGGAACGCTGGCTGCAGCCGTACGCCGAGCCGACCTTGTGGAAACTGGCTGAAGGCGGCGTGCGCAGCTTCGACCTGGTCTGCCCGGGTTTTGCCACCGACTGCCTGGAAACCCTGGAAGAAGTGGCGCTGGGCTTTGCCGAAACGCTGGCCGAACGCGGCGCCAAGCTCAGCTACATCCCCTGCCTCAACGCCAGCCCGACACATGCGCAGGCACTGGCCGCAGTGGCGCGACGCGCGTGAGATTGGAGCCGTTTGCGTGCGACCTGGCGATCGGCCGGGTCACCGGGCTGCGCAACCCCGAACGTGGCCCGCGCCGGGTGCTGGCACTGCATGGCTGGCTCGACAATGCCGCCAGCTTCCTGCCGCTGAGCGCGCATCTGCACGCGCAGGACCTGGATCTGGTGCTGCTGGATCTGCCCGGCCACGGCCACAGCGCGTGGTTGCCGACCGGCGCCGAATACACGCTCAGCAGCGCGATCGCGATCCTGCTGCAGGTAGCCGATGCGCTGGGGTGGGAGCGCTTCAGCGTGCTCGGCCACTCGCTGGGCGGCGGCGTCGCCAGCTTGCTCGCGGCCGCGGCGCCGGAGCGCATCGAGGCCTTGATCGCGATCGAGGCCTTGGGTGCGCTGGCCGAGCCGGTCGAGAGCACCGCCACCCGCCTGCGCGATGCGGTGGCGTCGGCACGCACGCTGGCGCAGCGGCCGTTGCGGGTGTTTCCGTCGATGGAGATGCCGGTGCGCGCACGCATGATGGCCAACCAGCTCACCGAACCGGCCGCGCGGCTGCTGGTGGAGCGCGGGGTCTGCGCGGTCGAAGGCGGCTACAGCTGGTGCAGCGACCCGCGCCTGACCTTGCCCACCGCCATCCGCATGACCGAAGCGCAGATCGACGTGCTGCTGGCCTCCATCGCCTGCCCGACCCAGGCCATCTTCGCCACGCCGGCGCAGGTGTACTTCCCCGATGCCCTGCGCGATCACCGCGTGGCACTGATGCGCGATGCACGCCTGCATCTATTGCCGGGCACGCATCATGTGCACATGGAAGCGCCGGACGCGGTGGCGGCGGTGATCAATGGATTCCTGGCGTCGTTGCCGCCGCCGCACGCGTGATGCGTGGAATGCGTGCATGCGTCCTGCGCGATGCCATGGCGCTGACGTTCGTGCTTGCTGCCTTGCATGCGACAGCAGACCTCAGTGCCAGCAGGCATCGTCAGCGGCGCACGGCATCCTGGCACCGTTGAGCTAGCGCAATGGGCCATCCAGACCCGCTTGTCGCCGCGATCGAGTCCTTCGAGCAGTGGAGTTTGCCAGGGACGTTCCTGGAGACGGTGCACGCGTCGCCGCAACTGAATCCGGACGATCGCCGGCGCCTGGATGAGGTCTGGTCGGTGGCCTGCGACGCCGACCATTGGGGACCGGCACGCGAGCTGCAGGCCGGCATCGCGGCCATCGAGTGTGCCCTGACCAGGCGCTTTGCGTGGCTGTCGCCGCTGGCCTGCCGGCACCTTGCGCGCGCCGCGTCTTACCAATGGCGCTAGCGCAGCCGCGTGGCGCTATGTCACTTCGCTAGCCGCGCCATCGCGCAGCAGCTCTACGAAAGCCCGAAGCGCATTGGCGCCCCGACTTCGCGCATTGATCGTTGCAGGAGCGCCGCCACAGCGACGGCAACTGCATCGCGACGACCCGCGTCACTCCACCTGCAACAAGCGCCGCAGTTGCGCCTTGAGCTGGCGGCCGTGCTCGTGGAAATAGCTGCGCTCGTCGCGCCAGGCGGGGAAGCGTTGTTCCACCTCGGCCCAGAACGCCGGTGAGTGGTTGGCCTGCAGCAGGTGGCAGAGCTCGTGCACCAGCACGTATTCGAACGCGGACGGGCGGCCGAGCACCAGCGCCAGATCCAGCGCCATCGAGCCATCCGGTGCCAGCGAGCCCCACTGCGAGGACATCACCTTCAGCCGCACCCGCGCCGGGGCGCGCGGCAGGCCGGGCAGATAGCTCGGCAACCAGCGGCCGACATCGGCGCGCGCCTGCGCTTCGTAGAATTCTTTCAGCGTGCGGCGCAGGCCTGCATCGCCCAGGCGGGTCGGCACATGGAACTGCGCGCCGTCATCGGTGACCTCGATGCGTGCGTAGCGCCCGTCGTGCCAGCTCAGCGGCAACAAGGCGCCGCGTAACGGCAGCAGCCCCGGCACGCCACGCTCCAGCGCCGGAAACGCATCCACCTGCTGATAACGCGACAATTGCGTGCTCAGCCAGTCCAGATGCGCCTGCAGAAAGCGTTCGCCGGCCACCAGGCTTGCGCGCAGTGGCAAGGTCAGCCGCGCGCCGCGTTCGTCCACACTGAGCTTGATGCGCCGCGCACGCGGGTCGCGCACGCGCAGCACCGCGATCTCGCGCCCGTCCAGCTGCAGGCGCAGGCAATCGCGTTCGACAACCTGCGGGGCGGGCGCGATAAGGCGGCGGACGGGCTTGAACATGGGCACAGGATAGCGCTGCGATGTGTCAGGTGGTGAGACGGGGCGATTGATGCATTCGATGTTGGCGCGACTTCTTTGAGCGACTGGCAAACGACGCTGCCCACCGCCAGGTGGGCGCAGCCGACGTCGCTAGAGCTGCGGCCTGGTTGCAGGGCCCTTGCCCGCCCAGCACGGCCAAGTCTCTGTGTTTTGGGTGTCGTACTGGATAGCGCGAATGGAACAGTTGCAGAGCGGCTGATCGGCGACTTGGCTGCAGGGCCCTTGCCCGCCCACCATCGCGGGACACGCCGCAAGTACGTCCTTGTAGGCTCTTACGCGGCATCCATGCCGCGTAAGGTCCCGCGACGGCGAGCGGGCAAGGGCCAGTCGAGATGGTCGGTGTGTGGTTGCAGGCAGGGCATGACCTGCGCCGGTCGGATCACTGTGCGTCGACCAGCTTTTCACTCTCCTCCTTCGCATGCCGAGCGGTGGACAAGTTTTCGACACGCAAGCTGCAAACTTTTCATTGCCTGGCGCAGCGTAGCCGGACGACACGCTTTCAAGAAAGCAGCCGACCAACTGACTGGCGCGGTGTCCTTGCCAGTTGCGAAACCCTTGGCGGCATGGACGCCGCCAAGGAGCCTCCACGAACGGATGCATGGCGTGTCCCGCGAGCGGTGAGGGCACCGCGCACTCCACTCACCGGGCATTTGACTCGAGCATCGATCGCGACAACACCACGCCACCGCTCGACCGTTGCGCTTACTCGGCCTTGCTCAGTTTCAACGCGGTTTCCAGCAGCAGGAACAGGCGCCGGATTTCGGCGCTCATCAGCGCGAAACGGGCATCGAGTTCGGCGCGTGCGCCGTCGTCTTCGCTGTGTTCGAGCTGGTCCAGTGCGCCATCGAGGAACTTGAGCTTGCGGATCACCAGATCGTCGCCGAGCACGAACGACAGATTGTCGTCCAGCACCAGCGCCAGCTTGGTGACCTGCTTGCCGGCTTCCAGGTGCTTGTCGATCTCGTCGCCGCGCAGTTCCTGGTGCTGGCACTTGACCACCGCGCCGCCTTCGATCGGATCCTTCATCTCGCACTCTTCGCCCAGGCTCAGGCCTTCGGGCAAGGGTTCGCCGGCGATCCAGCCGGTGAGGATGGCGCGCGGTGCGACCTCGGCATTCAACGGCAGTGCCGGGAAGCTGCCGAGTGCGCCGCGGATCTCGCTCATCACGTTCTCGCCGCTCTTGCGGCTGGAACTGTTGACCGCAATGTAGCCGTGCTGCAGGTCCAGAATGGCATCGGTGCGCGAGCTCTTGACGAAGGCGCGCGGCAACAGCTCATGGATCAGGTCGTCCTTCAGGCGCTTGCGGGCCTTGCCACCGGGGCGACGGCCTTCCTTCTCTTCGATCTCGGCGACCTTGCGCTCGAGCAGGTCGTTGACCACCGCGCCGGGCAGGATCTTGTCCTCGCCACCGACGGTGAGCCAGAGGAAATCTTCCAGACGGTGCGAGAGCACTTCCTGCTCGTCGCGGCCGAACGGGGAGATGAAACCGCGCGAGCTCATTTCCAGCGGGCCGACCGGCTTGAGCTGCACTTGCGGCAGCAGCGTGTCGATCTCGGAGAAATCCAGCGTGGTCGGGAAACGGAACAGGGTGAGATTACGAAAGAACATGCGTCAGACCGAAGAGGAGGAAGAAACGGGGAGGGTGGAAAGACTGCCGGCGCCGCGATGGCCGCGTCAGTCGCTGTCGTGTGCGCTGTCGCCGGCGGCGAGCCAGGCGCTGGAATCGGGATCAGGATCGGGCGGTGCTGCATCGCCGTTGCGGCCCAGCGCCAGGAAATCGAACAGGGTGCGGTCGGCCAGTTGCTCGGGCCGCACATCGCCCAGCGCGCGGGCGATCTGCTCGACCCGCCCGGGCTGCTCGCGGTCCCACTGCTGCAGCATCCGCCCGACCTGCTGGCGCTGCAGGTTTTCCTGGCTGCCGCACAGGTTGCACGGAATGATCGGGAACTGGCGCGCCTGCGCGTAGGCGGCGATATCGGCTTCGCGCACGTAGGCCAGCGGGCGGATCACCACATGCGCGCCGTCGTCGCTGCGCAGCTTGGGTGCCATCGCCGCGAGCCGGGCGTGGTGGAACAGATTCATGAAGAACGTGGCCACGATGTCGTCGCGATGGTGGCCGAGCGCGATCTTGGTCACGCCATGCGTCTGGGCGTAGGCATACAGCGCGCCGCGCCGCAGCCGCGAGCACAATGAACACATGGTCTTGCCGGCCGGAATCACCCGGCTGACCACCGAATAGGTGTCCTGCTCAACGATGTCGAACGGTACATCCAGCCCACGCAGGTAAGTGGGCAGCACCTGCGCGGGGAAGTCGGGCTGCTTCTGGTCCAGATTGACCGCCACCAGGGTGAACGGCACCGGCGCCTTGCGCTGCAACTGCAGCAGCATGTCCAGCAAGGTGTAGCTGTCCTTGCCGCCGGACAGGCAGACCATGATCTTGTCGCCGGGGGCGATCATGCCGAAGTCGGCAATCGCCTGGCCCACCTGGCGCTGCAGGCGTTTGCCCAGGCGCAGCTGCTCACGCTGCAACCGCTGGCGCGGGTCGCGCGGCGCGGGGTCGGCCAGGGGTTGCGGCAGCGGCAGGACAGCGGTCATAAGCCGGCCATTGTAGCTGCCCGGCGCGCGGCGGGCCGGCGCCGCGCGTACGCGGCTGAACGGGCGGTCAGCCGCGTACGCGCGGGGTGCTCGGCGCTGGTTTGGCGGTGCCAGGGCGCTAGCGAGCCGATCAACGCTAGAGGTGTGCCGCAGGTGCTCGGGGCAGCGCACATCTCGCAGCGCAGCAAGCCTTTCTGCGCCGGGCTGGGTAAAGTCGGGCAGACCGCTTCACTCGGGATCGGCATGGCATCTTCAGCTTCGCTCCATCGCGCGGCTTTTTTCGGTCGCGATTGTGGTAGCGCTAACATTCTGCGCTGCACGGGTCAGGGCCCGTGCCGGCGTCCGTCCCCGGCGCTGATTGAGACTGCGCGCCGGTGGCGGCGGTGACGGCCTGCATGCGCGATCGCTGCGCTGCGTGGCTGGTCACTCGCGTGCGACATCTTTCCCTTCTCCCCTCGCCTCTCTGCAGGAGTTCCACCCCATGAGCAACACCGTCTACATCGGCGCCAAGGAATATTTCCCCGGTATTGGCAAGATCGGCTTCGAAGGCCGCGACTCGGACAACCCGCTGGCGTTCAAGGTCTACGACGCCAACAAGCAGGTCGGCGACAAGACCATGGCCGAGCATCTGCGCTTTGCCGTGGCCTACTGGCACAGCTTCTGCGGCAACGGCGCCGATCCGTTCGGCCCGGGCACGCGCGCGTACCCGTGGGATATCGGCAACACCGCGTTGAATCGCGCCGAAGCCAAGGCCGATGCCGCGTTCGAGTTCTTCACCAAGCTCGGCGTGCCGTACTACTGCTTCCACGACATCGACCTGTCGCCCGATGCCGACGACATCGGCGAGTACCAGAGCAACCTCAAGCACATGGTCGGCATTGCCAAGCAGCGCCAGGCCGACACCGGCATCAAGCTGTTGTGGGGAACCGCCAACCTGTTCTCGCACCCGCGTTACATGAATGGTGCGTCGACCAACCCGGACTTCAACGTGGTGGCGCGTGCGGCGGTGCAGGTCAAGGCCGCCATCGATGCCACCGTCGAGCTGGGCGGCGAGAACTACGTGTTCTGGGGCGGCCGCGAAGGCTATGCCTGCCTGCACAACACCCAGATGAAGCGCGAGCAGGACAACATGGCGCGCTTCTTGACCCTGGCACGCGACTACGGCCGCGCGATCGGCTTCACTGGCAACTTCCTGATCGAGCCCAAGCCGATGGAGCCGATGAAGCACCAGTACGACTTCGACAGCGCCACGGTGATCGGCTTCCTGCGCCAGCACGGCCTGGACCAGGACTTCAAGCTGAACATCGAAGCCAACCACGCCACACTGTCGGGTCACAGCTTCGAGCATGACCTGCAGGTGGCATCCGACGCCGGCCTGCTCGGCAGCATCGATGCCAACCGCGGCAACCCGCAGAACGGCTGGGATACCGACCAGTTCCCGACCGACCTGTACGACACCGTCGGCGCGATGCTGGTGGTGCTGCGCCAGGGCGGGCTGGCACCGGGCGGGCTGAACTTCGATGCCAAGGTGCGCCGCGAGTCGTCCGACCCGCAGGATCTGTTCCTGGCGCATATCGGCGGCATGGACGCGTTCGCACGCGGGCTGGAAGTGGCCAATGCGCTGCTGACCTCCTCGCCGCTGGAGCAGTGGCGCGCCGAGCGCTACGCCAGCTTCGACAGCGGCGCGGGCGCGGACTTCGCCAACGGCAGCAGCACGCTGGTGGATCTGGCCAAGTACGCCGCCGGCAACGAACCCAAGCAGCTCAGCGGCCGTCAGGAAGCCTACGAGAACCTGATCAACCAGTATCTGACGCGTTGATGTTATGCCGATGGTCGCCTGCACGCGCAGGCGACCATCGGCGGCCTGCGCGCAGAACCGCGTGCAGCGTCATGGCTGTTCCGTTGCATCCGGCGCCGCCGGTGCGGCCACCGAATCCCGCTTGACCAGCAGGTGCGCGACCACATGATCGACCATCTTCGCCGTGCGCTCCTTGGCGCGAATCGTCTTCAACAGGATGTCCAGCGCAGCGTCGGCCATGGCGGCGATGGGCTGCTGCACGGTGGTGAGTTCGGGCCATACCGCAGTGGCGGCGGAGGTGTCGTCGAAGCCGACCACCGACAGATCGCGCGGCACATCCAGCCCGCGTCGATGCGCGACCGAGATTGCGGCGGCGGCCATATCGTCGTTGCTGGCGAAGATGGCGCTGGGGCGGCGTTTGCGCGCCAGCAGTTTTTCCGCAGCGACCAGGCCGGATTTGTAGGTGTAGTCGCCCGGTTGCACCAGATGCCGGTCCAGCCGCAGGCCCGCATCGGCCAGCGCGGCCTGGAACCCCTCGAAGCGACGCGTGCTGGCAGACAGGTTGGGATGCCCGGCGATGTAACCGATACGCGTGTGGCCCTGCGCGATCAGATGCTCGGTGATTTCCTTGGCGGCAGCGAATTCGTCGATGCGCACACAGGCCACATCCGGGCTGAAATGGTTGGAGGCGATCGCCACCACCGGCACCTTGGCGCGCACCAGCTCCAGTACCGCGGCCTTGGATTCGCACAGCGGCGGCGGCAGGATCACTCCGGCCACGCCCTTGGCGAGCTTGCGCGCGGCACGGCGTTCGGCGTCGGCATCCAGGTCGTCCCAGCAATCGATCACCAGCTGGATCGGTGTGCGCGAGGCAACCCGCAACACGCCCAGCAGCAACTCACGCAGGTAGGCGCCGCTGGGATCGCTGTAGATCAACGCAATGCGCGTGCTCTGCGCGGCGGCCAGGGCACTGGCCGCCAGGTTGGGCGTGTAGCCCAGCTTGTCGACCGCGCGCAGCACGCGGGCACGGGTGGCATCGCGCACGCTGCCGTTGTTGTTGACCACGCGCGAGACCGTCATCGGCGAGACCTTCGCCAGCGCCGCCACCTCGTCGATGGTGGTCGCGCGGCTGGTGCGGCGGACCGATTTCCTGACCTTCTCCAAGCGTGGCCTCTTCAAGTGGGTGGCGAACCTGCACGATGCACACAACCCGCTGCAGTAACGCAAGCGCCGACTGCGTGCATGACGATGCGACGCATGGTACCGGGAAGCAGGCAGAGCGGCGATACGCCGCGGCGTGCGGTGATGTCGCTGGAGCATGCCGCATGAGCGCGCGTGCAATGCGGCGCTGCGGCGCGTATTGCGCAGCGTTGGCGCAGCCGTGGTGGCTGGCGCTGACGTTGCTGTGCGGATTGATGCTGGCCAGTGCCGGCGCGCGGGCCGAGGATGGCTACGATTTATGGTTGCGCTACCACCCGCTGGCCGACGCGGCGCAGTTGCGTGGCAACGCAAGCGAGTTGATCGTCGCCGGCGACTCGCCGACGTTGCAGGCTGCACGTGAGGAATTGCAGCGTGGACTGTCGGGCCTGCTTGGTGCTGCGCCGCAGTCGTCCGCCAATGTCACGCGCGATGGGGCGATCTTGCTGGGCGCGGCGGCTGCGCCGCAGATCGCGGCATTGCAGCTGCAGACCACCGGCCTGGGCCGCGAGGGCTATCTGATCCGCAGTGTCAGCGTGGACGGGCATCGCACGACCGTCATCGTCGGCGGCAGCGATGTCGGCGCGCTGTATGGGGCATTCCACTTCCTGCGCCTGTTGCAGACCGGCCAGTCGCTGGCCGCGCTGGACCTGCGCGAGTCGCCGCGCTTGCAGCTGCGCATGCTCAACCACTGGGACAACCTGGACGGGGTGGTCGAGCGCGGCTATGCCGGCGCCTCGTTATGGAACTGGCAGACCCTGCCGGGTTACCTGGATCCACGCTACACCGAGTACGCGCGCGCCAATGCATCGCTGGGCATCAACGGCAGCGTGCTCAACAACGTCAACGCCAAGGCCTGGAGCCTGACGCCGCAGTATCTGGACAAGGCGGCGGCACTGGCCAAGGTGTTTCGCCCTTACGGCATTCGCGTGTTTCTCAGCGCGCGCTTCAGCGCGCCGATCGAGATCGGCGGTTTGACGACCGCCGACCCGCTGGATCCGCAGGTACAGCAGTGGTGGCGCAACAAAGCCGACCAGATCTATGCACGCATTCCGGACTTCGGCGGTTTCCTGGTAAAGGCCAATTCCGAAGGCCAGCCCGGCCCGCAGGATTACGGGCGCAGCCATGCCGATGGCGCCAATCTGCTGGCCGACGCGCTGGCGCCGCACGGCGGGGTGGTGATGTGGCGCGCATTCGTCTATTCGCACGAGCAACCGGACGATCGCGCCAAGCAGGCGTACAGCGAGTTCCTGCCGCTGGATGGGCAATTCCGCGACAACGTGATCGTGCAGGTCAAGAACGGAGCGATCGACTTCCAGCCGCGCGAGCCGTTCCATCCGCTGTTCGGTGCGATGCGCAAGACGCCGTTGATGCCGGAGTTCCAGATCACCAAGGAGTATCTGGGCTTTTCGACCCATCTGGCCTATCTGGGCACGCTGTTTGCCGAGACCCTGCAGGCCGACACCTATGCACACGGCAAGGGCTCGACCGTTGCCAGAACCGTGGATGGCACGCTCTTCAACGATGCCAGACACACGCGCCTGACCGGCATTGCCGGTGTGGCCAACATCGGTGCGGACCGCAACTGGAGCGGCTCGATCTTCGATCAGGCCAACTGGTATGCGTACGGGCGGCTGGCGTGGAACCCGCAGTTGTCGCCGCAGGCGATCGCGCAGGAGTGGGCACGCATGACCTTCTCCAACGATGCTGACGTGGTGACGCCCGTGGTCGACATGATGCTGCGCTCGCGCGAGGCAGTGGTGGACTACATGACCCCGCTCGGCCTGCATCACCTGATGGGTCGCGGCCATCACTACGGCCCGGCACCCTGGGATGCGGGCAGCGAGCGCCCGGACTGGGACCCGGTCTACTACCACCGCGCCGACCGTAACGGGATCGGCTTTGACCGTAGCGCCAGCGGCAGCAATGCGGTGGCGCAATACGCCAAGCCAGTGGCGCGCATGTTCGGCGATGTGCAGCGCGTGCCGGAGCATTACCTGCTGTGGTTCCACCATGTGCCCTGGGAGCACCGCATGGCCTCCCGGCGGACGCTGTGGGACGAGCTGGTATGGCATTACGACCATGGCGTGGACGAGGTGCGTGCCATGCGAGCCACCTGGCAGGGGCTTGCCGGCAAGATCGATCCACCGCGTTACCAGCAGGTAGCGAACTTCCTGGCGATCCAGCAGGACGAAGCGCAGTGGTGGCGCGATGCCAGCATCGCCTACTTCCAGCGCGTGTCCGGGCTGCCGTTGCCGGCCGGCACGGCGCCGCCGGCGCATCCGTTGGCGTATTACCAGGCGCTGAAGTTTCCGTATGCACCGGGGAATCCGAAATGAACGCGCGCCTCTCGACGGTCATCATGGCAACGCTCTGCGCAGCACTGCTGCCGCGCCTGGCGCAGGCGGCCGATGCGCCGCTGCTGCATGCACTGTTTCAGGAGCATGTGGTGTTGCAGCGCGATGCGCCGATCCGGGTGTGGGGCGACGCACCCCCTGGCGCGCGCGTGAGCGTGCAACTGGATGCGCAGCAGGTGCAGGCACGCGCAGATCGGCAAGGCCACTGGGAGGCACGCCTGCCCGCGCACGCCGCGGGTGGCCCGTACAGCTTGAGCGCACGCACCAGCACGGGCGTGACGCAGCAGGTCAATGACGTGCTGATCGGCGATGTGTGGCTGTGCTCGGGCCAATCCAACATGGAATTGCAGGTGCATCGCACCCTGGATTCACGCAGCGAGATCGCCGATGCCGACAACCCGCGCATCCGCATGTTCAAGGTGCCGGCGCAGTCCAGCCCGACGCCGCAGCGCCGCTTCGGTGGCGCTGCGGCATGGCAACTCACCACACCGGAGACGGTGAAGGATTTTTCTGCGGCCTGCTATTACTTCGCGCGTGAGTTGCAGAAGACCGTCGATGTGCCGATGGGCCTGATCAACGCCTCCTGGGGCGGCTCGCAACTGCAGGCCTGGATCGGTGAGAAGGCACTGCGCGCTGCCGGTGACGATGGCCCGGCGCTGGATGTGCTGGCGCGTTACGCACGCGACCCGGTGGATGCCGCGCCGCATTGGGGGGCGCTGTGGGAGGCCTGGTGGCATGCGCACGGCGAAGGCGAGCCCTGGCAGGCGGATGCGCCCGGCGCCTGGCAAACCGCACCGGCGGCATTGGGCGCGTGGGACGACTGGGGTGTGCCGCAGTTGGTCGGCTTCAACGGCATGGTCTGGTACCGCACCAGCGTGGAGCTGACGCCGGCGCAGGCCGCGCAGGACGCCAGCTTGTTGCTCGGGCCGGTGGACGAACTGGACCAGACCTGGGTCAACGGGCGCGGCGTGGGCAGCAGTTACGGTGCCGACCAGCCGCGTCGCTACAGCGTGCCGCGCGGGCGCCTGCATGCCGGGCGCAACAGCATCGTGCTCAATGTGCTCAACACCTATCGGCGCGGTGGGCTGCTGGGCGATGCGCAATCGCGTGCGCTGCAGTTCGCCGATGGCAGCACGCTGCCACTGGATGCGCCCTGGCAGTACCGCATCGTGCCGCCGCAACTGGGCTCGCCACCGCGCGCGCCGTGGTCGTCGGCGGCCGGGCTGACCACCTTGTACAACGGCATGATCGCCCCGCTCGGCCAGCTCGGCCTGCGTGGCGTGGTGTGGTACCAGGGCGAATCCAATGCCGGCGATGCGGTGCATTACCCGGCCTTGCTCGCTGCATGGCAACGCGATTGGCGGCAGCGCTTCGGTGCGCAGTTGCCGCTGCTGATCGTGCAGCTGGCCAACTATGGCGCGCCGCCCACCCAGCCGGTCGACAGCGGCTGGGCGCAGCTGCGCGAGGCGCAGCGCCGCTTCGTCGCCAACGATGCGCATGCGGGCCTGGCGGTGACGATCGACATCGGCGACCGCTACGACATCCATCCGGCCAACAAGCAGGAACTGGGCCGGCGCCTGGCGCGTGTGGCGCGGCAAGTGGTGTACGGCGAGGCGCTTGCGCCCTCCGGCCCGGTGCCGCGCAGCGCGCAACGCGAAGGCGACAGCGTGCGCATCGCCTTCGACGAGGTGGACACCGCCTTGCTCAGCTATGGCGCCGATGCGCCGATCGGCTTCGAGCTGTGCGGCGCCGCGTCCAACAGCTGCCGCTATGCCGTTGCCAGCTTGCACGACCACGCCATCAGCCTGCGCGTTCCCACCGGCCTGGCCGTCACGCGCGTGCGCTACTGCTGGGCCGACAGCCCGGTATGCACCTTGTACGACCGCAGCGGCCTGCCGGCCGGCCCGTTCGAACTCCCCCTCACTGCCGCCACTTCTCCCTGAGCGAGACCACGATGTCACAGACCCCCGACTCCCCTGCTCCGCTGCAAGGCTCGGCCCGCGATCGCGAGATCGTCGAGGCGCGCGTCATCGTCACCTGCCCGGGCCGCAACTTCGTCACCCTGAAGATCCGCACCCGCTCGGGCATCACCGGGCTGGGCGATGCCACGCTCAATGGCCGCGAACTGGCGGTGGCGGCGTACCTGCAGGAACACCTGGTGCCGAACCTGATCGGCCGCGATGCCGGCCGCATCGAAGACATCTGGCAATTCTTCTACCGCGGTGCGTACTGGCGGCGCGGCCCGGTGACGATGAGCGCGATCGCTGCGGTGGACGTGGCCTTGTGGGACATCCTGGGCAAGATGGCCGGCCTGCCGTTGTATCAGCTGCTGGGCGGGCGCTCGCGCGAGGGCGCGCTGGTCTACGGCCATGCCAATGGCCGCGATATCGCCGAAACCAGCGATGAGGTGGGCCGCTTCCGCGAGCTGGGCTTCATCGCCATCCGCGCGCAGTGCGGCGTGCCCGGCATCAAGAAGACCTACGGCATTTCCAGCGGCGGCAAACCGTATGAGCCGGCAGAGAGCGAATTGCCGACCGAAACGGTGTGGTCCACACCACGCTATCTCGGCGTGGTGCCCAAGCTGTTCGAGCAGCTACGCAACGATCATGGCGACGAGATCGAGCTGCTGCACGACGCGCACCACCGGCTCACCCCGATCGAGGCCGCGCGGCTGGGCCGCGACCTGGAACCATACCGGCTGTTCTGGCTGGAAGACGCCACCCCTGCAGAAAACCAGCGCGCGTTCGAGGTGATTCGCCAGCACACGGTCACCCCCTTGGCGGTGGGCGAGGTGTTCAATTCGCTGTGGGATTGCAAGCACCTGATCGAGCAGCAACTGATCGACTACATCCGCACCACCATCGTCCACGCCGGCGGCATCACCCATGTGCGCCGGCTGGCCGATTTCGCCGCGCTGCATCAGGTGCGTACCGGCTTCCACGGCGCCACCGATCTGTCGCCGGTGTGCATGGGCGCGGCATTGCACTTCGACACCTGGGTGCCCAACTTCGGCATCCAGGAATACATGTTCCATTCCGACGAGGCCAACGCGGTGTTCCCGCACGATTACGTATTCCGCGATGGCCGCCTGCATTGCGGCGAAGCACCCGGGCATGGCGTGGACATCGACGAAGCCCTGGCCGCGAAGTATCCCTACGTGCCCAAGCAGTTGCCGATCGCGCGGCTGGAAGACGGTGCGATGTGGGACTGGTGATGCGCTGGCTGCCGGCCGCGCTTGCGGCACTGCTGCTTGCGGTGGCCGCACCTGCGCGCGTGCAGGCGCAAGCACACGCCGATGTCGCCTTCGACTGGTTCGAGTATCGCGGCGACGATGCGGTGTTCGCCACGCCATTGCCACCCGGCCACTACCGCAACCCGGTGCTGGCCGGGTTCTACCCGGACCCCAGCGTGACACGCGTGGGCGAGCGCTACTACCTGGTCAACTCCACGTTCGCGTATTTCCCGGCGATCCCGGTGTTCGAAAGTACCGACCTGGTGCACTGGACGCAGATCGGCAATGTGGTCGAGCGCCGCGAACAGCTCGACTACGACGGGCTGGGCGTGTCGCGTGGCATGTTCGCTGCCAGCATCCGTCATCATGCCGGGCGTTTCTATGTGGTGGGTACCTCGGTCGACAGCGGCGGCAACTTCATCGCCAGCGCCCGCAATCCCGCCGGCCCATGGTCGGCACTGACGTGGTTGCCGGGCATCGACGGCATCGACCCGTCGTTGTTCTTCGATACCGACGGCAGCGCCTACCTGCTCAACAACGGCCCGCCGGAAGGCACGCCGTTGTACGAAGGCCATCGCGCGATCTGGATGCAGCGCTTCGACCTCGCCAACAATCAACCGGTCGGCCCGCGCAAGGTGTTGCTCAACGGTGGGGTGGATCTGGCCAGCAAGCCGATCTGGATCGAAGGCCCGCATCTGTATCAACGCGACGGTTGGTATTACCTCTCGTGTGCCGAAGGCGGCACCGGGCCGCAGCATTCGCAGGTGGTGCTGCGCAGCCGCAACGTGTGGGGGCCGTATGTCGCATCACCGCACAATCCGATCCTGACCCAACGCGACCTGCCGGCCGGGCGCGCGCATCCGATCAGCAATGCCGGGCATGTGGATCTGGTGGACACACCGGACGGGCAATGGTGGGCGGTGTTCCTGGCCAGCCGCCCGTATGCGGGCGAACGCTACAACACCGGGCGCGAAACCTTCCTGCTGCCGGTGCACTGGCGCGATGGCTGGCCGTCGATCCTGCCGGCCGGCGAGCCGATTCCGTATGTCGCACAGAGCCCGCGCGGCGCCAAGACCCCGGCAGATCAAGCCCCGTTGTCGGGCAACTTCACCTGGCGCGACGACTTCGCCGGCACCTCGCTGCAGCGCGAATGGCTATCTCTGCGTGTGCCCAAACATGAGGTGGCCGATCTAAGCGCACGCGCCGGTTGGCTGACCCTCCATGCCAGTGCGCAAGGGTTGGATAGCACAACCACACCCGCCTTCCTCGCGCGGCGCCAGCAACACACGCGCTTTGCCGCAAGTACCGCGTTGGCGGTGCCCACGCAGGCCGGCGTCAGCGCCGGGCTTGCGGTCTTGCAGAATTCCAATGCGTGGTATGCGTTGGGCGTGCGACGCAACGGCGATGCGCTGGACGTCTTTCTCGACAAGCGCGAGGGCGCAAGAACCACCACGCTCGCACGCACCCGCGTCCCCGCAACGGCGCAGCTGCGCCTGCAGATCAGCGGCGATGGCGGTGCGTACAGCTTTGCCTTCGATGCCGATGGGCGCGGCTGGCAATCGCTACACCGCAACGACGATGCGGGCATGCTC
This sequence comes from Xanthomonas sp. LMG 8993, assembly GCF_009835065.2. Lineage (NCBI taxonomy): Bacteria > Pseudomonadati > Pseudomonadota > Gammaproteobacteria > Lysobacterales > Lysobacteraceae > Xanthomonas > Xanthomonas sp. LMG 8993. Next base: position 57,762 of record NZ_QVIF02000011.1, on the reverse strand, counting down.
AGCACCGCACAGGCCGGCGGCTTCGTCGGCAGCATGATCGGGCCGTTTGCCCAGCTGGAACCGCACCGCACCCAGGAGGACTGACCATGCATTCGCACCCCGCCCACCGCGCCACCGCCCCGCGTCGCCCACCTGCGCGCGGCTTACTGCTGGCGGTGGCGCTGGCCGCCACCGGCACGCAGGCCGCAACGCCGCCGCCGTATCTGGATACCCAACGCCCGTTCGACGCGCGTGCGGCCGACCTGGTGTCGCGCATGACGCTGGAAGAAAAGGCCGCGCAGATGCAGAACGCCGCCCCGGCGATCCCGCGCCTGCAGGTGCCCGAATACGATTGGTGGAACGAAGCGCTGCACGGCGTGGCGCGTGCCGGCGGCGCCACCGTGTTTCCGCAGGCGATCGGCCTGGCTGCTACGTTCGATACCCCGTTGATGGCCGAGGTGGCCACCGCCATCAGCGACGAAGCGCGCGCCAAGCACCACGCGTTCCTGGCGCGCGGCGAGCACAAGCGCTACCAGGGACTCACCTTCTGGTCGCCCAACATCAACATCTTCCGCGATCCACGCTGGGGCCGCGGGCAGGAAACCTATGGCGAAGACCCGTTCCTGACCGCGCGCATGGGCGTGACCTTCGTGCAGGGCCTGCAGGCGCAGCAAGGGCCGTACCGCAAGCTCGATGCCACCGCCAAGCACTTCGCCGTGCACAGCGGCCCCGAGGCCGACCGTCATCACTTCGACGTGCATCCCAGCGAGCGCGATCTCCACGAAACCTATCTGCCCGCGTTCCAGGCCCTGGTGCAGGAAGGCAAGGTCGCCGCAGTGATGGGCGCCTACAACCGCGTCAATGGCGAATCCGCCTCGGCCAGCACGCGGCTGGAAGGCATCCTGCGCCGCGACTGGGGTTTCGATGGTTACATCGTCAGCGACTGCGCCGCCATCCGCGATATCTGGCAGAACCACAAGATCGTGCCCACGCCCGAGGCCGCCGCCGCGCTCGGAGTCAAGCATGGCACCGACCTGGATTGCGGCGACACCTATGCCGCGTTGCCGGCGGCGGTGCGTGCCGGCCTGATCGACGAGGCCAGCATCGACACCGCGCTCAAGCGGCTGATGACCTCGCGCATGCGGCTGGGCATGTTCGACCCGCCGGCCAGGGTGCCGTGGGCGCAGATTCCTGCGGCGGTGAATCAATCGCCAGAGCACGATGCACTGGCCCGCCGCACCGCGCGCGAATCGCTGGTGCTGCTGAAGAACGACGGCCTGCTGCCGCTCAAACCCACGCTCAAGCGCATCGCCGTGATCGGCCCCACCGCCGACGACCCGATGTCGCTGCTGGGCAATTACTACGGCACGCCGGCCGCGCCGGTCACCATCCTGCAAGGCATCCGCGACGCTGCACCGCAGGCACAGGTGGTCTACGCGCGCGGCAGCGACCTGGTGGAAGGGCGCGAAGACCCCAATGCCGCGGCACCGATCGACACCCGCTATCTGCGCCCGGCGCCGGATGCCAAGCAGAACGGCCTCACCGGCGAATACTTCAAGGGCCGCGCCCTGGCCGGCCAGCCGGTGCTGACCCGCATCGACCCGCGTATCGCCTTCCGATGGGACCGCAATGCGCCCACCGACGATGCCGTGGGCCGCGGTGAACTGCAGGCCGACCGAGCGCTGGCCAAGGACGACTTCAGCGTGCGCTGGCATGGCCAGCTGTTGCCGCCGGTGTCGGGCACCTACGAGCTGCAGATTGCCGCCGACGACGGCGTGCGCCTGTTTCTGGACGGCAAGCTGCTCATCGATCAATGGAGCGAGGCCCCGCGGATGCGCGGCGGCAATGCCAGCGTCGCGCTGGAAGCCGGCAAGGCCTACGACCTGCGCGTGGAATACTTCGAGGCCACGCGCGATGCCGGCGTGCGTCTGGCCTGGCGCATGCCCGGCGCCAAACCGCCGCTGCAGGAAGCGGTGGACGCCGCACGCAACGCCGAGGTAGTGGTGTTCGTCGGTGGCCTCACCGGCGATGTCGAAGGCGAGGAGATGGACGTCAACTATCCCGGTTTTGCCGGCGGCGACCGCACCGACACCCGCCTGCCCAAACCGCAGCGCGAATTGCTGCAGGCACTGCAGGCCACCGGCACGCCGGTGGTTGCGGTGCTGACCACCGGCTCGGCGCTGGCGATCGACTGGGCGCAGCACCACGTGCCCGCCATCCTGCTGGCCTGGTACCCCGGTCAACGCGGCGGCAGCGCGGTTGGCGATGTGCTGTTCGGCCAGGCCAGTCCCGGCGGCCGCCTGCCGATCACCTTCTACAAGGAAGACGAGCGCCTGCCCGCCTTCGACGATTACGCCATGCGCGGCCGCACCTATCGCTACTTCACCGGCAAGCCGCTGTACCCGTTTGGCCATGGCCTGTCGTACACGCAGTTTGCGTATTCGGATCTACGCCTTGATCGCACCACCGTTGCCGCCGATGGCACGCTCACGGCCACGGTCACGCTGAAGAACACCGGCCAACGCGCAGGCGATGAAGTAGTGCAGCTGTATCTGCATCCGCTCAAGCCGCAACGCGAACGCGCCATCAAGGAACTGCGCGGCTTCCAGCGCATCACCCTGCAACCCGGCGAACAACGGCAGCTGCGCTTCACCCTCAAGGCGCAAGACGCCTTGCGCATCTACGACGAGCAGCGCAAGGCCTACGCAGTGGATCCAGGCGACTACGAAGTACAGATCGGCGCTTCCAGTGCAGACATCCGCAGCACACAACGCTTTACCGTCACCGACAAGTAGCAGCCGTTGACACCCTCGCCATGCGGCCACGGCCAAAGAAGACCCTCAGCCGCGATTGCCCTAAGCCCCTCTCTCGCCGGGGCGAAGAGGCGCCGCTTGCGCGCCACTGGCGCGCGTGCCTTGGAGCGCCCGCGTTGCAAGACGTGGGCCGGGGCGCGGAGCGGGGGTTGGGGTAAGGGTACGGCCACAGGCGAACTTGCAGCACCCCCACGATTCCAAACAAAAACCCATGCCAATTCCAACGCTCTCCATCGCAACACTCGCGCACCTACCAACCACCGTCCTCACTCCCAGCTACGACCCCAAACAGACCACCATCGGCATCGTCCATCTAGGCGCAGGCGCCTTCCACCGTGCCCACCAGGCCGTCTACATCGATGACCTGCTCGCGCAGGACCCCAGCTGGGCCATCTGCACCGTCTCCCTGCACAGCCCGAGCGTGCGCGACGCCCTGCGCCCACAAGACGGCCTCTACACCCTCGCCCTGCTCGACGAACACCCGCAGCTGCGCATCATCGGCGCCATCCGCGAGGTGCTGTGCGCTGCCGACGAACAAACCGCCGTGCTCGCGCGCCTGGCCGATCCCGCCGTGCGCCTGGTCACCCTCACCATCACCGAAAAGGGATATTGCCTCGCAGGCGACACCCTCGACCTCACCCATCCCGACATCGCGCACGACATCGCCAACCCCGGCACACCGCGCAGCGCCGTCGGCTATCTCGTCGCCGGCCTGCAACAACGCAGGCAGCAGGGCAGCGCACCGTTCACCGTGCTCAGCTGCGACAACCTGCAAGACAACGGCAACCTGCTACGCCGCGCAGTCTTGCTGCTCGCACAGCAAACCGATCCCGCGCTTGCGGCATGGATCGACCGGCACGTCACCTTCCCGCGCTCAATGGTCGACAGCATCACCCCCGCCACCGACGACGCACTGCGCACCAACGTACAAGCGCAAACCGGTCTGCACGACGCCTGGCCGATCCAGCGCGAGCGCTACAGCCAGTGGGTGATCGAAGACCGCTTCTGCAACGGCCGCCCCGCCTTCGAAAGCGCAGGGGTGATTCTCAGCGACGATATCGCCGGCTATGCACGCGCCAAACTGCGCCTGCTCAACGGCCCGCACTCCGCACTCGCCTATCTCGGCAGCCTGCTCGATCTGGAAACCGTCGCCGACGCCATGCGCCACACGCAACTGGCCACCTTTGTCGAAACCCTGATGCGCGAGGACATCGCCCCCACCCTGCAACCGATGCAAGGCTTCGACCTGCAGCACTACTGCGGCGCCATCCTCGCCCGCTTCCGCAACCCCGCCATCCGCCACCTGCTCGCCCAGATCGCATGGGATGGCTCGCAGAAGATTCCGGTGCGCGTGCTCGGCGTCATCAGCGATGCATTGGACGCCGGGCGCCGGGTCGACCGGCTCTGCATTCCGGTAGCGGCATGGCTGCAGTTCGTGCGCAGGCAGGCGGCCAACGGCATTACCCTGGTCGATCCACTGAGCGAGGTCCTCAGCGACATCGCCCGTTCGACCACCGGCGATGCCAGCCATGACATCGCGGCATTCCTCACCGTGGATGCGGTGTTCGCTACGCTCTCTGGCGATGCGCGTCTTGTGGAGGCACTGCGCGCTGCCTATGCTGCGCTGGGCACTGCAACACCGGCAGAGATACAGCTGGCAACCGATGCACGGTGATGCGCGGCAAACGCATCGCCGGCTGCCATCGCATGCCAACAAGGTCCGATATCTGCATCGTGCGATGTCGGGCAGCGTGTATATCGTGCCACCTGACCGACGGCCTGTTCCGGATAGCCAGGTACGCAGATGCAGGCGATTGGACGCCTAGCTACCGATTAGCTGCCCAATCCTGATCAGATTGCCGTTCTCATCGACAAGCGCAAATTCCCGCATGCCCCAGGGCTTGTCGCTGACAGCATCGAGTCTGGGGATGCCGTGCGCCGGTAGCTGCGCGGCGCGCATGGCGGCGTAGACCGCATCGACATCGCCAACCCGGATATAGCAGCCCGCATAGCAGGCCGCAGGATCCAGGTCCGGGTGTGCGAAGAAATGCAGCTCCACCTCGCCACGCGTCAGGATCGCGTAGCCCGCATCGTGCGGGTGCGCGTCGCCGACAAAGCCCAGCCGCCGATAGAAGGCGACCGTGCGTTCGATCGAGCGACCGGGGAGCAGTGGAATCGCACGGTCTGGCGTTTCGGCAGTGGAAGTCATCGCTTTCTCGTAGTGGGATAACGAAGCCGTCTTTGAGCACAACAATACGCCAGATACGAGGGATCGGTTGGGAGCCGTGCCGTGCTGTCTTGACTCGCTGCATTGGCGAGTAGCAAGATCGCTCTGCTGCGGCACATTCCGCAGCCGGGTTTAGCAGCCCGTAATCACAAGGCGCACCAGCGCCCATTGCACGATGTCGGCGCTTTTCTTTTGCCCGACTTATCGCATGGGCAGGCGTGCTCGCTTTACGGCGGGCGGTGCGCGGAGACCGCAAGGTCTGCCGGTTCCTTGTGACCGGTCTGCTAACCGCGCATCGTCCGCCACCCTCGTTTAGCAGCGAGATGGCGGACTTCCTATCGCACAAGGAGTTCGATATGACCCGTCCAAAAGCAACCGCCAGTGCACGCGCTGCATCGCCTTCCAGGCGGTCTGTTGTGACACGCGCCAGATCCAAGCACCGCCCGGCTGCCGGCATGACCGGTGCTGAGCCAGCGGTGGATCCAGCGCTGGCGCCTACCCCGCCCTTGCGCAAGCCCGGCTTCCGCATTCCCGAGCGGGTCACCATGAGCTACCAGCACTACGACGTGCGGCGTGCCGAGGATGTCATCGGTTGTGCGGTGCCCAAGCTGCGGCTGTCCGGGCGCTGGCTGGAACACTGCGGTTTCGCAGTGGGTGATGCGTTGCGGGTGACGGTGGGACGCGGCGTGCTGTTGATCAGCCGCGTGGCGCCTGCGGTACCAGCGGTGAGATCGCGCCGCAGGTGACACGCCTGGGGCGAGCGCCCTCACCCGGCGCTTTGCGGTTCCTTCTCCCGTGCACGGGAGAAGGGACGCATTCTGCTCCTGTCTGGATTGCAGAAGGGAGGCCGGCTGTTTGCGCCTGAGAGCAGAGGTGCCTGTTGCGGTGCGGAGCAGCAAAGCAAGGCTGCGTAGCGCAGGGGCTGTCAGCGGTAGAGAGCTTCGTGCCTGCAATGGCATCTGCGCCGCATCGCTCGACATGACATGCTTGGCCTCACCTACGCCCCGCCCACGTTCGGACAGGTTCAAGCGCCACATGGCCACGCGCAAGCTACCGTATTCGCGCACCGATGGAGTTCTCTGCATGAAAATGGCTGTCTTCAGCACGCGCCCTTACGACAAGCGCTTTCTCGATGAAGCGAAACTACGCCCAGGCACGCAATGTGCAGCCGAGTTCGTTTATTTCGAGGCATCACTCGATCTGCGGACGGCAGCGTTGGCGCAGGGCTGCGAGGTGGTCTGCGTGTTCGTCAACGACCAGCTCGATGCGCCCGTGCTGCAGGCACTGCACGCGACCGGTGTGCGCGCGGTGCTGCTGCGCTGCGCCGGTTTCAACAATGTGGATCTTGCTGCGGCCACCGCACTTGGGCTGTTCGTGGCACGCGTGCCGGCCTACTCGCCCGAAGCGGTGGCCGAGCACACCCTGGCGCTGGTCATGACGCTCAACCGCCAGACGCACCGCGCCTACAACCGCGTGCGCGAGGGCAACTTCATGCTCAATGGCCTGCTCGGCCGCACCTTGCACGGCAAGACGGTGGGCCTGATCGGGCTGGGCAAGATCGGGCTGGCGACTGCGCGTATCTTTCAAGGGATGGGCTGCGATGTGCTGGGCTTTGATCCTTATCCCACGCCTGGCTTCGATGCGCTTGGGCAGCGGGTGGAGCTGGAGACACTGTTCGCCCGCTCGGACATCGTCTCGCTGCACTGCCCGCTGACACCGGCAACGCAGCACCTGATCGATGACACGGCGCTGGCGTCGATGAAGCCGGGTGCGATGCTGGTCAACACCTCGCGCGGTGGCTTGGTGGATACCGATGCGGTGATCCGCGCGCTCAAGTCCCGCCAGCTCGGCCATCTGGCCATCGATGTCTACGAACAGGAAAGCGCATTGTTCTTCCAGGACCGCTCGGGCGAAATCATCGACGACGAAGCGTTTCAGCGCCTGATGACCTTCCCCAATGTGCTGGTGACCGGGCACCAGGGGTTCTTCACCGCAGAGGCATTGCAGGAGATCTCCGACATCACCCTGCGCAACCTTGCCGATTTCGCTGCCGGTTCCCCATGCGCGAATCGTGTTCCGGCACCTTAGCGGCACCTTCTCGCTCACCAGCCGCGCAGGTTCGACGCATCGACTCCTCTGTCGTGGTACTCGGGTTCAAGCCGGTACGGCAGTTGCCTGGCGACGCAGCGCACAGATCCGCGTGCAACCAACCGCGGCGGCCAGCCCCAGCTGACCGGTGTACCAACTCACCTGCCGCAAGTATCCACCCAGGCGGCAGTTGACTGCATGGCCCAGTGGCCGCACCCGCCTGTGGCCCCGGCGCATGTATGCATCCCGGATCACCGGCGCCACGCCCTGCAGCAGAACCGGGCCCAGCCGGCTTGCCAACAAGTATGCAAACACGTCGATACCCACCATCTCCAGCAGTGGTATGGCCGCTGCAACCTCCGGATTGGATGCGATGCAGGCAATCGCCAGCGTGGCGATGGCAATGACCGCCCTGCGGTTCAAGTTGACCGGCCACATGTCGATGGTCCTGAGCGCCCTCTGGATGTCATGCAGATCTGCACAATTCAGACATCTTGGCTTGCCTGTGGGTCACGATACCCGGACGCCCTGGCTGCCGCCGGATGTATTGAAGATGCGCGTCAGCACCAGCACGAGCAGGACCACAAAGCTCAACTCCCACACATAGAATGCGGCGCCCACGTGATCGATCATGACTTGCTGGCCAGCCTCGTTCTTGTCGAACCGGGTTGCGCGAAAGGTATCCAACCCGATCAGGCAAGCCGCTACCAACAGGGCCGCCGCCATCTTGTCCGCCTTGAGGAAATAACACAGCCATGCCAACAGGAACACCGGGTTACTCATCCAGGCCAGGCACTGGCCATCGAGCACCTGCATCCAGCCAAACAGCAGGATGACAAATCCACCCAGTTGATCATTACCGCCATGCAGTGCAGGAAGGCACAGCGAAATGCCGTACAGCAGGGCAGATAGTAGAAGTGGAAACAGCTTCATGGGCGTCCTTGTCTGATGATGAGGCGAGTGCATGTCCCCGCGTTGGGGAGGCTCGTTCCATCTCGGCACAAGCCAACCTGCATCACTATAGACACTGCGCGTGCCGCTTTCACGACCACGCTGCCAAGCCCGCCGACGCATCTCGTGGAGCGGCGGAGGCTTCGGCCCAATGCATCGCTATGGCATGCTTGAACCCCTGCCGCACAGCGTCCGACGTCCGCATTCCCATGGCCGCCCACAAGAAGCAGAACTTGCCGGAAAAGCTCTGCGTTCAATGCAGGCGACCCTTCTGCTGGCGCAAGAAGTGGGAAAAGGTGTGGGACGAGGTGAAGTATTGTTCGGACCAATGCCGCCGAAACAGCAAGCGGCAGCGCCCGGAACAATAGTCTGCTTACGCGCAACCCATCTCTCCCGTGCCGTCGCGCGTGAGCCGAGCGGGTTCGGCCATTCTGACAGCCGGTTGCGGCTAACGTTTACCAGCTTTTTTCGCAGCACCCGATCCACTCGCCCGCTTGGCAGCGCTGCCTTTACCTGCCACTGCCATGTTGTCCACCAGATTGGGATAGGGGCGGCCTGCTGCCTTGGCACGTTGTCTGGCCTGTGCCTTCTGCGCCGGGGACAGCGGACCTGAGCGCGAGCGACTCTTGGGGTTGGGCTTTTTCCATGGCGCAGACGTCTTGCTTGTGCCTTTCTTCGCTGCACCGCGCGTGGAAGCGCTCTTCCCGGCTGCAGTTCGGCGGGCGACCGTCTTGTTTACCGCTTTCTTCGTCGATGCTGCCTTCTTTGCAGGAGATTTCCTGGCCGCAGTCTTCTTGACTGCCTTCTTGACTGCCTTCTTGCCGGTCGCCTTGCGGGCGCCGGCCGAGGGCGCCGACTTGCGCGTCGCTGCGCTAGCGGCGCTCGTTTTCTTGGTCGCGGCCCGTGTTGCCGACGGTTTCCTCGCTGGCGACGTTCGGGTTGCTTTCTTTGCGACCGCCTTCTTTCTCGCGGTCTTCTTCGGGGTGCGCTTGTCCGCGGCACTGGCATGGGCGGCGGCCGTCGTGGTCGCGCTTGCTCGTTTTCCTGCCGGGGTCTTCGCGCTCGCCGCCTCTTCCAGACGCTGGTACTGCCGTGCCGCCCAGCGCTGGCCGGCATCGCCGCCCCAGAGCAGCCAGGCAATGTAGCCGGCCGATGGCGCGCTACGGTCGGCCCAGCCCTTGCCAGTCTTGTCCACGCTGTGGCGCGCGAAGTACGCATGCATGCGCCGGATGGTCTGCGTGGAAAGCGATTTCCGTGCCGAAAGATCGCGCGCACGCGCAACGCCGATTGCGGTGCCACCACGCCCATGCTGCTCGCGCAACCGCAGTCCGCGTGCCGCCGCGTCGGCAACTGTCTTGGGCGGTGTTGTCGAAGACGCCTGCTTTGCCGGTTTGCGTGCCACACCTTTCTCCTGTCGTATCGCGTTGCCGTAGTGTTCGCATGCGCGGTGCTGCTGCATGTGAAGAAGCCGGCAGCCAGGACTGCCTAGGCAGCCTGCCGGGGACATCACGGCAATGCGCAAGCACGCGCGACCTGGCCCTGGATCAGCCTGCTTGTGCGAGTGGATCATCGCGCACGTGTCGCTACACTGGCCTGCCCACGCCATCGGAAGAGTGCTGCATGCGCCTGTTGACGAGCTGGTTCCGCGCAAGCCTGTTTGCTGCCGCGGTCGGCACTTTCCCCGCGCTTGGTCAGGCCACCGACAAGGCGGTGCCGGTGGCCACCTCGGCACAATCGAAGCAGGTGGCCTCCTGGCAGACGCTGACCCCGCACAACAAACCGCACGCGCGCCATGAGAACAGCCTGGTGTCGGTCGGCGACAGGCTCTATCTGATCGGAGGGCGCGACGACCGCCCGCTGGACATCTTCGACACCACAACACGCCGTTGGTCCAAGGGCAGCACGCCGCCGCTGGCGGTCAGCCATGCGCAGGCAGTGGTGTCGTCGGGGAAGATCTACGTCGTCGGCGGCCTGACCGGCGACTACCCGGAAGAAGCCGCGCTGACCCACTTGTTGATCTACGACCCTGCCACCGATCGCTGGCAGGCAGGCGCGGAGATTCCCAAAGGCCGTCGCCGCGGCGCGGCAGGCGCGGTGGCGCACGACGGCGTGCTGTACCTGGTCGGCGGCAACACGCGCGGCCATATGAGCGGGTACGTGCCGTGGCTGGATGCGTTCGACACCAGGACGCAGCAATGGACGCAGCTGGCCGACGCACCGCGTGCGCGCGATCACTTCCATGCAGTGGTGCTCGACGGCAAGCTGTACGCGGCCGGTGGCCGCAGGTCATCGCACGAGAGCGGCAACACCTTGGCGCAGACCATTTCCGAAGTCGATGTCTATGACATCCAGCGCGGCACCTGGAGCGTTGCCCCGGCCGCACTGCCGACGCCGCGCGCCGGTGCCGCCGCCATTGCACGCAATGGCCAGCTGCTGGTCATGGGCGGCGAGAGCACGCGCCAGGTGAAGGCGCACGACGAGGTCGAAGCTTACGACCCGGCCACCTCCACCTGGACGCCGCTGGCCGCATTGCCGCGAGGGCGCCATGGCACCCAGGCCGCAGCGGTCGGCGACGCTCTGTACATCGTGGCGGGCAGCGGCAACCGCGGCGGCGGGCCGGAGCTGGATGATGTGCTGGTACTGCATGAAAGCAGCGCGCAATAGGCCATTCCGCCTCCCGCGTACGGCATGCTGCGAGAGACTTGGTTGAAGATTGTGCCTCTGCAGATGAGGATCTAATCTGCTGCATCGTTGTCCAATGTGCAGCGCCAGGGAGCGGTCATGCCGAAACGTGGATCAGATCACACGCCATCAACGATGCCTGGCGTTGCCGGGCAATTTTCGCTGCCACTGGTACAGGCGGAAGGCGAGCCGGCGACACCGCCACTACTGGCGGCTGCCGACCCGCGTTACAGCAATTACATCGTCTATGTCGATGAAAGCGGCGACCACGGCCTGGAGTCGGTAGATCCCAACTATCCGGTGTTTGTGCTGGCCTTGTGTGTCTTCCACAAAGGCCACTACGCGCAACGCGTGGTTCCCGCGATTGAGTCATTCAAGTTCAGGCATTTCGGGCATGACGTGGTGATTCTCCACGAGCATGACATCCGCAAGGAAAAGGGATATTTCCGCTTCAGTGATCGGTTGGAAAAGACGATTTTTCTGGACGAGCTGACGGGCATCATCGAGTCGCACAACTTCATCCTGATCAGCTGTGTCATCGACAAGACACGGCTGAAGGAAAAGGCCCAGACCGCAGACAATCCCTACCACCTGGCGCTCGCATTCTGCCTGGAAACACTTTTCGAACTGATGCAGGAAAAGAAGCAGGACGACGTTGCAACGCACGTGGTGGTTGAGTGCCGTGGCAAGAAGGAAGACCGCGATCTGGAGCTGGAATTCAGGCGGATCTGCGACGACGCAAACCGCTGGGGCCGGCAACTTCCCTTCACCATCGTCTTTGCGGACAAAAAGGCCAACTCATCTGGCTTGCAACTGGCTGACCTCGTTGCGCGGCCCATCGGGCTATCGGTACTGCGCCCGGATCATCCCAATCGCGCATTCGACGTGCTGCAGCGAAAATTCTTCTGCAAGCAAGGCCGGCGTCAATTGGGTGTCGACTATGAAGGCTGGGGCCTGAAAATTTTCCCGCCGCCAGAAAGCGAAAAGCCCCGGTGATCTCACCGAGGCTATGACGCCGACCGGGAACCCCCAGTCCACTTAGGGTGCGAGTCTAGAGTTCTGGACCGCAGAATTCAAGGTTGCCTGCTACAAAACCGGTCTGTCAGCACATCGTATCCATCAGCTGTTGTGACTGCTGAAAGCAGAACGATTTGCAACACAGGGTGACCGGTACAGCTCCATCGCGGCCAGGGCCGCTCCTACTAAAGCGGCGATTGGGCAAACTCCAAGCCAAGCGCCTTGACCCGCACCCGCGCCAGCATCGCGTGCGAGGTCATGTACAGCGTATGGCCGTCGTTGCCGAAGGCGCAGTTGGAGATGGGTTCGCCGGTTTCGATGCGGCCCAGCCTGCGGCCATCGGGGGCGAACACGATGACGCCGCCGGGGCCGGTGGCGAACAGGTGGCCGTCGGCGGAAACCGCCATGCCGTCGGGCAGGCCGGGCGCGTCCTTGGCGACCAGATCGGAGGCGTCGGCGAACACGCGCTTGCTGGTCACCGCACCGGCTGCGTCGAGCGTGTAGGCCATCCAGATCGGGCGCTCCGGATCGGAGTTGGCCACGTAAAGGGTGCGCGCATCGGGCGACAGTGCGATGCCGTTGGGAAGGCTGAGACTGTCGTCCAGCAGATGCACGCTGCCGTCGGTGTCCAGCCGGTAGACGCCGTTGTAGCGCAGCTGCTTGACCGGCGAATCGTTCATGCCCTTCAGGCCGTAAGGCGGGTCGGTGAAGAACACCACGCCATCGCTGCGGCGGACCAGATCGTTGGGGCTGTTGAAACGGTGACCTTCAAACTGCGTCGCCAGCGGCGTCTTCTTGCGCGTGGCCGGGTCGAGCCTGGCGACGATGCGCGTGCCCGAATCGGCCAGCAACACGGTGCCGCCCGGTTCGGCATACAGCCCATTGGCGCCGGCTTCGCGCAGCGTGGCCTGCTCCGGGCCGCTGTAACCGGACGGCGACAGCAGGACCGACAGGCCTGCGTCCTCGGACCAGCGATAGAGCTTGTTTTCCGGCACATCGGTGAACAGCAGATAGCCACCGTTGCGGACCCAGGCCGGGCCTTCGGACCAGGTGAAGCCTTCGCTGAGCTTCTCGATGCGCGCATCGCCAGCGACCACGTCGCTGAAGCTGCGATCGAAGCTCTGCAGATGCCCGATCGCGGCAAAGCGCGGTGGCGGCACCTCCTTCCTGGTGCAGGCGGCGAGGATTGCCAGCAGCGGAACGGCCAACAGCAGATAGGGCGGCAAGCGCATCGGTCTGTCCAGTAACGAAGTCGGGCCATGATGCCACCATGCGCGTGCAGGCCTGCTGCGCATGCCGGCAGCCGTGCTAGCGCTCGCCAGCGTGCGCGGGTACCGCCAACACCGCATCCAGCGCCGGTTTGGGCTGGTGATTGCGATCGAACAGCAGCGGATAGTTGGTGCGGCCCGGCACGGGGTAATCGTTCTTCCAGGACATGCCATCGCTGACACCCCACACGCTGACGCGTGCGAGCTTGTCGCGCTTGCGCCAGAACAGCGCGAACAGCTCGGCGTAGCGATCGCGCAGCTGCGCCTGCACCTGCGGCGGCAAGCCCTCGCGATACGGGTCGAGAAAGCGCTTGAATTCCGGCAGCTGGAACTGCTTGTGCGCAAGTCCGGTCCCGATGACCTGGCCTTCCCTGGTCAGTGGCAACACGTCGATGTCCAGCTCGGTGATCATGACCTTGATGCCGAGCGCGGCGTAGGCATCGATGGCGTCTTCGATATCGCGCAGGCTGGGATAGTTGAGCCCCCAGTGTCCCTGCATGCCGACGCCATCGATGCGGATGCCCGATTGCTGCAGCATCCTGACCATGCGCACGATGCCATCGCGCTTGCTCGGCCGCCATGCGTTGAAATCGTTGTAGTAGAGCTCCGCATCCGGCGCATACCGTTGGGCAAAGGTGAAGGCGTTGCGCACCACGGTGTCGCCATCGCCGACGCGCTGCACCCAGTTGGTATCGCGGTAACGTCCGTCTTCGTCGATGATCTCATTGACCACGTCCCAGGCCTGCACCTTGCCGACGTAGCGCCCCGCCACGCGCTCGATGTGCGCGCGCATGCGCTCCAGCTGCGCGTCGGCGCTGTTGGGCTTGCCTTGTGCATCGACGAAGAACCACTCCGGCGTCTGGTTGTGCCAGACCAGGGTATGGCCGACCACGAACATGGCGTGATCGCGCCCATAGGCGACGAAGGCGTCGGCCGTGCCGAAGTCGAACACGCCCGGGCGCGGAGCGACCACTTCGGCCTTCATCACGTTCTCGGCAGTGATGGCATTGAAGTGGCAGGCGACCAGCGCGGCAGAGGCAGCGTCCTTGCCGGAGACGATGTCGGCATTGACGGCGGTGCCGATCAGAAAGCCGTCGGCGTAGGCGTGCTCGAGCGAGGTGCTGCGGGTGTCGCAGTCAGCCAAGGCCGGCACTGCCATCACAGCGCCGATCAGGGCCAGAACAAAACGCAAGCCTGCTGCTGGGCGCTCGTGGGTCTGCTGCATCGCCGGATTCCTGTGCAGGTACCGCAGGTAGTGCGTCATCGGGAACCCCATCACTCCACCACCACCTGCGCACTGGCGGCCTGCAAACTGTCGGAGTCCACATGCAGCGTGATGGTGCCACGCGCGCCGGGCTTGGCACGCACGATCGCCAGGCACAGCCCGTTGAACGCATTGCGCTGCGGCGCGGCGAAGGATTCCAGGTTGGTGGGATCGCCGTTGTCGGTGGCGACCAGCTCGCCCGGGCCTTCGATGCGGAAACGCAGGCGGTCGCCGGCGGTCGGCACAGGACGTCCATCGCGATCGAGCAGGCGCACGGTGACGAAACTCAGATCCTGCCCGTCGCCACGGATGCTGCCGCGGTCGGGCGTCACCTGCATGCGCGCGGCGCTGCCGGCGGTTTGTACGCGGTCGTCGGCCCAGGGTTTGCCTTCCTTGTACGCCTGCACGCGCAGCTCGCCGGGTTGGTAGACCACCGCGTCCCAGCGCAGCCGGTACTGCAGCGGGCCCTTGCGCTTGCGCCCCTGCGAGACGCCATTGACGAACAGCTCGGCCTCGTCGCCGGAGGTGAACACATGCACCGGCGTGACCTGACCCTCGCGGCCGGGCCAGGTCCAGTGCGGCAGCAGATGCGCCATCGGCAGATCGGGGCGCCAACGCGATTGATACAGCCAGTAGCGATCCTTGGGAAAACCGGCCAGATCGAAGATGCCGGAGTACGAACTGCGCGAGCTGTAGTACGGCGTGGGCTCGCCCAGATAATCGAAGCCGGTCCAGACGAATTCGCCGGCGACATACCGATGCCGGTCCTGCGCCGCGAACACCTTGTCGGCGCTGGAGCCGAAGTCCACCGCATGCAGTTCGTAGGCGCTGACCTGGTGCGCGACCGAATCGCCGCCGCGCCCATCGCGCACCGGCGCGCTAATGTCTGGCGTCACCGGAAACAGATACACACCGCGGCTGCTCAACGCCGAGGCGGTCTCGCTGCTGAGAATGGGCTTGTGCGGGAACCTGCCATGGAACGCGGGATATTGCGGTTGTTTGCGGATGCGCTCGGTGCCTGCGAATTCCGGTGCGTCGCGGATGCCTTCGCCCTGGTAGTTGAGGCTGATGACATCCAGCACAGCGGGCAGCGGCATCTCGGGCGAGGCGTAGTTCATCGCCACCGTGGCGGGGCGCGTGGGGTCTTCCTCATGCACGATGGCGTGCAGTGTGCGTGCGATCGCCGCGCCCTGCTCGCCGGTGTACTGCTCACCGACTTCGTTACCGACGCTCCACAGGATCACCGAAGGATGATTGCGGTCGCGCCGCAGCATCGCGCGCAGGTCCGGCTCGTGCCACTGCGGGAACACCAGGTGGAAATCCAGCGGGGTCTTCTTCATCTCCCAACTGTCGAACACCTCGTCCGCCACCAGCAGGCCCATGCGGTCGGTCAGCTCCAATAGCTCCGGTGCGGGCGGGTTGTGGCTCATGCGGATGGCATTGGCGCCCATCTGCTGCAGCAACTGCAGTTGCCGCTCGGCGGCGCGCAGGTTGAACGCCGCACCCAGCGCGCCGAGGTCGTGATGATTGTTCACGCCGCGAATCGGCACATGTTCGCCGTTGACCAGCAGGCCCTTGTCGGCATCGAACACGATGCTGCGGACACCGAACGGTGTTTCGTAGCGATCCACCACGTGCCCGTCCTGACTGACCTCCGTCACTGCGACATAGCGGTGCGGGCGCTGGGTCGGCGGCGGGCCCCACAGACGCGGGTGGTCGATCTGCGTACTGCCCTG
This sequence comes from Xanthomonas sp. LMG 8993, assembly GCF_009835065.2. Lineage (NCBI taxonomy): Bacteria > Pseudomonadati > Pseudomonadota > Gammaproteobacteria > Lysobacterales > Lysobacteraceae > Xanthomonas > Xanthomonas sp. LMG 8993. The sequence continues at coordinate 41,737 of NZ_QVIF02000011.1, read as the reverse complement.
CACACGGGCGCTGCCACCGGCGGCAACCGCAACCTGCACGGCGGCAATGCGCGCGACCGGCGCGCCGCTGCGTGTGCCGCGTGCATCGTCGAGCACATAGATGGCGGTGCTGACCTGTGCCTGCACCGCGCTGCGCGCGGCGTTGTCCAGCGTGATCGCCAGCTGCACCTGCGCGGTGTCGGCCGAGACCTGCGGCGTGGTCAGCTGCGTGCCCCAATGCGCGACATGCAGCGGCGCAGCTTTGGTCAGCCACACATTGCGATACAGCCCGCCGCCCGGATACCAGCGCGCCGAGTCGGGCGGGTTGTCCAGGCGGATCGCCAGCTGGTTGCGCGCACCAAACACCACATAGGGGCTCAGGTCCACGCGCCAGGAGCTGTAGCCATACGGCCAGCCGCCGACCAGCTTGCCGTTGAGCCAGACCGTGGCATAGGCCATGGCGCCATCGAGATCCAGAAACAGCGCGCGCCCGCGATCGCTGGCGGGGATGTCCAGGCGCTTGCGATACCAACCCACGCCCCAGCTCGGCAAGCGCCCCATGCCGCCATAGGGACCATCGGCCAGGAACGGCCCGGCGATGGCCCAGTCGTGCGGCAGATCCACGCGCTCCCAGCCGCTTTCGTCGAACTGCGGCTGCACGAAAGCGACACTGCTGCCGGGGTGGCCGGGCGGGCGTTCGTGCCGCTTCGCGGGATCTGCAATCAAGGCATTGGCCGTGGGCAGGATCCATGGCTTGAGCACGCGGGTTGCGGTGGTATCGAGGCGCTGCGCCTGCTCGGGCTGCGCGTCGGCCACCTTGCCGTCTTCGCTGCGTAGCACGTGCGGGCGGATGTCGTAGTCCAGGATTTGCCGATTGTCTGGAGGATCGCCGCGATGGAAGCGCCACTGCGCGTTGAGCGAGACGCGCTCGCGCGGCAACTGGGTCGGCGCCGGTAGTGCTGCCAGCGCGGGCACTACCAGGCAGATGCAAAGCATCGCGACACGCGCGAGGCGTGCGCAATCCCTGAGCGCGCGCATCACCCTCGCCTGCATGCCCGTGTGCGTCATATCGCGCCTCGCATCGACCGTGCCTGCAGGCGTGTCCCATCCGCACCACGTGCACGCGTGCAGGCATCGCTGCGTGCTGCCTCGCCCAGCCTCACAGCTTGTAGGCTTGCTTGGGCAGGCGATACGCCAGATCGATCGCAACCTCGACCGCCTCGTCCTCGTCCAGCCTGTGCTCGGCGACCAGTTTGGCGAGAAAGGCGCTGTCCACGCGCCGCGCCACATCGTGCCGCGCCGGAATCGACAGGAAGGCGCGGGTATCGTCGTTGAAGCCCACGGTGTTGTAGAAGCCGGCGCTGGCCAGGGTCTGCTCGCGGAAGCGCCACATGCCTTCCGGCGCGTCATGGAACCACCATGCCGGCCCCAGCAACAACGAGGGGTAATGGCCGGCCAGTGGCGCCAGCTCGCGGCTGTAGCTGGTTTCGTCCAGCGTAAACACGATCAGGCGCAGGCGCGGGTCGTTGCCGAACCGGTCCAGCAAGGGTTTGAGCGCGTGCACGTAGTCGGTGCGCATCGGAATATCGGCGCCCTTGTCGCGCCCGAAGGTCTGGAACAACTGCCGGTTGTGATTGCGAAAGCAGCCCGGGTGCAACTGCATCACCAGGCCATCGTCCAGGCTCATCGCCGCCATTTCGGTCAGCACCTGCGCGCGGAACAGCTCGGCCTGCGCCGGTGTGGCGGCACCACGTACCACGGTGTCGAACAGGCGTTGCGCCTCGGCCGGCGACAGATCGGCGGTGGCCGCGCTGGGGTGGCCGTGGTCGGTCGAGGTGGCGCCATGCGCGGCAAAGAAGGCGCGGCGCTGCCGGTGCGCACGCAGATAGCCTTGCCAGCTCAGCACATCCTCGCCGGTGAGCGCGCCGAACTGCTGCAGCGCAGCGGCAAACTGTTCGTGTTCGGGGTCGACCACCGGGTCCGGGCGGTACGCGGTGAGCACGCGTCCCTTCCAGCCGCTGGCGCGAATGGCCGCGTGGTGCTGCAGCGTGTCCAGCGGCGACTCGGTGGTGGCAATCACCTCGATGTCGAAGCGCTCGAACAGGGCACGCGGACGGAATGCCGGCGTCTGCAGCGCCGCGGTGATGTGGTCGTAGTAATGATCGGCAGTGCCGGCATCCAGCCGGATGCGCAGATCGAACACGTCATGGAAGACATGATTCAACCACAACGCTGACGGCGTACCGCGCAGCAACGTGTAGTGCTCAGCGAACACGCGCCACGCCGCGCGTGGATCCACGATCGCGCGCGATCCATCCGCACGCGGAATGCCCAAGGCATCCAGTGCGACGCCCTGGCTGTAGAGCATGCGGAACACGTAGTGATCCGGCACCAGCAATAACTCGGTGGCATTGGCGAACGGCGCGTCGGTAGCGAACCACGCCGGTTCGGTATGACCATGCGGGCTGATGATCGGCAGTGCAGCGATCTTCGCGTACAGGCGGCGCGCGATCGCACGCGTGCTGGGGTCGGCGGGCAACAGGCGGTCGGCGTGGAGGGTCAGCGGAATGGAGGTAGGCATCAGTCGATCGCCGAACGGGCAGGAAAAAGGCAGGGCACCGGGATCACCGCGCCGCACCGTGGCTGGCAACGTAATCGCGCAGCCAGGTCAGCGCCGGCCGCTCGGTGCCATCGGCGCGAATCAAATAGGCCGCTTCCTTGTCGCGCCACAGCCCGGGACGAAAGCCCCACAGCGTGATGCCGCGCACGCCGGGGTGCTCCCAGAACACCGGGAACACACGCTGGTAGGCGGCCAGCTGCTGCGCATCGGTGGGCCCGTCCAGATCGAACTCGGTGATGTAGATCGGCAAGCCGGTCGCGGCCAGTGCATCGAGATTGTCGCGGTGCACCGACATCGCCACATTCGGCGTGGTTTCGAAGGCATGCTCCTGCACGCCGATCGCATCGACCAGTTGCTCGCGCTGCAGCAACTGCACGATCTGCAGGTACTTCTGCGTGGCCTGGGGACTGTTGGTGATGCTGTAGTCGTTGATCATCAGCCGCGCACGCGGAAAGTGCTGGCGCGCCAGCCGGAACGACTGCAGCACCCACTCCCAACCGCTGGCGCCGTTGCCGCCGAGCGCCTGCAGATAATTGCCGCCGCCGGTGTCGTCCTTGCTGGGCGGGTCGTTGAGCGGCTCGTTGACCACTTCCAGCAGGTCGATCTCCGGATAGCGCTGCGCCACCGCGGCGAACCACTGCTCGATCTCGCGGCGTTGCTCGGCCGGCCGCAACGACTTGATCCACTCCGGCTGCTGATTGCCCCACACCATCACATGCATCTGGAACGGCATGCCGTTGGCCTTGGCCAGCCGGTAGGCGGTATCCAGCCCGCTCCAGTCCATCTGGTCGCGCACCGCTTCCACGCTGCCCCACTTGCCGCTGTTTTCCGGCGTGAGTTTGTTCCAGTACTGCGCAAATCCCGGGGACTGTTGCGGACTGTAGGCGCTGCCCAGGAACTTGGGCGCGCCGGAAGCCAGCGGTGCGGCCTGCGCAAGCGTTGCGACGTTCGCCGCCAACAACAACCCGATTGCCAGTGTGCGTAATTGCATGATGATCCCCTCAGGAAGATGCGGCGGTGGCGGCGGCATCTGCCGGCAGCTGCGCCGGCGCCAAGCGTGGCACCAGCATGTGTACCACCGCCAGCGCCAGCAGATACGCCGAGCCTGCCATCAGGAACACCGGCACATAACTGCCGGTGGCCTGCAGCAGGAACCCGATGAAGGTGGCGATCAGCATGCCACCGACCGCGCCGGCAAAGCCGCCGATGCCGACCACGGTGGCGACCGCGTGGCGTGGAAACATGTCCGATGGCAGCGTGAACAGATTGGCCGACCACCCCTGATGCGCAGCGGTGGCCAGGCCGATCAGGCCCACGGCCAGCCACAGGTTATCGGCGCGTGCAGCGAACACGATCGGCACCACCGAGATCGCGCAGATCAGCATTGCGCTCTTGCGTGCGCGGTTAACGCTCCAGCCGCGCGCGATGAAGCGCCCGGCGACCCAGCCGCCGGCAATGCTGCCGATATCGGCCAGTACGAAGATCACGATCAACGGCGCGCCCAGTTGCAACAGACTCAATCCGTATTCGGCATGCAGGAACTTGGGCAGCCAGAACAGGAAGAACCACCAGATCGGGTCGGTGATGAACTTGCCCAGCACGAACGCCCAGGCCTGCCGATGCCGCAGCACCTGCAACCACGACAGCCGCCGCTGCACCGGCTCGTGCGCATCGCTGCGGATATGCGCCAGCTCTGCCGCCGACAGGCCGGGTTGCTGCTCGGGCGGGTGATAGCTGAGCCACCACACCAGCAGCCAGGTGGCGCTGAGCACGCCGGTGAACAGGAATGCCGCCTGCCAGCCCCAGGCGGTGGCGATCAGCGGCACCAGCAACGGCGCGACGATCGCACCGATGTTGGAGCCGGAATTGAAGATGCCGGTGGCCAGTGCGCGCTCGCGACGCGGGAACCACTCGGCCACCGTCTTCAGCGCAGCGGGGAAGTTGCCGGATTCGCCCAGCCCCAGGAAGAAGCGCGCAATCGCAAAGCCCACCACGCTGGTGGCCAGCGCATGCCCCATCGCCGCCAGGCTCCAGATGCCGATCGCCAGTGCGTAACCGACGCGTGTGCCGAAGCGGTCGATCACCGCACCGCTGCACAACAGGCCCAGCGCGTAGGCGGCCTGGAACGCGGTGACGATATAGCCATACTGGATCTCGTTCCAGCCGATCTGCGTCTGCAGAAACGGCGCCAGCACGCCCAGCACCTGGCGGTCGACATAGTTGATGGTGGTGGCGGCAAGCAGCAGTGCGCAGACACGCCAACGCATGCGGCCCAGGCGCGCCAGCGTGCCGGCAGGGGCAGCCGCTTGCGGCAACTCGCTCATGTGCGCGGGCGCCATAGCGCTGCTGGACGCAGCCTGCGACGGGCAATCGCGCAACGGCCACTGCAATGCGCTGCCACATGTCGCGCGTGGCCCGGCCTCTGGTTGCCGCGTTCTTCGGTTCGATTCATCGAGCACTGCACCTGCACGAAGGTGGCCTTGCGCCACGGGTGATAGCGCTACCATTACCACGCTGCCGGGCAAAAACCATCGCGCAGTGCAACACGCCAGTGCGCCATATGCAGCCGGCACCATTCCGATCAGCGCCACTGTCGCAGCCGCCACGATGCCTTCCGTCGCCTATGCTGCCCTGCAGCGTGATGTTCTGAATTTGGTAGCGCTAACATCGGCCACCGCTGATCGCCCGTCTCCCCCATCGCACCATCGCCGCGCCGCTACCGGCAGCGGCACTCCCTGCGCAGGGGCGATGCGTGGGACATCTGCTCACCTGTTAGGGAAGGGATTACGGTGAAGAACAGCTACGCACAAACCGCGTTGTCCTGCGCATTGGGGTCCATTCTGCTGGGCATGACCAGCACCGCCGCCTGGGCACAGTCCAGCGATGCCGACAGCGCTGCCGCCACCGCACAACCGCCCACGGCCGCCGCTGCCAGCGGTGATGCGGTGACCCAGCTCGACACCGTCACCGTCTCCGGCTACCGGCGCAGCATCCAGTTTTCCACCGACGCCAAGCGCGACTCGGTGGGCTTTGCCGACACCGTGTTTGCCGAGGACATCGGCAAGTTTCCGGACATGAACATCGCCGAGTCGCTCAACCGCATCCCCGGCGTGCAGCTCTCGCGCGACGTCAATGGCGAGGGCCTCAACATCGCCATCCGCGGTCTGGGCACCAGCTTCACCAAGACCACGCTCAACGGCGCCAGCATCGCCACCGCCTCGATCGGCCTGAACGCGCAGAACCAGAACCGCGAAGTCGATCTGAACCTGTTTCCCACCGAGTTCTTCACCCAGCTCACCGTCAGCAAGACGCCCACCGCCAGCATGCTCGAAGGCGGCGTCTCCGGCGTGGTGGACATGCGCAGCGCGCGTCCGTTCGATCGCCCCGGCGTGCACTTCACCTATCAGGCCCAGGCGGACTGGAACAGCACCAGCGAAAAGACCACCCCGCGCGGCGCCTTCATGGGCAGCTGGACCAACGAGCAAGGCACCTTCGGCGCATTGCTGGGCGTGGCCTCGGTGCGCAGCAAGCTGGGCGTGCGCGGCTTCGAAAGCGTGGGCTGGACCAACCCCGGCCTCACCTACACCCAGTGCGGCCTCACCCCGCCTGCCGGCACCCCGGCCACCAATCAACCGGCCGCGTGCAACGTCAATGGTGGCGGCAACTGGCGCATTCCCGACCGCGTGCCGGCCACCGCCGGCAGCGGCCTGACCACCGGCGAGACCATCGATGCGGCCTGGCTGCTGGCGCGCAACCCGGGCCTGAGCATCGACCAGATCAGCGACGCGCTGATTCCGCGGCTGGGCCGCAGCGTCTACATGAATGGCGATCGCGACCGCGATGCCTCGGTGATGTCGCTGGAATGGCGCCCGTCCGACAGCATGCATTTCTACCTGGACACGCTGTATTCGGAAGCCAAGCGCACCACCGAGCGGATCAGCATGAATCTGATCGGCCGCAACGGCAACATGATCCCGCTGGGCATGCAGCTGGACCAGAACAACGTGGTCACCAGCGCCACGTTTGCCAATGCGCAGTACTTCCTGGAAGCGCGCCCGTACCGGGAAGAGGTCAAGTTCTGGAGCGTCAATCCGGGTGCCGAGCTGTTGTTCGGCGAGAACCAGGACATCAAGCTCAACGTGCAGGCCAATGCCACGCGCAGCTGGCTGCAGCGCGAGTCGCCCAGCATCCTGGTCACCTCGCCGTTCACCACCGTCGATTACCGCAACGAAGGCGGCGACCGCCCCTCGATCAGCAGCCCGCTCGATCTCAACGACCCCAATCTGGGCTGGGGCTGGAACGGCGGCCGGGTCAATATCCAGAACGAAAAACGCGTGACCGAAACCCGGGGCGCACGCGCCGACCTGCAGTTCGGCGAAGACAAGCGCAACATCAAGATCGGCGCCGCCTACGACCAGGCCGAGCGCACCATCCGCGGCTTCGACAACAGCATCGCCTGGGAGCAGGTGGTCTGCCGCGGTGGCGGTGGCAATGTCTGCAACGGCGGCCCTGGCTCGGCAATCCCGAATGCGGCGCTGGCCGGCTATCTGCGCCCCGGCCCGGATGGCTTCATCACCGCCGATTTCAACCGCTTCCTGGGCGACACCAATTACTACGCGCTGCGCGATTCCGCACCGGAGACCAACTCCGCCAACACCGGTGCCTCGGCCGGCGGCATCCGCGAAAAAAACTGGGGTTTCTATATCGAAACCAACGCGGAAACCGAAGTGTGGAACCGCACGCTGCGCTTCAATGCCGGCGTGCGCTACGTGACCACCGACCAGACCATCACCGGCCCGGTCACCATCAACGGCATCCGCCGCGTCCAGGTGCTGGATTCGGACTACAAGGAGACCCTGCCCTCGTTCAACGCCGCCTGGGACGTGGCCGACAACGTGGTGCTGCGGCTATCCAGCTCGCGCACGCTCACCCGGCCTGACCCCAGCGCGATGTTGCCCAACACCAACTTCAGCGACCCCTCCGCGCAGACCGCAACCCAGGGCAATCCGAACCTGGCGCCGTACCTGTCCACCAACGTGGATTTCGGTGGCGAGTGGTACACCGGCGGCGAAGGCTATGTGGGCCTGACGTTGTTCAACAAGCGCATCAGCGGCTTCACCGTCAACGGCGTGCGGCGTATCCCCTTCAACGACCTGGGCGTGCCCTACGACAGCCTGCTGCCGATTCAGCAGGCCGGCCTGGACCAGCGCGGCGGCCCGAATGCGGCCACCGTGGATGTCCAGACCCAGGTCAACGCCGACGGCGTGCTCAACATCCGCGGCACCGAGGCGATCTGGGTGCAGCCGCTGGACCGGCTGGTCGACGGTCTGGGCTTCAGCGTGAACTACACCCATGTCACCCAATCCTCCGAAGGCGAAGGCATTCCGGCAGTGGCGGTCGGCGTTGCACCCAACCTGTGGAACGGCACCGTGTACTGGGAAAAGGACGCCGCCTCGGTGCGCCTGTCCTACACCTGGAACGACGACATGGTGATCTCCGGCGCCAACCAGAATGGCATTCCCTACGCGCGCCTCAACGCCGATGCGCGCGGGCAGCTGGATCTGTCTGCCAGCTACACGCTGGAATCGCTGCCGTCCAAGCCGCAGATCACCCTCAACGTCACCAACCTCACCGACGAGCCGCTGCGCACCACCTACGCCTGGCCCAACGCCACCTACGATCTGTACGAGCCCGGGCGCACGGTCATGCTCGGCATCCGCGGTACCTTTTGAGTGCTGTGTTTGCCGGTCGCGATCACCTCCCATCGCGACCGGCAGCCTGGCGCGCGCCGCGGCGTTTTCCGCAGCACTCCCTGAGCCCCGCCGCACCTCATGAACGATCGCTCACAACAGCTCTCCTTGCGCGAAAAGATCGGCTACAGCCTGGGCGACCTGGCGGCCAACCTGATCTTCCAGACGCTGGTCACCTTCCTGGCGTTCTTCTATACCGATGTGTTCCGCATCCCGGCGAGTGTGGCCGCCACCCTGATCTTCGTGGTGGGCATGCTCGGCGCGTTCGTGTTCACGCCCATCATCGGCATCCTGGCCGACCGCACCCGCACGCGCTGGGGCAAGTTCCGCCCGTGGATCCTGTGGACGGCATTGCCGTTCGGTGCCTTGTCGCTGGCCGCGTTCAACACACCCGCACTCGGCGAGCAGGGCAAGATCGCCTACGCCTTCGCCACCTACACGCTGCTGATGCTGGTGTACGTGGCCAACAACCTGCCGTACTCGGCATTGAGCGGCGTGCTCACCGGCAGCATGGAGCAGCGCAATAGTTTGTCGGCGTACCGCTTCCTGGCGGTGACGTTTGCACAGTTCATCATCCAGGTGTTGTTGCTGCCGCTGGTCTTGATCCTGGGCAATGGCGACAAGGCACAGGGCTTTCGCAACACCATGGCGCTGTTTGCCGCCGTCGGCACGCTGTGCTTTCTGATCACCTTTTTCACCACCCGCGAGCGCGTGCTGCCGATCAGCGAACAACGCAGCAGCGTGCGCCAGGACCTCACCGATCTGGTCCGCAACAGACCCTGGCTGGTAATGCTGTCGCTGACCATCCTTGTCTTCATCAATCTCGCCATGAAGGGCGGGATGTACATTTACTACTTCAAGTACACCCTCGACGCGAACGCATTGACGCTGTTCCTCGACAACGCCGGCTTCAACCGCTTCATCGCTGCGATCAACAGCATGCTGACCGGCGCCGGCCTGAGCGCGCTGCAATGGCCGCAGGACGCACCCACCTCGGCCTTCAGCGTGTTCAGCGCCGGTGGCATCCTGGCGATGATCGTGGGCATCGGCTTCTCCAAGCGGCTGGCCGACCGCTACGGCAAGCGCAACGTGTTCGGCGGCGCGCTGCTGATCTCCACGCTGTTCCTGCTGGCGTTCTACGTGTATCCGCCGACTGCGATCGCCTGGGTGTTCGCCTCCTACGTGCTGCACGGCTTCTTCTACGGCATCACCATCCCGCTGCTGTGGGCGATGATCGCCGACGTGGCCGACTACTCGGAATGGAAGAACCACCGCCGCGCCACCGCGATCATCTTCTCGGCGATGTTGTGCGGCCTGAAGATCGGCCTGAGCGTCGGCGGCGCGCTGGTCGCCGGCATCCTGGCGTTCTATGGCTACGATGCCGCCCTGCCGCTGCAAAGCGATGCCGTGACAAACGGCATTCGCCTGGCCATCAGCGTGTATGCGTCCATCCCGTTCCTGCTCGGTACAGCGTTGCTAGCGCTGTACGAGATCGACAAGCCGCTGGAAACCCGCATCGAACACGAGCTGGGCCTGCGCCGACGCAGCGCCGCGCTCGCCACCAGTTGACGCCCTCTCCCTCCCACCTCATGCACAGGTACGCGCATGTCCGATGAACTGCACACCGCTGCACTGCAGGCGCTGGCGCGCACCGCCATTTCCGCACCGCTGGTCACCCACCTCTATACCGCCGACCCTTCCGCACACGTGTTCGACGGCGCCTTGTACATCTATCCCTCGCACGACATCGATGCCGGCGTTGCCTTCAGCGACGACGGCTCGCACTTCGACATGGCCGACTACCACGTCTTCCGCATGGCCCATCCCGGTGCACCGGTGGAAGACCTCGGGCAAGTGCTGCACGTGCGCGACGTGCCGTGGGCACAGCGCCAGATGTGGGCACCGGATGCCGCGCAGCGCGACGGCAAGACCTATCTGTATTTTCCCGCCAAGCGGGCCGACGGCATCTTCCAGATCGGCGTGGCGGTCGGCGATGGCCCGCAAGGCCCGTTCGTCGCCGCAGCCGAACCCATCGCCGGCACCTACTCGATCGACCCGGCGGTATTTGCCGACCACGACGGCGCGCATTACCTGTACTTCGGCGGCATCTGGGGCGGCCAGCTGCAGCAGTACCGCGACAACGTCTATGCGCCGGACCATCAGGAACCGGGCGACGACGCGCCCGCACTTGGCCCGCGCGTCGCCCGCCTGCACGAGGGCATGACGCAACTGGCCGAACCCACCCGCGAGATCATCATCCTCGACGAACACGGCACCCCGCTACGCGCAGGCGACCACGCCCGCCGCTTCTTCGAAGGCCCCTGGGTCCACCACCATGCCGGCCGCTATTACCTGTCCTACTCCACCGGCGACACCCACCGCATCTGCTACGCCACCAGCGATACCCCGTACGGGCCATTCGCCTACCAGGGCGTGCTGCTCGCACCGGTGGTCGGCTGGACCACGCATCACTCCATCTGCCTGTTCAACGGCCAGTGGTATCTTTTCTATCACGATGCTGTCTTGTCGGGCGGGCAGACGCATCTGCGCAGCATCAAGATGGCACCGCTGGAGCACGACGCGGATGGAAGGATCGCGACGATTCATCCATATGGGGAAGACGCGGTATCGCCCTGGTGAATGCCGTCGGGCTACCGCCTCCCTGGGCTATCAGCGCGTCATGGCTCAACCGCCGGCGCTGAACGACACGTCCTGTCACCGTTGCGCTTTCAAAGCGCGTCGTAGTCCTCGTTGCGGCTGATCGTCGACCCGGCGCCCACTATTCCCGCGATCACGCGTTTCCTGGCATGCGCAAGGCGTCGGCCTGGCGCTTCAACACCGCCATGACATGTCGAGCGTTACGGTCGTGCCGCTGGCACACCACGCCAGCGTGCACTCAGTCCGGAACTGCATCGCATGGGCTTGCATCCGGACGCACAGTAACGCCGTAGGCCTATCTACGGGTTTTTTCTGGTGGAGGTTGCCATGCGAGGTGGTTCAATGCTGTTGTTGCTGACGCTAGCGGTCTACGGGAGTGCCAGTGGGAGCGAGTCGCGTGCCGCCCTGCCCCGCGCAGACAGCGTCGACGTGCCGCGCTTCATGGGCGACTGGTACGTCATCGCGCACATTCCCACCCGGCCCGAGCGCAAGGCCTACGATGCCGTGGAGCGCTATGCGCTGCGGCCGGACGGCCGCATCCAGACCACCTTCACCTACCGCAAGGGCAGCTTCCAGGCGCCGCTCAAGTCCATGCATCCGATCGGCCAGGTGGCGAAGGAAGGCAATGGTGCGCTGTGGAGCATGCAGTTCTTCTGGCCGTTCAAGGCCGAATATGTGATCGCCTGGCGGGATGCAGCGTATGCGCAGACCATCGTGGCGCGCAGCAAGCGCGATTACGTCTGGTACATGGCGCGTACTCCGCAGGTCTCCGAGGCCGACTATCAGCAGGCTGTCCAACGCATCGCCGCCATGGGCTATGACGTGTCGCAGCTGCGCCGCGTACCGCAGTCGCAGCGCTGATGCGGTAACGCGGTAACGCGGTAACGCGGTAACGCGGTGAGGGTGCAACGGGCTCAGCGATGCAGTGACTGCATCGCCGGCTCTCGCACGCGGGCTGCGTCAGGCGTCCTTGTCATCCACGGAAAACTCCCAGCCGTCATTCAGGCCACCCAGGGGCTTGGCCTCCACGGCCAGCTCTTCCTCGAATGCCGAAATCGCCTTGTGCGACGGGACCATGGTCGGATACACCGTCACGTCCATCGGAAATTCGGTGTTTTCCGGATAGTGGCAGCAACGCACCTTTTGCTCGAAGCGCAGCAGCATCACCGAGAACTCCAAGGCCGATTCCTTCGTGGGGAAGACCACGGAGAACGCAATCTCGCGCGGCTTCGACAGGTCCACGCCTTGCTGGGCAATGTGCCAGAGGGTGTTGCCGTTATCGTCGTTGGGATACAGGTCCGGATGTCGTTGCATGTGAGCTTCGGTCTTTGGCGGCCGGTGGCCAGGGAAGAGCGCTGGCGCTGATTGTGCGCTCTGATCGCGTGTCGCCAGGATCCAGACCTCGGCTGCTGGAGCCTACCGTCTCCCGGTGTTCGAGGTGCCTGCTCAGGCAATGAACCTGCTACGCAGATGGCCGCACGATGTGCGACCACCTCGGGCAATTCACGGCAGCCAAACCAGATTCATCAACTGCGGATCGGCCGTCACCTTGACCAGCTTGCCGCTGGGGCCGAACTGCACCTGGTACTCGGAGAAGCTGTCGCGCCAGTAGCGCCACAGCGAGGCGTCCAGATTCGGGTTTTCGCTGCTGATCGGGTAGCCGACCGCCATCAGTACCTGTTCGCGGGTCATGCCGCCGGTGAGCTTGCCGTCATTGATGGCCTGGCGGATCTTGGGCGGGAAGGTGGCCAGCTTGAGCTTGGGGTCGGCGGTGACGACATAGCGGGCGGCGAAGGCGGTGTTGTCCAGGTCGCGGCTGTAATCGTTGCCGATGGACTGCTTTTCGCCGGCGATCTTGAGGTTGACGCGGTTGCGGCCGAAGCCGGTGACGCTGACCGGGGTTCCTACGGGAAGCATGCGCTTGCCGTCTTCGGCGTAGTTACTGTCGCTGATCCAGCTGCCGTCGGTGCGCAGGTTGCAGCACAAAAAGCCGTCGTACTTGGCGACGTCGGCGGCGCTGGCCAGGTTGGCGGCGGTGAGCAGGCTCAGGGCCAGCAGGGAAGAACGCAAACGCATCGTAAAGACTCCTTTCTCGACGGCCGTGGCCGCGCGGCAATGATGAGGTGAGGCGCGCCGCCGTTTCCCCAACGGCGCGCAGGCATTGTCGCAGCCCCGGGCGGCTTGGCAAGCACAGGTGACGCGGCCGGCCCGTGGTTGTGTATGCTCGGAGCCGTGGAAACTCTCTCACCCGCCGAGATCGCCGAGCAGATCGCCGAGTTGCGACGCGCCCACCGCGCGTTGGACGAGGAGATCCAGCGCGTGCCCGCCAACATGGACGACGAGCTGCAGATGAAGCGCCTGAAGAAGCGCAAGCTGCATCTCAAGGACTGCATCACGCGGCTGGAAATGGAGCTGGTGCCTGACGAGCCGGCGTGAGGTTGGTGCGTGCGGCCGCCTGGGTCTGCTTTGCGGCAGTGGATATCAAGGTCGCGGTGACAGGAAGTTGAGTCAGTTGATGACGCAGGCAGGGTTTTGTCGGCATGGCGCCGGCTTGAGCTGAGGCGTGTCGCGTTTGTCGCTTGGGCCACACCCTCACCCCAACCCCGCTGCGCGCCCCAGCCCACGTCTTGCGACGCGGGCGCTCAAAGGCACGCGCGCCAGTGGCGCGCAAGCGGTGCGGCTTCGCCCCGAGGGGAGAGGGGCTTGATATGCCGGTCTTGGAGAATTGTCGATCTCTTCGGCCGATCTGGGCAACGGATCCGGGCGCTTATTCGCGTCAGCGGACGTGCAAGCGCCTCACCGCTTTTGCGCGTCAGGCGCCGACTGTCGTAAGACGACCCGAGCCGCCATCCTCAGCCTGCGCGCAGCAGGATCTTGCCACGGCGGCCCGGTTCGGCGCTTGCCGCGGCCGCCGTGGCTGCATCTTCCAGATCGAATACCGCTTCCACCGGCAGAGCCAGGCTGCCATCGACGGCGGCCTTGAGCAGTTCGCCGATCATGCGGCGCTTGTCCTCGGGCTTGGTGGCGGCCATGACCTTGCTGCCCCAGAAGCCGCGCACGCTGGCCTGCTTGAAGATCACATCGCCGCTGGAGATCTGCAGCGGCTCGCCGGTCATCGAGCCGAATGAGATCAGCTCGCCGCCTTCGGCAAGCAGCCCCATCAGGTCGCCGGCCGCGCTGCCGGCGACAGAATCGATTGCGCGCACGATCGGCGCCTCGCCGACCAGCGCGCGCACGCTGTCCTGCCAGCCCTCCCGGGCGGTGGAGACCGCGTTGCCAAAGCCCAGGGCCTGCAGCTCGTCCACGCCGGCGTCGCGGCGCACCAGATTGACCACGTTGATGCCGCGCGCGGCGGCGAGCATGGCGACGGTCTTGCCGACCGCGCCGTTGGCGGTGTTCTGCACAATCCAGTCACCCTTTTCGACATGCAGGAACTCGATCAGCATCAGCGCGCTCAGCGGCATGGCGATCAACTGGCAACCGCGGTCGTCGTCCAGCGCGTCGGGCAGCGGCACCACGCCGGACGCGTCGGCCAGGAAAAACTCCGCCCAGCTCTCGTGCACGCCGGCGGCGACCACGCGCTGGCCGGTCTGCAGGCCCTGTACGCCTTCGCCGAGGGCGTCGATCACGCCGGCCGCCTCGCTGCCGCCGATTGCGGGAAGCTCCGGCTTGTAGCCGTAATTGCCACGCACCGTCCACAGGTCGTGGTTGTGGATGGGCGAGCGACGCATGGCGATGCGCACCTGGCCCTTGCCGGGCTGCGGGGTGGGCCGTTGCCCGAGTTCGAGCACCTTGGCCGGGTCGCCGAATTGGGTGTGGATGGCTGCGCGCATGGAAGTCTCCTGCCGGGCACGCCAGTGATCCAACGCACCCGATCGTGATGAAAGGTGGCGCGATGCTATCGGCATTGCTGCAAGAGGCGGATGAAACGAACGGAACTGTTGTGTGAAGTTGCGCGCGTTGGTGGAGCACGCCTGGTGTGACTCTGGCCTACTACAGCGCCGGGGGTCGCGTGCTGACCGACCCGCATCCGCCCTTCGGGCACCTTCTCCCGGTGGGAGAAGGGGAGGCGTCGTGCGCATCTGCTCTTCCTTGTGGGTGCGCTGCCATTGCCCGCATCACCTGCCGCAAGGAGACGCTGGCGTTTGTACTGACGCCTTACTCGGCCGGCGGCAGCACCACGTCCGGCTTGACCGCCTCGGGGCTGACCCGCTCGATGGTATGGCGCAATTCGCGGCCAAGGATGAACTTGGCGTCCTTGGCCCAGGCATCCAGGCGCTCGTCGAACAGCAGCTTGCTGTTCTCGTCCGGCCACACCAGGCGCAGCTCGCGCAGTTTCTGGATGAAGCTGCGGAACAGGGTCTTGTCGAAGAACTCCGGGGCGGCCGGGGCGTACAACAGGCTCAGGCGCTGCGCGGCCTGCTGGCACAGGCTTTCCAGTTCGCCGGCACCGAGCACGCCGGGGCCGTTCTTCACCAGCACCGAGATGGCGATGTAATAGCGCTCGAAGGCCTGCTGCAGCGAATGGCCGATCGCACGCAGGCGGAACACCTCGTCGGTCTGCCCGGTATTGCGGGTGAGGATGCCGCCATCGTCGTCGGTGACGTTGAGCAGCAGGCCTTCGCGCACGAACATGTCGATGGTCTGCTCGATGCGTTCGGCAAATCGGTCCTCGCTCCACGGCAGGAACAACTCCGCCTGCAGGAACGGGTACACGGTGCGCCCCAGGCGCAACAGACCGGCACGGCTCATGCGGCGGTTGTTCTGGAAACAGCACGCCACCCACGACGAGGCGGTGAACAGGTGCAGCACGTTGTTGCGGAAGTAGCTCAGCAACACCGCAGTGTCGCCGCTGACGCTCAGCACATCGCCCAGCGGATGCGACACGCGCGTGAGCACGTTGATCTCTTCGGCGTGGGTGATGATGCGCGCCGGGGTGTGCGGGGTGACGGTGACACGGTCCGAATACGGCATCTCCGCCAGCAGCTTCTTGCACAGCTCGATCTGCGCGATCAGGTCGGCCTCGCCCATCGCGTGCTTGGGCGTGGACAGCAGCGCCAGCGCCAGCAGGTTGATCGGATTGACGTCGGCGGCGCAGTTGATGCGGGTCTGGATCTGGGTGGACAGCGTGTCCACCGCCGGTGCCAGCCAGGTGGGCTTTTCGTCGTCGGGCAGCGGTTGGCCGTCCCAGTCGGGCGCGTGTTTGGCCAGCACGTCGTTGAGCGCGATCGGCTCGCCGAAGTTCACCACCACCTGGCCGTAGTTTTGCTTGAGCACCTTGGGGATGGACCACAGCAGGCCCCAGATGGATTCCTTCTCCTTGGGCCGACCGGTGAGCTCGTCCAGGTAGCTGTTGCCTTCCATCAGCTTCTCGTAGCCGATGTAGACCGGCTGGAACAGCACCGGCTTGCGCGGCTGGCGCAGGTAGGCGCGCAGCGTCATCGCGATCATGCCGCCCTTGGGCTGCAGCAGACGCCCGGTGCGCGAGCGCCCGCCTTCGACGAAGTATTCGATCGAGTAACCGCCGGCCACCAGCTGGGCGACGTACTCGCTAAGCACCGCCGAATACAGCGCATTGCCCTTGATCGAGCGGCGGATGAAGAACGCGCCGCCCTTGCGCAGCAGCGTGCCGACCACCGGCAGGTTGAGGTTGATGCCGGCCACGATGTGCGGCGGCACGATGCCGCGTTCGTACAGCAGGTAGCTCAGCAGCAGGTAATCCATGTGGCTGCGGTGGCTGGGCACGTAGACCACCTCGTGCCCGGGCGCGGCCTGCTTGAGCTTGTCCAGGTGATGCACCAGCACGCCGGCGTAGATGCGGTTCCACACGTGGGTCAGCAGGAAGCTGGCCGAGCGCACCACCGGGCTGGAATAGTCGGCGGCGATCTCCCAGGCGTAGGCATGCGCCTTGCGCCAGGCATCGACCGGCTTGGAGTTGTCGCGCTTGGCCTGGGTGGCGATGGCTTCGCGTACCGAATCGGCGGCCAGCACCTGGTCCACCAGCAGGCGGCGGGTGGACAGGTCCGGCCCGATCACCGCCTCGCGGATGCGCCGGAAGTGGGTGCGCAGCACGCGCTGCAGCTTGCGCAGGGTGCGCTCGGGCGGCAGGCCCTCGGCCATGGTCTGGCGCAGCGAGATCGGCGGAGCGAAGCGCACGATGGTGGTGCGGCCGTTGAGCAGCACCGCCAGCAGGCGCCGGAAGCGGCCGACCAGCGCCCAGTTTTCCGAGAACAGCACCGCAAACCAGCCGCTCTGCTTGTCCGGCGCGCGGCCGACGAAGATCGACACCGGCACCAGATGCACGTCCAGGTCGGCGCGCACGCGATGCGCCTGCAGCAGCTTGGCCAGCGAATCCGAATGGGTCTTGCCGCCGCGCTGCTCGGGGATCAGCGAATTGCTGCTGCTGCGCCGCGACAGCGCCAGGTAGGCGCGCTTGCGCTGCAGCGGGTCGCCCGGCAGCGGCACCAGTGGCGAGGGCAGCCCGGCCTCGCGGCAGGCCTTGTCCAGGATCAGCGCGCTGGACAGGCCGTAGTCCTCCAGCACGTAGACCACCGGCGTGCCGTCGTCGTAGCGGCTCGGCTGATCCGGTTCGATGGTCAGGCTCAGCCAGGGGTCGGCCAGGCGGCCGAGCAGGCGCGCCCACCACGGGCGCTTGGCGCTGCGGGCAGCGGCGACGGCGGGCGCGATCGACGGCGCAGCGTCCGGCGGAACCGGAACGGCGGTCGGCAAGGCGGCGGCCGTGGCACCGAGATCGGCAGCAGCGCTGGGCGGGGCGGGCTGGCCGTCCGGGAACGGCAGGGGATTCTGTTCTGGCATCACGGTCATTATCGCCCAGCCGGGCGTTGCCCGGTGGCGGCGGGCGTGGCGGGCGCGGCCGCCGGGGTGTCAGGCGTTGCAGCGGCGTCGGGTGCGGGCGCCGCCGGCGCAGCGCCGAGCAGCGCCTGCACCTCGTCCTGGGTCTGCTGCTGGTACCAGTGGCCGTCGCGCTTGATCAGGCCGATGCTCAGGTCGATGTCGTGCGCGGCCAGCGGATAGCGCAGCCGCACCTGGGCGCGGTCGCCGTCCTGCCTGATCAAGCCGGTGCGCAGCGCATCCAGGCTGCTGTCCAGCGACAGGCCGTAACGCTCCAGCACCTGCTTGGCCGCGGCCCAGAACGGCCCGAGCCGGCGCAGGCTCTCTTCCATCCCCAAGCGCTGCAGATCGGCGTCCGAGCCGATGCCGGTGGCGCGGGCGGCGGTCACCAGGTCGGCGATGCTGGCCCTGGCACGCGCGCGGTCGGCCAGCGGCGCGGTGGCCGCCCAGGCGCTCAGGGCATCGACCAGTTGCACGTAATGGGCGCGTTGCTCGGGCTGGTAGTCGCTGCGGCTGCGCAGGTATTGCACGCCGAACTGGCCCAGCGACTGCGCGGCCTGGCGGATGCCCTGCGACTGGCCGGCCAGCTGTGCATCGAAGGCCTGCTGCAGCTGGCGCTCGGCGCCGGGCGCCGACAAAGTGCCGAGCAGGCTGCCGACCTCGTTGGGCAGCGGCAGCTCGGTCAGCGGCCAACGGCTGGCACCGCTGCGCCAGGCCGCCTCCAGCTGGGTGTATTGCGCAGGTGTGACCCGGATCCGCGCATAGGCGACCAGGTCGTTGCGTCGCAAGGGCAGGGTCATCGACTGCATCGCTGCGGCTGGCTCGGCGCTTGCGCCCGGCAAGGCGGCGGTCTTGTCGGCGCGCTGGCAGCTGCCCAGGCACAGCGCTGCCAGCAGCACCCACGCGATGGACTGGAACCGGCCGGCGCGGACGGTAGATGGCGACATGCGCACGCTGTTCCCCTGATCGATCGGCGCATCTTGCTGTCTGAACGCACTGGCGGCAAGGCGCGCGACAACCGTGCGCCCGGGTACGGTACGGAAACGTTAGATTTTCGTAGTTCCATGCATGTTGTCGCCCAGTGTCCGACATTGACTGCCGTTGTCCTTCCCGGACAAACTTGTCCAGGGGATGCCGCCAAGCCCTTGTGCCACCTGCGTTTGGCCCAATGGTGCAGCGCATCATGTAAGCGCTTGCAGTTCCTGCTAGCGTGCGCGCCATCTCGCTCTGAGGTCGCCATCGGTTGGGGCCGATGTCATTCATGTGCATGTGTGACACGAACGTTCTGCGCCAGCGGACCGTGCGACCCTTCCCGGCGTGCGGTGGCAACCGCGTTGTCCTGGAGGTTTTGCCATGAGTCGGCCACGCTCCGAAGGCGGTAGCGTCACCATCAAGGACGTCGCGCGCGAAGCGCAGGTGTCGGTGGCAACGGTCTCGCGCACCATGAATGGGCACCAGCATGTGGCCGAGTCGGTGCGCGAGCGCGTGCTGCAGGTGGCCCGCGCGCTGCATTACATCCCGCACCACGCCGCGCGCAGCCTCAGCAGCCGGCGCACCCACACCATCGGGGTGGTGTTGCCTGACCTGCATGGCGAGTTCTTTTCCGAACTGATCCGCGGCATCGACCAGGTGGCGCGCGAGCAGGGCTACCACCTGCTGGTGTCCAGCTCGCACGGCGACCCGCAGGCGCAGCGCAAGGCGCTGGAACGCCTGCCCGGGCGCGTGGACGGGGTGGTGGTGATGTCGCCCTCGCTGGGCGACTCCGGCGTGCACGAGGACGCCCTGCCCGGCGGCCTGCCGGCAGTGCTGCTCAACTGCGCCGGCACGGCCAGCCAGCGCCCGGTGCTCAACGTGGACAACTACGGCGGCGCGCGGACGATGACCCGGCACCTGCGCGACAGCGGCCACCGCCGCATCGCCTTCATCGCCGGGCCGGCCGACAACTTCGATGCGCACGAGCGTCTGCGCGGCTACCGCGACGAGCTGGCGCTGGATGCCGACGTGCAGCCGTGGGTGCTGCCGGGCAACTTCGACGAAGAGTCCGGCTACCGCGCCGGCCAGACGCTGGCACAGGGCGCGCGCCCGGATGCGGTGTTCGCGGCCAACGACATGATGGCGCTGGGCTGCCTGTTCGCGCTCGGCCATGCCGGGCTGAAGGTGCCGCAGGACATCGCGCTGGCCGGCTTCGACGACGTGCCGATGGCGCGCTACGTGCTGCCGGCGCTGACCACCATGCGGGTGGATATCGCCGGGCTGGGCGCGCGGGCATTGCAGTTGTTGCTGGGCCAGCAACTGGTCGATGCGCCCGCCCCGCCCTCCGATGCCGCCCCCCCCGCGTTTTCCGAGATGGTTCCCGAACTGATCGTGCGCGCGTCCAGCGCGCCGCGGGCGGCGCCTCCCACCTGAAACGCGCCACCACGCTTTGCCGAACGTGTGTTGCTTGCAGTCCTTTGCCGTTGTTGCCAGCTGTCCCGCTTGACGCAGTACCGACGCGCCAGCCACTCCGCTGGTTCGCGCTTTACCCCTGGGAGGGGGAAAGTCATGAAGAATTACCGCACCGTCTCCACCCTGCCCGCGCGCAGCCTGTTGTGCTGCGCCCTTGCCGCCTCGTTGCTGGCCAGCACCCCGGCCATGGCCCAGTCCAGCAATGCGACCTTGCGCGGCCAGGTTGCGGCAGCACAGGCCGGCACCACCGTGACCGCGACCAATGTCGCCAGCGGTGCCGTCCGACGCGTGCCCACCGGTGCCGACGGCAGCTACGCGCTGGTCGGCCTGCCCCCGGGCACCTACAAGGTGGATGCCGGCCCCGGCAGCGAGCAGACCGTGACCCTGTCGGTGGCCTCGTCGGTCACCTTGAACCTGGGCGGCAGCGCAGCCGCGGCGCCTGCCGGCGATGCCACCACGCTGGATGCGGTGCAGGTCACCGCCACCACGCTCCAAGAGGTCAAGACCTCCGAAGTGGGCACCAACGTGTCGCTGAAGCAGATCAGCACCGTGCCGCAGCTGACGCGCAACTTCCTGGAGTTCGCCGACACCGTGCCGGGCATGCAGTTCGAGACCAACTCCAACGGCAACAGCCAGATCCGCGGCGGCGCGCAGGGCAGCTCGGCGGTGAACGTCTACATCGACGGCGTCGGCCAGAAGAGCTACCTGTTCGGTGGCGTGTCCGGCCAGGAGCAGAGCGCGGGCAACCCGTTCCCGCAGCTGGCCATCGGCGAGTACAAGGTCATCACCTCCAACTACAAGGCCGAGTTCGACCAGGTCGGTTCGGCAGCGATCGTGGCCTCGACCAAGTCTGGCGGCAATGAGTTCCACGGCGAGATCTTCGGACGCACCAGCAATACCGATTTCCGCGCGCGCCAGCCCGACGAACGCGCCGGCGCACCCAACTCCGATGGCAGCAAGCGCAAGACCCACCAGGACGAATACGGCTTTGCGCTGAGCGGACCGATCGTGCAGGACAAGGCGCATTTCTTCTTCAGCTACGAAGGCAAGGGCTTCGAGGTCTCGGCCGATCCGGTGGCCGTGCCCGATCGCTTCAGCGCGCTCAGCGACGACCTGCCCGCCGGCGTGCAGAGCCGGCTCGGCTCGGTCACCCGCCCGTTCAACGAAGACCTGTATTTCGGCAAGGTCGACTGGGACATCGGCGAGAACGACCGCCTCGAGCTCACCGGCAAGTACCGCGACGAGGAAAGCCGCGACAGCGTCGGCGGCCAGACCACCGCGATCGCCTCCAAGATCAACCTCAACACCGAAAAGCGCTTCGACCTGCGCTGGCAGCATTACGGCGAGCGCTACGTCAACGAAGCGCGCGTGTCCTATGAGGACGTGCTGTTCAATCCCACCGCCTATACCGTGGGCAGCCAGAGCGTGTACACGCGCGGCATCGCCGAAGACGACGTGCTGCTCAACGACGGCGCCACCAGCGGCCTGGCGATCCAGCGCAAGGGCCAGAAAGGCCCCAGCTTCCAGAACGACCTGACCTTCAACAACCTGGAGTGGCACGGCAACCACGTCATCAAGATGGGCGTGAAGTACAAGGAAGTGGAGCTGACCCAGAGCGAAAACTCTGCGGCCAACCCGTCGTTCTACTACGCGGTGGGCGATGGCGCGGGCACCTCGGCCATTCCCTACCAAGTGCGCTTCAACCTGCCGTTCGCCGGTGCCGCACCGTCGGTGACCACCACCAGCAAGCAGCTGGGCCTGTACATCCAGGACGATTGGGACGTCAACGACAAGCTGCAGTTGAATATCGGCGTGCGCTGGGATGGCGAAAAGATTCCCTCGTACCTGGACAACGTGACCCCGCCGGAAGTGGTGGCGGCCTTGAACGGCCCCGGCACCGATCCGGCCGTGAGCGCCACCTACGCCGAGCAGCTGGCCAAGGGCGGGGTGGACATCAACGACTACATCAGCAACGGCCGCAATCGCAAACAGGACAACAACAACTTCGCACCGCGCCTGGGCTTTTCCTACGACTTCCGTGGCGACGAGTCGCTGGTGCTGTTCGGCGGTGCCGGCCGCAGCTACGACCGCAACCTGTTCGACGTGATGGGCCTGGAGCAGATCAAATCCGCGCTGGCGCAGTACACGATCCGTTTTGCCGGGCCCACCAACTGCGTCCCGGCGCCGGGTACCTGCACCGCCTTCGATCCGACCTATGTGAGCAATCCCGACAGCCTGGCCAACCTGGTCGATGCGCGCGTGCGCAACGGCGAAATCGACCTGCTCAACAACGATCTGAAGACGCCGTATGCCGACCAGTATTCGCTGGGCCTGCGCACCCAGCTGGGCGACTGGAACACCTCGGCCACGCTGTCGTACATCCACAGCAAGGACGGTTTCATCTTCACCCTGGGCAACCGCTATGCCAACGGCGATTTCTTCCAGAACGGCAACCAGGCGTTCGGCCAGACACCCCGCGGCTTCGGCAACCTGATCATCGGCAACAACGGCGTGGAGACCAAGACCGGCCAGTTGCTGCTGTCGGCAGACAAGCCCTATACGCAGGAGAGCGGCTGGGGCCTGACCGCGGCCTACACCTTCTCGCGTGCGCGCGGCAATCGCGGCAACGACGATCGCTACGGATTCGATGCGGCCACCATTGCCGACTATCCGTTCCTGGATCTCAATGCGGTGCCGCGCCACCGCCTGGTGCTTACCGGCATCTACGACCTGTTCTGGGGCATCAGCGGCTCGGCCAAGCTGACCCTGGCCACGGTGCCGCCGCGCAACGAGGCGATCTCCTACGACCAGTACGGCGGCCCGAGTTCGGACAACATCCGCGTGGTCTCGGTGGATGCCCCCGGCGGCAAGTTCATCGCCGGCGGCGACATCTTCGGCACCCGCCAGCTGGACCTGTCGTTGTCCAAGGACATGCACATCACCGATGCGGTGACGGTGCAGGTGCGCGGTGATCTGATCAATGCGCTGAACTTCCGCAACTACGATCAGTACAGCATCGACTGGGGCAGTGCCGGCGTATACGACCCGCGCGTGAGCATCAACCAGTACGGCGCGATGTCCACTCCGCCACGGACCTTGTTCATGAGCGCACGCATCATCTGGTAACGGCTGCGTTGGCGGCATCCGGCGTCTCGACGCCGGTACCGTACCCGCTGCCTAAGCTGCATCGGCCCCACGGCAATGGGGAGGGGCCGGCCGCAGGTTTGTTGCATCGTCCCGATTGAGGTGTGTTGCTGCGGCGCGACGCGCGATGCGCGCGATGCCGCAGACGCCACGCTCCGGTTGGCGACCGTTTTTGCTGTGTTTGCCGTCCCTGCTGTTTGTTTGTTGCCCGCTGTACCCGTTCCATCCACACCAAGCACCAACCTCGACGCGCCAGTCACTTCACTGGTTCGCGCTTTACCCCTGGGAGGGGGAAAGTCATGAAGACTCACCGCACCGTCTCCACCCTGCCGGCACGTAGCCTGTTGTGCTGCGCCCTGGCTGCCTCGTTGTTCGCCACCACCCCGGCCATGGCCCAGTCCAGCAACGCCACGTTGCGCGGACAGGTCGCTTCCGCACAGAGCGGCAGCGAGGTCGTCGTCACCAACCTTGCCACTGGCTCGGTGCGACGCGCACCGGTCAATGCCAACGGCAACTACACCATCGTCGGTCTGCAGCCGGGCACCTACAAGGTCGAATCCAATGGCGCCAGCCGCACGGTGACCCTGTCGGTGGCCTCCAGCGCCACCGTCGATCTCGGCACCGAGGCGGCCGCGGCGCCCGCCGGCGACGCGACCACACTGGACACGGTGACGGTCAGCGCGCCGATGATTCGCGACGTCAAGACCTCCGAGGTGGGCAACACCATTTCGGCGCGACAGATCCAGCAATTGCCGCAGGCCACGCGCAACTTCCTCGAGTTCGCCGACACCGTGCCGGGCATGGTGTTTCAGGTGGATGGCAACGGCAACACCAAGCTGCGCGGTGGCGCCTCCAATGCCAGCGCCGGCAATCTGTATATCGACGGCGTCGGCCAGAAGAGCTACGTGCGCAGCGGCGGCGTTGCCGGCCAGAGCGACACCCAGGGCAACCCGTTCCCGCAGCTGGCGATCGGCGAATACAAGGTCATCACCTCCAACTACAAGGCCGAATACGGCCAGATCAGTGGCGCGGCGATCACCGCGGCCACCAAGTCCGGCACCAACGAATTCCACGGTGAAGCCTTCTATCGCTACACCGACCAGGATCTGCGCGACAAGCGGCCCGACGAGGAAGCCAACGGCAAGATCGATTCGCAGACCAAGGAATACGGGTTTGCGTTGGGTGGGCCGATCATCCAGGACCGCATGCATTTCTTCGTTGCCTACGAAGGCAAGGAGAACGTCGCACCCAAGAGCGTGCAACCGAGCGCAGAGGCAGCCGCGTTCCTCAACCAGCTGCCTTCCGATCTGGCCAGCCAGTACGGCCCGGCCAACATGCCGTTCGAAGAAGACCTGTTCTTCGGCAAGATCGATTTCGAACCCACCGATCGCGATCGCATCGAGCTGAGCACGATCTATCGCGACGAGACCCAGACCGCCAACGTGGGCGGCACCAACACGCTCGCGCAAGCCACCGACAAGATCAACAAGGACAAGCGCACCAACCTGCGTTGGCAGCACAGTGCAGACAACTGGTTCAACGAGGTCATCGTCGGCACCGAAAACTCGGAGAACAACCCGACCCCGCGCACGCTGGGCAACGGCATCGTCTACACATATTTCCAGCCGCGTGCCGGCTCCACCGATATCGATGAGCGCACCTTCCTGACCACCGGTTCGGCCGGCGGCAGGAATGCGCAGCGCAAGAGCCAGAAGGGCTGGTTCCTGCAGAACGACCTGACCTTCACCAGCTTCCAGTGGCACGGCGAACACACCATCAAGATGGGTGTGAACTACAAGGACATCGAGCTGACCTCGCAGGACGCGGCCGCGCTGAATCCGCAGTTCAGCTACCGCGTCAACGGCGGCAGCGTGGAATCCACGCCGTATCGCGTCGACTTCATTGCGCCCTACACCACGCCCGGCCAGCGGGCGACGGTGGTATCGCCGTCCAAGCAGTACGGCATCTATCTGCAGGACGATTGGGCCGCCACCGACAAGCTGATGATCAACATCGGCGTGCGCTGGGATTACGAGGACACACCGGCCTACACCGACTTCGTGACCTCGCAGGCCTTCGTCGACGCGCTGTACGCCAACGATGCGGAAAACCCCGGTCAACCATGGGCCAACCGTCTGCTACCCAGCGGCATCAACGTGGCCGATTACATCAGCACCGGCAACAACCGCAAGAACTTCAAGGATGCCTGGGCTCCGCGCTTCGGTTTCTCCTACGACTTCTTCGGTGACGAGGCCGCCATCCTGCACGGCGGTGCCGCGCGTTCGTACGACCGCAACCTGTTCGAGCAGCTGGCCCTGGAAACCAGTAAGGCGGCGTTGTCGCCGGTCGCGGTGTATTTCGAAAACCCGGCAACCCAGCAGTGCTATCGCGCAGACCGCACGTGCGTTGCGTTCGACCCGCGTTACCTCAACGGCATCGATCAGCTCAACACCATTCCCGGTGTCGCTGGCAGCGCCGAGTTGTTCATGTTCAACAACAAGCTCAAGACGCCGTACAGCGACCAGTACAGCATCGGCATCACCAACCAGGTGGGCGACTGGCTGACCGATGTGACGTTCCAGCGCATCCTGAGCTACGACGGCTTCGCGATGGGCCTGATCAACCGCTATCCGGATGGCTCCTACTTCCAGAACGGCAACGTGCCGTGGGGCGAGCCGGTGCCGGGTTACCAGAACACTATTCTGGGCAGCAACGGCCTGGAGCAGCGCAACAGCCAGGTCCTGCTGTCGGCCGACAAGCCGTACACCAAGGAATCCGGTTGGGGCCTGACCCTGTCCTACACCCACACCAGCGCGCGCCAGAACCGCAACATTGATGAGCCGTACGGTTTCGACAAGGCGACCATCCGCGGCTATCCGTTCGTGAAGTCCGATGCCGTGGCCGCACATCGCTTTGTCGCTTCCGGTTCGATCGATGGTCCGTGGGGCGTCACCTTCGGTGCCAAGCTGGTGCTGGCAACGCCCGAGCCGATCAACACGATCGCCTGCTTCGGCTTCACCGATCCCGATGGCGCGACCTGCCAGCAGGTCGGTGTCACCCCGCCGGGCAGCGGCAAGTTCCTGGTCGGTGGCGATATCTGGGGCTACCGCACGGTGGACTTCCAGGCCACCAAGGAGTTCACCGTGGTCGGGGACTTCAAGCTCAACGCGCGCGTGAACCTGCTCAACGCCTTCAACTTCAAGAACTACAGCGCGTACGCCTACAACGGCTTCGGCAGCAACGGGCAGTTCGATCCGGACATCGCCATCAACACCAGTGGCGAAATCAACTACGTGCCGCGCAGTGTCGTGCTGGAAATCGGCGCCAAGTTCTGATTGGCCCCATCGCCACACGCGCCGACGTGGGCGTGTGGTAGTTCGAACGGGGCCGGCTGGCCCCGTTCGTTTGTCCGTCCGCCATCTTTGCCCAGGAACACACAGGCATGATCCCCGCTCCCCTCCGCAATATCGTCATCGTCGGCGGTGGCACCGCCGGCTGGATGGCCGCCGCGGCGTTCGCGCGCGTGCTCGGCCCCGGCTTCAAGGTGCAGCTGATCGAGTCCGAACAGCTCGGCACCGTCGGCGTCGGCGAGGCCACCGTGCCGCACATCAAGGCCTTCAATAACCTGCTCGGCATCGATGAAGCCGAGTTCGTCCGCCAGACCCAGGGCAGCTTCAAGCTCGGCATCGAGTTCGTCGACTGGCAGCGGCCCGGCACGTCGTACATCCATGGCTTCGGCACCCAGATTGGGCACCCGCTTGGGCTGCTGCCGTTCCACCAGTACTGGATCAAGCAGCACGCGCGCGGCAAGGCGCAGCCGTTGGGCGCCTATACGCTCAACACCGTGGCCGCGGTGCGCGGCAAGTTCATGACCTCGGCCGGCGATGTGCCGGCCAATTCGCCGCTGGCCAATATCGCCTACGCGTATCACTTCGATGCCACGCAGTACGCGCGCTTCTTGCGCACTTACGCCGAACAGCGCGGCGTCACCCGTATCGAAGGCCTGGTCGAGCAGGTGCAGCTGCATGCGGACAGCGGCCACGTGCAATCGCTGCAGCTGGCCTCAGGGCAGGTCGTCAGCGGCGACCTGTTCATCGACTGCTCCGGCTTCCGTGGGCTGTTGATCGAAGAAGCGCTGCACACCGGCTACCACGACTTCACCCATTGGCTGCCCTGCGACCGCGCCCTGGCGGTGCCGAGCGAAAACGTCGGCCCGCCCACGCCGTATACGCGCTCCACCGCGCGCGCGGCCGGCTGGCAGTGGCGCATCCCGCTGCAGCACCGCACCGGCAACGGCTATGTGTACTCCAGCGCGCACATCAGCGACGACGAAGCCGCCGCCACGCTACTGGCCAACCTGGACGGCAAGCCGTTGGCCGACCCGCGCCCGCTGCGCTTCACCACCGGGCGCCGCAAGCAGTTCTGGAACCGCAATGTGGTGGCGCTGGGCCTGGCCAGCGGCTTCCTGGAACCGCTGGAATCGACCAGCATCCATCTGATCCAGGCCGGCATTTCCCGGCTGCTGGAGCTGTTTCCACGCGAGGGCATCAGCCCGGTGCTGGTGCAGCGCTACAACGACCGGCTGGCATTCGAGTTCGACCGCATCCGCGATTTCCTGGTGCTGCACTACCACGCCACCGAGCGCGACGACAGCGCGTTCTGGCGCCACTGCCGCACGATGCCGATCACCCCGGAACTGCAGACCACGCTGGACCTGTTCCGCGACAGCGGGCGCTTCTACCGCAATGCCGAGGAGATGTTCGCCGAGATCAGCTGGGTGCAGGTGATGGTCGGCCAGGGCATCCTGCCGCAGGGCTACCACCCGCTGGTGGACCAGGTACCCGATCACGACGCCGAACGCTTCCTGGCCAGCGTGGCGCAGACCATCGGCCACTGCGTGGACGTCATGCCGACCCACCAGCAGTTCATCGATCGCTACTGCAAGGCAGCGGCGCCGCGTTGAGCGACGGCACCGCCGACGCAGTCGCTGCAAGCACCGATCGGCAGGCAAAAAAAAGGACCGGGCACAAGGCCCGATCCCTTCGAAAACCGGGACAAGCCCGGTGGACAATGAGTGGCACAGCTTCCGACTGACATCGGACGAGGGGCATCGTACGCAGGCTTTAACGTTAAAGCAACACTTTAATTCTATCGCTTTAACTTATTGATTTTGCTTGCTTGCACCATGCGCAGCGTGCACCAACCCATGCTCCTTCAGTGCTGCTCCGCTCGCAGCACTGCCTGGATCTCGGCCTGGATCGCATTCGCCGCAGCGGCCGGATGGGCCGCCAGGCGGATCGGCCGGCCGACCACGATGGCATCGGCGCCGTCGTGGAAGGCCTGCGCCACACCCACGGTGCGTTGCTGATCGTCGCCGACCGGGCCGCCTGGGCGGATGCCGGGGCAGACGATTGAAAACCCCGCGCCGGTGGCGCTACGGATCGGGCCGGCCTCCTGGCCGGAGGCGATCACCCCGTCGATGCCGGCGGCCTGCGCGGCCAGCGCGCGCTCCACCACCACCTCCACCGGTTCGCGGTCGATGCCCATCGCCGCCAGGTCCGGCCGGCCCATCGAGGTCAGCACGGTCACCGCCAGCAGGCGCATGTCGCCGTGGTTGGCCTCGGCGGCGGCCTGCAGCATGCCGGCGTGCCAGCCGTGCACGGTGCAATAGCTCACCGGCCACTGCGCAAGGCGGCGGATGGTGCCGGCCACGGTGGCCGGGATGTCGAAGAACTTCAGGTCCACGAACACGCGCTTGTCGCGCCTGGCCAGGGCGTCGAGTACCTGGAAATACTCGCCGGAGGCCAGCAGTTCCATGCCGATCTTGTAGAAGGACACCGACTCGCCCAGGCGGTCGACCCAGGCGATCGCCTCGTCGTGGCCGGGCACATCCAGCGCGAAGATCAGCCGCTCGTGCGCGGCCAGCGGCAACGGGGCGCGGCTCATCGGGCCACCTCCAGCGCGGCGCGCTTGGCATCGTGGCGCTGCTGCCAGGGCTGGGCGTAATCGTTGTTGAACTGCGCCGGCTCCCAGCCGCCGTAGCTGGGGTTGGGCAGCATCCACCAGCGCTCGCCGAACCAGTCGTGGTACTGCTGCAGCAGCGCGCCACGCGCCTGGCCGGTGTTGGCGGTGACCTGCACGAAGTCGCCCAACTGGTCGCCGAACTGCATCAGCACGCGGTATTTCTGGCCGGCCAACTGGCGCCGGCAGTTCTTCTCGCTGCCGTTCTGCTCGCAGCCCTGGACCACGGTGCCAAGGCCCAGAAACACGCTGTCATCGGCCACCGGCAGCCCGACGCTGCGCAGGTTGGCAAGCGTGGCGTCCTTCAGGTGCACGGCGCGGTTGGAGATGTAGACCAGGGTGATGCCGCGAGCGTTGGCGGCCTTGGCGAAATCCACCACGCCCGGGATCGGCTTGGCCTTCTTCTCGGCCACCCACTGGTCCCAACTCAGCTCGTCGTATTCCTTGCCGTCGCGCAGCAGGCGCGCCTGGTACGGCGAGTTGTCCAGCACCGTCTCGTCCACGTCCAGCACCACCGCCGGCTTCAGCCCGGTGGCGGCATTGCCGCGTTCCTCGGGCACCAGCGCGTCCCAGTTGGGCTGCTTCAGCGCAGCGTCCAGCTTGTCGGCAGCGGCGCGGTAGGTCTGCTCGGCCACGGCGCGGTATTCCTCCGAGCGCTGCATCCACAACACTGCGTTGAGGTTGTCGTCGCCGGCCGGCACGGTGGCGGCTGCGGGCGGCGTGGCGGTCTTGGCTGCGGCGGCGCCGGCGGCCGCATTGGCGGACACGGCGGCGTCCTGCGCGCGCTGCGCCAGCTCCTTGTCGCCGGGTTTGCAGGCGCTCAGGGCCAGCGCAGTGCAGGCGAGCAGGGACAACGGGGCGTAAAGCGAGGGGCGCATGGCATCCACCAGGACAGGAGCGGCAATGAAGACCGCGATTTTAGCGGGTTCGCGCCGCGCCGCCCGCTCTGGCCGACAGCAGTGCTGCGGGCAGCGGCACGTGCGCACGCACGGCGACGTGGTCACCGTGGGATTTGCTGGCGTTGCACGCGTGCTTCATGCGCCTTCAACGACTGACGGCCGCTTCGATCCCGTTGCCGCTCTGGCTGCCCTGCATGGGATCGCGGCCTGAAGAACGCCGATACAGGATCGGCATATGCTTGTGCGCTGATTGCCCCGGAGTCGCCCCATGACAGATGCACCTTCCCCGCCCGTCCTCGATACCGCCCAGGCCCGCGTGCTCGGCTGCCTGATCGAAAAAGAGGCGACCACGCCGGATGCGTATCCGCTCACGGTCAATGCCGCGCAGGTGGCCGCCAACCAGAAGACCGCACGCGAGCCGGTGCTGAACCTGCAGACAGGCGTGGTGCATCACGCCCTGCGTCAACTCGAAACCCTGGGGCTGGTCCGCCAGCAGTTCTCCTCGCGCGCCGAGCGTTACGAACACCGGCTGGGCAGCGTGCTGGACCTGACCCGCCAGCAGGTGGCCCTGATCGGCCTGTTGCTGCTGCGCGGCCCGCAGACGCTGGGCGAGCTGTTCGCGCGTAGCGAGCGGCTGGCGCGCTTCAACGATGCCGACGACGTACGCCACCATCTGGACCGGCTCATCCAGCGCGGCCTGGCGGTGCAACTGCCGCGTGCCAGCGGCCAGCGCGAGGACCGCTACATGCATCTGCTCAGCGGCGAGCTGGATCTGGACGCACTGCAGGCCGCGGCGGCACGCGCTGCGCCAGGCCCCCGCAGCAGTGCCGACAGCAGCGAGCTGGAAGCGCGCGTACAAACGCTGGAAGCCACCGTCGCCGAGCTGCAGGATGCGCTGGCCGCCGTGCAGGCGCGCCTGGAGGCGGCTGGCGCCTAGCGCGACGGTCCGCACCTGGAGATGCCCGCTTCACATCGACCCCTGCGCGGGGCGCAAAGCACGCAACGACCAGCCAGACCGCCAGACGACGCGCAGGCCGCGCAGTGACGGCGCAGCGTGCGGCCGGCCCGCTTACGTCGGCGTATCCACCTCATCCCAGTCGGCGTCTTCGAAGTGCAGCAGCCAGTTGAGGGTGTAGTGACGCTCGTAGACCACGCCCGGCACGATGCCGGCCGGTGGCGGTTGCTCGCTCTGGCCGGCCTGGCGCACCGCCCAATGCAGGCGCAAGTGCCGGTCCAGCGCATCCAGCAGCTCGGGCACCGGCCGTAGCGTCAGCGACGGCCGCGTCGCGGCTTCGGCATGCTCCAGCGCGCGCTGGGCCGCCAGGGGCACATCGCACAGGTCGGTCGGCTCCGGCAGCGCCTCGGCCAGCCCCAGGGCCCACTGCAGCACGGCCAGGCTCTCGTAGCGCCAGCCGAAGTTGGCGAGCTGCTGGGGCTCCGGCGCAGGCTGGGCAAAAAAGGCGCGCTCCTGCGGCGACAGTGCCGCCGCCACACCGGGCAGGCGGGTGTCCATCGCTTCCAACGCCGGTGGCGCATCGCCGGCGGCCAGCATCTCCGCACGCAAGGCCACCGCAAACAACGCCAGCATGCGCTGCGTCACCGCCTCCGCATCGCGCACCCGTGCTTCGGCCTCGCCAGGCACCGGCGGCAGGCTGGGTGGCACGCGAATGCCTTGCGCGGTCAGCTGCGCGAGTTGCTGCGCACGCCGCTGCAAGGCATCCGGCGGATACGGCACCTGCGCCTGCTCATCGATCGCCGGCTCGCCCTGGCTGATCAGCACCCGCCCCTGCGGGTCGCGCACGCTGCCATCGGCCAGAAAACACACCGCATTGGC
This sequence comes from Xanthomonas sp. LMG 8993, assembly GCF_009835065.2. Taxonomy (NCBI): domain Bacteria; kingdom Pseudomonadati; phylum Pseudomonadota; class Gammaproteobacteria; order Lysobacterales; family Lysobacteraceae; genus Xanthomonas; species Xanthomonas sp. LMG 8993. The sequence goes on along the minus strand of NZ_QVIF02000011.1, from coordinate 9,535 downwards.
CTGCTCGGCCCATTGCGCCAATTCCCCGAAAGCCGCATCGTCGACCTCGAAGGTGAAGTGCTGGCGCACCCGCTGCACATGCCGCATCAGGTGATAGCGCGGCTGAGTCATCTGGCCGTCGCCGGCCTGACTCACGTAGCCGACGAAACCATGCAGATGCGTGGCCAATTCCGGATCGGCGTGGTCGCGGTGCTGCACGGCGACGCGCGGCAGGAAATCCGGCCACAACGGCTCGCGCAGTGTGGAATAGGCGTTGACCAGCAATGGCATGCAAGTGTCCTTGTTGGGGCGACGGACACAACGACGGCGCTTATCGCCAGGCAGGTGCGGTGCGGAGTCGCTGCGCCGTTCGTCTACCGAAGTGCCTGCGCGCCGTGCCCGCCACGCTGACGACTGTTTGCTGCGTTGTGTCGGCCGCGTTCAGCGGTGAGAGTCGCCGCCAGGGTGCCGCAGGCCTGCCCGGCTGTCCATGTCGGCCGGAGCGAGCGCGATCGTGTAATACAGCACCGGATGGTCCTCCTGGCTCAACACGCGCAGGCCTTGCCGCTGCAACCCAAGTTTTTCCAGCGCGCGAATCGAATCGGCATTGTCCGGCGACACGATCGCGCACAACTGCGGCAACCCCAGCACATCACGCGCATGGTCCAGCACCGCGCGCCCGGCCTCGCTGACATAGCCCTTGCCGCGGTGCTCGGGCAGCAGCGCAAAGCCGATATGCGGCATCGGCAAGGTATCGCGGCACAACAACCCCAATGTGCCGGCAAACGCCCCTTCCGCGCGCGTCTCCACCGCCCAGTGCGCAAAGCCGTATTTTTCCTGGTGCGCCTGCGCCCACTCACGCAGATGATCACGCGCCTGCTCGCGGGTGCGCACACCGCGGTCGTTGATGCCGGCGATGAAGCCGGGGTCGTTGACCAGCGTCAGCACTGCGTCGGCATCGCGCTCGGGATCCAATGTCCGCAGGCGCAAACGCGGGGTTTCGATCACGTCAGTCACGGCGCACTCCAGCATCAGGGCAAACCAGACTGCCGTGCAGGCGTGTCGCTGGCAAGCCTGCGCGGTACGCAACAACCGCTAGTCGAACAACGCCTGGATCGCCGCCAAGCCCGCACTGGCGCGCTCTTTCTTGCGCTCGGCATCGGCCACTGGGTCGGCACCATCGCGCTGCAATTCTTCGGCCGGGATCTCGTCGAAGAAGCGGCTGGGCTTGAGCCGCACATGCTCGCCGAACTTGCGCGTCAATTTGCTGTGGCTCATCCACAGCTGCTCCTTGGCCCGGGTGATGCCCACATACAGCAGCCGGCGCTCTTCCTGCAGGTTGCCTTCTTCCAGGCTCACTTCATGCGGCAGCACGCCGTCCTCGCAGCCGACGATGAACACGTAACGGAATTCCAGGCCCTTGGACGCGTGCATGGTCATCATGCGTACCTGGTTGCCGCCATCGTCCTTGTCGTTGCGCGACAACAACGCCAGCTGCGCGGCCAGATCGCTGGCACTTGCACCACGCGGCCCGCCTTCGAACCACTCGGCCAGCTCGTCCAGATTGCGCTTGCGCCGCTGGAAGCCGGTTTCGTCCTTGGACTGATTGCGCAGGTCGTTGAGCAGGCCGGATTTGTCGGCCAGCATGCGCACCAGTTCCCCCGCCGGCAGCCTGGCCGAATGCTCGCGCATATCGCGCAGGATATCGGTGAACGCACTCAGGCCATTGGCCGCACGCGGCGGCAGGTGCTGCAGCGCGCCCATCGACTCGGCCGCGCGCGACATCGGCACCGACTTCGCACTGGCAAGCTCGGCCAGCCGCGCCAGCGAGGTCGCACCGACCTCGCGCTTGGGCGACTGCACCGCGCGCAAAAACGCCGCGTCATCTTCGGGGTTGACGATCAGCCGCAACCACGACAGCACGTCCTTGACTTCCTGCCGCTCCAGAAACGCAGTGCCGCCGGTCAGGTGATACGGCACGCGCAGCAGCTGCAGCGCCTTTTCCAACGGCCGCGATTGGAAATTGCCGCGAAACAGGATGCAGAAATCGCTCCACGGCACCTGCTTGGCGGTGCCGAGGAACGAGATCTCGGCGGCGACCTTTTCCGCTTCGTGCTCGCTGTCGCGGCATTCCCACACGCGGATGCGCTCGCCGTCGGCCTGATCGCTCCACAAGGTCTTCAAATGCTCGTGCGGGTTGTGCGCGATCAAGGCATTGGCCGCACGCAGCACGCGGTTGGAGCAGCGGTAATTCTGTTCCAGCTTGATGATTTCCAGCGCCGGATAATCGCGCCCCATCTGCTGCAGGTTTTCCGGATTGGCACCGCGCCAGGCGTAGATGCTCTGATCGTCGTCGCCCACGCAGGTGAAGTTGCCGCGCGGCCCGGCCAGCATTTTCAGCAGCCGGTACTGCGCATCGTTGGTGTCCTGGCACTCGTCCACCAGCAGGTAGCCGATGCGCTCGCGCCAGCCCATCACGATCTCTTCGTTGGCCTCCAGGATCTGCACCGGCAGGCGGATCAGGTCGTCGAAGTCCACTGCGTTGAAGGTGGTCAGCCGCGCCTGGTAGCGCTCGTACAGGCTGGCGGCTTCCTTTTCGCGGTTGCTGCGTGCCGCCGCCATCGCCTGTTCGGGTGACAGGCCGGCGTTCTTGGCGCGCGAGATCAGGTTCTTGGCATCTTCGATCGCATCGGGCTTGGCGCCGTGCATCAGGTCCTTGATCTGGGCGGCGGCATCGTCGGAATCGAAGATCGAAAAGCCGCGCTTCAAGCCGGCAGCGGCGTGCTCGATCTGCAGGAACTTCAGCCCCAGCGCGTGGAAGGTACAGATGGTCAGGCCATCGGCGCCATCGCCACGGATGCGCTTGGCCACACGCTCGCGCATCTCCTTGGCCGACTTGTTGGTGAAGGTGATCGCGGCGATGCGCTTGGCCGGATAGCGGCCGGTGGCGATCAGGTGCGCGATCTTCTCCACGATCACGCGCGTCTTGCCGCTGCCGGCACCGGCCAGCACCAACAAGGGACCTTCGCAGTGCAACACTGCGGCGCTTTGCGGGGGATTGAGACCGTGCATAGAGGCTTCCAACAGAGCAGGCCATTGTAACGGCGCCGCGCCGGGCAGGCCTGCGCCACCGGTTCATGCAGATGGCCGTCACCGCCGGCCGCCCGGCCCGGTAAAATCCACCAATGGCCAAGCTCTACTTCTACTACTCGGCAATGAATGCCGGCAAGACCACCACCTTGCTGCAGTCGGCGCACAACTACCGCGAACGCGGCATGCGCACCTTGATCCTCACGCCCAAGCTCGATCACCGCGCCGGCAGCGGCGTGGTGGCCTCGCGGATCGGCCTGCGCGCGGACGGGCGCACCTTCGATCGCGGCACCGAGTTGCAGCAACTGATCGAACGCGACATCCAGGCCGAAGGCGCGCTGCATTGCGTGCTGGTGGACGAGGCGCAGTTCCTCAACCGTGGCCAGGTCTGGCAGTTGAGCGAGGTGGTCGACCGCCTGCGCATTCCGGTGCTGTGCTACGGCCTGCGCACCGACTTCCGCGGCGAGCTGTTCGAGGGCAGCCAGTTCCTGCTGGCCTGGGCCGACGAGCTGGAGGAGATCAAGACCATCTGCCACAGCGGCAGCAAGGCCACCATGACCGTACGCGTGGATGCGCAAGGCCACGCCGTGCAGGACGGCCCGCAGGTGGAGATCGGCGGCAACGAGCGCTACGTGTCGGTCAGCCGCGCCGAGTTCAAGAAGATCATGCGTGGCGAAGGCCGCATCGACCCGCTGCAGATCGCGTTGCCGCTGCCGCCTGCGGGCTCGTCGGACAGGGAAACCGGCACGGGGACGGGCTGAAGAATTCAGCCGAAACGCTATCGACGCATTGCCCCGGTATGCACGTGTGATGCGCCGCTAAACCCCTGCAGGCATTCGATCGCCGCTGTATTTCCGCTACACATCAACAGGCGTATCGTTGCCGTGCCGTTGCAGCGATCCACGCGCAACCAGGCGCAACCGCAGTCCTGTAAACTGGCGACCATCCACTTGTCGGGAGGCAATTCATGGGTCCGCTTCCTCCCGAGTTACGCGCAGATATCGCGCGTGTTGGCCGGCTATCGTCGGTCCCGGATGTCCTGACCATTCTCACCCGTCTGACCGGCATGGGGTTCGCGGCTGTTGCGCGCGTGACCGATACGCGCTGGATCACCTGCCAGGTCCGCGACGAGCTGTCGTTCGGCCTGGCGCCCGGCGACGAGCTGCCCCTGGTCACCACCTTCTGCGACAGCGTGCGTACCCAGGGCAACGCCTTGTGGTTCGGCCATGCCTCCGAGCACCCCGTCTTCCGCGACCACCCCACGCCGCGGCTGTATGGCTTCGAGAGCTATGTGTCGGTGCCGATCAAATTCGACGACGGCAGCGTGTTCGGCACCTTGTGCGCGCTGGACCCGCTGCCGCGCGTCATGGATGCGCCGATGGTGGAAAAGGTCGAGCTGCTGGCGCAACTGCTGGCAGCGCAGATCCAGGCCGAGCAGCGCGCCGAAGAGAGCGCGCAGGAATCGCGGCGCGCACGCAGCGAACTGGGGCGTATCGGCGCCTCCGCGCGCCTGCGCGAAGAATTCATCGGCATCCTTGGCCACGATCTACGTAACCCACTGCAGTCCATGCATGCGGTGGTGGACATGCTGGCGATCGACCCGCTCAACCAGCGCCAGGGCGGCGCGATCCGGTCGATGCAGCGCAGCCTGCGGCGCATGGAAGAACTGATCGACTTCGCCAACGATTTCGCGCGCGGTATCGAACGCGACTGGCTGCAACTGGACTACGGCAACGGCAGCGATCTGCTCGATGCCTTGTCGCAGGTCGTCGACGAAACCCGCGCCGCGTATCCGAACCAGGTGTTGTCCACGCATGTGGCCATCGACGAGCCGGTGCATGGCGATGCGGTGCGCCTGGCACAGATGTTCGGCAGCCTGATGATCAACGCCGTGGTGCAGGGGCAACAAAGTTCGCTGATCAAGGCGGTCGCGGTCACCGAGCAGGGCCGCCTGCGCATCGAGGTCTGCAATCTGGACGGGATCGATCCGCGCCGGCTCGACGTGCTGCAGGCCTCCACCCACGTGCACACTGGCGGACGCGCCTTGCCCGAAGTGGATCTGGGCCTGCACATGGCCGCCCAGATCGCCCGGGCCCATCAGGGCGAACTGCGCATCCTCAGCGGCAAGGACGGCACCTGCTTCCGGGTGGACCTGGCCTGCGTGCGTCCGCGTGCGCGCATGCAGTTGGTCAACAGCTCGACGTCGGCCTGAGTCCGCGGCGCCTGGGCGACGCATCCGCGACTTTGCGGCTGTAACGCAGCCGCGGTCGCCATTCGAAATCGGCGGCCTGTCGTCACTGCGCCATCCGCACCTGCGTGACAGTCGCCCACCTTATCGGTCGCGCGACGTCCCTGTGCGCTAGTAGACCTTGCGCTCGCTCGCCGGCGGCGGCGTCCACTGGTACAGCCAGGTTTCGGTCAGCGGCTTGCCGTTGGCGCGCAGGAACAGGCGGATATCGATCTGCCGGGTGCTGTCATCCGGCGGCACCAGGTCGAACATCGCCCGGTAGCCCTTGAGCTCATGCAGCGGACGCGCCGACACGATCTCGGTGCTGCCACGCGACACCTGGAGGATGGCCTCGACCTTGGCTTTGGGGTCCTTGGCCAACGCCGCCAGTTCGCCCCCGGCAAAATCCACCGCAAACCGCCACGAGAAATGGCTGCGCTTCTGCCCGACGATGCCGCCCAGGCCGGTGCGCGTGGCCACGCAATGCGCCAGCGGCGAGCTGGCCGGCGGATGCGCACCCCAATACAACCGGTACCCCATCAGCAACTCTTGCCCCGGCTGCGGCTTGTCCTGCGGATTCCAGAACGCCACGATGTTGTCGAAGGTCTCGTCCACGGTCGGAATCTCGACCAGCTGCACCGAGCCCTTGCCCCAGCCGTTCTTGGGTTCCACCCACAGGCAGGGGCGCTTCTCGTAGAACACGCCGTCGTCCTGGTAATGGTCGAAGTTGCGATCGCGCTGCAGCAGGCCGAATCCGCGCGGATTCTCATCGACGAACATGTTGAAGCGCAGCTGCAGCGGGTTGCACAGCGGCCGCCAGATCCACTCGCCACCGCCGGTCCACATCGCCAGGCCATCGGTGTCGTGGATTTCCGGCCGCCAGTCCCAGTCCATGCGGCGATCGTTTTCGCCGACCTGGTACATGCTGGTGCACGGGCCGATGCCCAGCCGTTCGATGGTCTTGCGCGGGTAGAGCGCGCTGTCGATCTCCATCACCAGCACTTCGCCATTGGTGATGGCGAAGCGATACGCACCGGCAACGCTGGGCGAATCCAGCAGCCCGTACACCACCACGGTGTTCGAATCGTCGGCCGGCTGCTCCAGGTAATAGGCAATGAAGTCCGGGAACTCCTCCGGCCCACCGGTACCGGTGTCGATCGCCAGCCCGCGCGCCGACTGCCCGTACTGGCCTTCCTTGCCGACCGCACGGAAATAGCTCGCGCCCAGGAAGGCCGAGAAATCGCGATCGGTGTCCTTGCGCGTATTGAGACGGAACCCGGCAAAGCCCAGGTCCTTGGGCAACTGCTTGCCGCCCAGCCCGCTGCTGCCGTAATCGAACGCCGCCGGGTCGTAGGCAAGTTGCTGCGCCTTTCCATCGACGATGTCGTAGATATGCACGGGGGTGTGGAAATACAGCCCCAGATGAAAGAACTTCGCCTGGAACTTGCCGTTGCCGTCCGCCCATAGCGCATGGTCCTGGCGGTAGCGGATCGACTGGTATTGATCCCAGTTCAACGCCTCCAACGACCCCGGAAGCAGCTGCTTATGGCTCTTGTAAGGCGCCGTGGCCAACGCACGCGCCTGCCCCTTGAGCCAGCCATAGTCGAATGGCTGCGGCTGCCCCAGGCGACGCAGACCAACGGCCTTGGCCGCCAACGCCCACTGCGGCAGCGCCGGCAAACCGAGCGCGGCCAATGCGGCGGCGGCATTCTTCAGGAAGTGGCGTCGTTGCATGCGCATCGGTCTGCTCAGGGAATGGCCGCCATCATAGCCACAGCTCGGCACGGAGGTGAATGCGGAGGTCAGGGCGCGGCAGACGAAGGCGCGCACGCATTGGTCAGCTGCAGCTCCTGCGCCTTGCTGCACAGGAACTGATGTTGCGCCTGCTGCACGTCGGGTCCGGTGTAGCGCAGCAAGGTCCATTGCTCGTTCGCCTGCATGCGCTCGTCCGGCGCCAGCCGCCGGTACGGCGCGTGCACTTCCATTTCCAGCAGCCCGCGCTCGGGATGCTGCGGCGGCGCGTCCAGATACAGCTCCACCTGCCCTTGCTCCGGATGGATCGCGGACAGCGGCTGGTGCGCAAAGCGGATCACCAGCACCTGGTCGCCCGCAAAGCCTGCCATCCAGCCTGCCGAAGGCTGCAACAACACCTTGCCACGCTGAATCAGCCCGTCCTGACGTGCATCGGCACGCAATGCAAACACGCCGCCGTGATGCCGGTAGGCCGGCGCAACCGTACCGGCCTCGGTCGGCGGCTGGAGGCGAATGTCTGCCGCGTCGGCAACCGGTACGAATACACGCGTGCCCGCCGCGACCCGCGTGTTGAACCACAGATCCCAGGTGATCGACTCCTTGCGAATATTCCGAGCGATTGCTTCTACCTCCACGGTATCGGCACGCGTGGATGCAAGAGTCACCCGCTTGCGTAGCTGCACGCCGGTGACCGGACTGGGCACGCCTTCCAGGATCAGTTGATCGTCACTACGCGTGACTGCACGTGTGGTTGCCAACGACAGATACGGATCCGGTGGCCAAACTGCGGTGGCCGCCTTACGTGTCGGGTTGACCTGTTGATGCACCCACCACTGACTCTGCGGCCCTACCCAGACATCGTGGCCGAGGTACGGGATATCGCCTGCAGTCGCGGACACTTCTGGCGCGGGCTGCTGATCAACCGCCTCGCCGGTCTTCAACACGTTGGGGTGTCCACGCAAATTGAAGGACAGCACGCGCCCACCGAACGCGGGCGTGGCACTGAGTTCAACAACCCCGTTGTGCAACTGGATGCGCTCAACTGCGGGTTTGGTGCTGGACATAAGCTCATCCGCGCATGCGCCTGTTGCCAGCGGCAACGCTGATGTACCCACAAACATGATTGGCGTTAAGTAGCGCAGTGAGGCAGGCATGGACGGCTCCAATCGCAGGACGTCACGATTGTGGCGCGATGCACGGCAACGCACCATCAAGCAATCGGCCACTGTGGCTCCAAGGTCCCGTTTGCTGTTATCCGAGGGCTAACGGCCAGCGGTCGTCACTGATCCAGAACTGGAGGCTGGTGTTTCGATCAGCGTGGGTCACCTGTCCGGCGTTCAACGTTGGCAACTGCTGCACCACACCGTCGCACGTTGCCCGATCGTGGCGTGTTTCAACACACGTCCACACTGCTTGCAGGTTTCACCCTCGCGCCCATACACCGTGAGTTCCTGCTCGAAGTAACCGGGCGCCCCGTCCGGGCTGATGAAATCGCGCAGCGTGGTTCCGCCACGCTGGATGGCGTAACCGAGGATGTCTTTCACTGCCGTGGCCAGACGCCGGTAACGGTCCAACGACACTTTGCCCGCTTCGCGTAATGGGCTGATTCCGGCGCGATGCAGGCTTTCTGCCGCATAGATATTCCCCACGCCGACGACGACCGCCTGATCCATCAGAAAGGTTTTCACTGCCGCGCGCCGGCCATGCGCCAATGCATGCAGATAATCGCCAGTAAATGCATCCGATAAGGGTTCCGGGCCGAGTGCCGCCAGCAGATCGTGCACGTGTGCATCGCTCTGCCACAACAGGCAACCAAACCGACGCGGATCGTTGAAGCGCAGGACACGGCCATTTTCCAGGCTGATATCCACGTGATCGTGCGCCCGCGGCGGGGTATCGCCGGGTAAGACGCGCAGGCTTCCGGACATTCCAAGATGCAGCAGCGCGCTGCCGCCGGCATCTGTATCGATCAACAGGTATTTGGCCCGGCGACGCACATCGGTGATGGTCGCACCGGGCAACAAGCGCTCGATCTGCTCGGGAATGGGCCAGCGCAGGTCGGGGCGTCGCAGGATGACGCCATGGATGCGTTGGCCAACCAGATGCGGAGCCAGTCCACGCAAGGTGGTTTCGACTTCGGGCAGCTCGGGCATGCAGGTCTCCAATTGGCCAGGCCGGCGGTGCACCGACACCGATTCAATATGGTGACCAACGGCAGTAAATCCAGCTCGTCGCCCCAGCCTCGTTACGATGCTCGATTGCGCCTGGAGCGTCCGAGTGTTTGATTGCCCTGGCGCTACTCGGCTTCAGCTCTGCCTCTGGCTCTGGCTCTGGCTTTAGCTCTGGCTTCGGCTTTGGCTTTGGCTTTGGCTTTGGCTAAATTTCGCACAAAAAGAAACCCTCAGTCCTGTTGGACTGAGGGTTTCGGGTAAAGCCCCTGGCGATGACCTACTCTCGCATGGCTTGAGCCACACTACCATCGGCGCA
>NZ_QVIF02000010.1:0-211834 GCF_009835065.2 Xanthomonas sp. LMG 8993 | reverse complement strand
GGCCGTCGGGTCAGTTGTTGCCGCGTGGGGTGCCGGGCGAGTTGTACATCGGCGGTGCGGGCGTGGCGCGCGGCTACTTGAACGATGCGGCACGCACGGCAGAGCGGTTCCTGGAGGATCCGTTCGAGGCGGGTGGGCGAATGTATCGCAGCGGCGACCGGGTACGCTGGCGAGCGGACGGGGCGCTGGAATTCCTGGGCCGGATGGACGGGCAGGTAAAGCTGCGCGGTTACCGGATCGAGCCGGGCGAGATCGAGGCGGTGCTGCGGGAGCAGGTGCGCGAGATATCGGTGGGGGTGCACGGGGAGGGTGCTACGGCACGCCTGGTGGCCTGGGTAAGCGGTGTCTCGGGCGAGGGCTGGGAGGAGGCGCTTCGCGCGGTGGCCACGTCGCGCTTGCCGACGTACATGCAGCCGTCGGTCTACGTACCCTTGGAGAGCCTGCCGCTGACAGCCAACGGCAAGCTCGACCGCAAACGCCTGCCGGCGCCGGAACGCTCCCGGGACGACTCGGCAGCGCCGGAGACACCCATAGAACGAGAGCTGGCGGCGATCTGGGAGCGTGTCCTCGGACTCGCACCGATCGGTCGCGGCGCCCATTTCTTCGAGCTGGGCGGTCATTCGCTAATGGCGATGCGCGTGGTCGGCGAAGCCAGCAAGCTGCTGCGACGGCGGGTGCCTGTGCGCATGTTGTTCGAACACCCGACCCTGCAGGCCCTCGCGGCGGCGCTGGAGGCGATTCCGGAGACAGCCGCCGAGACGATCCCCGGGGCCGACCGCTCGCAGCCGCTGCCGCTGTCCTACGCACAGCAGCGGTTGTGGTTCATCGATCGTCTGGAAGGCGACAGCGCCCAGTACAACATGCCGATGCAGCTGCGCTTGCGTGGTGCGCTCGATCCGGTCGCGCTGCAGACGGCGCTGGACAGCGTGGTCGAGCGCCACGAAATACTGCGCACGACCTACCATGCCGTCGACGATGGCGCCGTACAGGTCGTACACGCTGCACGTCCGCTGCGCATCGAGCGTGTCGATCTGACGGCGCTAGCCGCCGCGGAGCGCGAACGCGAGCTGGCCTCGCTGGCACGTGGGCAGGCGCGGCGCGGCTTCGACCTGGAGCGCGATCCTTCGTTGCGCTGCACGTTGGTCCGCCTGGGCAGCGAGGACCACGCCTTGTTGCTGACCCTGCACCACATCGCTTCCGACGGCTGGTCCAACGAGGTGCTGGTACGCGAATGCCTCGCCAGCTACACCGCACATCGGCGTGGCGAACCGGCTGCGCTGCCCCCGTTGCCGATTCAGTACGCCGACTATGCCGCGTGGCAACGCCTCGAACTGGCGCAGCAGGCCCAAGCCGGTGGACTGGCGTACTGGACCAAGCAGTTGGCCGGGCTGCCGGTCCTGCACGGCCTTCCGCTGGACCGGCCACGCCCGGCGCGCCAATCCTTTGCCGGTCGCACCTTGTTCGAGGTCTTGGACGCGCCGTGGACCGCGGCCCTGCGCGCGTTTTGCAGGCAGCACGATGCCACCTTGTTCGCACTGCTGCACAGTGTTTTTACCGTGCTATTGCGCCGGATCGGTCGCGAGAGCGACATCGTTGTTGGCATGCCGATGGCCGGGCGTGAACGCCACGAACTCGAGGGACTGGTCGGACTGTTCATCAACACCGTGGTCCTGCGTTCGGATCTGTCTGGCGATCCGGAATTCATCGAACTGCTACGCCGCAACCGGCAGGTGCTGCTCGATGCACACAGCCACCAGAATATTCCCTTCGACATGCTTGTCGACGAGCTCAGACCCGAGCGCAGCCTGAGCCATCAGCCGTTGGTGCAAATTCTGATCAACGGTTTCGAGGCCAGCGCGCCGTCACCGGAGTCGCCGGAAGATCTGGAAGTGTCGCCGTTGCAAGGCGATGATGCAGAAGACCTGTCCAAGGCCGATCTGACCCTGTACACGCGTGTGGTCGGAGAGCGCCTGGTCCTGAAATGGTCGTACCGCACCTCGCTGTTCGAAGAGGCGACCATCGCCCGTTTCAACCGCGCCTTCCTAAGCCTGCTGGAGGCGGCAGTCGTCGATCCGTCGGAGAGGATTTCCGACCTGCCGCTGCAGTCAAATCCGGCGCCCGCAACACCGCCGGAGGCGTCGAGCGCGGAGCCGGAACGGACATTCGATGGCGCTGCTCATGCGCAGATCCGTGTGCTGGCGATGCAGGCGCCGGACGCGCTTGCCTTGATCGACGAGCACGCGCGAATCTCGCGCGGCGAGCTCGAACAGCGGGTCGAGGCGCTGGCGCAGGAACTCGATGCGCACGGCCTGGGCCGCGGCGACGCAATTGCGATATTCGCGCCGCGCGGAATCGACTATGCCGTTGCGGTACTGGCGACATTGCGGATCGGCGCTGTCTACGTGCCGTTAGCGGTGGAGCTGCCCGATGAACGCCTCGGTTATATGCTTGGGGAGGCGCGGGTCCGCGCCCTGCTGGTGCGGAGCGATCTGCGCACGCGCCTCGCCGTCGCCATGCCGATCGTAATCGTCGATTCTCCGCGGGACGCCCGACCGGCGCGTCCGTGGCCGACGATGGCCGCCGACGATGCATCGCACATTCTGTTCACTTCAGGCTCGACCGGACAGCCCAAGGCGGTGCTCGGTACCCACGGCGCGCTGGCCAACCGGATCGGCTGGATGCACCGGCGCTTCCCGGTTGCCGACGATGAGATTGCCTGCCTGATCACCAGTACTGCCTTCGTGCGCGCGGTGTGGGAATTGTTCGTGCCCCTGGCCGCCGGGATGCCGGTGCTGGTAGTGCCGGCCGATACCGTCATCGATCTGGAGGCCTTCGCCGATCTGCTTGCGGCGCAGGGCGTCTCCCGGATCGTGACAGCGCCATCGCTAGCGCGCGCGCTAACCGAGTTGGGGGGCGCCTCCGTACGGCTGAAGGGACTGCGCTACTGGTTCGTCAGCGGCGAACCGTTGAAATCCGACGTTGCCGCACGCCTGCGCCAAACCTTGCCCGATACAGTGCTGTGCAATCTGTACGGCTCGACCGAGACGATGTCCGACGTCAGCTTCCAGGTTGTCGACGGTATTCCAGAACGCGCGTTCGTGCCGATCGGCAGGCCTATTGACTCAACCTCGATCCGAATCCTCGACGAGCGCCTGCGCGAAGTGCCGCACGGCCTGCCGGGTGAGATCTGCGTAGCCGGCGCCAACCTCGCCGCCGCCTACCTCGGCCAGGCGGAAATGACCGCAGCTCGGTTCGTCGACGTCGACATCGCTCCCGGCCGCACGCTGCGTCATTATCGTACTGGCGACCTGGGCCGCGTTCTGGACGACGGCAGCATCGAATGCCTGGGCCGCACCGATTACCAGGTCAAGCTGCGTGGCTTCCGCATCGAACTGGGCGAAATCGAGGCACGCCTGCTGCGCGCGGACGGTGTCAGGGAGGTCGTGGTGAGCGTGGTGGGGGAGGGCGACGGTGCGCGTCTTCTGGCCCATGTCGTTGCGGAATCGCCGCCAACCGATCCGCTGACGTGGAGCGAGGCCCTACGCGCAAGCCTGCGTGGCTGGCTGCCGGATTACATGCAGCCCTCCGAATTCGTACTGCTGCAACGCATGCCCCTGACCGCCAACGGTAAGATCGACCGTCGCGCACTGCCGCCGCCGCAGGCATCGGCGAGCGAGGTCCCGTTGGCCGGCGCCACAGAACAGGCCATCGCAGCATTATGGGACGAACTGCTTGCAAGCGGCCCCATCGATGCCCGCGCGAACTTCTTCCACTTGGGTGGCCATTCGTTGCTGGCCACGCGCATGGCCGGACTCATCGCTGCACGCCTGCGACGGCGGGTGCCAGTGCGTGCGGTGTTCGAGCATCCGACCGTGCGCGAACTGGCGGCCTACGTCGACCACAAAGCCGCAGCGGCGCTGCCGCCTGTGTGCCCGGTCGTTGATCAAAGCGAGCATCCGCTGTCGTTCTCGCAGCAGCGGCTATGGTTCCTCGATCGCCTGGAAGGCGGCAGCGCGCACTACAACCTGCCTATTGCAGTGCGGCTTCGTGGCGAGCTGGACGCAACGGCACTGCAACGTGCATTGGATGCGCTGATCGAGCGTCATCACGTGCTGCGCACCAGTTTTGCCGGCAATGCCGAGCAGGCGCATCAGATCGTGCGTGCGCCGATGCCAGCGCCGTTGCGCCGGGTCGACCTGCGCCAACTCGATGGCGACATCCGCCAAGCTCGGTTGCAGGAAGCAATACGCGAGGCGGCGACCGCGCCGTTCGACCTGTCCGCGGCACCAATGCTGCGTGCGCTGTGGGCGCATCTGGACCAGGACGATCACGTGCTCGTGGTCAATACCCACCACATCGCCTCCGATGGTTGGTCGAAGGGCATCTTGCTGCGTGAGTTCGTGACCCTGTACGAAGCGTTTCGCGTAGGCGACGACAACGCGCTGCCGCCCTTGCCGGTGCAATACGGCGACTTCGCCCGATGGCAGCGTGAGACCTTCGATCAGGAGACGCTTGCCCGCGAGCTGGCGTATTGGCGCGGTCAGCTCGATGGGCTGCCGCCGGTGCACGGGCTGCCGCTGGATCGTCCGCGCCCGGCGCAACGCGCATTCGCCGCTGGCCGCCTGCAGCGACAACTGAACCGTGACCGCGTCGAGCGGTTGCAGCGGATCGCGCGCGACGGCGATGCCACGCTATTCATGGCTCTGCAAGCCGCATTCGCGTTGTTGCTGGGTCGCTGGAGCGACACCGAAGACATCGTCATTGGCACACCGATTGCCGGCCGTCTGCAGGCCGAAGTCGAGCCGTTGATCGGCTTTTTCGTCAACACGCTGGTGCTGCGGAGCAATCTGTCGGGCGAACCGAGCTTCAGCGAACTGCTGCAGCGCAATCGCGAAATGGTACTCGACGCGTTCGCGCATCAGGCGACGCCATTCGAGGCGCTGGTGGAAGCGTTGGCACCGGAACGCGCGACCAGTCATGGTCCGCTCTTCCAGATCGCCTTCGCGCTGCAGAACCACGAACGCGCCGCACTGAACCTGCATAACTTGGAGATCGAACCGTGGGAACTTGGCGCGGCCGGCATTGACGGCGAACTGGCGCTGGTGGCCGCCGAAACCGGCGATGGTCTAAACCTCACCTGGAGCTGGGCCGAAAGTGTGTTCGAGCGCGCTACCGTCGAGCGCCTGGCCGATGGTCTGGAAGTCCTGCTGGATGCGATCGTCGCCAACCCAACGCAGCCGGTGCATCGTCTGCCGGTATGTGGCACCGCCGAGCTGGCGCGGCTACGTGAGCTGGAGTGCGGTCCCGTGTCGGCGCGCCCCAATCTGCAGGCGCAGACGCTGTTCGAAGCGGCTGCGCGACGGACACCCAACGCGACCGCGGTAGTCGATGCAGTCTGCTCGCTGAGCTATGCGGAGCTGGACCGCTGGGCTGAGGCCGCGGCCCTGCACCTGCGTGCGGCGGGAATCGGGCCCGGTCAGGTGGTCGCCTTGAGCACGCCGCGCGATGCAACGATGCCGGTGGGCGTCCTGGCCATCCTCAAGACCGGCGCAGCCTATCTGCCGATCGACCCGACTCAGGCGCCCGAACGCGCCGCAGCGATGCTCGAAGACGCCGGCGTCGTGCATTTAGTCGGTGCGGGGGCGCCGCCGCCATGGCACAGCATGTGCCGTTGTTGGGACCTGCGCGCCTTGCGCGCCGCCGCGTCCCCGGTGTCGTTGCCGGAGCCAGTCGACGACCGCGAAGGCGACGAGCGTCTGGCATATGTTGTCTACACCTCCGGCTCGACTGGCCGACCCAAGGGCGTGCAGCTCACGCATGCCGGCATAGTCAACCTGGCGCTGGCGCAGGCCGAGTTGTACGGCGCTGGTCCCGGGTCGAGGGTGCTCGCGTTTGCATCCATCGGCTTCGATGGCGCGGTGTGGGAGTGGATGATGGCGCTGACCTCTGGTGCCGAGCTGCACATCTGCGATGAAGAGCACCGGCACGCGCCAGCGCTGCTGGCCGACCTGCTGGTCCGTAACCGGATCACCCATGCCGCCATCCCGCCAGCACTGCTGGCCCAGCTCGATCCGGCTCTGGAACACGTGCCCGAGGTGCTGGTAGTCGCCGGCGAGGCCTGCGACGAACGCCTGGCCTGGCGCTGGGCGCAGCGCTGCCGCGTGGTCAACTCTTACGGCCCGAGCGAGGCAACCGTCGCCGCCACCGGGACCGACGTCGCGGTCGGCGAACGTCTTACGCTCGGACGACCGCTGCCGAATGTCTTGGTGCAGGTCCTGGATCGGCATGGCCAGCGCGTGCCGATGGGCGTGCCGGGCGAGCTTTGCATTGGCGGCAAGGGTCTTGCACGCGGCTATCTGGGCCAGCCTGAACTGACCTTGCAACGCTTCGTGCAGAGCGGCGGCGGTCGGGTGTATCGCAGTGGCGACCGCGCAATGTGGCATGCCGATGGCAGCCTGCTGTTCCTGGGTCGCGATGACCATCAGGTCAAGCTGCGCGGCTTCCGGATCGAGCTGGGGGAGGTGGAGGCCGCGCTACGCGCCTGCGACGGCGTGGCCGATGCGGTGGCCGCGGTGGTCGGTGCCGACGAATCGCGGCAGTTGGCGGCCTGGGTCGTGCCGACGACCGATGCGGCGGGAGAGGGCGGTGCGGTCGGGCCTTGGCGTGAACAATTGCGCCGCCGCCTTCCGGCCTACATGGTGCCGTCGGCATGGGCAACGTTGGCGGCCTTGCCGCTGACCCGCCATGGCAAGGTCGATCGCCGCGCATTGCCGGAACCGGCCATTCAAGACGCAACCGCGCATGTCGAACCCGCCACGCCCGCCGAGCATGCGCTGGCTGACATCTGGCGCGAATTGCTTGGAATCGAACGGGTCGGCGTGGAAAGCAATTTTTTCGACCTCGGTGGCCATTCGCTGTTGGCGACCCGAATGGCAGCCCAGGTTGCCGCCGTGCTGGGCCTGGAATTGCCGATTCGCGCAGTGTTCGAGGACGGCACTATCCGGGCGCTGGCGAAGCGGCTGGAACAGGCCGCCACAGCCGGCGATGGGCGGATCGAACCGGTCGGCCGTGAGCGCCCCTTGCCGCTGTCGTTTGCACAACGGCGGCTGTGGTTCGTTGATCGCCTCGGCGGCGATAGTCGCCAATTCAATGTCCCGACCGCCGTCCGCCTGCAGGGCGTGCTCGACGCCGAGGCAATGGCGCACGCAGTACGCAGTCTGGTCGAACGCCATGAGGTCCTGCGCACCGTCTACGCCGAGCACGATGGTGAGCCGGTGCAGCAACCGTTGCCGGTGCCTCCACATGTGCTGGAGCGGATCGACCTGCGCGGACTGGACGAGGCGGCGCGTGGCGAACGGGTAGGCGCGCTACTGCGCGAACAAGCCACTCGTCCGTTCGATCTGGGACGCGACCTCATGCTGCGTGCACTGCTATGCCGCGAAGCCGACGACCGCCACGTGCTGTCGCTTACCGTGCATCACATCGCCTGCGACGGCTGGTCGGTCGGCGTGCTGGTGCGCGAATTGGCCGAGATCTACACGGCTGCGCTAGAACGCAGACCGTCGATGCTGCCAACGCCTGTTCTGCAATACGCCGATTTCGCAGCGTGGCAGCGACGCATCCTCGACGGCGCGCGCCTTGACCGACAGTGGGACTACTGGAAGCGCCAGCTGGCCGAATTGCCCGCTGTGCACGGCCTGCCGCTGGATCTACCGCGTCCTGCACAACCCGAGTTCGCCGGAACCCGCCTACGTACCCGCGTGGACGCCGCTTGCCTGGCGCGCCTGCACGCGCTTGCGCGCCGACACGACGCCAGCCTGTTCATGGTAATCCAGGCCGCCTTCTGCACTCTGCTGAGCCGCTACAGCGGCGAGGACGACATCGTGATCGGCTCGCCGGTCGCCGGTCGCACTCATGCCGACACCGAGGCGCTGGTGGGCTTCTTCATCAACACGTTGGTACTGCGCAACGATCTGTCGGGCGACCCGGATTTCCATACGCTGCTGGCGCGCACCCGTGAAACCACGCTGGCGGCATTTGCACACCAGGATCTGCCGTTCGAGACCCTGGTGGACCGTCTCAATCCGGCACGTAGTCTCGGCCATTCGCCCCTGTTCCAGATCAGCCTGACCCTGCACAACCTGGCCTCGCCGCAGTTCGCGATGCCGGGTCTGAACGTGTCCGATGCGCGCGCAAGCGAGGACGTTGCCCGTTACGACATTGAATTGCACGCGAGCGAAAGCGACCGCGGCATCGAGTTCAGCTGGCTCTTCGCCAGTAGCCTGTTTACGCCGGAAACGATGCAACGGCTGGCGGACAGTTTGTGCGTGTTGCTCGATGCGCTGTCACGCAACCCAGATGCCACGGTGGCTTCGCTGCCGTTGCTGGACGGTCCGGGGATGGAGGCTCTGCAGGCATTGACCCGACCATCGCGGCGCGAATATCCGCATAGCACGGCGCATGCATTGTTCGAGCAACACGTGCGTCGTGATCCGGATGCCGTCGCCGTACTTGGTGCCGAGGAGTCACTGAGCTACGGCGAGCTCAATCGTCGCGCCAACCAAGTCGCGCACTACCTGCTGGAGCAGGGCGTGCAACCGGAGGCGGTGATCGGCCTGTGCCTGGATCGCGGCCCCCATCTGCTGGTGGGCATCCTCGGCATCCTCAAGGCCGGCGCCGCCTACCTGCCGCTGGATCCCGCGTATCCGGAAGAGCGGATCGAGGCAATGCTTGAGGATACCGCCGCCGAATTCGTGGTCACGCGCATGGACCTGGTCGAAGCGCTGCCGTGCCTGGGCGAGCGCTGCCTGCTGCCGCTGGATGAGCCTTTACGAGACGCGCTGCTGGGCGGACGATCTACGCAGAACCCGGAACGCGAGCTCGCTGCCGATGCATTGGCCTATGTCGTGTTCACCTCCGGCTCCACCGGTACCCCCAAAGGCGTGTTGGTCGAACATCGCGGCATGGTCAACCTGGCCCATGCGCAGAACGAGCTTTACGCTCTTGCCCCCCACAGCCGGGTACTGGCGTTTGCCTCGATCTCGTTCGATGCCGCCGCGTGGGAATGGCTGATGGCGTTGGCACACGGCGCCTCGCTGTATGTCTGCGATGAGGATGAGCGGCTCTCGGTACGCGCATTGCAGCGCCTGGTTGCGGACGGCGGCATCACGCATGCGACCCTGCCACCCGCGCTGCTCGCGCAGATGTCGCCGGCCGCGCACGCGGATCTACGTTGTCTGATCGTCGCTGGCGAGGCGTGTGATCCGCACGACGCCTGGGCCTGGTCGCAGTATGTGCCGCTGCATAACGCCTATGGCCCCTCGGAGACCACGGTTTGCGCGACCTCGGCGCAGGTGCGCCCAGGCGAACGGATCACAATCGGTCGGCCGCTGCCTAACGTCGCGTGCGCAGTGGTCGACGCGCACGGGCGCCGCCAGCCGATCGGCGTTGCCGGCGAGCTCTGGGTGGGAGGCGCCGGACTGGCACGCGGTTATCTGGGGCGTGAGGACCTGACCACAGAGCGTTTTGTCAACGACCCGGATGCGCTGCATACGCGCATGTACCGAACCGGTGACCTGGTGCGGCTGCTGGCGACGGGCGAGTTGGAGTTCCTTGGCCGAATCGACAGCCAGATCAAGATCCGCGGCTTCCGCATCGAGCCGGGGGAAATCGAAGCCCGTTTGCGCCAGGCCGATGGCGTCCGAGCTGCTGTCGTCACCGCGTGTGGCGACGGAGTAACACGGCGATTGGTCGCCTATGTCGTCCGCGATGGCGAGGAGAGCGCCGATATGAGGCTTGTGTTGGGCCTGAAGGCGATGCTGCGCCAACAGTTGCCTGAGTACATGGTGCCGGCAGCGATCGTGCCGGTGGACAGCATTCCGTTAACTAGCAACCGCAAGATCGACTTGCGCGCACTGCCGGCACCGAACTTCGCCCTGGCAGCCGATGTTGAACCGCCGGCCGACCAGGACGAGGCCACGCTGGTGGCACTATGGGCGGCCTTGCTGGGCGAAACGGTACCGGTCGGCGCCACGTCGAATTTCTTCGAGCTTGGCGGCCACTCGCTGCTGGCGATCCGCCTGATTGCGATGCTGGAAGCGCGTTTCGGTCATACGCTGTCGGTACGCGATGTGTTCCAGCATCCCACGCCACGCGAGCTGGCCGAGCGCTTGCGCGAGGACCATCCCACCCAAAGCGAGCAGGGGACTGCATGGGTGTCGTTCGGCGGCGATGGCGGCCGCCCGCTGTTTATGTTGCCGGCCGCTGGCCTGGGGGCGGCGTCTTACCTGGCACTGGCACGCGCGCTCGGTCAACAGGTCCAGATGCAGGTGTTCGAACCGCGCGGACTGGATGGTGCGCACCGGCCGCACGAGGATTTGATCTCGATGCTGGAGGTCTGCCTACCGGCGCTACGCGCACAAGCAGCCATTGGCGGTGCTCCCATCGTCTTGGTCGGCCATTCGTTCGGCGCGGCGCTGGCGTTCGAACTGGCATGCACGCTGGAACGCGAGGGCATCGAGGTGCAGCTGATACTCCTCGACAGCGTGCTGGAATTGCGTCGAGAGTGGCTGCAGGAGCAGCAGGGGGCAGTGCCGGAGCTTGCGCACGCGGTGGTTGTGCAACTCGCGCAGGTTTATCAGGCCCAGCGACAGATCATGCTGGACTATCGTCCAAGCACCCGATTTGGCGGCGTGGCTTGGCACCTTCGTGCCGAGCGGGGGCGTGCGATCGCGTTGCCGCGTGACGAGCTGGCGCGGCAGGATTGCAGCCATTTCCTTCGTCCGCCACGACACGCCGTGGTGCCCGGTGAACATCTGAGCATGCTGCAGGAGGCCTACGTCGACGCCCTGGCCGCTGCATTGCTCGATGCGCTGCAGCCGCAGCCGGCGCCTGCATGAGCACGTGCTCACGTCTATCCGCGCTTTGGCTGTCTGCAATGACGTCGTCGACAATTCCGGCTGGCGTATCGCACTGGACTGGATACTTGGAACTGGCCGCTAGGGGAAAGAGACATGCAAGACCTGAGTCAGGTGGGATGCGAGGATCTGAAGTCAATCCAGGGCACCCGGTTGTTGCTAGAAGTCGATACCGGCACGGTGCGGGTGACCGACTGGGCCGAGCACAATCACAGCCAGATCGAACGCCTGCTCCAGGCGAATGGCGCGCTGCTGATCCGCGGGCTCCGTTTTCTGGGTAGCCAGCAGTTCGGTACTGTGTTGACGACGCTGTTCGGCGAAGAGTTGATCCAATACTCATACCGGTCCACCCCGCGCACCGAGCTACGAGGCAGTGTCTATACGGCGACCGAATATCATCCTGATCAAGTGATTCCCCAGCATAACGAGAACTCGTACTCGAACCGCTGGGCGATGCGGATCGGTTTTCTCTGCACGATGCCGGCCAGCCACGGCGGCGCAACGCCAATCTGCGATAGCCGCAAGGTGCTGGCTGATATTCCCGATGACGTGCGCGTGCGTTTCGAGCGCGATGGGGTGATGTATGTACGCAACTACTCGGACATCGACATCCCGTGGGGCGAGGTGTTCCAGACCAGTAGCCGCACCGAGGTCGAGACCTTCTGCGCAGCCAACGGTCTGCAATGGGAATGGCTCGATGAAGAACGGTTGCGTACACGGCAGATCAATCAGGCCACTGCGACACATCCGCACAGTGGAGAACAGGTCTGGTTCAATCAGGCGCATCTGTTCCACGTCACCAACTTGGAACCGGAACTGCGCGCCAGCCTGCTGAGCGTCATGGACGAGAGCGAGCTGCCACGCAATACCTACTACGGCGACGGCGAGCCGATCGACCCGGCGACCCTGGACCAAGTGCGAGGGGTCTACCAGCGGCACCAGATCGCGTTCGAATGGCAACGCAACGATCTGCTCCTGCTCGACAATATGCTTTATTCGCATGGTCGCGGCACCTTCGCCGGCAACCGCCAGGTTCTGGTCGGCATGGCCCGTCCGCACGAGGCGGCCGCATGAACGCGGCAGCCAATCGCGCTCCCGGATCCTGGCTGGTGCGGTGCTCAGCACCCAGCGCAGGGGAACGGCTGTTTTGCTTCCCGTATGCCGGCGGCAACCCTTATCTGTTCCGCGAATGGCCAGCCCTGCTGGACCATGCTTACGAGCTCTTCGCCTTGCAGGCGCCAGGCAAGGGGGCACGAATCCTCGAGCCTCCATGCCAGACGATCGCGGCGCTGATAGACGGGCTGATGCCGGTAATCGAACCGATGCTGGCGCAGCGTAGCTTTAGCTTCTACGGCCACAGCAACGGCGCGGTGATCGCATTCGAACTGGCGTGCCGTTTGCAGCAACGTGGCCTGCCCATGCCACGGCACCTGATCCTGACCGGCAGTCCCGCGCCATGGACGCGCATCCAAGAACGTGACTATCTTCGGATACCCGACGAAGCGTTCGTGCAGGTGCTGCGCGAACTGCAGGGCACGTCTGAAGAGGTGTTGGCCGACCGTGAGCTATTGAAGGTGGTAATGCCTGGCTTGCGCGCAGACTTTGCTCAAGGCCAGAGCTACCGGTTCGAGCACCCGGTCCCGTTGGATGTCGCAACGACGCTGGTGCACGGCAAAGAGGATAGTTTCGAGATCGAGCGCACGCGCGCCTGGCAACAGAGGCTGTTGCGACCGGCAACTCTGCATCGCATGCCCGGCGGTCATTTCTTCATTCACAGGTACATGCACGAACTGATCGCGCTCGTCGGACGCACGCTGCGCGGTGAGCAGATCGCAGGCGCTGAACGACTCTCGCCCGATCCAGCATCGCACAACCCGCACCGCACGCCGGAGCACCGGCATGAAAACAAGCTCGAACACCAGTCAGAACATCAGGAAGGCAATGCCCATGTCTGATTCATCCGACTCGCTGTACCTGCGCGAGGACGTTTATTTCGAACCGCTGATCAACGGCTGGTATGCCTGGCCCTACCTGCTGCCGCCAGTGACTGGCGCGCGGCACATGGTCCACACCCATCGCCGAATCATGAACTCGTTCGTCAAGAACCATAAGCTGCACATGATGGCAGTCAAGCAGCCGGGGATGGCCGGCTCCGAGTACCTGGACTGCAGCGAGGATCAGCTCCCCGCTATCCGCGCAATGGTGGATACAATCGACAATGATCATGCCGACTTAGTCGAACTGTCTGACGCCGTGCGTCAGCTGGACGAGATGTTGCGCGAACACACCAGCGGCGAGTCGGTCGAGCCGCTCTACGAGCGTGTACCCGAATCGCTGAAGGGCTACGTTGAACTGACCATGGATCTGGAACACCGTCCCTCCTATCGGTTGATCGAGGGCCTGTTGTACCGTAGCCGGTATTACAAACCGCGACTCCAGAATCTGTTGTTCGGTCGTCTCGACGCCAAGGGCGATCGCCCGTTCGTAATGAGCACGCCGAGGTTGCCGGCCGGCGACAATCTGCAGCTCGCAGCCGACTACAACGATCCACTGATCGATAAGCTGTTCCGCGCACGTACCGAAGCGTTAGGCCCGGCGGAGGTCGATGCACTGTTCGCCGATCGTCCAACGCGCGGCGGGCTCGATTATCGCGAGCTGTTTACCGCGCAAGCCCCACAGCGGAAACATCAGGCAGTTGCAGAGGGCGTACGTGTGCAGTATCTCGGCCACGCCGGCTTTCTGATCGAAACCGCCGAGGTGTCGATCTTGATCGACCCGGTGATCGCCTCACGTGGCGAATCCTTCGCCGACGACGTCATCAGCTTTAGTGAGTTGCCGCCGCACATCGACTATATCTGCATCACCCACCATCATCAGGACCACGCCAACTTGGAGACGCTGCTGCAGCTGCGCCACAAGACCGGCAAGGTGCTGGTCCCGCGAAATAATGGCGGCACCTTGGCCGATCCCTCGCTACGCCTGCTGCTGCGTCAATTTGGCTTCCACGCAGTCGAGATGGATGACATGGAGGAACTATCGGTTCGGGGCGGACGCATCGTCAGCATCCCGTTCCTGGGCGAGCACGGCGACCTCAACGTGCGCACCAAAGCCGCGTGGTTCGTCGAGCTTGGCGGAAAGCGAATACTGTTGGCGGCCGATTCGTCCAACCTAGAGCCGCGCATGTACCGACACATCGCCGATCAACTTGGCGCGCTGGATATCATGGCGATTGGCATGGAATGTGTCGGCGCCCCGTACACTTGGCTGTACGGCGCCTTGCACACCAAACTGGTCAGCCGCAAGATCAAGGAGTCGCGTCGCCTCAACGGTTCTGGCTACGAACAAGCCGCACGTATCGCCGACATGCTTCAGCCGTCACGGATTTTTCTCTACGCGCTGGGGCTGGAGCCCTGGTACAAGTACTTCATGGGGATCGAGTACGACGAGCATTCCGCGCAGATGGTCGAAACAGGACGCATGCTCGAAGCTTGCGAGGGGAGGGGAATTCCGGCCGAACGCTTGTACGGCAAGAAGACCGTCCATCTCGGTCCAGGTTGATCGAGGTCCGCGCGGGAGGCTTCTGCCACCGGTGCTCTCAGATCATGACCTCCTTATCGGATTTGAGCGACCGCACTTGGCCTATGAAGCAAGAAGGAGCTTTTTTCAGGTTGATCGAGCCACCAAGCCCTGTGAAGCGGCGCAGGGGTGCTGTGACCGCAGTTCAAGCAAGATTGGCTTTGTCGGCCAAGACTATCGCCAACAGATGAACCCGTCGTCACCGCCAGCTAGCCTAAGCCAGGTGCCGACCGCGCTTGCCAGTGGATATGGGGGTCAGAAGGGACTTAGATTTGCTGGATCCACGGACATTGCTGCGTGGTTACGGCAGCAACCAAAGCCCAGACACGAAATAGCATATGACATAATATACATTATGCGAAATGGCGTGTTGATGCTCCTGTGCGCCCTGGCGGCCTATCAACCGGGCTCGGTAAAGCTGTGACTTTTCACCCCACCACCGGCCAAGTCACAAGTCCAGCGTCCAGTTCGGGCAAGTCACAGGTTTTGCGCCTCCCGTTAGTTTTTGCCCTAACGCCGCGCTCTGGAATTCCCAGTTTCCCGGTGAAGAGCCGTTCCGAGGATCAAGATTTATGATCAAAGACCGTCAGTCTGATTCGACAACTACAGTCTTGCAGGAGTTGCTGGATCGCATTGAGTTTGAGACCGCGGGTTGACACCCTTATCAAGCGAGAATCGCCAGTTGCCCGTCCAGGCGTTTTTTGCAGGCGAAGGCGCCCGTGGCGCTAGCGCTTCAGGGGATTACCTACGAGGATACGTGCAGTCACTCAAATCCGATGAGGACCTTTGGGGTAGCCGCGGAACCAGTCCTCCTCGAACTGCGAGGTCAGATACGGCCGCACAAACGCCGATTGGGTGAGGTCCAGCAACCGCTCTTCATGCTGGGCGATGGCTTCCACATCACTGAGTGTTGGGTAGTGACGCAACAGCCGGTAGGCTTCCTGGCGCACAGACTTGGGCACGGCTTGGCTGCCGGCGAGTTCCTTAAGAAACGCTCCGGCTTGAAGCAGGTTGCGAGTGCGCTCGTCAGGCAGGGTCATATGACTGCTCACCAATGCTAAGGAATTCTTAGCGTAACGCTTGACCCTGTTCGCGTTCCAGCAGCGATTACGCGAATGGCGGGCCGCGTTTGGTTACCGAGCTCTTAGATATGCTCCTAGGTAACACAGCATGGCGCTTGCTGTGCATCACTTAACCGCCTTACTGCGATCTCGCTTAGACCGTTCGGGTTTTGGGCGCTTAGGTGGACTCCGTCCCACGTGTTGCTGCCACGCTGCTTCGAGTGCTGCCGGCAGATCGTTCAATTTGACGAGTTGCGCCTCAAGTGCATCTGCGCGTGCCTGCTGAATCGTGAGGTCTTGGCGGAGCGCTGAAACATCGCCTTGCGCGTGTTCTAGCGCTTCCTCAAGTCGGCGCTTATCCAGCGCTGCCTCTCGCTGGCTGGCAGCTAGCTGCTGCTTGGCCTGCTTGGATTCCTGACGCGCATGATCGATCTCCGCATGTGCCCGGTCTTCAGTGGCGCGCATATGCTGGGTCAAGGTGTCGCGCTCGGCACGCGCTGCGTCCTGCAGAGGGTCGGCAGGGATTCGTGAGAAAAACAGCCGAATCGGCTCTAACACCATGATTCAACGAGGAAACACCCCTCGACGTCAGGCAGTTCGTGGATTACAGAACTAGGCTTGATCGAACCAGAAACCGTGTGACACAGGCATTCCTGGAGTACTGCTCAGGCACGCGTGCCCTTCTTGAATATTGGATTCAAGAGTTTCCACGCTCCTGACCCAACGAAAACACTCAAGAAGGCTCCGACCGTCGCCTGATCCATTGCAGCAGTTCCTCGTGCGGGATCGTACGTCCAGCGTCGACGTCGGCCATACCCTTGCGCGTTCGCCGATCTTTCTCTTCCTCGGTCAATTCCGGAAGGAGTGCTAGTAGCTTGTCTTCAGGGCTCATAGGCCGATGAGCCGCGCTCAAGTTGACTTGATTCTCGTGAATATGGGCAGGATCTGGGGATCATCCATGCCCGCCGGCAAAGGCTGCGATACGTCGTGGACCGCCAAGTCGATGATGACGTCCAAATTTGAGCATAAGGGCTGTATGGCGGTGGTCACCAGACGAGCGGCCCGCTCGGCGAAAGCCAGGTCGACCACCAGCCAGATCAACAGACCGGGAGGCTGTTCGACGCCTCCTGACGAGTGAGTTTCCAGGAGATAAGCCGACGAGACGAAGTCGGCGTGCTCAAGGCTGGCGCTGATGGCCGGAGCGAGCCAAGCCGGTGCCGCCGGGGCAGGTCTTACCGCGAACTCAGCCGGCGACAGCCGTTCTACCCTGGCCAGAAAGCCCGTATCCAACAATGTCGCAACCTCTTCCGGGTACAGGACAACGCCGCCGTCGTTGGGATTGAGCATCAACGTCGCGCCGCGAGTACCGGTTAGCAGCTCACGGCCTGAAACTCCCAGAATTCTGACAGCAGCCGAGCTGGCCGCCTGCGCCTTGTCGAGCGAGGTAAAGAAAGGGATCGCGTCGAAACCGTCAGGATGGCGGAACTGGACTAGCCGCAGTGTCCGCGCGTCGTCCGAGACGGGCGCATGCACGTACACGATCGCATCCATCAGTCGCTTGAAGAATGCGCGTTCCTCGGCTGCGCTGTCGCGGGCCCGTTCAAAGGAAGCCTCCAGCGCTGCCTCCGCAGACGTAGTCCCTCTTCCACGCGGCCTGCTCGGTTGCTTCATGGTCAGATGCGATGAGGGCCAAGCGGGTATCCGGAGAACCAGTCCGCCTCGATCTCGGTGCTCAAGTAGGGTCGTACGAAGGCCGACTGGGTCAGCGCTCGCAGCCGCTCTTCGTGCTCAGCAATCGCCTCAATGTCGCTGACCGTTGGATAGTGCCGCAGCAGTCGGTATGCCTCTTGCCGCACCTCTTTGGGCACGGCTTGGCTGGCGGCTAGCTGCCTGAGGAACGCGCCTGCCTGCAGCACATTGCGGGTGCGCTCAGATGGCATCGTCATGGCATCAAGAATGACTAAAACTAAGGAATGCTTAGCTTATCGCGTCTGTGGCCAGCCAGCGCACGGCGCAGTTACGGATCTTGCGAATTCCAACTTAAACTAATATAATCAATAACTTACTTCGCATAACGTCGCTTATGTAAAACCGCGGCGTGGCCGGTGCGGTGAGCCTGGCGTCTGAATGGCTGCGTCCTCGATTGGTGTCTTGCTCGCGTTGCGGCTAGCCCGCACCGGCCGCTCCAGCCCTGATAGCCTTCACCTCCGCGAGCATGATGTACGCAGGCTTGGTAGGTCTTGAGCATCAACGCGGCACACTTGGGGGCACCGATGACGCAGCAAACGGATGACTCAGAGCGCGATCCTACTCAGGCCAAGAAGAATGCCCAGGCGAATTTCGATCGAATGCTTACTGGCATTCCGATGGAAATCCAAGACAGAGAAGCCAGCTTGGCCAGTCGGCTGGCCGCCTTGCCTGGAAGTCCGATAAAAAAGCTGCGCACCTTGCACAAGGAAATGGAGATCCTGTCAGCGGCGATGGCTCCTTATGTCGCATGCAGTGCGGGCTGCTCGGCATGTTGCCACTACCCGGTGCACCTTTATCCCGTTGAGGCCGAGCTTATTGAGAAGCGCTCCTCGCATTCTCGGTTGCCGAAGCCGCTTCCTAGTGCCGACTTCCATGGTTCGCCCTGCCCCCTCCTTATCCAGGAACAATGCTCGATTTACGAGGACCGTCCAATGGTCTGCCGCCAGCATGTTGCGTTGACCAACACGGCGTACTGGTGCGATCCGGCCAGATCGGATGAAATCACTTTGCCGATGGCCCATCTCTCCAAAGTTCAAGAAGCTTTTCATGAGCTCGTAGCAAAGGATGGCCGCACGACCCCCATGGACATCAGACAGATCTTTTCAGTACCCGGCGAAAGCTCCTAGGTATGGAAGTTCCTGAGAACTTGTCTGGACAGTGCCCTTTCAAGCGAGATATGCGCGTAACGGGAATGTCAGGACTGATGGAGCCGCGCTTCTTGTGTCCGCCCACCGTAGCCATAGGCCGAGGCGCGCGCATCGTGGACATGGACATAGCTTGTCGGGTGCACGGGGCCTAACAGGCGCTCAAAGCAAGCGAATACCTCGGCAAGATACTCTGCCTTCTCTGCTTTGGTGTTGGTCTCATCCGTCACGATGATCTCCAGCGAGAAGCTTGAGACGCCAATCTCGCTCAGCGTCTTTCCTCCGATCAGCCAATCTTCAGGCCGGACATACGTGATGATTGTCGCGATCAGGTCCGCCTTCTTTCCTAAAATCCGGCTGGTCAGATCGCTTACCAGGGCAGATATCTCCGCGGTCACCGCCGGAGAACTAGATGCAGAGACTTTGATGTTGATCAGAGGCATGAAGGGGCTCGTGTTAAGCCGAGAGGCTAGTTGATGGCGATGACCACTTTGCCGATGGGCCTTCCATGTTCCATGCGCGCAAACGCGTCAGCAGCTTTAGCGAAAGGAAAGATGGTGTCGATAACTGGCACGATGGCGTGCTCGTCGATGAAGCGGATAAGCGCTTGGGTCATTTTCTTGGAACCCACTACCACTCCGGTGAGCGACTTTCCGCCGATCAGTGAGAATGGATCGATGCTCAATGCAAATCCGCCAGCGACGCCACCGATGGTCACGACTTGGCCGCAGGGGCGCAGACTTCGCAGCGAGCGAGCAATCGTGCCGGCGCCACCGATGTCCATCACCAGATCTACGCCGCCGGTCGTGCGGAGCACCGTTTCGTCCCAGTTGGGATCGGTGTTGTAGTTGATGGCAGCTTGTGCCCCCAATGCCACCATGTGCTCGATGCCCTCCTCCCTCCCAGAGAGCACCGTGACGCGCAAGCCGGCTGCCAACGCCAACTGGACCGCCCATGTAGACACGCCGCCGGTGCCCTGAATCAGCACATGAGCACCGTCGGGCAACGCACCCAGCTCAAACAACGCGTGCCAGGCCGTGACCCCTGCGCACGCGATCGTAGAAGCTTGCTCCCATGACAGAGTGCGTGGCGCGTGCACCAATGCGCTTTGGTCGACCACCAAATGTGTCGTCAGCACACCGTCGATGTTGCCACCCAGCGACAGGGACAGCGTTTGGTCACTGGGAGATCCATCAATCCACAGCGGGAAGAAGATGGGAAGTGCGGCATCACCGATAGAGAAGTCGGTGACTGCAGGACCGACAGCTACTACTTGTCCGGCGGCGTCCGACAGTGGGATCCGGGCTTCACCGGCACCCATCTGACCGTGAGCAACGAGTAAGTCACGGTAGTTGAGCGAGGCGGCCTTGACGGCCAGTAACACCTGGTTCTCACCCAAGGACGAGGGCGGAACCTCGATTCTGTGGAGACTTTGTGGACCCTGTCCACGGGTGACACGGTAGGCGTGCATGAGGCTCATTCGGCGAGTCAGGTGATAGGGGGCGATCGAGATGACGCAAGGGCACAACGCATCTTTAGCGCTACTAATGATGAATGTGGGCCGGATAGCCGATCGCGCTGAGTGCTTGCTTTATCAGCTCAAGCGGACGGCGGGTTTCGAGGCTGATACGGCGTTGGTCCAGCATGAACTGCGCCCGCATCGAAGGATCTACGCTCATCAACGCACGTCGAATGGGTGCCACACATGCGCTGCAAACCATGGCCGGGATATGTAGTCGATGCATGCGTTGCTGCTCCAACCAGCAGGGATAGCCAGCGTCAGGCTTCCTACTGTGGGAACGTCAATGCCCGTTCGTCGGACTCGCCAAATCGTCCAGAATCGGACATTCCGGACGGTTGTCGCCATGGCATCGACTGGCCAGATCGCGCAGCGTTCGCTGCATGGCCTGCATCTCGGTAATCTTGACCTGCAGATCGTCGATGTGGCCCTGGGCCAGTTTCTTGACCTGGGCGCTGGCTCGCCGGTCATCGCTCCACAAGCCCAAGAGCGACTGGATCTGTTTGATGGAGAATCCCAGGTTGCGGGCACGACGAATAAACCGAAGCCTGTGCACATCGGCATCGGTGTAAAGGCGATAGCCAGCAAAGGTGCGACTGGCCGGAGGGATCAGATCGATCCCTTCATAGTGGCGAATCATCTTGGCGCTGACCTCGCTGAGCGCGGCGGCCTCGCCGATGTTATGCAATCCGGCTTCGCGCGCATCGGCCAGTTCGGGCCGCAGTACCTTGGAACTGCGTCTGGTTGCCATCATGCCTCTCCCACATCGATCTTGGTTGGCTGCCAACGGCGCAACAGCAGCGTGTTGGCAATCACGCTCACACTGGACAAGGCCATCGCTGCGCCGGCGATGACCGGATCAAGCAAGCCCAGGGCCGCCAGAGGGATCCCGACCACGTTGTAACCGAAAGCCCAGAACAGGTTCTGATGGATCTTGCGGGTCGTGCGGCGGGAAATGTCGATGGCATCGGCGATCAGGCCCGGCTCAGCGCGCATTAGGGTAACTCCAGCGGCATGCATCGCCACATCGGTACCGGTTCCCATGGCCACCCCCAGGTTGGCGGCAGCCAGTGCTGGCGCATCGTTGACCCCGTCGCCGACCATGGCCACCGGTGCCGACTGAGCCAATTCTGCGACCAAGGCAGCCTTCTGCTCAGGCAATACATTGGCGCGCACCTCGTGGATGCCTAGTACCTTGGCCACCGAGGCGGCCGCGCCGGGGTTGTCGCCAGAAATCATGACGGTGCGTAGACCCAGCGTGTGCAGCCGTTGCACAGCTGCGGCTGCACCCAGACGCGGCGGATCCTCAAAGGCCAGAATGCCGAGCAACTGCGGATGATCGGTGCCCTGCTCTGCCAGCCAGGACACCGTGTGGCCGGTCTGGCTGAGTAGGTCGGCCCGGGTCTGCAATGCCGTGAGCGCCACGCCATGCTCAAGCATCATGCGGGTGCTGCCCAGCAACAGGTTCCTGCCATCCACCGTGCCGGTGATGCCGCGGCCAGGCACCGCCTGCACGTCGCGTGCGAGCGGAATGGCGCGCTGGCCCATCACGCTCAGTACGGCCTTGGCCAAGGGATGCTCGCTGCCTTGCTGCAGGGCCGCCGCCAACGGCAACAGATCGGCCGCGTGGCCACGGGTGGCAATTTCTTCGGCCAGTACCGGACGTCCTTGGGTCAACGTGCCTGTTTTGTCGAAGGCCACCACCTTGACGGTACGTGCCACTTCCAGCGCCTCGGCATCCTTGACCAGAATGCCCGCTCGGGCAGCCACGCCGGTGCCAGCCATGATCGCCGTTGGGGTCGCCAACCCCAGCGCACACGGGCATGCGATCACCAGCACCGCTACCGCGCTCAGGATCGCCTGGTTCCAATCTCCCGTTCCCAGACCCCAGCCGAGCAGCGTGAGCAAAGCCAGGCCAATCACCACCGGCACGAAGATTGCGCTCACCCGATCCACGGTTCGCTGGATAGGTGCCTTCTTGGCCTGTGCATCCTCCACGAGGCGAATGATCCGAGACAAGGCGGTCTCGGCGCCGATGGCCAGTGTGCGCACCAGGATGCGGCCTTCGCCATTGATGGCCCCACCGGTAACGCGATCGCCCTCCCCGCGCGCCACGGGCATGGACTCTCCCGTGATCAGGGACTCATCCACGTGCGTGCGGCCCTCCGCGATCACGCCATCCACAGGGATGCGCTCGCCTGGCCGCACACTGACGATGTCCGAAACGGCAACCTCGTGAATGGCAACCTCGCGCTCTTGCCCGTCCTGATACACGCGTGCGGTGGCTGGCCGCAGTGCTTGCAAGGCCCGGATCGCTTGCGTGGTTTGTTGCTTGGCGCGGGCCTCTAACCACTTGCCCAGCAGGATCAGGGTAATGATGACCGCCGAGGTCTCGAAGTACAGCGGGGCATCGCCGTGGTGTCCGGCATCATTGAACAAGTGATAGACACTCAGTCCATAACCGGCACTGGTCCCCAAAGCGACCAGCAGATCCATGTTGCCCGTGCCGGCGCGCAGGGCGTGCCATCCGGCGCGATAAAAGCGCGCACCGATCCAGAACTGCACCGGCGTTGCGAGCAAAAACTGCAGCCAGCCCGGTAGCATCCAGTGCTGACCTGCGACCCATCCCAGCATCGGGACGACCAATGGCAGGGACAGGGCTGCAGCGATCAGCAGTTTGAGGGTGTCACCACTGAGCGCCTGGCGCGCCGGCGCTGTATCGGCGTTGCCTGCCGGGGTCTGCGGTTCGATCGCGCGGTAGCCCGCTGCGCTGACCGCGGCAACCAGGGATGCGACCTCCACCAGTGACGTGGTCGTTATGCGCGCGCGCTCGGTGGCCAGATTGACCGACACCTCCATTACGCCCGGCACAGCGCGCAGCGCACGCTCTACCCGTGCCACACAGGAAGCGCAGGTCATCCCTTCGATGATCAGATCCCGCTCCTGGCTGGCAACCTCATAACCGGCCTGCTTCACCGCAGCGATCAAGGCGGGCAACGCGGCCGCCGGTGCGGTTACCTCGGCCACTTCGGTTGCCAGATTGATCGACGCATCACTCACGCCGGCAACGGAGCGCAAGCTGCGCTCTACCCGGCCAACACACGAGGCGCATGTCATGCCGGCGACACTGAAGCGATGGGTGTCCGCAGGCGCCGGCCGCGGCGAGGTGAGCGTTATGTCCATGGAGTAAGGGCCAGTAGGAGCGAGCAGGTAGCCTGGGCCTTCCCATGATGGGAAGGTCAACAGCGCACGGCGGACCAGCACTTAACTGGCCTGCCGTTTGACCTTCCCACCGTGGGAAGGCTCATCGTGACGCTGTCGGCAAACCGCCGATGCTTTTTGGAGGGTTGTCCATGAATCTCGTTGTTGAAGGTATGACCTGTGGTCACTGTGTCCGGACGGTCACCCAAGCCATTCAGGCCGTTGACCCCCACGCCCAGGTGGACGTCGATCTGGGCAGCGGCGTGGTCAAGATCGTGGGCCTGCTTGCCGTAGAACAGGCGGTGGAGGCCATCCAGCGGCAAGGCTATGTCATCGCCGCCGTGCTCCCTTCCGAGGCCGATACGCCGGCCGCCCCGGCCGCATCCTCTTGCTGCGGCGGATGCCACCGCTGAGGCCGTGGGAGGGCTTGATCCTGATCAATGCCAGTCGGCCCCAAGAGGGCTAGACTGGCCATCATGAGAGCTCGCACGTCCCCTGCCCTGATCCGCCCAGCGTCCGCAGGCGCTGCTTCGGGCGTGCGGGAGCTGTCATGGTGAAGCTGCTCAGGCGATGGCGGCGTCCCCGTCCTCGTGCCCGACTGGCATGGCTGGGATTGTGGGCGCTTCTTTTGCAGCAGCTGGCGCTGGTGGCCTACGCCTGTCCGCTGGAATCGGTGGAAGCCGGACAGGCGACTCTGATGGCCGGTTGCGAAGAGATGTCTGCGCCGGATCCCGATGCTCCGGCGTTGTGCGACCAGCATTGCCAGCGCGATCACATCGCCACGGCCGATGCGAAGGCCCCTCAAGTGCCTTACCAGCCGGCGCTGGCCGCCTTCGCGCTGGTACAGGCTCTGTTGCCACCGGTACACGCGCAGTTCTATCGGGACGTTCCGGTGTGCGTGTCCGATCCGCCTCCCCTGCAGCGCTTCTGTAGCCTGCTGATTTAAGCCCCCCTCCTGGATTGACCCGTGCTCGTGCTGCATGCGTTGCAGCGCGCTCGTTGTCGTTTGTCCGGAGGTCTTATGGAGATGTCTTTCTTCTTGCGTGCAAAGCGCAGGATTGCGTGTGGGTTGGTGTTCGCCCTAGCGCTCACTGGTCCTGTGGTGGCGGCAACGCCCGCCATGCCGATCAGCTACACCGAAGCCCTACAGCGGGCGGTTGCTAACGCCCCTACCCTGCAGGTACGCCGATCACAGATCGATGCCAGTACCGAGGAAGCCGCCCGTGCCGGCACGCTGCCCGATCCACGTCTGATCGTGGGGCTGGCCAACTGGCCCGTCAGCGGACCGGATGCCTTCAGCCTGCGGGCCGATGAGATGACCACCCAGCAAGTCGGGCTGATGCAGGAGTTTCCTGCGCGTGCGAAACGACGTGCCGAGCAAGCGCTGGCGCAAGCGACGCTGGCACAAGCGCGCTCGCTGTCGTTGGCCGAACAGCAGATGGTGGCCCAAGCAGCCGCGCAGGCCTGGATCGAGCTGTGGAGTACGCAGCAAGCCGTAGATGCGTTGGAAGGTTTGCGCGAGCCGGCACGCATCGCCGAGCGTGCGGCGCGTGCGCGCTTGGCAGGCGGCACGGCCGGGGCCAGCGACGTGCTTGCCGCCCAGGCCGCGCTACTGCAGTTGGATGATCGCCTCGAACAGATACATGCGGAGCACGCCGCGGCACAGGCCGGTCTGGCGCGATGGTTGGGTATCTCACCTGAAACGGTACGGGCCAGCGGTCCGGCCCCGGATTTTTCGCGGTTGCCACTTGAGCCCACCCAATTGCTGGCCAAGCTGGACCAACATGCGCCCCTACTGGGCTGGGAGGCGCGTCAGGACGTTGCCCAGGCCAAGGTGGATGCCGCCGTGGCCCAGACCCGTCCGGATTGGAGTGTGGAGCTCACCTACGGACGTCGCGAGCGCGCGCCCGACGGCATGCCGCGCAGCGACATGCTCATGGTGGAAGTGGGCGTGGGCTTGCCGCTGTTCCAGAAGAACCGCCAAGCACGAGGCATCGCGGCACGACGGGCCGAGCTGGAGGCGGTGTCCGCAGAGCGCGATGAGGCCCGACGCATCCAAGCCGAGTCGGTACACCGCGCGATGGCGCGATGGCGCGGGCTAGCCGGCCAGTTGGAGCGCCAGAACGCGCAGAGCCTGCCATTGGCGCGCGATCGCGCACGCACGGCGTTGGCCGCCTACAGCGCCGGTGCCGACCTGCAGCCGTGGCTGGAAGCGCGGCGCGATGAGATCGAACTGCAACTGGAAAACGCCCGTCTGCTGGGCGAACAGGGCCGTGCCTGGGCGGCATTGGCCTATCTGCTGCCCCATGAGGAGAACACGCCATGAACCCGACCAAGACGCGTCTCACACAGCTCGCCGTGGCCCTCGGGTTGCTGGCGCTCGGCTTTGCCGGCGGGTACGCCTGGATGACCCGAAGCTCTGATACGCCCCCGTCCACCGGCACGAACGGCGCGGGTCAAGCGCGCAAGGTGCTGTACTGGTACGACCCCATGGCGCCGGAGCAGCGATTCGACAAGCCGGGCAAATCTCCTTTCATGGATATGGAGTTGCTGCCCAAATACGAAGATGAGGCCATGGGGGACGGAACGCAGATCGATCCGCGCCTGCAGCAGAACGTCGGCATCCGTACGCAAGAAGTGACGGTAGAGTCACTAGGGACTGCTGTACGCGTGCCCGGCACGCTGACATGGGATCTGACCCAGGAAACTGTGGTCAGTGCGCGCATGGAGGGCTTGATCACCCACGTGCAGGTAAAGGCGCCCTTTACCGAGGTTCGTCGTGGTCAAGCGCTGGCCACCGTGCAAGCCCCGGCATGGAACGCCGCCATCGCCGAAGCCCATGCCTTGAGCCAAGCTCAGTCCGCGAGCGCGCGTGAGCTACAGGGTGCCGCGCAACAACGGTTGCGTTCGTTGGGCGTTCCTTCTGGCGCCTCGGCCCGCAACGGCGTCGTGCTTGGCGCAGACCACAGTGGTGTGGTGACCGAGATCCTGGTACGCGAAGGGCAGACGGTGATGCCTGGTACGCCACTGTTTAAGATCAATGGACTGGACACGCTGTGGCTGGAGGCCTCGGTGCCCCAGGCAGCGCTGGGCACCTTGCGGCCGGGGACCTCAGTGCAGGCCACGGTCAGTGCGTGGCCGGCAGAGCGCTTTGCCGGACAGATCCAGGCGTTGCTTCCCCAGGTCGACATGGCCAGTCGCACGCAGCGAGCGCGTATCGTGCTGCGCAATCCACAGCGTCGGCTGGTGCCGGGCATGTTCGCCGAGGTGCTGGTGCAGCCCGATACCGAGCAGGCCTTGCCGGTCGTTCCCACGGAGGCGCTGATTGCCACCGGGCGGGACAGCCGAGTCATCGTGCAGGATCCGGATGGGAGCTTCCGGCCAGTACGGGTGAGTGCCGGACGTAGCGTGCAAGGGCGCACGCAGATCGTGACCGGCTTGGCCGGTGGTGAACGCGTGGTGGTCTCCGGTCAGTTCCTGCTCGACTCCGAAGCCAGTCTCTCCGGTGCGTTGGAGCGCCTGGGCGCTGCACAACCCACCGGCCCTGCCAGCGCATCAGGTGAACACGAGCGCCATGACGCTGGTCACGATGCGCGCACGGTCGTCCCAACACCGCCCAGGCAGCCTGCGCCTGTCGCGCCAGAGGCCTCCAACTCCACGCCGCCGCGCTGCCCGGTGCAGTACTGGTATGACCCGATGGTGCCGGAGAAGCATTTCGACAAGCCGGGCAAGTCACCGTTCATGGATATGCAACTGGTACCCAAGTTCGGCTCGGCCGCAGCCGCAGATTGCCAGGCAAGCGAGGTCATGCCCGAAGCGATGGAGGGCACGCCATGATTGCGCGCCTTATCCATGCTTGCATCGCCAACCGTGTGCTGGTGCTGGTTGCCGCTGCGCTGCTGGCGGTGGTCGGCATCTGGTCGGTAAAGAACACGCCGTTGGATGCGCTGCCGGACCTGTCGGATACCCAAGTCATCATCCGCACGCAATGGGCCGGGCAAACCCCGCGCATCATCGAAGACCAGGTCACCTACCCGTTGGCCACCACAATGCTGTCCGTGCCCGGCGTGAAGGCGGTGCGCGGCTTTTCCTTCTTTGGTGATTCGTTCGTCTACATCTTGTTTGACGATGCCACTGATCTGTACTGGGCTCGCTCTCGGGTACTGGAGTATTTGAGCCAGGTGCGCGATCGACTTCCGCCGAACGTGAATCCAGCGCTGGGTCCTGATGCGACAGGACTGGGCTGGATCTATCAGTACGCCCTGGTGGATCGGACCGGTCAACGCGATGTGGGGCAACTGCGTGCGTTGCAGGACTGGTTTCTTCGTTATGAGCTCAAGACCGTGCCGGACGTGGCTGAAGTAGCCAGTGTGGGCGGTGCGGTGCGCGCCTGGCAGATCCAGCCCGATCCGCAGGCGTTGGCGGCCCGCGGACTGACGGTGGCCGAGCTCATCGAGGCGGTGGATGCGGCTAACGGCGCTACCGGGGGCTCGGTGATCGAACAAGGCGAAGCCGAACTGATGGTGCGCAGCGAAGGCTACCTGCGCACACAGGAGGCATTCGAGCAGGTGCCGGTGAACGGCAACGACGGCATCCCCGTCTTGCTCGGCGAGGTGGCCACGATCAGTCGCGGCCCGACTTTCCGCCGTGGTATCGCCGAGTTGGATGGTCAAGGTGAGGTGGCCGGCGGCGTGATCGTCCTGCGCACCGGCAAGGATGCCTTGGGAGCTATTCAGAACGTCAAGGCGCGACTACAGGCGTTGCAGTCCAGCTTGCCCGAGGGCGTGGAAGTGGTTCCGGTGTACGACCGCTCCGAGCTCATCCAGGACGCAGTGCGCAATCTCACTCACAAGCTAGGCGAGGAGTTCCTGGTCGTAGCGCTGGTGTGCCTGCTGTTTCTGTGGCATCTACGCTCGGCGCTGGTGGCCGTCATCACCCTGCCCTTGGGCATCCTGGCGGCCTTCATCGTGATGCACGCCCAGGGCATCTCCGCCAACTTGCTATCGCTAGGTGGCATCGCCATCGCCATTGGTGCGATGGTCGATGCAGCGGTGGTGATGATCGAAAATGCACACAAGCACCTGGAGCACTGGCGCGAGGCGCACGGCCGGGAACCCCAAGGTGAGGAGCGCTGGCAGTTGATGGCCCGCTCGGCGGCCGAGGTTGGACCGGCCCTGTTCGCCAGCTTGTTGGTCATCACCCTGTCCTTCGTACCGGTCTTTGCCCTGCAGGCGCAGGAAGGGCGATTGTTCTCGCCCCTGGCCTACACCAAGACCTATGCGATGGCGGCCGCAGCAGGGTTGTCGGTGACCTTGATCCCCGTCCTGATGGGCTACCTGATCCGCGGCCGCATCCGCCCGGAACAGCAGAACCCCATCAATCGCATCCTGATCGCCGGCTACCGGCCCATCCTGCTCTGGGTCCTCAAACATCCCGGTGTCACCTTGCTGCTCAGTGGCATGCTGCTGGTGCTCACGTTGATCCCCTTCAGCCGGCTGGGCAGTGAGTTCATGCCGCCCTTGGAAGAAGGCAGCCTGTTGTACATGCCCACGGCCCTGCCAGGCCTGTCCGCTGACAAGGCGCGCCAGTTGCTTCAGCTCTCGGGCCGGATGATCAAGACCGTACCGGAGGTCGAGCACGTGTTCGGCAAGGCCGGCCGTGCCGAAAGTGCGACCGATCCGGCACCTATCGAGATGTTCGAGACCACCGTGACCTTCAAGCCGCGGGATCAATGGCGCCCGGGCATGACCCCTCAAAAGCTACGCCAGGAGTTGGACGCAGCGGTCAAGATTCCCGGTCTGACCAACCTATGGGTCCCGCCCATTCGCAATCGCATCGACATGTTGGCCACCGGCATCAAAAGCCCGATTGGGATCAAGGTCTCCGGGCCGGATGTGGAGCAGATCGAGCGCCTGAGCCAGCAGATCGAGCAGGTGGCCAAGACCGTGCCCGGCGTGAGTTCGGCACTGGCCGAACGCGTCACCGGCGGGCGCTATGTCGATGTTCGGGTGCGCCCGGAAATCGCTGCACGTTATGGGTTCACTCAAGGCCAACTCCAGCAACTGATTGCCACGGTCGTTGGCGGCGATCCAATAGGGGAAACGATCGAGGGGCGCGAGCGCTATCCCATCATCTTGCGCTACCCCCGTGGCCAGCGTGACTCGTTGCAGGCTTTGCAGGATCTGCCGCTGATCGCGCCAGGCGGCGTGCAACTGACCTTGAGCCAGGTGGCGGAGCTTTCGGTCAGTCCAGGCCCGCCAATGCTCAAGAGCGATAACGGCCGGTTGGTGGGCTATATCTATGTGGATGTGGCCGATCGCGACCTGGGATCGGTGGTCCAGGCCCTGCAAGCCGCAGTGCAGTCCCAGGTGAGCTTGCCTGCCGGCTACGGGGTGGCTTGGTCAGGGCAGTACGAGTACCTGCAACGGGCATTGGCGCGCCTGCAATGGGTCGTGCCCGCGGCCTTGGCGATCATCTTCCTGGTCATATGGATGGTGTTTCGCCGGCTCAGCGATGTATCCATCATCCTGCTCAGCTTGCCCTTGGCATTGGTCGGCGGTTTCTGGTTGATCTGGGGGTTGGGCCATGCGATCTCGGTGGCCAGCATGATCGGATTCATCGCCTTGGGCGGCGTAGCGGCTGAGTTCGGCGTCATCATGCTGTTGTACCTGCGCCATGCCTGGGAGCAGCGCTTGGCCAGCGGTGCGCCGGAAGATGTGTCTACCCTGCAAGAGGCTATCTATGAAGGTGCCGTGCAGCGGGTACGCCCCAAGGCGATGACGGTGGCCGTCATTCTGGCCGGCTTGTTTCCGCTGTTCATCGGTGCCGGTGCTGGCTCGGAGGTCATGCAACGTATCGCCGCGCCGATGCTGGGTGGCATGCTCACCGCACCGGTGCTCTCCATGGTGGTGATTCCCGCAGCGTTCTATCTGGTGCGGCGACGTGGATTGCGCGCGAGCCGGGGCAACGAATGAGTGGCAGACTGAGCACTTGAGGTCCATCCCCACAAAAAGACGCCAGTCATGGAAGAAGGCATGACTGGCGTCAAAGGGGAGAGTACCACCTACGTGCTTATCAGTGCCCGGCGTGCGGGGAAATCTCAAAGCTCAGCGACGCCCGATCCGACACAAAATCCAAGCCCTTTTGTGTAGAGGGCACCATGTGATTGGTGTGGATGTACCAGGTCTTGGCGGCGGTCACCTGGAAACTGGCTTGGCCTTGGGCATCGGTGCGCAGGAGCGTGGCGCTACCGTGCCCGCCCTTGACCGGTGCCTCAGCACGATGGCCGACGTACACGCGCAGGTTGGGCACTGGCGTGCCCTGCTGCAGCACCTGGAACGACAGCTGTTCGCCGACCTTCACGCTTCCAGGATTGCGGGCCAGGCGGATCTCCAACGGATAGCCCAGCGAGCTGGCGAAGTCGTCGGTCAGTTTCGTGCCCACCTGGCCAATGGCGCGGGCATGCTTGGTATAGCTATAGGTGACCCCTTTGGGAAACTTGCTCGCGTCATAGGTGGCCAGCGTATCGGGCAAGTCTTCCAACTCCAGGTACTTGCCGAACTCGCTGGCCGTACGTGTGCTGGTGGACGCCATCGTCGAGACACCCAGCAGATAGGTGCCCTCGCCCGCCGGATGCACGGTGAGCTGGCTTTGCTTGCCGACCTCTTTCCAACTGCCTAAGTCCGGGGCCGCCGTGGCACCGCCCTGGCTGAGCGAAACGTCCTGTAGACGCGCCCGGGTGACTGCGCCAGCACTTTCATCGAAGGTGCCATTGTTCACCAAGGCGGTGTTCGCCTCGCCCGCTGCGGTGCCGGGCTTGGAGAATGCGACAAACAGGTCGTGCGCGCCGGCGCTGCCGGCCACAGCGAACAGCAGTAGCGCGGCGGATAGTTGCGTGTTTCTCATGATGTGTTGCTCCTTGGGATCGTGGCTTACCAGTGGTAACCAAAGCGGACGTTCCAGCGACGACCCAGCAAGTCGTACGTCATGGTGTCGGTGTTGGCGTTGGGGTTGTTCTGCACGAACGGCGCCTTCTTATCGAGTACGTTCTCAACGCCGGCGGAGATGTCCCATTTCTTCTTGATGCCGTAGCTCAGTTGTAGGTTGTGGTACACCACGCTGGACACATGCGAACCGATCGTGCCGGGCACGGCGATGATGTCGTCCGCGCTGCCGATGTACTGCGCCGAATAGACGCCAGTCCAACGGTTCTTGCCCATGCGCAGTGAGCCCAAGCCACGCCACTGGGTGTAGCTACCCAAGCCGCTGGTGATCTTGCCGGCGTACTCAATGGTGGTGGCACCGGCGAAGGGAGTGACGTCGTAACGCTCAAGATACGAGGCGTCCAGACTCGCGCTGGCCTGCCAGCCGGCCACGTCGAACTGATACAGCACGCCGATATCCACGCCTTCGGATTCCTCGCTCGCCGCATTGACCTGCTGGGACGAGAGGTAGTTGACCTCTCCGGTGACCGGATCACGGGTGAAGTTGGCCGGCGAGCAGAACGGATGGGCCAAGTTCGGCGTGGTGTAGCACGCACGCAGCTTGACCGAGCCTTCAATGCTGCGGATCGCATTCTCGATGCGGATACGGTAATAATCGGCCGTGAGCGTCAGCCCCGGCGCAAAGCCTGGGGTCCACACAAAGCCTGCCGTGAAGGTCCGCGCATCTTCAGGCTTGAGATCGGGATTGCCGCCGGTCGTGGTCAGGATAGTGTTGCCCAACTGACGAAAGTTGGTCGGCACCCCGGCGGCCTGACAGTTGGCCCGAATGACCGAGTCCGCGGGCAACGTGCTCCAGTTGCTGCACGGATCCAGGGTGGTCAGGCTGCCTTGGCCGATGCCGCCAAACAACTCGGGGATGCTGGGGATACGAAAAGCCGTCGCGTAGTTGAGACGAATCTTCAGCGGTTCGGCCACCTGCCAATCCAGCCCCACTTTGTAGTTGGTGTCGCTGCCGAACAGGTCGTAGTCGGAATAGCGGCCGGCCAGGTTCAGGGTTGCGTAGTCCACCAACGGGACGTCCTGCAGCAGCGGGACGGCGAACTCGACAAAGGCTTCCTTGGCCGAGTACTCCCCTTCGATCGGATCCTGACGCACGATGTTGGCGCTGCCGTTGACGACCAGCGGATCTGGGTACAGCCATCCCCGTTCCTTGCGAAACTCCACGCCCGAGGCGAACGCAACGCTACCGGCAGGCAAATCGAACAAGGCACCGGAGATCGTACCGCTGACCCCTTGCTGGCTATTGCCACCGGATCCACGCTGGGTAAACAAGATGTAGTCCAGCACTTCGGGAGTCAGGTTGCCGTAGCCCAGGTAGTTGCCGCACGGAATAGCCGCCCCTGGTGTGTTGCTGCACAGGCTTGTGTTGAGCGTGTTCTCTACCCGATCCAGGTTGGCGATGTTGGTCGAGCTGTCCGTGGCCGAGTTACGGCCCCAGTTCATCGCGACATTCCACGCCCAGTTATCGCCCCACTGCCCCTCCAGACCGAGCACGGTACGGAACGTATCGACCTCCTGCTCGGTGATGCGTGCACCGGCTTCTTCCAGACGCCGACGTTCCAGGGTCAGGTTCTGGCCGGTGGGATTGGTCGGATTGGTGGCAGCGATCCGAATGGTGCGATACACCCCCAGGGTGTTGGGCGAAGCGCGCTGGTTGGACTGGCGATTGGTCGCCATCAGTTCGGTGAACAGACGGGTGTTCTCGGTCAGGTCGAACTGACCAAAGCCGCTCAAGCCCACTCGCTTGATCGGACTGACCGCATTGAGCAGCAAGTTGTAGTTGTAATTGTGCTTGGCCGGATCATAGAGCTCGTAGGAGCGTGGATCCCCGTTGGGGTCCTGGTTGAAGTTGACCACGCGTCCATCGGCCAGCCGGGCTCGCCCACCGATGGTGGACGAGTTGCCCACGCACTGCAGGGTGCCGGCCACCACACCCAACGGACACGGTGCCCGCGACGCCATGGTGATCGTGCCGCTTTCGGCATAGGTCAGGGCGCCCGACATCGAGCTGCGCTCTCCGGTGGTGCCGAAGGCCAGGTTGAAGGAGCCGATCTCGCCGTCACCCTGGAAGGTCTGACCATAGCGGGTGGATAGCTCCACGCCATCCATTTCCTTGCGCGTGATGATGTTCACCACGCCGGCCACGGCATCGGCACCGTAGATGGCCGATGCGCCGTCCTTCAGGATCTCGATGCGATCAACAAGGGCCAAGGGCACCACGTTCAGATCCACCGAGTTGTTGGCGCCGGTACCACCGTTGACCACGCGTCGGCCGTTGAGCAGCACCAAGGTGCGGTTGACGCCCAAGCCACGCAGGTTGATCTGGGTGGTGCCGTTACCGTTACCCGTCCAGAAGTTGTTGGATTGCGAGCCGGCTGCACCGGCCGATGCAGGCAAGCGCTGCAGCAACGTCTCGACCGAGACGGCACCGGAGCTCTGGATGGTCTCGGCATCAATGACCGTGGTGGGACCCACACCGGACATCTGTGCGCGCTTGATATGACTGCCGGTCACTTGGACCGCATCAAAGGTGGTGGGTGAAGCGGTCGACGGCGTTGAGGCGTCGGCGCCGCCGGAGAGGGAGGCGTTGTAGGCATCGGGACCGGCTTGCCCTACACCAGAGGACGGTGCGTTGCGCGTAGGCGTCGGCGTGTTGGCACCTTCTCGCACGATCGCCAGCGCGCCGCTTTGATCGCGCTTGACCGTCAGTCCGGTTCCA
The DNA here is from genome assembly GCF_009835065.2 of Xanthomonas sp. LMG 8993. NCBI lineage: Bacteria > Pseudomonadati > Pseudomonadota > Gammaproteobacteria > Lysobacterales > Lysobacteraceae > Xanthomonas > Xanthomonas sp. LMG 8993. Next base: position 177,945 of record NZ_QVIF02000010.1, on the reverse strand, counting down.
GCGAGCAAGCGGTTCAGCGCTGCATCCTGGGACATGTCCCCACGCGCGCCTGCGGTACGTCGATCACGAACATCTTCGCTCAAATAGACCAGGCGAACGCCCGATTGCCGGGCGTAGGCTTCCAGCGCGACTTTCAGATCCCCTTCGGGGATATCAAAACTGTTCGTTTGTGCAGCGGCGGAGGCCGCGATGACCAGACCACACATGACAGCCAATGCTGTCCTCGCCACTTTCGTACGTGCCATGCATTTTCCCCAGGTCGGCGCGAATCGGCCTGATATCTGTGACGAGAGGACGGCACGCTTCCGGTATGAAATGTTTCAGATTGATGTCTGCTGGTGTCTTAGTGCGGCTGGGAGACGCGAATCTGATCACCCTGCGTCTCCACGCGCAGGTTGAAGCCGGTGGCCAGCAGACGGGCGAAGGCATCCACACCTGTGGCATCGAAACTGCCGCCCACGCGCATGTGTGCCGTTTCCGGATCCATCAGTACCAGCTGCTTATCGTTGTAGCGGTTGAACTGGGCCGCCACATCGGCCAGCGTGGTTTGATCGAACTCCAAGGTGCCGTGGCGCCAGCTCAAGGATCGGCGCACCTTGTCCTGAGCGTTGACCGCCACCAGCGTGCCCGCCGGCTTGCTATACAGCAGTCCCCCGCCCTGCACGATCACCGGCGGCCGTCCCGGTTTGGCCACCAGCGGCTCAACGCGCACCTTGCCTTCCAGCACGGCCACTTCCAGGCGTTCGCGTTCCTGCCTGACCGAGAACTTCGTTCCCAGTACCACGACCCGATGCTCGCCGGCGTGGATGACGAACGGGTGCGCCGGATCGGGCTTCACATCAAAAAATGCCTCGCCCTTGTCCAGCCACACGTGGCGCAGCGAGGGGTCCACCTGCGCCCGCAGCTGCGTGTGCGTGTTGAGCTCCAGGCGGGAACCGTCCGACAGGGCGATCACTTCCCGGCCGCCAACCTCGGTGCTGTAGCGCGTGCCAGGGCCCCACCCGGTGAGGGTGAACAGCACCGCCAGCATCGCAACGCTTGCGGCAATAGCCCAGCGCATCGGCGCTCGCCAACGATGTATGCGTGGTGGCTGCACGCCGCGCACCGCTGCCAAGCGGTCTGCGCGCGTCCACACCGACTTCAGGCGAAGCCAAGCCACACGATGAGCGGTGTCCTGTTCCAGCCAGGCTTGCAGCTGCATCTGGTCCTGTGCAGTCCATTGCGGGGACTCGGCACGGTTGATCCATTGCGCCGCGACCTGTTCGATGTCCTTGTGTGGGCTCATGGCTGCGAACGTTCCTTGTTGAAGCGCCGTGACGGACGCTGGATCTTGCCGGTACCGCCGAGCATGAAGTCGGCCAAGGCCCGCATACCCAGCAGGGTCTGGCGCTCTACCGTATCTTCGGCGATCCCCAAGCGTCCGGCCACTTCGCGCTGGGATAGACCGTAGATCTTGCGAAGCTCCACGATCTGTCGACATTTGTGGGGCAGTTTCTGCAAGCCTTGCTGCAAGCGGCGCAGTTCATCACGGGCGCCCAAATGTCGCTCAGGCGTGACCTCATCGCTTTGCATGACCGCCTGCTCCACATCGGCCATCGCTTCGATGGACACGATGCGAGAGCGGCGAATACGATCGATGAGCAGGTTACGTACGGTGGTCATGACAAAGGGCTTGGTCTGCGCGGGCAAGCCCCGTCGCGCGGCTTCATAGATGCGTGCGTAGGCCTCCTGCCTAAGATCAGGAATCTCGCTGTCCTCATGTCCATGCCGCCGCAGGAAGGCATGGATCAAGCCTTCCAGTGGCAGGACATGGGCTATGAACCACTCATCCAGCGCCGTGGTCACCGGGCTACTCGCTGATTCATCAGGCAGGCTCAAGCACGTCCACTCACTGGGACGAGTGCATGGGAAAAATCCGGTACACGCCGCCCGCCGGCACGGTCGGCCGGCGGGACTGCTTCAGATCTTGAAGTCGTCGAAAGCCACCTGGCTGTCGGGTACCCCCAGCCGGGTCAGCAGCTCGCGTGTGGCCTTAAGCATGGCCGGCGGTCCGCACAGGTAGAACTCGCAATCGGCCAAGGCCTGATGGGCCTTGAGCAGGCGGTCATGCGCTACCTCATGCACCAGGCCCCGCAATAGCGCATCGTCGTTCTGCGCCTCATCCGACAGCACCAGATGCCAGCTGAAGTTCTCGTGCTGCTGGGCCAGGCGCTCCATCTCCTCGATGTAGGGCGCTTCTTTCAGACTGCGGGCGCCATACCAGAAGTGGATTCGTTCACCGCCCTGCCCCGCCAACAGCGTCCGAATCATCGCGCGCAGCGGAGCCATGCCGGCGCCGCCGCCGATGAACACTTTCTCCCGCCCATGGGGCTTGAGCGCAAAGTCGCCGAAGGGGCCGCTGAAGCACACCCGATCCCCGGGCGAGAGCGTGTAGAGGTAGGTCGATCCCCTGCCAGGAGGATGGCGCTTCTTGTCCGATCGTCCAGGACTGAAGCGAGCCAGCAACGTCAGACGCCCCTGTGCCTGATCGACGGGCAAGGCGAGCGAATACGCCCGACGGACCGGTTCGCGGTTGACCAACTTCTCGGGCAGGTCCACGCCCGCCCACTCCTGATGGTGGTGCTCGGGCCTCACCAGCTTGTGGACCGGCACCTCGTAGTTGGGCACATGCACCTGCAAGTAAGCGCCAGGTTGATACTCCGGCCCGGGGACCTCATCGGGCTTGAGCACGATCTCGCGCAGGAAAGGCGTCACCGCCGTGACCTGCTCCACGGTGGCGCCATACTCGGTCCACAGGCTGGCCCCGCCAGCCACCTCGACATCGGTGTCCTCTGTCACGGCCAGGTTACAGGCCAGGCGGTACCCCATCTTGACCTTGCTGGCGCCCAGGTGAGCGCAATCGGCCGCGGTCGCTTTGGGCGCCGCGCCGCGGAAGCGTACCTCGCACAGGCCACAGCTCTGCCCTCCTCCGCAGTTGGACGGCAGTTGCACGCCCTCGCGTGCCAGCGAGACGTAGACGTTGTCGCCTGCCGACGCCCGGACGGTGCGCAGCCGTGTCCCATCCGGACCGAATACCGACAACTCGCGGGCCGGACGCCAGCGGCGCGGCACGAACTCGCTCCAGTGGAAGCTGGCAAACAGCAGCCAGATGCCGGTCAGGGCCAACCACAGACCACCGATTGCGGCGGTGACCACCAGTGGGTTGTTGAAGTTCTTGCGCCCGGTGTAGTCCATGATGTGCAACATCCAGAACACATCGAACAGGCGCCAGGTCTTGTTGCGGTGGTAGAGCACCTCGCCCGTCTGCGCAGACAGGTACACCGTGGTGTCCTGGCCATCGTCGGTATCGATGCGCCACAGTCGCCCTTCGTGATCGCGCACCTCCCCACTCCACTCCAACAGACGCGGCGCTTTCAACGTGCCGGGGCCCGTATAGGAGGCTTGCGCCAAGCGTGTGGCCCAAGCCGCGTCTAAAGTGATGGGTTGGCCGGACACGGCGTTGGCCAAGGTAATGCCCTGGGTATCGGCCAACTGATAGACCGGGGTGTCCAGCAACCAGCCAGAACTGACGCGACTGATCTTCTTGTTCCCAGCCAGGAAGCTGGCCGGCGAGCGGGCATTGGCAGGCCACTCATGGGCCGCATGCTCGTGGGCCTGGAACTCATGGCCCTGCACCTGATCGTGGTCCAGCCAGCTCATCATCACACCACTGGCCATCCAAAGCAGCAACTGCAGGCCGACAATCAAGCCGACCCATTTGTGCAGCGTTCTCATCCAGGGCGTCATGCTGCGGCCCTCCTGCGAAAGCTGTAGAACAGCAACCAAGCACCACTGAGCACGAACACCAAGCCAACCGCCGAGGCCACGCGCAACAAGGTGTTGTTGACGTCCGAACGGGCTTCGTAATCCATGATGTGGAACATCCACAGGAAATCGAACCAGCGCCACAGGCTGTGCCGCCGCGCCAGCAACTCGCCGCTGTAGGGCGAGAAATACAGGGTGGTCTCACCGGCATCGGCGTAGTGCACCGCCCACATGGGAACCGGGCGGGTGGCCACTTCTTGCGGCGCCTGGGTGACCCACTCGACTCGAGCCACGGATGCCTGGCCCTGATAAACGTCTTTTGCCAAGGCGATCGCCATCTGCTGATCGCCCGGGGATAGCACCTCCCCCGTCGTAGCATCCAGCAAGTACACCTGATCGCGGGCGTGAATCTCGTAGACATCCCGCTCAAGCAGTCGCTTCAGCTTGACCTGCGTCATACCCGGATAGCGCCGCTGCAGTTCCTCACCGGACAAGTGGGTAGGTGCCACCAGCGGCTGCTGATGGGCATGGGCCAAGTGATCGCCATGGATGATGTCCAGGGAGATGACCGTCATGTACACGCCACTGATCATCCACAGCAGCGCTTGCACGCCGATGATCAGGCCAATCCATTTGTGGGCCTTGCGTGCCCAGAAAGCCGATTTCATAGTGATCTCGTTCGACAAGAGGACAACGCCTGCTCCCGTCACCAGGACGGGAGCAGGCCAAGCAGGTCTTACCAGTGGTAACCCACGCGGGCGTACCAACGACGACCCAGCAGGTCATACGTCATCGTGTCGGTATTGGCGTCGGTGTAGCTCTGGATGAACGGTGCTTTCTTGTCGTACAGGTTGTCGATGCCGAAGGACACATCGAAGGTCTTGCCCGGCGCGTACTTGAGCTGGACATTGTGGTAAGTCACGCTGGGTGCGTGATCGCCAATGTCGCCGGGGCTGGCATTGATGTCATCGGCCTTGCCAATGTACTGCAGGCTGTAGGAGCCGGACCACGCTTCGCGCTCCATCGTCAGTGAAGTCAACGCGCGCCAGTGGGTGAAGCTGCCACGGCCGCCGGTGATCTTGCCGGCGTACTCGATCACATCTGCCCCTGGGAACGGACGCACGTCGTACTGATCCAGATAGGACACATCCACGCTCAGAGTGGAGTCGAAGCCTGCCACTGCAAATTCATACAGGCCTCCCAGATCGATGCCGCGAACACGCTCGTTGGCCGCATTGACCGGCTGGGACGACAAGAAGTCCACTTCACCGGTGATCGGATTACGGGTGAAGTTGTCATTGCCGCAGAACGGATGCGCCAGGCCCGGGGTGTTGTAGCAGATCGAGAGCTTGGTTGAGCCATCGATACGCTGGATCGCGTTGTCGATCTTGATGTTGAAGTAGTCCACCGTCAGCGTCAGTCCCGGCAGGAAGCTCGGCGTCCAGACCGCACCCACGGTCAGGGACTTGGCATCTTCCGGCTCCAGGTCAGGATTGCCACCCGACGTGGTGAGGATCGTGTTGCCCGGCTGCACGTAGCCTGCCGGTACGCCGTACGCCTGGCAGTTCTGACGCACTACCGAATCAGCCGGCAAGCTGCTCCAGCCGCTACAGGGATCGGTCGTGGTCAGGTTGCCCTCGGCCACGCCACCAAACAACTCGGGGATGTTGGGGATGCGGAAAGCCGTGGCGTAGTTGGCGCGCACCTTCAAGGACGGCACGATCTGCCAATCCAGCCCCACTTTGTAGTTCACGTCTTCGCCGAACAGATCGTAGTCGGAGTAGCGCACGGCGGCATTGAGCGTCAGGCTCTCGGCGATCACACTGTCCTGCAGCAGCGGCACGGCAAATTCGGCGAAGGCTTCCTTGGCCGTGTACTCACCGGCGATCGGATCCTGTTGGTTCGTGTTGGCAATGCCCAGCACCGTCAGCGGATCGGGATCGCGCCAGCCACGCTCCTTGCGGACCTCGATGCCCGAGGCAAAGCCCACCCAGCCGGCCGGCATTTCAAAGAGCTGGCCGCTGATGTTGGCGGTGAAGCTTTTTTGGTCGTTGCCGCCGTTATCGCGCGTCCTGAACAGGATGTAGTTGAGCACCTCGGGCGTCAGGTCGCCGTAGCCCAGATAGTCACCGCACGGAATCGCGGCACCGGGGGTGTTGCTGCACAGCGCCGTGTTGAGCGTGTCATCCACTCGGTCCAGATTGGCCACATTGGTCGAGCCATCCACACCGGTGTTGCGGCCCCAGTTCAGCGCGGCCGACCAATCCCAGTTCATGCCCAACTGGCCTTCGATGCCGGCGACCACGCGGAAGGTATTGGTTTCCTGGAAGAACTCGCGCGGGCCGGCCTCTTCCAGCCGGCGGCGCTGCAGCAGCAAGTCTTGGCCGGTCGGGTTGGTCGGGTGGCTGGCTGCAATGTTGATCGGGCGATAGACACCCAGGCTGCCTGGCGTGGCCAACTGGTCGGACTGGCGGTTGGTGAACATCAACTCGGTGAACACGCGCGTGGTTTCATTCACAGTGCTGTCGCCGAACAGGCTGAAGCTCAAGCGCTTGATCGGGTTGACAGCATTGAGATAGGGATTGCCGTTGTAGTTGTGCTTGGCAGCCGAATACGGTTCATAGAAATCCCCGTCACCATTGGGATCCTGGTTGAAGTTCACGCGCGAGCCGTCGGCCAGCAATGCGCGCCCACCGATGGTGGCCGAGCTACCCACACATTCGAGTTGCCCGTCGACCTCACCCAAGCCGCACGGTGCGCGTGAGGCCATGTTGACCGTGCCGGTCTCCGAGTAGTTGATACCGGCCATCAACGAACCGCGGTCTGACGTAATACCCCAAGCGAAATCGAACGACTTCTCTTCGCCATCACTTTCGAAGGTCTGTCCGTACCGCACCGCCGCCTCGGCACCGTCATAGTTCTTCTTGGTGATGATGTTCACCACGCCCGCCACGGCATCGGCACCGTAGATGGCTGAGGCGCCGTCCTTGAGGACCTCGATCCGCTCGATCAGCGCTACCGGGATAATGTTCAGGTCGACCGAGCTGTTGGCGCCGGTGCCACCATTGACCACACGACGGCCATTGAGCAGAACCAGCGTGCGGTTGATGCCCAGGCCGCGCAGATTGACCTGGGTAGTGCCGTAGCCGTTCTCGGCCCAGTAGGCATTGGATTGGCTGCCGGCGAAACCGGCCGAGGCCGGCAGGCGCTGCAGCAGCGTCTCCACCGACGTGGCGCCGGAGCGCTCGATGGCTTCGGCATCAACCACGCTGACCGGACCAACACCGGAGAGCTGCAGTCGCTTGATATGGCTGCCGGTGACCTGGACGGTGTCCAGCGTCTTGGCCGACTCGCTCGTGGCGCCCTGTTCAGCCTGCTGAGCCAGGGCCACCGTGGAAAAACCGGCGCACAGAAGGGCACCGACGGATACCGCCAAAGGATTGCGCTTGAAGTACATGGGTTCTCTCTCCCCCGAAGGGCAATGCATGCGTATGACCCTGGTGCCCCAGACGTGGGGGCCTATGCGACATCAGGGCGTGCGTAGACGTCGCCAATCAATGGCGACCAAGCAGCATTAGCCGATGGGAGGTCGGAACAGCCGGGATACCTGTCGTCGCAGCGGCGGCAACTCAGGCGTAGGTAGGTAGGTGCTCGTCAGGGCGTGCTGGGCGGCAAAGATGACCGGCACACGCCCGGCGAAGAAGGTGAGCACACAGCTGCAGTCGCAGGAGGTGGTGCTGCAGTCGCACTGATGATCGTTCTGATCACCCTGCCCGGCTTGCTTGCCACCGGGAAGAATTTTGTTGCAATCGTTACTAATTTTGGCGCGTTCATTAACACGCGCACCGCCATGCACCGAGTGAGTGCCGTTCACTGCACCTGGCGGAGGAATGTGCCGCACGGCCATCCGCGTAGTGGCCTGCGCGCTCAGGATCCCATCCGCGCAGAGCACGAGGATCAGGAACATACGCAGTAGCACGCGAAGCGACGGCATGACCGTGTGGCGAACCCGCAGGTTGTCTATACCACAGCAATAGCACGAGGAAATTCTTAGTGTCAACTGCTTGTGCAGCACAGCATCGAAAGTGGTTGGACTGGTTGTATAGACATGTAATGCTTGGGCCATGGACGAACCCAAGCCGCACTACCAGAAGCTCAAGCACTTCATCCTGCGTCACATCACCAACGGCGACTGGCCCGCGCGCAGTCGCGTCCCCAGCGAGAACGAACTGACCGCCAAGTTCGGCTTGTCTCGCATGACAGTGAATCGAGCGCTGCGCGAGTTGACCGATGCCGGCGTGCTGACCCGGGTTCAAGGTGTCGGCACGTTCGTCGCCGGCCCCAAGGCCGAATCGGCGATGTTCGAGGTGCGCAACATCCGCGAAGAGATTCAGTCCCGTGGCCAGACACACTCGGTCCAGGTACTGATCTGCGAAACGGTCGAGGCGCGCTCCAGTGTGACGACCAACTTCGGCCTGACACCCGGCACGGAGCTGTTCCACAGCCGCCTACTCCACCACAGCGATGACAAGCCCGTGCAGTTGGAGGATCGCTTTGTGCAACCCAGCGTGGCACCGGACTACCTGGACATCGATTTCCACACCGAGATTCCGCACCAGTACCTGATGCGCGTTGCGCCGCTGGAACGCGCCGAACATGTGATCGAAGCCGAGACGGCCAGCAAGCGTCTGGCCGCGCAACTGAAGATCAACGAAGGCGATCCGTTGCTGGTGCTGACCCGACGTACGTGGTCGCGCGGACAGGTGGCCAGCTTTGTGCGGTTGATTCACCCGGCATCTCGTTACCGCTTTGTGGGCACCTTCCAGGTTGGCGCCCCCCTGACTCCCTGAGGATTTGATGGATACCTTGGAACGCTCCGCTTCCCCTGCGCGTACCGTGCGCGCTCCGATCGGCACCCAGCTGCACTGCAAGAGCTGGCTGACCGAAGCGGCCTACCGCATGATCCAGAACAATCTGGACCCCGATGTCGCCGAGCGCCCGGAAGACCTGGTGGTCTACGGCGGCATCGGTCGTGCTGCGCGCGACTGGAAAAGCTTTGATCGCATTTTGGAAACGTTGCGATCGCTTGAGGACGACGAATCGCTGTTGGTCCAGTCGGGCAAGCCCGTCGGCGTGTTCCGCACGCACCCCGATGCACCTCGCGTGCTGATCGCCAACTCCAACCTCGTACCCCACTGGGCGACCTGGGAGCACTTCAACGAGCTCGATAAGAAGGGCTTGATGATGTACGGCCAGATGACGGCCGGCAGTTGGATCTACATCGGCAGCCAAGGCATCGTCCAGGGGACGTACGAAACCTTCGTGGAGTTGGGGCGCCAGCATTACGCTGGCAATTGGACGAACAAATGGATCCTCACCGCGGGGTTGGGCGGCATGGGCGGCGCGCAGGCGCTGGCGGCGACCTTGGCCGGGGCCAGCAGCATCGTGATCGAGTGTCAGGAGTCTCGGATCGATTTTCGTATCCGCACGCGCTATGTCGACCACAAGGCCTACTCCATCGATGAAGCCTTGCAGATCATCGAACACAGCCCGACGCCGGTATCGGTGGGCTTGCTGGGCAATGCCGCTGAACTGCTGCCGCAGTTCGTCGCGCGTGCGCGCAATGGAGGTCCCCGCCCTCACGCCGTGACCGATCAAACCTCGGCGCACGATCTGATCAATGGCTATCTGCCCGCCGGATGGACCCTCTCACAGTGGGAACAGGCCCGCAGCGGTGACGATGGTCAGCGACGCGAGCTGGCGCAAGCTGCCGCGGCCTCGTGTGCCACGCATGTGCGCGCGATGCTCGATTTCCACGCCATGGGCGTGCCGACGATCGATTACGGCAATAACATCCGCCAGGTGGCGCTGGATCAGGGCGTGGACAATGCCTTTGCCTTCCCCGGCTTCGTGCCTGCATGTATCCGTCCGCTGTTCTGCCGCGGCATGGGCCCGTTCCGATGGGTGGCTTTGAGCGGGGATCCCGAAGACATCTACAAGACCGATGCCAAGGTCAAGGAACTGTTTCCCGACAACACGCATCTTCACCACTGGCTCGACCAGGCCCGCGAGCGCATTGCCTTCCAGGGCTTGCCCGCGCGAATCTGCTGGCTCGGCTTGGGCGAGCGCCACAAGGCCGCGCTGGCCTTCAACGAAATGGTGCGCAATGGCGAGCTCAAGGCACCGATCGTCATCGGACGCGATCACCTGGACTGCGGTTCAGTCGCCAGCCCCAACCGTGAAACCGAAGGCATGCGCGATGGTTCCGATGCGGTCTCGGACTGGCCGCTGCTCAACGCGCTGCTGGCCACCAGTGGCGGTGCCACCTGGGTGAGCCTGCATCATGGCGGCGGCGTCGGGATGGGCTTCTCGCAACACTCAGGCGTGGTCATCGTGTGCGATGGCACCGAGCAAGCCGACCGCCGGTTGGCGCGTGTGCTGTGGAACGACCCGGCCACGGGTGTGATGCGCCACGCCGATGCGGGCTACGAGCAGGCACTGGCCTGTGCCCGAGAGCATGGCCTGACCCTGCCGGCCATTCTGGAGTGAATCGCATGCTCACCCTGACACCGGGCCAGCTGACGTTGGCCCAGCTGCGGCAGATCGCGCAAGGGGCTGATCCCATCGCCCTGGACGCAGATTGCTGGGACAACGTCCGCGCCTCTTCGCAGGCCGTGCAGGCCATCGTGGCCGCTGGCGAGCCGGCCTATGGCATCAACACCGGCTTCGGCAAACTGGCCAAAGTCCATATCCCACGCGAGCAACTGGAACAGCTGCAAACCAACCTGGTGCGCTCGCACGCCGTGGGCATGGGGCCATTGCTCGACGATGCCTGCGTGCGCCTGATCTTCGCCACCAAGATCGCTTCCCTGGCGCGGGGCTACTCGGGTGTGCGCGAGCACACGCTGACCACCCTGATCGCGATCTACAACGCCCGGATCTGGCCCTGTATTCCCGCCCAGGGTTCGGTCGGTGCATCCGGTGATCTGGCCCCCCTGGCGCATCTGACCTTGGCGGCCATGGGCGAAGGCCAGGTACGCATCGACGGGCAGATCCTGTCGGCCAGCCAGGCCCTGCAAAACGCCGGGATCGCTCCCATCCGACTGGCCGCCAAGGAAGGGCTGGCATTGCTCAACGGCACCCAAGTATCCACGGGCATTGCGCTGATGGCGCTGTTTGCCGCCGAACAAGTCTATGCGGCTGCCGTGCTAACGGGCGCGATGAGCGTGGATGCGGCGTGCGGCTCCGATGCGCCCTTCGATGCCCGCATCCACGCCGTGCGTGGTCAGCCCGGCCAAATGGCCGTGGCCGCGCACTACCAGCGACTGCTGGCCGGCAGTGCCATTCGCCAATCGCACCTTCACAACGACACCCGCGTGCAAGACCCTTACAGTCTTCGGTGTCAGCCTCAGGTCATGGGCGCGGTGCGCGATGTCATGCAGCACGCCGCCCACGTGCTGCTGATCGAAGCCAACGCAGTCTCCGACAATCCGCTGGTATTCACCGACACCGGCGAGGTGATCTCCGGCGGCAACTTCCACGCCGAACCGGTGGCCTTTGCCGCGGACCAGCTGACGATGGCGGTGTCCGAGATTGGAGCGCTGTCGGAACGGCGCATTGCCTTGCTCATCGATGCCACGATCTCCGGCTTGCCCGCTTTCCTGGTCGCCAATCCGGGCGTGAACTCCGGCTTCATGATCGCGCACGTGACCGCAGCCGCCTTGGCCAGCGAGAACAAGACCCTCTCCCACCCGGCCAGCGTGGACTCCCTGCCGACCTCGGCCAACCAGGAGGACCATGTCAGCATGGCGACCTTCGCCGCGCGCAAGTCGCGCGAGGTGGCCGACAACGTGCGCCGGATCGTGGCCATCGAGCTGCTCGCCGCCTGCCAAGGCATCGAGTTCAGGCGGCCACTGGCGTCTTCGCCGGCATTGGAAGCGGTGCATGCACAGGTGCGTAGCGTGGTCCCCCGCTACGATGAAGATCGCTATCTGGCCCCGGAAATGCAGGCGATGGAAGCCTTGATCGAGCGCGGCGGTCTGCGCCCGTTCCTGGACTGGCCGCTGCAGGATCTGCGCGCGTGAATCTGGCGTGGCACGGACGCGTGGACCTGCCGGCGAGCGCCGATACGCGACGCTGGCACCAGGGCGTGGCCTTGGACCCGCGTCCTGGCGTGCCCGGCATTGCCCTGCTGGGCTTTGCCAGCGATGAAGGGGTTCGTCGCAACGCCGGCCGACCAGGCGCCGCACAAGGGCCCGGTGCCCTTCGCAAGGCCTTGGCCAACCTGCCCGTGCTCCACTGCGCTCCGCTCTACGATGCGGGCGACATCACTTGCATGGATCAGGCATTGGAACTGGCGCAGGCCCGCTACTCCCATCGAGCGCAGCAACTGCTGGATCAGGGACATTGGGTGATTGGTCTGGGCGGCGGGCACGAGATCGGCTATGCCAGCTACGCCGCACTGCGTGGTCACCTAGGCGCATCCAAGGCTCGCATCGGCATTTTCAACTTCGATGCACACTTTGATCTGCGTGAGCAAGGCAGTGCGAGCTCGGGCACGCCCTTCCTGCAGGCGCTGGAGCATGCCCGCAGCAGTGGCTCCCCGCTGCAGTATCACTGCATTGGTGTAAGTCGATCCGGCAACACACCGCGTCTATTCGCCACGGCCGAGCGCGAAGGCGCCCATTACCTCACCGATGACGTGCTCTGCACCTGGAACTGGCAGGCACAGGCTGAGGTGCTGCGTGCGTGGTGTGAGGCGGTTGACGTGATCTACCTGACGCTGTGCCTGGACGTGCTGCCGCAGGCGGTGGCCCCGGGCGTGAGTGCCCCCAACCCACGCGGAGTGAGTCTGGAGGTCCTGGAAGCCCTGCTGGATCTGGTCATGGCCTCGGGTAAGGTACGTGTGGTCGACGTGGCGGAACTGTGTCCGCCCCTGGATCCGGATCAAGCTACCGCACGTGTGGCCGCGCGCTTGATCCACCGCATGGTCAGCGCGCAGGCGCAGTGGGGTGATACCGGCTGGCAAAAGGCAGTGAGCTAGCGGGAGCGCTCAGCCAACAGTTGCTTCATCTGCGCGATCTCCTGTGTCTGCGAGGTGATGATGTCCTGGCAGAGCTTCACCAACTCAGGGTCCTTCAGGCGATTCTCCTCGCACATCAGGATGGCGCCAGCGTGGTGGGGAATCATCGAACGGATGAACTGCTTGTCGGTGACCGCTGCTTGCGTGCGAATGCCCCACCAGCAGAACAGCATGAACGCGAGCGTCAGAGCAGCCAGAATCAGATTGCGTCGACGATCGGGGTACATGCTGGACATGAGCCACAGCTCGATCAGCAGCATGGGAGCGGCCATCAGGCCCGCCATGTAGAACTGGTTGACGTTGTTATAGACGTTGGCCCATTGATCGACCATGGCGTACATCAAGGCGTACATGGCCACGAAAGACAGGCCCATCATCAACAACAGGCGGCCGTAGTGGCCTTGATGCCCTTGCTGGGCCTGGTGGGCAGGTGGGTGTGAGGTGTGCGGTTTTGCGTGCTGGGATTGCGGGTCGTGCGCGTTTTCGTGCGTACCGTGCGAAGAGGACATAACAATCTCCGTGGGAATGGCAGAACGGCAGAAGAACCTGGGAGCCGCTGATGCGGCTCCCAAGCCGACAACACTTACATGCCCTTGCCGGCAGCGAATTCCTGCGGGCTCAGCTTGCCGTCCTTGTTGCTATCGAGCATGCCGAAGTGCGGCGCCAGCTTGTGCTTTGCCAGCTCTTCCTTGGACAGCGAGCCGTCCTTGTTGGTATCGAGCTTGGTGAAATCGGCATCGGCCGCGGCCGGCTTGTGCTGACCATGCTCCTGCTTCTTGTGATCCATCGGCTTGTGCTGGCCGTGGTCGGTGGTGGGCGTGGTGGTCTGGCCGCCGGCCAAAGCCGCGCCCGCCATCAGGAACAGGGCCATCATCGAGAGGGAGGCATAACGCTTCATTGCAGTACTCCTTGTGGGATATGAGCCATCAGTGACAGGAATGGCCGCGCGCAGGCTCATCGGCGCGGTCAGGGTGGGAGTTGGCAACAACGGTGGAGCCAGACAAACGCAAGGCATTGGTGACCACGGAAACCGAGCTCAGGCTCATGGCCAGGGCCGCCATCATCGGACTGAGCAAAAGACCGAAGCTGGGGTACAGCAGGCCGGCGGCGATAGGCACGCCGATGGCGTTGTAGACGAAGGCGAAGCCCAGGTTCTGCTTCATGTTGGCCACTGTCGAAGACGAGATGGCACGGGCTTGCACGATGCGCCTCAAATCACCCTTGACCAGGGTGAGCTGGGCGCTTGACATGGCCACATCCGTGCCCGTCCCCATCGCGATGCCCACATCGGCTGCCGCCAGGGCTGGCGCATCGTTGATGCCATCGCCGGCCATGGCCACACGACGTCCTTGGGCTTTGAGTTGCTGGACCAGTTCGGCCTTGTCCTGAGGTTTGACGCCGCCACGCACATCGTCGATGCCCAGCGTGCGCCCCACGGCCTCGGCCGTGGCCTGTGCGTCACCGGAGGCCATCACCACGTGCAGCCCATCGGCACGTAGCAGGTTCAAGGCAGGCAAGGTCGTGGCTTTGATGGGATCAGCCACCGCAATGGCGCCGGCCAACCGCCTATTGACTGCCAGGAACATCACGCTGGCGCCTTCTTTACGAAGACGCTCGGCGCTGCTCTGCAAAGGCGCTATGTCGGCGCCAACCGACGCCATCAGGCTTTGGTTGCCGAGCACGACATCCTGATCGGCCACGCGCCCGCGGACGCCTTGGCCGGTGAGCGAATCAAAATCCTGGGCGGCCACCAGGTCCAAGCCACGTCGTTGGGCTTCAGCCACGATGGCCTCGGCCAGGGGGTGCTCACTGCCCTGCTCCAGGCTGCCGGCCAAACGAAGGATCTGATCGGCGTCGAAACCGGCGTAGGAGAGCGTGTCGCGAAAGGCTGGACGTCCCTCGGTCAACGTACCGGTCTTATCCACGATCAAGGTGTCGATCAGACGTAGCTGTTCGATCGCCTGAGCGTCGCGGAACAGGACTCCGACCTGCGCGGCGCGGCCGGTGGCGACCATGATCGACATGGGGGTAGCCAAACCCAGGGCACACGGGCACGCAATGATCAGAACCGATACGGCATTGAGGACGGCAAAGGTCCATGACGGTTCGGGCCCAAACAGGCCCCATCCGAAGAACGTGAGCACCGCCGTGGCCAGCACGGCCAGGACGAACCAGTACGCCACCTTGTCCGCCATACGCTGCATCGGCGCGCGAGAGCGCTGAGCTTGGGCCACCAACTGCACAATCTGCGCCAATACCGTCCCGGATCCGACTTTGTCCGCCCGGATGACCAAGGCGCCCGTCCCGTTGAGCGTGGCGCCTATGACGTGGTCACCGACAGTTTTCTCCACCGGAATGGGTTCACCGGTCAGCATCGACTCATCGACACTGGTGCGACCTTCGATGACTTCCCCATCGACCGGCACCTTCTCGCCCGGTCGTACGCGAAGCAGATCACCCACATGCACGTGATCCAGCGCAACGTCCTCTTCGCCCCCATCGGGTTTGACGCGGCGAGCCGTCTTGGGCGCCAACCCCAGCAGGGACTTGATGGCTGCCGAGGTTTTGGAGCGCGCCCGCAGTTCCAGCAGCTGGCCGAGCAGCGTGAGCGAGACGATGACCGCCGCTGCTTCGAAGTAGACCCCCACCCGTCCATGCTCGCGGAAAGAGTCCGGAAACAGGCCCGGCGCCACGGTGGCCACCACGCTGTAGCCAAAAGCGGCGGCCACGCCGATGCCGATCAGAGTCCACATGTTGGGGCTGCGATTGCCGATGGACTGTAGGCAGCGCACAAAGAAGGGCCACCCCGCCCAGAGCACCACCGGGGCGCTCAGCACGAGCTCAATCCAGGTGCGCGCCTGCGTGGACAAGCCGGGCAGACGATGTCCCAGCATGGCCAGGACCAGGACGATCAACGTCAAAGGCAACGTCCACCAGAAGCGTCGGGTGAAATCACGTAACTCCGGATTGTCGTCCTCCTCCAGCGAGGGCATCTCCGGCTCCAGCGCCATGCCGCAGATCGGACAGGTGCCGGGACCTGGCTGACGAATCTGCGGATGCATCGGACAGGTATAGACCGTGGCATGGGTATCGCTGGGTGGAGCCACCGCTGCTGGGGCGGTCATTTCAACTTGCTGGGGAGTACCGTCCGTATAACGGTCGGGATTTGCTATGAACCGCTCTCGGCATTTGGCTGAGCAGAAGTGATACTTCGTTCCGCCATGCAGAGCGTGGTACGGCGTTCTAGCCGCGGAGACCTGCATACCGCATACCGGATCACGCACCGAGTCTGGACCATCGCTGGCACCCTGCGGCATCGCGGCGCCGGCTTCATCGTGGGAATGAGGGGACATGGATCACTCTGGGCTGGAAGAAGGGATCGCGAGCAAATTGTCAGCTGCGTTGACCGTGCAGGACGTAAGGCTGCGTGGTGCCATCAGGCAGTACAAATTCCACCGTATAGGGTTGAACACGTCCGTCGGGCATCTCCATGCCAGGAGAACCGGCAGGCATCCCCGGTAGCACTAATCCACGGCCTACCGGGCGCTCACGCAGCAGGCGCAGGATGTCCTGCACCGGCACATGACCTTCGACGATGTAGCCATCGACCTCGGCGGTATGGCACGAGCCGCGTCCATAGGGAACGCCCAAGCGCGCCTTGATCGGGTTGAGGTCTTCGCTGTTGTGCACCTCAACCGTAAAACCTGCTTTCTCCAGATGCTCCACCCACAGTTGGCAGCAACCGCAGGTCGCACTCTTATGTACTTTGACCAACGGCAACGGACGCTGCGGTTGAGCGACCTGCTGTGCAGCCGCCGATGTCGGAGATTGGGCGGCCGACGCCGCCTCTGAACTGACAGCCGATTCCGGGCGCGCGCATGCGGTCAGCGACAATGCCGTGGTCAGCAGAAAGAGACAGCTGCGTGAAGTGTTCATCATGCTTCCTTAAGAGATGCCCGAGCGCCGAGGCGCTCGGGCGTGGAGCCGGGGCAGCTCCATGAAGGGATCAATGCTGGTGATCGTGGCCGTCATCGGCCTTGGGAGCTGGCTCGACTGGTTTGGCTGGCATGGAGCCGTGCTGATCGTGCTCGCCCTCGGATTTGGCCTGCGCCGGTTGCTTGGCCGGCTCGGCCGCATGCACGTGCGTCTTGCCGTCGGCATGCACATGCGTGGTGCCTTCCTTAGGCTTGCTCATGTCCATGCCCATTCCACCTGCTTCATGACCCTGGCCATGGTCATCACCCATCTCTTCGCCATCACCGCTGCCATGGTGATCCGCACCCGCTTCCTCGCCATGCGAGTGCCCGCCGGTCTCACCGCCACCGTGCGAGTGGCCATCACTGCTGGCCACCAACGCCTGGTAGCCGGCCTTGTCCAGCGTGGGCAGCTTCTGCAAGAAGGCCGACATGTTCCAGATGAACTCATCGTCCATGCTGCCGCCCCACGCGGGCATGCCGCTGGCTTTGATGCCGTGCTTGATCACCCAGAACGCCTCAGCTGGACCCACCGGGTGCTTGCTTAGGTTCGGTGGCGCGGGGTACAGGCCCTTGCTCATCTCGGTGGCCGCCGCATCTGGCGAAAGATGACAGGTCACACACATAGCGTTGTAGTTGCCCGCACCCTGGCGGATACGCTCAGGATCATCCAGGTTCGTGGGTACCTGAAGCTTGGCGGCGCGCACCTCAATGGAACGCTCACGCGCCGTTTCAAGTAACGCATACACCGGGCGACTATGCGGATCATCAGCGGCCACGTTGTACACGCCCAGAGAGACCGTGGCGGTTGCGACCACCGCAACCAATGCCACGCCGGCGCCGAGCCATACCCACATCTTCTTGTTGGATTTCATTGTCAGTTCCCCTTAGAACCAGGTACGAAGGCCGACGACCAAGCGCGTGTCTTCAAAGGACTCGCCATGCTCGCGTCGCATGTCTGCGGTATTGCCAAACGCACGCTCGTACACCACGCCGATGTAGGGAGCGAACTTTCGGGTGAACTCATAACGAAGTCGCAGGCCCGCCTCAGCGGTACTCAGACCCGAACCTATTCCGCGCAGTGGATCGTTCTTGCCATACGCCGTGACCTCCACCAGCGGCTGTAGGATCAGCCGATTGGTCAGCAGCAGTTCGTACTCAGCCTCGACATTGGCGGCAGTCTGGCCGCCTTCGCCGAGATAGGCTGTGGCGGACACTTCGAACTTCATCGGTGCCAAGCCCTGTACGCCGATAGCGGCGAAGTTCTGCGAAGCCCCCGGCTTGAAGTCATGGCGCACACCGGCCACCACATCCCACCACGTGGAGATACTGCGGCCGTAGAGCACTTCCAGATCAGCCGATTCTGTCTGACCATCTGTGCGTTCGCCTTCACTGCGCAACCAGACGCGATTGAGGTCCGTACCGATCCAGCCCTGACCCTCCCAACCCAGCCCGGTTCCAGGATCGGCATCCCAGGCTTCCAGGCGATTGAGCAGTACATAGCTCTTGATCGAATTGTCATGCACCGGATGCGCGTGTGCGGGCGCGATGGCCGCCTGACGATCAGCCTCGGTCACCGCCGGAATCGGGGTGCGCGGCTGCGTTGGCGCTGCAGACCCGTGTCCCATCTGACTGTGGTCCATGCCTTCCATTGATTGCATACCCGCTTCTGGCGTAGCGGGTGCGGGCGAACCATGCCCCATCTGCGAATGGTCCATCCCCTGCATCGCAGGTGTGGTCATGGAGGTGTCGGCTGCAGCGGGCTGTGCCATCTGACTGTGATCCATGCCCTGCATCGACTGCGTCTGCGCTTTGGGCGCTACAGGCGTACTTGGAGGCGAGCCGTGCCCCATCTTGGAATGGTCCATCCCTTGCATCGCAGGCTCGGCTGCTTTAGCCGGTGGCGCGGGATGACCCATCGCCGCATGATCGATGGTCGCTTCGCTGGTCTTGGCCGGTGTTGCAGGCTTTTGGGTGGGCGCAGGTTTTGATGTCGGCGCCTGATGTGCAGAGTGATCCTGCGTCTGGGTCTGCGCGCTCTGCCCCATCGGCATGGAGCCGTGCTGCATGGATTGGGCGCTGGCCGCACTGGCCAGGGCCAGCGAGATAGCCAGCGTCAGCGCAGTCAGGGTGGTATCGCGTCTATTGATGTTCATTCGTCGACCCTCACCGTGCGCATCATTCCGGCTTCCATGTGATAAAGCAGGTGGCAATGGAACGCCCAGCTGCCCAACGCATCGGCACGCACGCGATACGTACGTCGGCTACCCGGCGGCATGTCCACCGTGTGCTTGCGCACCATGAAGTTGCCGTTATCGTCTTCCACATCGCTCCACATGCCATGCAAATGGATCGGATGGGTCATCATCGTGTCGTTGACCAACACGATGCGCATGCGCTCGCCGTAGTTCAGCCGCAGCGGCTCGACATCGGAAAACTTCTGACCATTGAAACCCCAGGAGAATTTCTCCATGTGTCCGGTCAGATGCAGCTCGATCTCGCGACCGGGGTCGCGTCCGTCAGGGTCTTCAAAGGTGCTCTTGAGCATGGAATACGTCAGTACATGACGGCCGTTATCGCGCAGGCCATTGCCCGGATCGTCCAAGCGCGAAGTCACGCTCATGGCTTGGTTGTCCAACAGGGGATTGTTGGTCTCGCTGGCAGGGTGTGATTGCATGCCCCCGTGCTGCATGCCGGCCATGGCACCATCGCCGGCGGCGGGCATCGCGTGGCCTGCATGGGCCGAGGTCTCGTTACCGCTGGCAGGTGGGGCCATGCCGGGCATACCCATGGCCGCACCACAGCCGCCTTCCATGCCCTTGCTGCCGCCAGACATATCCATCGATCCATGATCCATGCCCATGTCTGCCATCGTCAGCAGCGGCCGGGGATCCACAGGCGGAACAGGCGCGCGTAGTCCTTCGCGCACGGCGAGCGTGCCGCTGACGTAGCCGGTGCGACCGGAGTCCTGGGCAAAGATGGTGAATGCGTCCTGCCCGGAGGGCTCCACGATCACATCGAAGGTTTCAGCTACTGCAATGCGGAACTCGTCGACGGAAACCGGATGGACGTACAAGCCATCTGCCGCCACCACGGTCATCTTCAACCCCGGAATGCGCACATCGAAGTACGTCATGGCAGAGCCATTGATGAAACGCAGACGCACCTTTTCGCCACTGCGGAACAAACCTGTCCAGTTGCCCAGAGAGGTCGTGCCGTTCATCAGGTAGGTGTAGGTGTTGGCGTTGACGTCGGACAGATCCGTGGGCGTCATCCGCATCACGCCCCACATCTTGCGATCCTCCAACGTGGCCGACAGACCGTTGCGCTTCACATCGCGTGCAAAATCGCCGACCGTGCGCTTGTAGTAATTGTCATGGCCCGGCATCTTCTTCAAACGATCGAACAGGGCCGCCGGGTCCAGGTCTGTCCAATCGCTCAGCATCACGACGTAGTCGCGATCGAAGCTAAAAGGCTCTGGCTCCAGTGGATCGATCACGATCGGTCCATAAAGCCCTGCTTGTTCCTGGAAACCTGAGTGGCTGTGGTACCAGTAGGTGCCGCCCTGATGCAGGGTGAACCGGTAGTGGTAGGTCTCACCACGTCCGATGCCGTCAAAGCTCAGTCCCGGCACGCCGTCCATGTTGGCCGGCAGAATGATGCCGTGCCAATGGATGGAAGTGTCCGTGCCATGGAGGGAATTGGCCGGCAATGCATTGGAGACACGCAGGTTGACCGTGGTGCCTTCCCGCCATCGCAGCAACGGCGCCGGAACGGATCCGTTGACCGTGATCGCGGTGCGGGTCTTGCCGGTGAAGTTCATCGGCGTCTCGCCGATGGTCAGGTCGAACTCGGTGCCCGACAGTACGTTGGCTTGTCCCGGGCCCTTGAGCGCCCAACTGGCCTTGGGCCAGAACCCTAATCCTGCGACTGCGCCTCCCAAGGCCAAGCCCTGGACAAATCGCCGCCTCGAAGGCAGCAGCGGTCCACCGTGTGGACCACGAAAATCATCATGCGACATGAAAATGCTCCAAGCGTCGTGTTGCCACCGGCAGGCGGTGGTACAGAGCGGGTGGCTGGCCTAAACAGGCACGCAAACCACACCAACGGCGCCATTGCGGCGCCTAGGGACGCTTAGCCGATCGGTGGTCGGATCAGATGAGGCAAGGCGGGTGCCGGATGCCCCAACGGCAGCGGCATGACATCCAGGCCCAAGGCCAGTTGTACGGCAATATGCAGGCGCGCAGGCAATGCGCTCGCGCACGCGTGCACGCAGGCGCACCGGCACGCAGACGACTTGCAACAGTCGGGACCGGCATGATCGCCGTGCCCAGTGCCAGCCATTTCAATCGATGTGGCATCGGGATGATGCTCAGCACTGTGATGGGCGACGCAGTCCTCGTCGACTTGCACAGCGGCAGCCACTTCACTGGCCTGCTCTTCCATCACCGGATTCATACTGACCGACGCAAACGCCGACCACGCCCCGTTAAGCACGAGCATGGCGATCAGGAGCAGTCGCAGTAGAAGTGAGGAGGCTGACACGGGCGACATGGTAAATCACTTTAGACAAGGCGCGCGTGTATCGGTCGTGAACAAAATCTCAGGCAGGCCTGAGATGCCGCGCCCCGTTAGTCGCGCTCGCCGCGCCTACTGATGTTCCATCCGGGAGCGCTCCCAAGGACCGGGTTGAAGCGAAGTGCTGCCCATAAAGCGAGCGACCGCACGGCCTACTTCTCGGATGTGCTCTCGATCAGCTTCACCAGTTCGCGCTTCTGTTGCTTGCTGAGCGAGCCCCAGCGCAGGAGCAACTTGGCCAGCAGATCATCATCGGTGTACAGGAACGCGGCGGGGATCCCCAAGGCTTGAGCCAACCGCTCAGCGGTCTCCAGCTTCGGCTCGTGCTTGCCACGCTCGTACTGGTTGATTCGGGGGCTGGCCACGTGAGGATCCAGACCGGCCCGGATGCCCAACTCCTTCTGCGACAAGCCCGTGTGCAGGCGGGCTTGTTTGAGGCGTCGAGCGAAGGTCGGTGTTGAGTCGACGGACAAAGTCACGCGCGCACCCCATGGAGACCCCATAAGGATGGCGGATGTACCCTGCCTTGCATACTAAGATATTCTTAGCTTTGAGGCAACCGGCGACCCCGGTAGCGCTGCCATCGCCAGGAGCCACGCCGCTCCCTCACCCCCGGAACCCGCATGCCCGGAACCTCGTCAATGACGCCATCTGGGGTCGCCAGCATCGAGGAGTTGGGGCTTCGTGGCACCCTTTTCCTGGCCGCGCTGCTGACCGCGCAGCTACGACGCATACCGGTGGCGCCCACACGCCGCTCCACCTTGCTGGTGCTGGACGCCTTGCGAGACTTGGCCCTGATCCAAGTTCCCTGGCCAGCGGATCGATGGCAGATCCGACCCGATGCCGAGGTCACGCCCATCGAAGATCTGCAATGGGCTTTCGCCTGGTCTACCCATGAGCGCAGGCACCTGCTCCCGGTGCTGGAAGACCAACTCGGCGATATGGCACGCGATGTAGAACTGGCGGATGCGAAACTGGAGCTGTGGGATGAACTTGCACTCTGGGAGACCGAGCAGTTTCTAGAGCAGCAATTGCTCAAACATCACTTCGATCCAGGTTGGGCACGTGATGTGGGGTTCGTATTTCAATCCGGACCGCGGGGTCTGCCGATCGCGCAGTGGCGTTACTGTTGCTGGGCGGCGGTACGCCAAGGCGCGTCGGTGGCAATGCGTCTTGGCGTGCACGACAGCGCCCATGTGCGCGAGGCCATCTTTCAGGAGGTCAAGAAGCGCTTGCGCTACCTGATGACCAGTTCGCCCCAGCAAGGCATGTTCAAGCCCTACCATCTGGCGCCGGAGTCCTCAGTAGCAAAGCTGTTCGTAGACTGGGTGGTTCCTATGGAATGGGCGTACTGGACGGGGGAGCGCAACGCCGGCTGCTAGCAGGCAAACGAGTAGCCTCGCTAGTCCGCCCCCCCATCCTGCCTACTGCTTCGCCGGGGTTTCTTCACCGTGTTTTGTGCCGGCGTCAGTTGATTCAGCAGGGGCTCCAGCGCTTCAAGACGCGCGTTGGCACGCAACGCATCGGCTTCAGCGCTCTGGCGGCGCTCACGCTCCCGCGCAAGGGTGTCTTGGACTTGAGCTAGCTCGCTGCGCATGGCATCCAAGGCCTTGGCGTCAGTCTTCCAGCGCTCCTGCAGTGCCAAATGGTCCGTCGCGGTCTGGCGCAACGCCACGATCTCGCTGTGTTGGCCTTCGTGGACCTGTCGTAACTGGGCAAGCTCACGCTCAATCCGCCCGTGGCGCTCCAGCCATTGGCCATTGTCGCGGTTAAGCACCAACAGCTCCTGATTCTTCGCGCCCAAGGCTTCATTGGCCTGACGTAAGGCTACTTGCAGCTCTTGGATCTGATGCTCGTGACGGCGAAGCTCTTGCTCGCGCTGCTCTTTGGTTGAAGTGCGGTAGTGCTCGAGCGCTTCCCGGGCGTGGGCATGCTTGTCCTCCAGAGAGCGCGTATGCGCCTCGTGATCAGCCAGCCGCACCGTCATGCCGGCGATGCGCTCATTCAACTGGGCGATTTCCGCGACCTTTTCGCCCAGATTCTGCTGAATTAGGGCGTGAGCGGCTTGCTCTTGCGTCAAGCTGGTCTCAGTGCGCTGCAGCTGACTGCCCAGGGCAGCGGCTTCCTGTTGGGCGGTGGAAAGCGCTTGTTGCTGACGCTGGAGTTCGGCCCCATGGCGTTCTCGCTCCCTGGTGAGGATCGTCTCCGCTTCTTCTTGAAGTCGCGTAGCCAGGCGTGCGACCAAGTCTTGCAGGGCCTCACTCACGGCCACCGAACGTGCCGGACCGCCACCCTCCTCCTCTTCCAGTTCACGCAAGTAGCGATGGATCGTGGTCTTGGAGCCCGTGTTGCCCAGAGCCACCCGAACCGCGTCCACGGAAGGCTTCTTGCCCTGGGCCAGCAGCGCGTCACGCGCTTTCTGGACATTCCCCTTATAAAGTCCTGCGCGCGCCATGGTACCGCCCTCTAACTATTTCGTAATGTATTACATACCATGTAATTACATACTATTGAAGCGGACAGATGACCGTTCGTCGGCTGAATATTTAATACGGGATAATGTTGAATTATCCCGCGTGATCGGCCGCCAGCCGCCTCCGGGGTGTCTCACCCGTACGAAATCCGGCCCACTGGCCCGGTTTAGTATGAACGCCATGCCGGCGTGTCCGGATGGCTCCGGGCGCCGTGCTCGCGCTGCAGTCGTACAGGGATGAACCATGCCGATCGAACGAGTCGTCATCGAGAACTTCAAGGCGTTTGGCCACCTGGATTTGCCGCTCAACCCCCACATGAACCTGATCGTGGGCAACAACGAGGTCGGCAAGTCCACGCTATTGGAAGCTATTCATGCTGTCGTGACCGGCCAATTGCACGGACGAGGCATCGCCTACGAAATCACCCCCTACCTGTTCCACCAACCGGCTGTCGACGAGTATCTGGCACGTCTGCGGGATGGACAGCCTGGTTCGCCTCCGCGGATCGTGATCGAGGCTTACCTCGGACGGGATGCCACCCTGGCTTCATTGCGGGGTACCAACAACTCCCTCGGCGCTGACATGGCCGGCATTCGGCTGCTGATCGAACTCAACGAAGACTATCGCCCCGAGTTCGATGCCTATTTGCGCGAGCACCAGGGGGGCAGCTTGCCGGTGGAGTACTACACCGTCCGCTGGTATTCCTTCGCCAACAATGGCGTCACCGCCCGCAGCATCCCATTCGACTCCACGATAATCGATACCACCAGTGCCAAGACCTTTTCAGGCACGGATCGCTACATCGGCAGCATCATCGACCAGGTGCTTTCTCCGGCTCAGCGCGTGGCCTTGTCGCTGAGTTATCGCCGCATGCGGCAGAGCTTTTCCCAGGAAACGGACGTGGCGGCCATCAACACGTTCCTGGCCGAAAATGCGGGCGATGTCAGCAATAAGACGCTGACCGTGGGTGTGGACACCTCGGCGCGGTCGACGTGGGAGGCCAGTCTGTCTCCCTACCTGGACGATCTTCCTTTCACCCACGCCGGCAAAGGCGAACAGAGTGCGGTCAAAATGAAACTGGCCATGCGCGCGGCCGGTGCTGCGCACGTGCTGCTGGTAGAAGAGCCCGAGAATCATCTGTCCTTCTCCAGTATGACCCAACTGATCGACAAGATCGCAGCTCTGTCCACCGCCCAGCAAGTCATCATTGCAACGCATAGCAGCTTCGTGTTGAACAAGCTCGGCGTGGACAACGTGATCCTCTTCAGTGCACGCGGACACATAAAACTGGACCAACTGCCGACCGATACGCACGACTACTTCATGAAGCTGCCGGGTCATGACACCCTGCGGTTGATCCTGGCCAAGCAGGCGATCCTTGTCGAGGGCCCCTCGGACGAGTTGATCGTCCAGCGAGCCTTCAAGGATCACCACGGCGTGTCGCCGTTGGCCCGTGGCGTGGACGTGATCTCGGTCAACTCCCTGGCCTTCAAGCGATTTCTGCAGATCGCCCAACGCCTGGATATCCCAACCGCTGTCGTTACCGACAACGACGGCGACGTAGCCCTGCTGCAGGAACGCTACGCTGATTTCCTGAACTACATCTACTATGACTCCGATGAGGACGCACCCTCGCTGGAGCAACAATTGATCAAGGCAAATACGCTGGCGCAATTGAATCTGGTGTTGGATAAAACGTTCGCCGATGAGGCGGCGCTGTTGAAGTTCATGAAGGGCAACAAGACCGATACAGCGTTGGCCATCTTCAATAGTCCCCACTCGATCGTGTTTCCGGACTATGTCCAGCGTGCCATCGCCTAATCAGGTACTGCTCTCGGCGGCCGGTTCGGGCAAGACGACGATGTTGGTGCGCCAGTCCCTGGCGCGCCCGCAACGCCGGATCGCCATCCTGACCTACACGCTTGAGAACCTGGAAGAGATCAGGCGCGCGTTTGAACGGCAGGCTGGCGCCGTGCCGGCGCACGTGTCGCTCTACAGTTGGTACAGCTTTCTGCTGCGCGAGTGCATTCGGCCCTATCAGGCGGCGCTGTGTGCCCAGCCCCGCGTGGAGTCCATCCTCTTCGTTGAGGGCAGGACCAACAATCGTGCTCCCCGTAGTCAGGTGGCTCGTCACTATCTGGCCGGCGATCGAATATATTCCGATCGCGCCGCTGACTTTGCCGTGCGCTGCGATGAGCTTACCCAAGGCCGTGTCATCGAGCGTTTGGCGGCCATGTACGACGAGCTCTACATCGATGAGGTCCAGGACTTGGCCGGCTACGACCTGGACCTGGTCGAGCGCCTGCTCTCCAGCGGCATCGAGATCACGCTGGTGGGTGATACCCGCCAGGCGACCTACGCCACCAACCATTCTCCGCGTCACCAGCAATACCGTGGTGTGGCCATGATGGGGCTTTTCCAAGCCTGGCAGGCGCGGAACTTGTGTCAGATCCAGCATCGGGTGATCAGCCACCGCTGTGCGCAGTCGCTGTGTGATCTGGCCGATGCGCTGTATCCGCAGATGCCGCGCACCGAGTCAGGAAATAGCGAGCTGACCGGGCATGAGGGCATTTATGTGGTGGCACCCACTCTGGTGCAAAAATATGTACTGCAGTTCGCGCCCACCGTCCTGCGTTACGACCGGCGGGAAGCCTGCGATGGCTATCCTGCGGTCAACTTTGGACAAGCCAAGGGACGGACATACTCCCGCGTGCTGATCTATCCCAATGGCCCCCTGGCCCAGTTCCTGCGCACCGCTGACGCCTCCCGTATCACCTCACCGGCGAAGTACTACGTGGCGTTCACGCGGGCCCGGCAAAGCGTGGCCTTTGTCCTGGCAGGCGCCTGCGCCTGGCCAGGGCACCAAGTCTATGAGTCCCGAGACTAGTCGGGTGCTGCTCCCACGCTGCCGGCGCGCCCGGTGGGCTGCACAAGGCGTTGGTGTTCGGCCTGGCCTTTGGCCTGCTGGCGCTCTCTGGCGCACTGCTATGGCGAGCACGCGCTCCTCCGTGCCCAGCCGACCCCAGGCTGGCCGCCACCTGCACGCGATTGCGACGGATCAGCGTTTGGGTTGTGGGGCGTAGCAGCGCTCAGCACGACCTTGGGAACGGTGTTTGCCTTCGGTTGGATTGGTTGAGGGTTCGGAGGGCGGCAATGCCGCCCTCCGCTTTACCTCTTTTCGATAGGCCCACGGGTCGGTTGCGCCGGTGCCGGCCCGGGATCGTTGAATGTCAGGTGTAGTTCTGTTACGCCGAACTGAGTGGCGAGAATCTGGCCCACGACGGCCTGCACTGTGGCCAGGTCCACCGCCGATGAGGCCACTGTCACCGTGGCCTGAATGCCCAGCCCGGATGCGGCAGGCATCCACCGCAGATCGTCGACCGCCTTCACCCCGGGATCGGCGAACATCGCCGCACGCACAATTTCCAGGTCAGGCTTGGGCATGATGCTGCCTCATGCGAGCGCCGTGGTCGGGAGAACGGGCCGGTCGCGCTCTCGGTGTAACCACCGGTACAGCACGGGCAATACAAACAGGGTCAAGGCGGTCGAGGACAAGATGCCACCGATCACCACGGTCGCCAGGGGCCGCTGGACTTCCGAACCCGCACCGACATTGAGAGCCATCGGCAAGAAGCCCAAAGAAGCCACCAGCGCGGTCATCAGCACCGGACGCAGCCTGCCGAGCGCACCATCGCGCACGGCCTCATCCAGCGGATCGCCTTGTTCGCGCAGGCGTCGGATGAAGGCAATCATGACCAAGCCGTTCAACACCGCCACGCCCGATAGGGCGATGAAGCCCACGCCGGCGGAGATGGACAACGGAATTCCGCGCAGCGCCAGCGCGATGACGCCGCCGGTCAGCGCCAGCGGTACCCCGCTGAACACGATCGCAGCGTCCTTTGCCGACCCAAAGGCCATGAACAGCAGAGCAAATATGAGAGCCAAGGTGACCGGAACGACTACGGAAAGGCGCTGGCTGGCGGAGATCAATTGCTCGAACGTGCCTCCATAGGCCACCCAGTAGCCTTCCGGCATCTTCACTTCCTCGCCGATTTTGGTGCGCAAATCTCCCACGAAACTTCCCAGATCGCGTTCGCGCACATTGGCCGTGATGACCACGCGTCGCTTGCCGTTCTCGCGGTTCACCTGGTTCGGTCCACGCTCGACTTGGATGGTAGCGACCTCACGTAACGGCACGGTCCGAGGGCTACCGCCACGCCATGTCGCCTCACGGCTGGACTCATCGGGACTATTGTCCTCGGGCAACGGAATCGGCAGGTCTGCCAGCACCGCCGGATCTGAGCGCAATGTTTCGGGTAGCCGGACCACGAGAGCGAAGCGACGATCGCCTTCAATGAACTGGCCCGCTACCTGACCACCGATAGCGGTGGCCACCGTCTCCTGCACATCTCCTGGATTCAATCCATACCGTGCCAGCGCTACCGGGTCTGGGGTTACCGTGAGCAACGGCAGTCCGCTCACTTGCTCAGACTTCACGTCCTCAGCACCAGGCACTTCACGCATTGCCCGCTCGATGCGGCCAGCAAGTCGTGCGAGCTGATCCAGATCATCGCCATAGACCTTGATCGCCACGTCCGAGCGGACGCCGGAGATCAGTTCGTTCGTGCGCATCTGGATGGGCTGGGTGAACTCATAGTTGCTACCGGGGATTTTCTTGGCGGCTTGCTCCAGTTCTTCGATCAACTCTGCCTTGGGCTTGCGGGGATCTGGCCACTGATCCCGCGGCTTGAGCATGAGGAACGTGTCGGCCATCGAGGGGGGCATCGGATCGGTGGCTACCTCGGCGGTACCGATCTTGGAGAAAATGTTGGCCACCTCGGGAAACTGCGCCAATCGCTTCTCCAATGTTTCCTGCATCGCCACCGATTGCTCCAGACTCGTGCCTGGAATCCGCATCGGCTGCAGCGTGATGTCGCCCTCATCCAGGCTGGGCACGAACTCCGATCCCAGCCGCGTGGCCAGGATGCCGCACGCGACCACCAGTACCGTGGCGCCGCCCAGTACGGCCAATCGACGGCGTAGCGCCCAATCCAGCAGCGGCGTGTAGCGAGCTCGTGACCAGCGCATCAGTCGGTTATCGTGCTCGGCCACGCGTCCACGCAGGAAGGTTGCAATGGCCGCTGGCACGAACGTCAGCGACAGCATCATCGCGCCGGTCAGCGCCAGGACGACGGTAATGGCCATGGGGTGGAACATCTTCCCCTCGACGCCGGAGAGGGCAAAGATCGGCAGATAGACGGCCGCGATAATGCCCAGGCCGAACAGGCTCGGTCGAATGACTTCCGCCGTTGCCGAAGCCGTCAGGTCATATCGCTCTTGATCGTTGAGTTGCCTGCCCAGCGCATTCTGCGCCTCGCCGAAACGACGCAGGCAGTTCTCGATGATGATGACCGCACCATCCACGATAAGCCCGAAGTCCAACGCGCCCAGGCTCATCAGATTGCCCGATACGTTGCCTCGCACCATGCCGATGATGGTGAACAGCATGGCCAGCGGGATCACAGCTGCGGTGATCAACGACGCCCGGACATTGCCCAGTAACAGGAACAACACCACCACCACCAGAAGCGCGCCTTCGATCAGGTTCTTGGCAACGGTCCCTATGGTGCGATCTACCAACGCCGTGCGGTCATACACCGCCTTGGCGTGCACACCTTCGGGCAGACTGGCGTTGGCAGCCTCCAGCTTGGCCACAGCGGCCCGAGAAACGTCGCGACTGTTGGCGCCAAACAGCATAAAGGCCGTACCGACGACCACCTCATGCCCGTTCTGCGTGGCCGCGCCGGTGCGCAGCTCCTTGCCTTCGCCAACGGTGGCGACATCGCGCACGCGGATTGGGACGCCATCACGACGATCCAGCACGATGCTGCCGACCGCGTCCACATCCCGTAGCTGGCCCGGTACGCGCACCAGGAACTGCTGCCCGTTGCGCTCGATGTAGCCGGCTCCCACGTTCTGGTTGTTGCGCATCACCGCGCCAACAACGTCTTGGAGCGTGAATCCCAGGGCTACCAGTTGCGCTGGATCGGGAGTGATGTGGATCTGCCGTTCAAAGCCACCGATGGTGTTGACCTCGGTCACCCCAGGCGTGGTGCGCAGTTGCGGGCGGATCACCCAATCCTGCAGCGTCCGCAGGTCCGTGGCCGTGTACGGGGAGCCATCGGGCTTGCGGGCATCGGGCTCGGCTTCCACCGTGTACATGAAGATCTCACCTAGACCGGTAGAGATCGGCCCCATCTCAGGATCTAGCCCCTCAGGAAGCTGAGACGTGATTTGCTGCAGGCGCTCGGCGACCTGCTGGCGCGCGAAGTACAGGTCCGTCCCATCCTTGAAGACGACCGTCACCTGCGATAACCCATAGCGAGACAACGAGCGGCTGTAGTCCAACTGGGGCAAGCCGGCCATCGCCGTTTCAATGGGGAATGTCACCCGTTGCTCGGCTTCCAGCGGCGAGTAACCTGGCGCCTGGGTGTTGATCTGGACCTGGACGTTGGTGATGTCGGGCGTGGCGTCAATGGACAGCTGACGATAGCTCCACACGCCGAGCGCAATAAGCGCTGCGGTCAGTACCAGCATCAGCCAGCGATGGCGAATGGAAAAATGGATGAGGCGTTCGAGCATGGCGGGCCTCACTCTTCTTCTTCGACGGTGGACTTCTCGATGTCGGCCTTGACCAGGAAGCTCTGGGCCACCACCACCTGCTCACCGGCCTTCAGGCCTTCTAAGACTTCCACCCGTTCGGCGTCGCGTCGGCCTAGCTTCACCGAGCGCGTGTGATAGACCTCGCCCTGTTGCACGTACACCACGTCCCGATCTTCGGCGGTCTGCAGCGCGGTCACGGGGACTACCAGATCCGCTTCTGCGCGATCAACGGTAATGCGTGCTTTAACGGCGGAACCTGGCCGCCAGCGTCCATCGGCATTGCGCAAGCTCGCGCGTGCGATCGTGCTTTGGCTGGCCGTGGCGGTGCCGGGCAGCACGCGTTCCAAGGTCGTCTGCTCGGAAACGCTATCACTCAATCGGCTCACGGTCACCGGCACACCAGCTTCGATGTGCCCGGCGTCCCGTCCGAAGATATGCAGATCTACCCACAAGGTGGACAGATCTGCGATCTCGAACAAGGGCGCGCCTTCGGCGGCAGACGTGCCGACCGAGGCGGTCCGCGCCATCACCACGCCGCTTATGGGGGCGGTAACGGAATAGGTCGTCAGGCTCAAGTTGCTCTCCACCGTCGCGAGCACCTGTCCTGCCTTGACCTGGTCGCCCACGCCTACGCGAACGGCACGCACAGGACCGGGGAAACGTGCAGTCACCAGGGCGATGCGACCTTCGACCGGCGTAAGCAGCCCTTGGACTTCCTGCTCATCGGCGATCTGGCCAGGACCCACGCGGGCGGCGCGGATGCCGGCGGACTGTGCCGTTTGGGCCTCGATCGTGGTCTGTTGGGGCAGTTCTTCGTGCTCGCCTTGTTCTTCGGCCTCATGGCCTTCTTCGGCCTCGCCACGGGCATTGGGTGCCGGGCCACTACAAGCCGTCAGGGCCAATGTCAGGGCCAGCGCGATCCAGGGGAAACGGCTCATGGGGTCAACTCTCCGGAGGTGGCGGCAGCGGCAGAGGCAACCATGGCCTGGCCGGTGAGCCGTTGGATTTCGATGAGGGCACGTTGCGCATCGAGCGCGACGTCCAGTTGTTGCTGCAGAGCTGCGGTCCTTTCGGACTGCAGCTGCGCCCATTCCAGATAGCTGATGGCCCCAGCGCGATATGCACGCTCGGCCGCTTGCTCAGCCTTGGTCAGCTTGGGCAGCACATCGTCTTGAAGACGGGCCACTTCGTCACGGGCGACGGTGTAACGGCCGTGGGCTTCGACCAGGGTGGAATACAACGCCATTCCCTGCGCCTCACGTTCGATCGAAAGCACTTCCAACTCCGCCTCAGCGGCACGAATCTCTGGTTGCGCCCGGCTTCGAGCACCCAAAGGCAGCGAGATGCCCCCCACGAGCGCGGTGTCGCTTGTGTCCTGCATCCGACGCACGCCGACTTGCCAAGCCAGATCCGACGTGCCTGCTGTGCGAGCCAGATTCAAACGTGCTTCGGCAATGCGCCGCTCGTCGACAAACTGGGCCAGCTCGGGAGAACGCTGCAGTTCTGAGGAAAGGGTTTCCAGAGAACCGATCGCCGGTAGTGCGAGCGGGTTGCCAGCGACCGGCGCCGACACGGGTTCACGCTCCCCCCAGAGGGCGGCCAGATGCTGGCGTGCAGCGCTGGCTTGCTGGGAGGCCCTTGCTTGGGCCAGCTCGGCTCTTGCCAAGGCAGCCTGTGCAGTCAACAGCACCGACTCGGGTGAGGCGCCGGCCTGCACACGTTGACGAGCAGCGGCCACGGTACGCTGGCGCTGTTGGATATCGACTTGGGCAATCTTGGCGGCCTTGTCCGCTGCAACCAATGCCAGATAGCGCCGCGCCGTTTCAGCCAACAGATCCAGCCGACGAGCTTCCCGCTGAACAGCCTGCGCATCGATGCGGCTCTGCGCCAGGGCCCTGCGCGCATCCAGTTTCCCGCCTCGCTCCAGCACCGAGCTCAGACTCACGGTGAACTCGGCGCTGTCCAAGCCTCTCGCATCTCCGGTACCCAGGGCATTCTCCACCTCGGCACCCAATGTCCAAGGCGGGCGCTGATTGGCGCCCTCGTGCTCGGCCGCCAGTACCGCGGTACGTGCCTGCACCAGGCGCAGGTCTGGATGGGCTTGGGCAACGCGGTCGAATGCGTCGTCCAATGTCATGGGGTCGACCGCCCAGGCAGGTATCCCTGCACCCAGCAGCAACCAAGCGGCCAGCGCCGCACGTCGCACTTGCATAGCAACACTCCAGAAGTTCAGACCAATGGTTAAGGACTGGCCTACGCCAGCGCTTGGCCCGCAATAGGCGGTCGGAACGGATCGACCAATGGCCCTGTGGGCACCGTCTCCACCGCGTGTGGCTCTACGGCCTGCTGCTGCGGAGCAGGAGGTGGCGCCCAAGTCATCGCCGGAGCGGCGACTGCGTGCGCGCAGCAATGCGCGAGTTGATGTAACTGATGGAGCGATTTGCCCAAGGCGCTCTCATCAGCGGCCGCGTGGGACGTCATCAGCACTGCGTGAGCGCCGGACCACGTATGGGCTGCCTCGTGCATTTCGCCCACCGCCGTAAGCACCGGGTGCCATATGGCACCCAGTGCCAGGCTCAGCGCCAGCAGCCAGCGGAACGCGGGCAGAGCTCGCACACGCATCTTCACGCGGTCGGCTTGCCCACTTGCGTGCTGGCCCGACGTGCGTCACGCAGGATCTCGATGGCTTCCCTTATCACGTACAAACCGATAAGGGTGCCAATCACATAGTCGGGATAGGGATTGGCCAGCCACCACACCAGTACGCCCGCAAGAATGACGCCGATGTTGGCCACCACGTCGGCTCGGGTAAACAGCCACGTTGCTCGCAGATGGACCTCCCCGGACTTCAGCGGCGAGAGCATGCGCAACACGATGACGTTGACTACAAGCGATAGCAGCGCGGTGCCGATCATCCATCCGCTGAGTGGTTCGGCGCCCTGTAGTACCCGTCGTCCGACCTCCACCAGCACGCCAATACCCAGCACCAGCAGAATGCTGCCACTGAGCCAAGCGGCATTGGCCTTGAAGCGGGCCGTGCGTCCGATGGCCACCAATCCAATGGCGTACGCGGTGGCATCAGACAGCATATCCAGCGCGTCAGCCAGCAGACCTGTGGAATGGGCAATCCAGCCGGCGATGCCACCAATGACGGCCATGGCCGCGTTGAGGACCAAGGCAATCCACAGTACACGTCGCTCCTGGGCGTTCTTGGCCTCGTGATGGCAGCCACAGTCACTCATCGGGTGTTCTCCATGTAATTACGCAGTTCTGAAGGAATCGGCATCGTGCGCAAGGCGTTTACCCGAGCGCCACCGGTATTGCCTTTAGGCATCCACACCCATGTCAGGGTCGCAGCGGCCATCAGGCGCAGCAGTTGTCCAGCCATTTCGCGCATGTCGTGGGCTTGCCACGCCCATCTTGCGAACGCCCAATGACTACGCACGTGCAAGCGCGTGCGGTGCTGCGAGAGCACGTGGGCCAATTCGTACCGTTTGTAGGCCGTCGTGAGATCGCCTTGTTGTAGCGCTTGATCGCCTTGCCAAAGATATTGCGCAAAGGCCGTATCCCGTTGATCTGGAGCCTCGTTAAACGGCCAGCACATCTGCGCCCAATAGCTGGCAGGCATCGTTTCCTCGCGCAACCCGACCTCGCCGGCGCGCAGCGTTTCAGGGCGATCAAGGAAGGTGCCGCACAGACGATCCCAGATCATGAAGAACTCGCCGAAGTTGACCTGGGCATCTTCATAGTCACGCTTGTGATGCCACCGATGTACTTCGGCCACGCCTAGCCAGCGACGTAGCGGGCCAACGCGGTAGTCCAAGTTGGCGTGTTGGAAAGCCAGTTGAACACTCATCAGTGTCAGCCACGCACTGATCACCAGCGGCGGCGCACCCAAGGCGACAGTCAACCCCAAGCCCGGGCCGGCCATCAGCAGTGCACTCAACGGGTGACGACGTTCTCCATTGAGCCAATACAAGCGCTCAGCGCTGTGGTGGATAGCGTGCAGTTTCCATGCCCATCGCACCCGATGACTGAAGCGGTGCATGGCATACAGGCCCAAGTCGATCACCAGCCCCGCCAGCAGCATCTGCCCGATCAGGGGCCACTGGGTCGGCCATAGGCTGCCGGCGGGCAGCAGGCCGCGAAAGGCATGCAATCCATAGGCGGTGCCGGCCAGCAGGCCAAAGTTGACGGCGCCATGCATCAAGTCGGCTTTGAGGTCGCCTTGGCTATGGCGCCAAGACGGCTCGTAGGGCTGCAGCCACTCCAGCAGCGCCACCATGGCAATGCCCGCGGTCGCCAGGATCGCCAAGGTTGGCCAAGCCGGCAGGCCATCGGCCAATACTGCGGCCGTGCCGGCCAGAACCGCGCCCATCAGGGCGGGATACGCGGCATACCGGATCAGGCGTGAGCGCAACATGGAGAGCTCCGGACACGGGTAGAGGCGCGCGGGCGGGAGGCTGGCGGCTGGACAGGGGGCAAGGTAAAGTCCGTAGCTACTACAGAGTCAAGTCGCCACATGAAGATCAGTCAGGCCGCCGAGGCCAGTGGGTGCCATCTGGAAACCATCCGCTATTACGAGCGGATCGGCCTGTTACCCCAACCTGGTCGCACCGGCAGCGGGTATCGCGTTTACGAGCCTGCCGATATCGAGCGTTTGCGCTTCATTACCCGCGGCCGGGATCTGGGTTTCAGTCTGGAAGAGATCCGCAGCCTGCTGCAGTTGTCCGGGGACGACCAGATGTCCTGCATGGACGTAGATCGGCTGGCACGCAGTCATTTGGCTGATATCCAGGCCCGGATGGAGGATCTGCGCAGGATGGCCCGGGAACTGGAGCGGGTGATCGCCAGTTGCCATGGCGGACAACGTGCCGAGTGCACGATCCTCTCTACGCTGCGACAACCGGCCGGTTGCGCGTCGGCGGAGTGCTGCCAGGCGTGAGCGATGTGGACCGCTACCTCGAAGCGGCCACGCGTCAGAACACGCAGCGCAGCTATGCCTCGGCGCTGCGCCACTTCGAGGTCGAATGGGGTGGCCATCTGCCGGCGACGCCCGATAGCGTGGCCCGCTATCTGGCCGAGCAGGCCCCCAAGGCAGCAATCAACACGCTGAAGCAACGACTGGCAGCACTGGCGCATTGGCACGCCGAGCACGGGTTCGTCGATCCCACGCGTACGCCGCTGGTACGCAAGGTCCTCAAGGGCATTCAGACGCTACACCCCCGAATCGAAAAGCAGGCCACGCCGTTGCAGCTGGCCCAGCTGACCCAAGTAGTCGGGTGGCTGGACCAAGCCACGCTGGCGGCCCAGGAGCGCGCCGACCACGCGTATGCCTTGCGTGCCATGCGCGACAAGGCGCTGGTGTTACTGGGCTTTTGGCGAGGATTCCGCGGCGATGAGTTGATCCGGCTGCAGATTGAGTACTTGGAACTGGTACCCGAGCAGGGAATGATCTGCTTCCTGCCGCGCAGCAAGGGCGACAGACAGTCGGCAGGCAATACGTACAAGGTGCCCGCTCTGTCGCGCTTGTGCGCGGTCAGTGCCACGCAGGCCTGGGTGCAGGCAGCCGCGCTAACTCAAGGCCCGCTGTTCCGGCGTGTCGATCAATGGGGCAACGTCGGCAGCCAAGGGTTGCATCCGAACAGCCTGATCCCCTTGCTGCGCGACCTGTTTCAGTCCGCAGGTCTGGAGGCCGTGGGAGGCTACAGCAGCCATTCCCTTCGCCGGGGCTTTGCGGGCTGGGCCAATGACAACGGCTGGGACGTGAAAGCCCTGATGGAGTACGTCGGATGGCGAGACGTGCACTCGGCCATGCGTTACATCCAGGGCCGCGATCCGTTCGCCCGCCAACGCGTTGAAGCCGGCCTCCAGGCCGCGCCGCCCCCCGCGCTCGCCTCGGCGGCGCTGCCAGCGCCGGCCGCGACCGTGAGCCTGACGCTGCGCCTGCTAGTGAGCCCGTTTACGCCCCGAGGCAGGGGCGCTGGCCGCGCTCGGGCACGCATTGAGGCGATGTGCCTATCCCCGTTTCAAGCCCATCGGCTTGATGCCGAGGGAAGCGAGTACCGACTCACGATGCCGGTGGTCGACGCCGCGGACATGGACGAGAGGATGGCCATGCTGCTGGATGAGATGCATCGCGTTGCCGATAACCACCACTGCTTTCTGGAAGCCTCCGTGCGCGCCGAGGACGGGCGTCACTGGGATTGACCTCAACCCTGACCAGGGCACTGCATGGCGACGCTGCACGAGACCGCGTATCCGCGCCTGAAACCTGATCCCACGGCCAAGGAACTGGACGAGATTTACACGCCCAGCGGCGGCGAAGTGCGCCTCGCACGTAGCATGGCGACCCAGCCAACCACTCAGTTGGCTGTGCTCATTCACCTGAAGATGTTCCAGCGGCTGGGCTACTTCGTGATCCTAGCCGATGTCCCAGAACGGATTCGGCAACATATTGCCCAGGCAGCCGGGCTGCGCCGGGCGCTATCCATCCGAGACTTGAATCGCTACGACGTCTCCGGCGCTAAACGCGCCCATATGGCGCGCCTGCGAAAGTTCCTGCGCGTTCGTCCGCTGGATGTCAGCGGGAGGGAATGGCTGGCAACGGTGGCCCAGGCCGCCGCTCAAACCAAGCATGTCATCGCCGACATCATCAACGTGCTGCTGGAGGAGCTGGTTCACCATCGCTTTGAGCTGCCGGGCTTCAGTACGCTGGAGAAGATTGCGGTTCAGGCCCGCGAGCAGGTGCATGAGCAGTATTACCGCAGCATCAATGAGGCCTTGACCGCGCCAGCCAAGAGCTTGATCAAGGAACTGTTGGCCGCACCGGCCAATGCCACATATACCGGCTGGAATGCGCTAAAGCGCGAGCCCAAACGGCCCACCAATAAGGAAGTGCGCTTTTATCTGCAACATATCCAACGCCTGCAACATCTGGCCCAGCAGTTGCCGGCCGTGGATATTCCGGTTCCGAAGCTGAAGCAGTTCCGAGCCATGGCGCGTGCGCTCGATGCCAGCGAACTGGCCGAACTCAAGCCGGCCAAGCGCTATGCCTTGGCGACGATCTTCATTCGGTCCCAGTACGCCAAGACATTGGACGATGCGGCCGACCTGTACATCCGGCTGATGCAGAACCTGGAGAACACGGCCCAGCAAAGACTGTTGGCCTACCAAGTAGAGCACGGCAAGCGTGCTGATACGCTTATCGCGCAGCTCAAGGAGATCCTGCAGGCTTATCAGATCGACGGAACGGACACACAGCGTGTGGATGCCATCGGACTGAGTCTGGTGGCGGACATTTCCACACTGCTGGCCGAATGCGATGAACATATGGCGTACGCAGGCCGCAACTACCTGCCATTCCTGATCCAGCCTTACAGCGTTGTCCGCCCGTTGCTGTTCAACTGCCTGGAGATCATGCAACTGCGCTCCACCAGCCAGGACGCGGGCATGGAACGCATGATCGCTGCTCTGCTGTCGCTCCGCGGTCAGCGGCGGGACATGATTGAGGCCAGCTCGATCGGTCTGGATGTTGAAAAGGATCTGGGCTGGTTGTCAGTCAACTGGCGCAGGCACGTCTTCGGCCGCAAAGCGGACTCGCTGGGGCCGGGCTGGGTGCATCGCAAGTACTTTGAGCTAGCTGTGCTGGCCCAGATCAAAGACGAACTCAAATCCGGTGATCTGTTCATTCCCCACGGGGAGCGCTACGACGATTACCGAGAGCAACTGGTGGATGAGGCCACGTTCGCCCAGGAACTGGAGGCCTACGGTGAGGTATCTGGTCTGGCCACCGAGGCCAGCGAGTTCGTGCGCCATTTGCAGCAAGAGCTGAGCTCACTGGCCGACACGGTGGATGCACGTTTTCCGGAGAACGTCCACGCCGATGTGGTGGATGGGCGCCTGGTGCTCCGGAAGCTGCAACGGCCTGAGATCTCCAGCGCCATTGCCACGGTCGATGCTCTTATCACCGAGAGGCTGCCGGCGATGAGTATCGTAGACGTGCTGATCGATGCGGCTCAATGGCTCAAGCTGCACCGTCATTTCCGGCCGATTGCGGGCACCAATGCGCGCGTGGACGATCTCATGCGCCGGGTGATCACTACGCTGTTCTGCTACGGGTGCAACCTGGGCCCGACCCAGACTGCGCGCTCAATCAAGGGCTTCAGTCGGCGCCAGATTTCCTGGCTTAACCTCAAGTACGTCACTGAAGACACGTTGGACAAGGCGATCGTGCAGGTGATCAATACGTTCAACAAGTTCGATCTGCCTGGCTACTGGGGCTCGGGCAAGAGTGCGTCGGCCGATGGCACCAAGTGGAGCATGTACGAGCAGAACCTGCTCTCGGAGTACCACATCCGCTACGGTGGTTATGGCGGCATCGGCTACTACCACGTCTCTGACAAGTACGTGGCGCTGTTCAGTCACTTCATTCCGTGCGGTGTGCACGAAGCGATCTACATTCTGGACGGATTGCTGGCCAACACGTCTGATATCCAGCCTGAAATCGTGCATGGGGATACCCAGGCCCAGAGTTATCCGGTCTTTGGTTTGTCCTACCTGTTGGGCATTCAGTTGATGCCACGTATTCGCAACATCAAGGATCTGACCTTCTTCCGCGCGGAGGCGGGTCGCCCGTACAAGAACATCCAGGCGCTGTTCGGCGACAGCATCGACTGGGGCCTGATCGAAACGCATCTGCACGACATGCTGCGGGTCACGGTGTCGATCAAGTTGGGCAAGATCACCGCTTCGACGATCCTTCGCCGGCTGGGAACCTACAGCCGGAAGAACAAGTTGTACTTCGCCTTCCGGGAGCTTGGGAAGGTCATTCGCACGCTGTTCTTGCTGCGCTACATCGATGACGTGGACATGCGTCGGACTATCCAGGCGGCCACCAACAAAAGCGAAGAGTTCAATGGCTTCGTCAAATGGGTTTTCTTCGGCGGAGAAGGGATCATTGCCGAGAACGTGCTTCATGAGCAGCGAAAGGTCGTGAAGTACAACCAGCTCGTGGCCAATATGATCATCCTGCACAACGTAGACCAGATGACACGCACGTTGGCCAGCCTGCAGGAGGAGGGGATGGAGTTGAATCCCGAGGTTCTGGGCGGCTTGTCGCCGTATCGGACCAGCCACATCAATCGGTTCGGAGACTACACGCTCGACCTGGAACGTAAGGTCGCGCCTCTCCAATTCACCGAGATCGTTTTGGAGCCCCACTGGACGCAGATCGCCGAGCCGAGAGGGTAGCGGACTCTGTCTATTCAGTTTCGACGCGAAGTGCTAATAGGCCACTTCGTGGCCTCAGCGGCGTATGAAGAAGAAAAGCACGCAACATCAAAAACTTAAAGCGGATTCGGCTGTATTTCTCACGAATCCCTGCCGACCCTCACCTTAGTCATTTGATTCTGGTTGAGTGCGTGTCAGCCTCCCGTAAATTGATCTAGCCATAGTTAGAGGTCTTCGGGCACAGGACCTGCGCCGCATCGGTGAAGACGCTTTCATCTACCGGCTGGAGCGCAGCAAAACCAACAGGCTGGTCCGAGCGCCACTGCCACACACCCGACGACCTCGTGTTGGGCCGCGCAGGGCGCGCCCTGGCTGCCTGGCTGAGCGCGGCCGACATCACAGGGGGCCCTTTTCTTTCGCCGCCTGTGGGGTGAATGAGTCTGTCGCCCAAGGCGGCCGGTTGCAGCAATCGTGCAGCGGCGGGCATTGCAGGCGGGGTTAAACGGGGACTTTGGCGGCCATAGCTTGCGCTCGGGCTTTATCACCGAGGGCGGTCGCCAGGGCATCGCCCTGCCCGCCCTATGGCGCTGACTGAGCACCGCTCCGTCGCGCAGACAATCGGCTACTTTCAGGTCGGTGACGCGTCAAGCAACCCAGCGGCTCGACTGCTTGATCTCTAACACGCGGGCCAACGAATCATCGGCCTTTGCGCGGCTCCCGCTTCGTCGGAGTTTTCTCAAGGCTTTTGAGCAGATCCTTCTTCTGACGAACGGATAGGTCGTTCCACTGCAGAAGCAGTTGGGCCAGCAGCTCGTCTTCGGTGTAGAGAAACGCCGCGGGTATGCCAAGCACCTCAGCCAACTGTTTGGCTGTCTTGATCTGGGGTTCGTGCTTGCCGCGTTCGTACTGGTTGATACGTGGAGAGGCCACGGCGGGATCCAAGCCGGCAAGGATGCCGAGCTGCTTCTGAGATAGCCCGGCTCGTTCGCGCGCCTGTGCTAGCCGCAGCGCAAAAACCGGATGTTCTGCCGTCCGCCTATTCACTTTTACCCCCTCAAGAGGGGCTAAGGATGGCGGAAGTGACCGGCGCTTGGATACTAAGATATTCTTAGATGCCATGGCAACGGTCAGTAGGCAGCCCGCAGCCCTGGGTCGACCGCCTTGTGTCCTTCATCGAACAAATGAACAACTCAAAACCGCAGTCTTGGGATCCAGGGCGTCCCGATGCCCCAACCATTGGCGACGTCCACCACCTGGGCGGCCGTGGTGCCCTCTATCTACTAGCTCTGGTACAGGCGCACCATGCAGGGGTACGTGTGGCACCCACCTTGGAGGGCACGCAGAACGTCCTTTCGGTACTGGATGCGTTGGGGGTCATCCGGTTCGATAATCAGGCCTTTCCGGAGAGCAATACGGTTGCCGGGGACAAGCTTGCCTGGTCATACACATGGGCACATGTCCCCTTCGCAGAACTGGATGCGCGACTCAAGGACTACCTGCGAACTGCGGCTCAAGAGCCTACCTATGCAGAGACTTGGTTGCGCGTTTGGCAGGAGCTCGTCCCACAGGAAGTGACCGCCTACCTCCAGCACCAATTGCGCATCCACCACTTCCCCGAAATCTTCCTGGGGGAGTTGGTTGGTCTTCTCATGCCATACGATTCGCGATACAGCTTAGGACACTGGCGTTATGCGTGCTGGGCGGCCGTACGGAGCATGGCATCGATTTCTCTGCAGTACCCAGGCAACGTCGAGATCTTGAAATTCACGTTGAGTAGCGAGCTGCCACGTCGGCTAAAGCTCACGCAGGGTAGCCTCGAGGGAAAGCTCTGTTTTTCCCCATCCTATTCACTCCCGGATTGTGCGCTTACAGCGGTGTTTGCCGGCATAGCGACCGGCCTCGGTGACAGGTACTGGATTTCCCCCCCGGCACTTGAGTTGATCTAGCCCCCGCGTACCTGTGTGCCAATCTGCGACTACTGCCATCCAGCGCCTTACTGGTCAACTGCTTGGTCGAAGCCCCAATAGCCTACATCTGCTGCAACGACGTTGATTGAGCTTCGTCGGATAGCTGCGCCGGACAC
Organism: Xanthomonas sp. LMG 8993; assembly: GCF_009835065.2. Taxonomy (NCBI): domain Bacteria; kingdom Pseudomonadati; phylum Pseudomonadota; class Gammaproteobacteria; order Lysobacterales; family Lysobacteraceae; genus Xanthomonas; species Xanthomonas sp. LMG 8993. The sequence goes on along the minus strand of NZ_QVIF02000010.1, from coordinate 136,056 downwards.
TCATGTGATTTCACACCTATCCATGGCCGCAGATGGTTTGAAAGAGCTCTCCAAACCCGCCCGAGTAAGTGCCCAGCCGCCTCCTCATCAGCGTAGGTCACAAATGTGCCTAGAACGGTGATGGGGACCGCTGGGCTTATAAGACAATCGCGTGCCCCAGGTTATTAGGAGCCGCAGTTCAGTCAGCGCGCAGGCTCTGGCATCCCGATCTGGATGGACTTGGCGGCCAAGCGCTCGGGCTAGCCCTGACTCAGTCAGGATGTAGCGATGACGTCAGTGCCATGCGCGCTGGCTGAGCTAGCGTGCGATGCCAAGACCAGACCTAGGCGTCGCCGGCACTCTCGAAAGGCCAGTGCAGATGCGGGCATGTCACACGAATCAAAACTTTGTGCTTGCGCATCCCAAGCTGCCATTAACAGTTCCAGGTCGCTGATCAGCCCTTGCATTGACGTCCCTTTGTACGCAGACGGTGTCCGCACTCATAGCCTGGCTATGAGCAAGCCCACCCAGCCGATATGTCGGTATGGTTAAGCTCGCTATGCGATTTATAGCGGACACTACCGTTCAGGACAAGCGGTTGCCTTTGCTGGGTTTGGCGGAATGATGTGTCCGCTCAAAACGCCAGTGGGCCCAGGAACCTGGGCCCACATTGGTTGGGTCAAAACTCCTGCCAACCTGCGCCGTCCGTTAGGCCAGTGATAGGCTCGAGTTTGCGTGGTGCCCGGTGCGGAACAACCTTTGAGGGTGTCTTCAGGGGACCTGCCGCTTTCCTGCCGCCAGAGCTGGCAATGGCGGATCTGGCATGACCCGCACCGACCGGGAGAACCTTCCCCTCTTCGATCTTGAAGACCGCCACTGCCTCGGCGAGCTGCGTGGCTTGCTCTTCCATGGAACGGGCCGCCGCCGTTGCTTCCTTAACCAAGGCCGCGTTCTGCTGTGTCGCTTCATCCATCTGAGTGACGGTGGTATTGACTTGTTCGATCCCTGCCGACTCGACGTCCCCCCGCCCTGAGTAGCGGTCGGGTTTAGAGCCCGGGGGTGGGTCAGTCGTGAAGCAAGTCAGGTATCGGGTGCCACATAGTTACGTCCTGCTCCCTAGGTTTCCAGGCTCGCCGAAGGAGGCAGCGGCAAAACTTTGCCGAACATGGCGGATCGATGCTGCCATGAACTTTTTCCATCAAAAACAGTCAAAGCGAGCTGGGCAATCAAGATTGGAGAGTGGGCGCCGTTGCTGTAAGTCGCCGATGCCAGGGAGGCAGCCCCGCTGCCAAGACAATTTCTCTTTATTTATTGAGTACCAATCAATGCGCCTCCTCAACAGGGACGAAATGCAATGCGTGGCTGGCGGACAGTCCTACCGTACGCCCGGCGGTAATACAGTCAATGTCTCAGCCAACCTCTCGGACGCACAAGTTACGACGGTAGGTAAGATAGTCGATTACGGCTATAGCCACCGCATGCTTCCCGACGAGGTAAGCACAGCTGTCAATCAAGCGTTCTATGAAAGCTCGCTTGGGGCCATCACGAGCAATCCATCGAACCCGAACGTGCAGGGCTTGTATCAATACGATGCCACTACTTGGGACAGCCTCGGACACTCTGCATTGAATAGGTCAAGCACTGACGATCAGATAGCCGCAATGTATTCTGATATCCGCAGCTTTGAAATCAGATGGGCAGCAGGAAGGCAAGCAGGATCTATTCCAACGTCGTTACTGCTAGAAGATTACATTGAAATAAAGCACCACTTAGGCAGTAACAGCACAAATTGGTCATCACCTGTCCTCAATGATTACCACGGAAAAGTCACAGTTCTTGGCTTTACATCAGTGTCTAACAATGGAACCAGTGGAGGCGGTGCAGAAACAGGGGGGAGCGCTGGGTCCGGATCAAACACAGGTGGCGGAGGTGCCGGCGGCGGGACAACCGGCCCTGGAACTGTGACCGTTGGGCCTCCAAAACACATTGAGCGATAGATTTGCCCGTTCTTAAACTTGAGAATTTTGATGAAATACTTATATCATTTCATTGTTGCCGCAGCCTGCTCGCTGACTGCAACAGTACACGCCGCAGAATGCAGCAAAGACGTCGCATACTATGTTTACTCTAGCCAGCCCTCACTCCACGCGAAATTGGAGTCCATCAAAAAAGATGGTCAGCCACGTGAAGTAGGCGTAGAGATTAAAGATTCTACGCACAATCTCAACTATTGGTTTTTAGTGGACAAGGGCGCTGGCTATTACGCCAGTCTAATATCAACAACCAATTACGCCCTTCCAGATTGGAAACACCCCGATCCAGACGGCCCCCGCAAGCTCCGGGACATGGAGATCTATGGCTGGGACAAAAGAATGAAGATGTCTGACGACCTCCGAACCGACCGCCCTTTGCCAGACTACATCTTTGTTCCGGCACTGGCCGAATTGGTCACCCACGCAATACCTGAATCCTATCACCTCCCGCCAGGATTTTTTAAGCGAGCGGCTTGCAACATCTAGAAATCGCGGGGATGCCATAACAGGCGTCCCCTTTTTATAAATCATTTAGCACAACCTTGACTGGACCATGGAACTTTTTCGTAAGGAAGCGGCGGAAGCTTCGGTTTTGAATAGTGGACAGGTTGTCATACAAACACCCAGAGCCCACCACGCCGCAGGATTGGCAGCGCTCGCCATTTGTATAGGAGCAGGACTATTTATAACATTTGCCAGTTACTCAAGGCGCGAGCAGGTAGCCGGCCATCTTGTGTCAAGCAATGGAGAGATTCGAGTATTGTCCAGAAGAAGTTCCAGCGTGTCTAAGATATACGTTCATGAGCTGCAGCATGTAAAAAAAGGCGATGCCCTTGTTCGACTCTCAGAAGAGATTACGACCACAGACGGAGGCGTTCACGCCTCAACCCAGCGCCATATAAAAACTCAGATAACCCAGATTGACAGCAGCATCTCAGCTACTGAAGCAAACTTGGATTCAGAAAAAACCCAACTCAAGACGAAGATATCTTCTATTGAGACTCAACTAACCAACCTAAGAGACCAAATTACTTATCAGTCTACCGCCGTCTCACAAAAAAATAGGACGCTGAGCAAATTAAAGCCTCTTCTAAAAGATGGCTATGTAGCGGAGTATCAGGTCCAAGAAATCGAGTCGGGACTGCTAGACTCTCAAACCCAAGTCTCTGCACTTAAACGTCAGCTTGCAGAAATGGAACAGGGACAGAGAGAAGCACAGCAAAGACTTGCTTCCATAAATGCCGAATCTCTTATAAAAACCAATGAGCTACAGCGTGAGCGTGAACGGCTAGAAGCCACTCTAACTCAAGATCAAAGTGATTTAGAGATCATTGTAAGAGCGGAAGAGGATTCAATGGTAAGCACCTTGCTTGTCCAGCAAGCTGCAGCCATTAACCCTGGACAGGCCATCCTGACACTAGTTCCAGAACCGTCCACCATCATCGCAGAAGTCTTTATTCCCAGTAGCGCAATTGGATTCATCCACCCAGGCACCAGAGTAGCTCTACACTACGCTGCATTCCCCTATCAGAAATATGGCGTTCAATACGCATCCATAGAAAGTATCTCCCAAACTCCAGTATTGCCATCACAAGTATCCGATTTGTTAGGACAAGCTCCTCCGCCCCAGCCGCTTTATAGAGCAAAAGCCAAACTAGAAAATCAAAAAATCTACGTCGAGGGTTCTTCTAAACGTCTAAATCCGGGCATGCAACTTGACGCAGAGCTCCTACTTGAGCGTCGTTCCATTGCATCATGGCTTTTCGAGCCTATAAGTGCTTTCCATGCATCTGTCCAAAACTAACATGCAAGATCATGCAGTCACATTAGATACCACACCGACTTCTTTGCTGAGGGCATGGATGTCACGTGCCACGAAAATCGTTTACCAATCTGAGGCAAATGAATGTGCGCTTGCATGCCTTTCAATGATCTTACACAAGCATGGGAATCAGGTCAGTTTAGAGGAGTTGAGAACAACCGCTGGGAACTTTGCCCAAGGCATGACGGTAAGTGACATAGCAAACGCAGCTGAGCGCAACGGATTGGTATGTCGCCCACTCAGGTTAGAGCTAGAAGAGCTTGGCCAACTTACACTTCCGGCGATCCTTCACTGGGACATGGATCACTATGTCGTGCTTGAACGCGTGCACCGTACAAGCATTGTGCTGCTTGACCCAGCCAGGGGTCGCGTCAGCGTTAGAAATGATCAGATAGGAAGGCACTTTACGGGAATTGCAGTAGAGCTTCTTAAGGGTCCGAACCTCAAGCGACGAACAGAGAGAAAGCCATTATCGCTTACTGCACTTTTCGGCCCAGTTCGCGGATTGCGATCGGCCCTATTGAATTTAGGCATGCTTTCACTTGGATTGGAGCTGGTAGCACTTGCATCGCCTCAGGCATTCCAGATCGTCGTAGATCGTGTATTGGCGGACGGAGATCGCGGTCTTCTTCCGGTGGTGGTGGTGGCCATGGTGATACTTGCAATCACTCAAGTTGTTTTTTCATTGATACGAAGCTGGGCCATCGTCTGGATTAGTAGTCAAATCAGTATTGGCTGGAGCACAGGACTTTTCTCCCGCCTACTCAGGCTACCGCATACTTTTTTTCAGAATCGGTCACTGGGAGACATAAGTTCACGATTCAGCACACTCTATACAATGCAGCAAGCCGTAAGCACCCAGCTTGTAACAGGAGTTTTAGATGGCATCATGTCGATCGCAACGGGAATAATGCTATTCATATACAGCCCCAAGCTAGCGTTATTCACTATTTTTGCGTCGGCAACTTATATTGCAGTTCGATTGGCTTACCTTAGCCGACTGAAGCTAAACACGGTATCCGCTTTGATTGAAGAGGCTAGACGTCAGTCGTTGCTCTTGGAATCTATTCGCGGATCTCAAACGTTAAAGCTCTTTGGCAAAACCGCTTGGCAAGCTTCGCGATATGCCAATCGAAGTGCAGCTTCAATTGGCGCATCCGCGCTCGTACAGAGGACAACTGCTGCTTACAGTGCAATGGGTACTGTCACGCTGTCAACGGCGCGAATTGGGGCGATAGCGATCGGAGCCGTATTAGTTTTTAAAGGAGACTTCACAGCAGGCATGCTCGTAGCCTATGCATCATATGCAGATCTATTTGTCGGTCGACTCAGTAGTTTGGTGGAATACGGAACTCAACTCTCTTTACTGAGTGCACAAGCTGAGCGCGTGGCAGACATCGCTCTGGCTCAACCCGAAAAAGAGCCAGCCGTCCCTACAAGGCTAGGCAAAGAAAAACTTCAAATCGAGTTTAGAAACGTCAGCTATCGATATTCCGACAACCAGCCGTGGATCCTTTATGACGCCAGCCTTCTCATTCCAGCCGCCTCTACAACGGCTATCTGCGGGCCGTCAGGTAGCGGAAAGAGTACCCTTGCAAAGTTACTTCTTGGATTAGCGGAAGCCCAACAAGGTGATGTGCTGTTCAATGGCCGGACCATTCGAGAGATGGGACCGTCAGAAGTCCGGGCCCAGCTTGCTTGCGTTATGCAAGACGACGTGTTGTTCCAAGGCAACCTTGGAGAAAATATAAGTTTTTTTGATGAGAAGCCAAATCAGTCGATGATCGAAGAAGTTGCAAGTCTGTCTTGCATCCACGGCGATATATCCTGCATGCCGATGGGTTATCGCACCATGGTCGGAGACATGGGGTCATCGCTATCGGGCGGGCAAAAACAGAGGATATTGCTCGCTAGAGCGCTGTATCGAAATCCAAAAGCCCTCCTCTTGGATGAAGCTAGCAGCCACCTTGACCAAGAGCGAGAGACCTCCATCATTCGCAATCTTCGGTCACTTAAAATGACGGTTATCCAGATCGCGCACAGGAAGGAAACGTTAGATTCCGCCGACCGCATTTTTTTAGTGCAAGATGGCAAAATCAGGTCTTTACGCTAATCTGAGATATAAAAATAAGTTGAAATAATAGAACAAATACAAATGACCAAAATTCGCATGAAAATTAATCGCACTGATTATAATGAAATGACAGGTATGCCCGAGATAGATCGATCAGCTGTCGCCAACCGCATAAAGGCAACCAGAACTAAACTTGGTTATTCTCAGCGTGATCTTGCCGACGCCTTGGGGGTAGGCCGGTCAACGGTTGCCCACTGGGAGCGTCAATCAGGCTTTTTACCATCGACATCCCATCTGAACAAATTAGCAACGTTGCTTCAAGTCAAAATCGACTGGCTAGCTTTTGGCACGCCGATAAACGCTTTTGAGCCAAGGCAGCAGCAACCCATGCGTCGCAACGATATAGAAACAAGACTGGTTAGCGCTTCACGTCACATCCCTGTGACGCTTTTGTCAATGATTATTGCGCTATTGGAGAGTATCGGCGAAGCAGCCTGAAATTCAGGGCGTGCCTTTATGGACTGGAGTTGGGCCACCTACTGTCACACTGCCGGAACTGCCGCCGGCACTTCCACTACTGCCCGGAGATCCGCCACCGCCGCCTCCACCGTTACCACCGCCAGTAGCTCCACCATGTGCTGGTCCTTGCACGATAGTCGTCAAGCCGAGAATAGTAACCTTACCTTGGTAGTCATTGATGACCGCGCTATTCCAATCAGTGCTATTACTGCCAAGATGATGCTTTACCTCAATATAATTTTCAAAAGTCAGCGTGGAAGGAATCGCGCCACTACCAATTCCACTATTGTATCTTGAATGAAATGCGACTATGTCCGAATACATGGCTGCCACTTGATCTGAATCACTAGCGCGATTTAACGCGGAATGGCCTAAGTCGCTCCAAGTGGCTGCATTATATTGGTAGAGCCCCTGAACTGATGAGTTCGAAGGATTCGATTCCATCGTGCCAAGAGAGCTTTCATAAAATGCTTGATTGACTGCAATTTTAATGTCACTGAAAAGAAACCCGTGGGACAATCCATAGTCAACAATGGTAGCAGCTGTATTGCTCTGAGCTTGAGATAAATTAGCGCCGGTAGCGTAACTATTATTTCCGGGCGTCGTATAAGCGCCACCACCAGACACCAAATGCATTTCCTCCATTTTAAGCGCGCGCATCTTTTCCTTCACCCTGAATTAAATGGATCCGATTTTTTTTAAACTTGCTTAGTATTCTCAACTAGGCATTGACAGTAAATAGCATTGCCGTGTGTTTTTGCAACCTAAAGTGCTTCGGATTGCACACCCCGCTTCTTACTGCACACACGCAGATCGCTAAATTCGCCAGATTGTGGATGAGGGTAATCAGAATTCGACCAACGCATCAACTCGCAAAGTTGTTGGTAGGCAGGCAGCTAGATCGCTATCGCGACTTCCAATTTCTCAGATAGATTGATCTACAGTAGTTGTAACCAAGCGATGTATTTCTTAAAACGACGAGTGGCAACCGTTCTTCGATGGGAGGATTCGACGTGTAGGTGTCACTAAGTCGTGGAAATTTGCCACCTTCCCAGTACGAAGATCCACTCAGAAGGGGATGCGGTCCGGGCGGACGAAATCTTTCCTCTCTGGCTAATCAAGCGCTGTCGACGCCATGAGTTAGGTTTCATGCGTGTGGTTGCCGGCACCGCATTAGAGGGGCAGGATTCTGCCCCCCCTGGACGTGTCGTCGGCAGCAACGCTCTACTTCCTGATCTCAATCAGTATGTTGGTGCTCAGGAGGCCAAGGCCCTGGGACGGCCTATCAAATATCTGTTGATTGGCGAGAGGAACGTTTCGGAAAGGTGCGGCTGTTCTGGGACATCGAAGCTGGCCCACTCCTTCGTCCCCAATCTCCAAACCGCATCGCCGCGTGTGTTGGAGCGGGCGGCGGGACAGCCGCCCATACATCACACCGGTAAGCGGTGTTAGCGCCTTGCAGCGACACCTATCTGATCCATGATCCAGCTCGCATCTGCGATCACATCGCTTTGGACATAATGCGATGATCGGCGTCCCGCAGTGGACAACCTCTCCCTCAGGCTCATCACCTGATTACTGACATGACAGCAGTGGACGGCAGACCATTGAAAGATGTGGGAGACAAAGGCTCTCGTCTCGGAGATGTGCTCGCTACGGGGGCCGGGTGATTGTGTCTCTGAGGGAAGATCCCAGAACGCTAGCATCATCTCATGGGCGGAGGTCTTCCCCATAAGCTGTGCCTGCACGTGTGCTAGCCAACTCACCGACAAACACAAGCCCAGATGTGAACTTTCATATGCCAACAGATTGATATCGTCCGACCAAGGCGCGCTGTTGTTTTGCCCGCGCCGAGTGCGCAAAAGCCACAGGGAGAATCCGATGCTGCAGGGGCATGCAAGCTGATGTTTGCCTGATCCACCAGCCATGCCTTGCATACACGCATGGCCAGACTTTTGCGCCAAGGTGTGCGCCTGCGCAGCAACGCGAGAAATGGCTTCTTCGTGGGTACGAACATGGGTCGTGGCTATTTGCCAATGCGGGATGAGGCGGAAGTACTGGCTGAGCACCCGGCTTTGCGGGGAAAGCTCTGCTGCGCGCATCTCCTCCGCCGCATAGATACGGACATCGTGAGGCGAAATACCCAACGCACTAGACGGTCCGGATGACCGTGGAAGGCCGGCAATCCAGACCCGCTCAGCTAGCTGGCAGGTCGGTTGATCCTCGACCGGGGATGCTTTAGGTGCGGCGGGCTGCGATGTGGTGCCGTCATCCACGCCATCCAGACGACATCCGCATCCGCCGCAACGCAGCGGCTCCCGATCAAAGAAGACACGATAGCCATTGTGCTGGCCACAATAGTTGCAGAACTGTTCAAGGCGGACGTGATGCTCAGGGCAAAACCAGAGTGAGCGATGCTGATGGATCGCCTTGTGATGATTCCGCTTCATGCACTGGGGGCACCAGGAGACCGAAGCTCGATACCATTCCAAGGGCACTTCAGTGAGGTCTTGCCGCGCCTTGGCGATCACGCGACGAAGGAGCGGATGCGTGATTTCGTCACTCGCCACCTTCAGTTGCGCCACCCAATTCATGAATTCGAATAGGTGGGTGGTCGAAGGCGGACGATACGGTTGGAGCGTGCGTAAGGGCCGCTCGATGAGTTTGGCAATGTCGTATGCGCGGCACAGGTTGAATCGGCCGATCGCCGCGTATGCCCCATAAAGGGAGTTTTTCTCCCAATGCTCTGGAAGATGGGCAACAAAACCCACCGGCGCCGAGGCCTCAGATGACATCAATCTTCTGAAGCAGTTCCGACGTGATCTTCAGCTCCGCACTGTCTGCACCACGAAGGTGAATGAAGAACGATGCCAAGAACCCGGCCACGCTGGACATGGCCACGACGGTCCCCACGCCAGGCAAGCGTTGCTGTTTTAGTTCGCGCCAGAACAGCGCACTACTGCTGGCAAGCCGCCCCCCTCCCTCATAGAACCTGGGCAGTAGGAGTTGCAGGTAGCTCATGCCCGAACCCACAGGGAACTCAGAACCGGCGTCAATCGCCGCCAGCAGCGGCTCCAGTTCCGCGGCGTTCTGAATTCCCCTGAATTCGTTCAACGTGGACATGAAACGCTTTTCCAGATCCGAGCGTGCGGCCTTCAATTGTTGCCGTTTCTCTTTGAGCTCGACCTGCCCGAACAAAATGACCGTGACCTTCACGCGGTCTCGCACCAGGCGATTGATGACCGACTTGAGCCAGGCAAACTCGTCACAGCTCAGCTCCTGGGCTTCATCGAAGATCAGAAAAAGGTGCCGGGCTTCCCCTGAGAGGGCCAGCAGAGCACGATGCACTTGGGTACGCTTGCCGGCCAAGTCTCTGGCGATCTTGGGCGCATAGTCGATCTGGTTGAGGATTTCGGAAAGTAAGCGCCCTTCGGCCGGATTGGTGTCTTCGACCACCTCAAAGATCAGCACGCCGCAACCAGGCTTTTTTCGCTTCATTTCTACCAACAACAACTCGGCACATGAACTCTTACCCGACAGCGGCTGGGCGAAGAAAGCAATGGAACCCCTGCCCTTACGGCCAAGCGCCCAAACACGACCCAGGACGTCCTTGGCAGCAAGCGTAGGCAGCACCGCTCGCTCGATGATCACCGGGTGCTCATCCCATACCTGATCACGCAAACGCAGTATTTCCTCAATAGTCATGACGGTCTCCGTTGAAGGCACCTATCTCATCCCACTGCATGTAGTTGGAACTTTTTGATTCGCTGGCCCGATCTAGCAGGTCCGTCACCGCGACCTCAGCCTGCTGCACCTGAGTGGAGTTGGTGGGGGCGTCACCGGGCACATCGCGACGGGCGTTGTGATCGCCTACGAGTCGCATGGCCGACTTGGCCGGCTTGGATTTAGCCTTGGCAATGGCATATTCGTCCGCCACCTTTTTCAGGAACGCGGCCACGACATCGTCGTTCCTGTCGTTCTCGATGTAGCCTCCGCGAAGGAGCTGATTGATCTGGCGCCGCAGATCGATCGAGTGATCGCTCCAACGCCAGCGGCCACCCGCCTGACAAGTGCCCAAGGGGCGCTGACGGCAGAAAGCATCAATGAATCGGACATTGGTTCGTGCCACATGCAGTTCTAGGTTGACCTGCTCATCCAACAGCGCCCAATCCTTCGCCATGGCCGGGTTCGTATAGTCGACCTCCAGAAAAGAAAAATAGGGGCGACGCCCAGTGGCTTTGTTTCCCCGAATTGGTACGGTAATGATCGACTTGGACAGATCTGCCTCGCCTTCCCGAAGCGGGGGTAGAAACGGAAACTGGTACTGATCGCGTTCGGGTCCGCAAATGAGCGCATGCATGCGCTGGGCGGGGCTGGCCGCCAAATTGGCTTTGCCCATCTTCTCGTTGAAGTTGCGCAACAGGTTCGATACTAGTTCCACAATCTCGCGCTCTGGCAGCACGCACGCGCGGGCGGCCTCTTCGGCCTTCTGCCGCCTAGGATCCTGTGGTCCAGCACCGGTGGTTTGGGGGAGCCGTTTAAAGCCTGCGCGTTCCAGTTCGTTGAAGACGCGCTCTACTAATTGGCGCCGGGCTGGCGTTTTTACTGGGCCAAAGTTCACCGCGCATCCGCTCAGCGACATCACGCGTGAGACCAGTTCGTCAGCCAGATGGATAAGCGCGTTGTCCAGCAACAGGCAATTGAACCCACACCAGCCGAAGCGGTCGTCCAGGTCGGCCAAAGGGCGCGTGGCCAGCTGACCGTCCTTGCGATGGGCCCAGTCCGGTTCGCCGATTATGCCCGCGTGAAGCACGTCCATAGCATCGCCGGCGTTAGCCGCCTCGCGGAAGATCACCTTGAAGGCCATGATCCAGCCCTTGTGGCGATCTACCAGCAGCAAAAGAGTCATTCGGCCTGCATCCAAAAACCGGAAACCCTCAGGCGTCTCGATCCTGACGGTGCCGATGCAACCTATGGCATGCTCGTCCATCTCGACGATGTCCATTGGCATACAGGCCACGAGGCGAGAGACATGGCCGTTGCCGGCCTTGGCTTTGGTCGCGGCCTTGTCCCCATATTGGGTAGCCACGATCGCGTCGTAGTGCTGGATCAGAAAGGCCTTGGTGAACTCCCGTACGGCCCCCGCCCCACGCCGACACGAGGTAAAAGGCCAGGACTGCATGTCGGGATCCTTGGCCTCGCATAAACGCAAAAATTCCATGTGGACCGACTTGTGTCGGACGCCCGCCTCTCCGCCGGGCTTTCGTCTGGCGTTGAGCAGCAAGTACGACTCCAAGGCTGCGGAAATGTCGCTGTTCTGGCGTAGGAACTGCGCAAGTGCCCCCGCTAGCCCTTTGCTTTGATGCGTCGGCAGGGGCTTCCGTCGCTGCCGCGGCTGGATCTCCAAATAGGGCAGCAGCCCTATCCAGCCGATCGGCATGCCTTGCCCATCAAGCGCGACACACTTGTCATAGGCGCGATAGAACACCTCTTTCCAGATCGATTGGGCTTGCAGCAGGCGCGTGATCCGTGCGCCGTGCACGTAGCCGGTAATGGCCTCCTTGAGCGAGTAAAACCGTTTCCTCTCCGCCGCACCCAGGCCTTCCAGTGATGGTATGGCCCAGCTGGCGAGAACCAAACGCTCGGGAGGCGTCGTCTTCAGAGTCAGGCGGCTACCCATGGCGATGGGTCCGCAGCACAGTACCGGGACCCCATAGGCGGGTATCCACGTCGCTCTCGACCTCGCGCGAACGCAGCAGCGTGGCCACCGCGCCTGTGATCAGCGCGGTGCTTTCGGAGGGGAGCTGCTGGCACAGATTCCGAACCGCTAGCTCGCCATGTTCTTCCAGCAAATGTCGGCAGCGAATGATCAGCGGCCCCAAGGAATGCGATCGGCACCGGTTGATCGTGGGAACGATGGCCCGCCAGCTCTGGACACGCACCTTGGCTGCGTTGAGCATCGCCAGGCTGATCAATCGCCGGCCTGCCGCCGATGCCTTGTCGGCCTCAAGGGCCAGGTCGACGTCGAGCTCGGTACCCTCCAACGTGGTGACGGTAGCGAAGTGCCGCCGCCCCGGGTGCGAGTGCGCTCGCCCGTGGCGCAGGGGGGAGTAGTCGACGAACGCCACATCCGGTGAACCTTCCAGATAGAAGAAGGCCTCTAACTCGATGTCCGAACTCAGCGTCAGCGGGAGCGCCTGCGTGTCCTGCGGGGGGCTGACAAACCACAGGTTGTGGCCGCTGGCTCCTCTGGCACGCACAGAGGCCAGGTATTGGTTGCGCTTTTTCTGCGCCGGTGTCTTACCCATTGGCTTGCCCACGCAGAACAGCAGCGTCAGGCAAGCCGGTGCGACCTTGACCCGCGTAGCGGGAAGGGGTGTATAGTCTATTCGGCATCAACAGGTCCTCCAAGCGACCTGGCCTCAAGAGTCCGACCATTGCAGTGGCGGGCTCTTTTTTGTGAACTAATTTTTAATTCTGGTAATGCTGGTGTACAGACTACCTGCCTGACAGACTACCTGCCTGGAAGGTCGTCAGATCCAATGCCCAGCCGTGGTTTGATTTTCAATCCTCGCCCGAAGAGCCCCGATCATGGTGCTGGACTGTGCTAGCGGATTTCGTCAGATAGGCGCATGGGTGTGGACCCGATACCTGTTGAAGTCGTTGGAATGCGACGTCGCATGGTTGAATCGAACCTTGCTTCTGCCCTGCGAGGGCTTCACGGGAGCGATCTATGAGGGGCTGATACCTCGGGTCTTCGAAGAGATCCACTACGCGGGCAAGAACCCCGACGGTGCCTACTGGAAAGAGATCAAGGACAAGACCAAGAAGTTCAACCTGCTCGAACGGGTATGCGAACGTGTTCCGGCGTCACGCGCCTGGTTGCTGCGCGATTTCAACCGCTACATGCAGCTTGATCCGCCCTCATTGTTAGACTCACGCGAGCAGTTGCTGGTCTACACCAACTCGCGAGGTCTTCTGCTGGTACCTGGGCGAGTCATGGCTGCCGTGAAGTACCTTGATCCGGCGCTGTATGCCGATCTTGAGCACCGTTGCACTAGCGCGCTGATCAAAGCAGCCACTCCCAGCACGCTGCTCTTCGTCATCGCCTTCCTGCATGAGGTCACCTGGCGCAGGCACCGAGGGACACGGGCGGCAAAGGAATTAGCTGACAACGCGGTTACCGCATTCTCCGCCTCAATGCACGAACGCGCCTTCGAAGACGGCCAGCGACTTGGCGAACAGCTTCAACCTTACTTGCAAGACGCCGTGGCCAATGTCTCGGTATGGGGTGTCCGATCCGCGCCTTCAAAGCTCCCTCGGGCACTGGGAGACCTTTGGGCACTGCCTTTCCTGGTGAAGAAGAACCAGGGAATGCTCGATGCCTGCGCTTGCCTACATGCGGCCGGTGAAGCATGGTACGAGCGCATAGACCATCCTTTGCCTGAGCGATACCGAGATGGCGCCCTTGGAGTAACAGTCGAGGGCTTGACCTCGTATACACCCGCCCAGACGAGCATTAAAGCGGCACTTCTTGCGCTACGACTGGGGTTGCTCAGAACGCATGGCGATATCTCGCTTGAATACGATCAGTCGCTGTTGATCACGGCACGTACTAACCCTGGCGCCCATGCAAAGTCGTCTAGCAGCTCTCGCGCTAGTGGTAGCACCCATTCATCTCGTTTATCCTCGCGTGCAAAATCGGCATAGAGATCGCCGCACGCTGGCGTGCACCGTATTCGCGCTTCAGATTCTTAGCTTCATGTTCCGCACGTATTTTAGCAAGTACAGGCTCTTGCAATGTGTCATAACTTTCTATGCAGTGAGCCGAAACCAACTGCCATCTCGCTTCATCGTTAAGGTGTAAAGCTTCACATACCTCGGAAAAATCGACGTCTTTTATATCTTGCCAGAGTATCGCAGGTATATCTTCACTTGTCCTAGATGCTTGCCAACGCTCAAAGCTTGTGGGCAATTTACTTGCTAACCAGCCTGACAGTTCATCCGGATCACTTCTCAGGAAGGTCGAAATGGAACTCATCAGACATGCCTTCTCAAGAACGTAAGAACCAAATGATCGCTCGGCCGTGCTCTTAAGCCCCCACGCGTCCCAGAGTTCATAGGGAAGCCTCTCATGTACACGGTCAAGGTGGCACATCTCCCACGCCACAAACCCGTTTCCTATGCAACAAAGCTTATGTGCGGTCCGAGCAGGAAACTGCCCAAACGTTTTGCGCTTGATCACCTCTCGCGAGGTTGCGATACAGGTAAGGTGATCGGAATACCGCTGAAGCAGCCAGGCACCCGCTCGTAATTGGGCAGTTCGATGGATGACGGTACGACTCTCCTTTTCGATCGAGCAAGGTTCTTCGGCACGGTGGCTTTTTAAGATACGCTGGATAGATGGCTGCCCCCGATGGTTGGGAACGACTTTGATAGCGGCGAATCTCGGTACAAAAGAAAGCTCCTCGGAACGTTGTCTATTGGACTCCAACATCGCTGTTGTAGCTTCCTTGACGCCCGACAACGTGCCTCGCCTGCCAAACCGCCTTGTCACCATGGAATAAATCGGTGCGCAAGCATTCATCGCCCCAACCAGCTCCTGATAGGCGTGTGAAATCCGCCATCGGACGCGCTGATTCGCACACACATTGGTCATATCGGCATCCAACAGAGAACCACCGCAGCTGTCACAGCTAAATGCTGGGCGGGGTACGGCGGCGGCGTATTTCATTTGCCGCCCGCAGACCGGGCAGTGCGAGATCAGTCGTCGTTGGTGATAAGGACAGAACTCAATAAACTGCAGTTGGCAGACCGTAAAGTGCATTCCAAGCGCGACGCATTCTGTGCAGAAGCGGAGACACTCTTCTTCCCATGCCCCGTCAGAGTAGTCCTTCAGCATCAAGAAATCCGACTCGTTGAAGTACTCCCCTAGCCTCCCTTGCTGGATTGGCCACAGATACCTATGCGCCTTACTGCTCCATTCATTCACTACCTCCGCGTAGTCGATCCGGCCTGGCTTGTGGGGATACTGATTTTGCTCGTTGATGCGAAGATCACGCATCAGCTGAAGTGGGCCCGTTACCGCGAACCAACCCAATTTGTTCAGAAATGCATAGGTTGATTCTCCTGGGAGCAAAGCGTCGCGCACCCAAGGTATGTACGGCTCGAACTTCTCATCGCTCAAGGCCCTTCTCCAAGCATGACTTGGGGGAGATTGTTGATCGCTTTTCCTAAGAATTCAGGGGATCGGGAAAGTCACAGCTTTGGTGTTCACCCCAAAATAGTCACAGCTTTACTGGTCATGTTGTTACAGTGACACCGAATCCAAACCCAACCTTCGCCCATCGATAAGTGATTGTTTATATGGGTCGAGACGATAGAAGTGTGGTCACAGGTCTACCGAGCCCGGTTCTATCAATGCTGGTCCCTTGTCAGTTTTTTAAATTAGTGTCCTTTTTCCTCGGATCGTGCCCCTCATTGATTTCTAAGGACTTTTTCTCTCCCGCGGGACACGATCCTAAGTAAGGCCTGGGTGCTCTCAGCGTAGTCGACACGACACCATTCCTTGCTTGGCATCAGGGAGCCGCTTTGCCGCGACTTCGCTTAGACCGCAACATCGCCTTGCGCGTGTTCTAGCGCTTCCTCAAGTCGGCGCTTATCCAGCGCTGCCTCTCGCAGGCTGGCAGCTAGCTGCTGCTTGGCCTGCTTGGATTCCTGACGCGCATGATCGATCTCCGCATGTGCCCGGTCTTCAGTGGCCCGCATATGCTGGGTCAAGGTGTCGCGCTCGGTACGCGCTGCATCCTGCAACTCCTGGAGTTGGACCCGTAACATTTCATTGGCGCTTTCTGCGCCGAGGGCGCGTCACGCTGCTGGCTAAGTTCGGCCAGCTGACGCTGCAGCTGCTCGACAAAGCGCTCTAACTCGGACGTCCGTGCGGCGGCGAGTTGTTCGGCTTGCTGAGCAGCGTGGGTTACGCTATCTAGTCGGGCAAGCTCGGCCTGCATAACGTGCCGGTCTCGCTCCAACGTTTCTCGGGCGTCTAAGAGGGATGCACGATCAGAAGCCATTGCGTCATCGGCCTGGGCTCGGGCGTGGTCTAGCGCCAACGTCCACCACTGCCCTGCCAGGGCTGCGACGGCCTCGGGCACATTGGCCGTTGCGATCCGGACCTGACGGTCCGTTGCCAAGCGAGGCCCCAAACCTTGCCACCAAGTCTCCAGCCAGCGCACAACTGTGTTCGGTGACCCTGTACCCAGATGGGCGCGGATACGCTCAACCGTAGGTCGTTCGCCATCTGCAACAAGTGCATCGGCAGCGCCGTGCACGTCAGATTCGGTGATGCCTCTGGCCATCAAAAGCGTCTGGCCAATCCCTGCGAGTCGCCGAGCGTGCGTATCCTGCTCAGCCGCGCCCGCCGCGCCTCCGTCAAGCGCAGTGAGCGGCCAAACAAGAAGACCGCCATCACGCGACCAGAGCTGGAGGCCATGCTGGCCACCTGCGATGACTCTCTAGAGGGTCTGCGTGACCGTGCCCTGCTCTGCTTTGGTTTCGCCAGCGGTGGCCGCCGGCGCAGCGAAATCGCAGCCGCCGATATGCGCGACCTGCGCAAGGTGGGCGACGATGGCTACATTTATCGGCTGGAGTACTCGAAGACCCAGCAGGCCGGAGTGAAGGCGGACTCGACGCCGGATAAGCCAATTCTAGGGCGAAGCGCTGAGGCATTGGCGGCTTGGTTGGAGGCGGCCGCGATCCAGGAGGGAGCGATCTTCCGTCGAATCTGGAAGGATCGGGCGGGGCCTGCCCTACTCCCTGGTTCGGTCGCTACAATAGTGAAGCGCCGCGCGCAGTTGGCGGGGCTGGAGGGAGACTTTGGAGCGCACAGCTTGCGGTCGGGGTTCGTCACCGAGGCGGGGAAGCAAGGCGTTCCATTACCTGCGGTAATGGCGATGACGGAACACCGGTCGGTAGCGAGCGTGGTCGGGTACTTCCAAGCAGGTGCGGACGAGGACAACCCTGCCGCAAGGCTCCTTAAGTAGACTCACATGCAGTGCGGGCGCAACCCCAGTCGCCGGCCTTCCTGTGGTCAGATAACCTAGCTGCGCCACGTTTTGTCAGGGCAGCCGCTGCTGAATCGGGGCGCGACAGGCGGAGAGCCGGGCGAGCATGGCTGGACCCGGTCCGCAAATGGGTGATTGCCTTGCTAAAGCTGCAAAAATTGGTTGAACCGCCCGTCGAATGGCCGATGCCAACGAGGAATAAATGTCAAATGCGCGTCTGACGGAGATCGCCGTCGAAAGGTTCAAGAGTCATGGAACAGAAACGAGAGTTGGACTTAGTCCGCTCACGGTTCTTGTGGGTCCCAACAATGGCGGCAAGAGCACTATTGTTCAGGCCCTGCTTCTGTTGCAGCAGACCCTGCACTTCCCGCGCGTTGAGGTGCCACTTCATCTCGCGGGGGCGGTCGATGCCAACTCATTGCGAGAGCTGACTTATGACTGGCCGACCGGTGAAGACTTTATAGGGCCGCGCTTCCAGATCCATTGGGCTTCAGACGTCGAGACGGAATCAGTTCTAGAGGAGATAGGGGACGGGCCATTCTCAGTTGCTGCTGAACGGATTGGTGGCGACTGGCTCCGCCAGTTTTCTACTGAGTCAATCTTTTCGACAACTACGAGTATCAGCCTACAATTCTCTCAAATTTCTGGAAAGCTCTCACTTACCCACATTGAATTGGCGGCATATGCGAACCAGGCGGTCGCGCCACGATTGATATTCGGGTTCAAGCTCCTAGATGATGGGGCTTACGAGGTCTCCTGTAACGGTGAGGCTGGAAAGAGTATCAAGGTTAATCTCGATCATTTCATTCCGTACATCTCGATTAATACGAGGAACATTGGGCCAAGGGATAGGCAGCGTGCGTGGGTGAACGCTTTCAAGGCAGTCTTCTTGCAACCACTCGATGATCTGCAGGGCATTCTGAGAAACCTCAACTATCTTTCCTCGACACGCGACATTCAGCCAGCAATTTACCGGTCTGCATCTATCGCGCCGGAAGGTGTTGGTGTGTCTGGGGAGCTGGCTGCGCAGCTCCTTCACGCGAGTCAAGATAAGAGTGTCTTATACAATCCTCCGAGCTCTGCCGCGTTGCATGAAATTCCGACGCCCGTTATCTCCACACTTCAGGAGGCTGTGGGAAATGTCTTGCACGAGCTGGGCATCAGTGCCCCGCTATCCATTCAGAAGATTGGCGACCTCGGCTTCAGGCTGTTGTTCGGCAACGCCACCCTGCAGCACGTTGGGCGTGGCCTTACATACCTGTTGCCAATCGTTGAGATGGGACTTATTGGAGATCCCACGCTTTTCTCAGCTAAAGACCGGCAGTTAACTTTCAAGCGAGCCAACTTCTCAGTATGTGCGTTTGAGGAGCCCGAGGCGCATCTTCACCCAAAACTGCAAGCAATGTTAGCGGATTGGTTTGTAGCATTGGCCAACGGGAAAAGACAAGTAATAGTCGAAACACATAGCGATCACTTGGTGAGGAGGCTTCGGTCCCTCATCGCTCAAGCCAGTCCCGATTCCCCGATGGAATCGTGGCTTCGGTGTCACGTGTCGATCGTGGAGGTGGAGCAGGTTGCTGGAATTAGCAAGGTTGCCGTGTCTCACTTGCAGAAGAATGGTGACCTCGAGACCTGGCCTAAGGATTTTATGGGTCAAGCTCAGTTGGTTGAGGAGGTCATATATGTCGCTGGCCTCGGGAAGGACGACGACTCGGAGGGCCAGCTTCCAGAAGTGGCTCATTCTTCAGAGGATGAGCCCTATGAACGTCCTGATTGATCCTGAGCTGCTCGCTCCTTTTCGGAATGCCCGTCACTGCACTGAGGCCGATGTGGCCGCGCTCAAAGAGTCTCTGGAGCAGCTCACCAGGTTCACCACCAACTACGATGCGAAAGTTGTGTCGACAAAGCATCTATGGCGCATTCTCCAGGAGCTGTACATCGCTCCCGTAGTTGATGCTTTCAATGAGCCCGCAGTGCGAACTCCGTTGCAACTGTTGCGAGGGCGGCTAAGGGTTGTCGTCCCTGACGTGAATCGGCCTCTACTTGCATGGGGCTTCGAGCAGATGCTTAGTCGCAATGACGGGCAGGATTGGCCAAGCGGGTATGCATCAGTAGCGGCCGAACTGCAGGCTGCCAACGAGTCAGTGGTGCTCTTCACTCGCTACCTAGAAGGTCGGAACGTTACGACTCACAAGGCCGCGCATTCGATACTCGTGGAGAAGACACGCTGGCGTATGCACGTTGGTGCGCCTAGTCTAAATGGAATTGTTTCCGTGCCATGCGTAGCGTCATTGCGGAATGCTGACGTTTCGTGGACTACTCGCTTCGACGACGCGTTGCCGGACACAGCCCCCTCGGAGGGAGCTGCATTCCAGCCTCCATTTAACTGGCACCGAGGGTATGTAAAGCCCTTTCGCGTTCATCAATCAAAGTTTGCGTGGACGGACTCAGCCGGTAACGGTTGGTCCGATCCGAACACTCCAGGGACTTCGTATCACTGGGACGTTCACTTTGTGGTTGCATCGGATAGCCCGATTGGAATCTCGCCAGCGAACATTGTCCGCTGGGGGGCGCCTAGGAAGGAAGGTATTGCTGGCGGGATACACCACGTTCCGCGCCTGAAGCGTGCCCGGGTTGTTTAAGCCTCTGGCCACCTTGCCTGTAATCAGGCCAAGGTGGCTCAAGCTTTAAGTGGCTCGCTCTGCGCAGTTAGCGCTGGCGTAGTCGCCTTTTGCAAGCGAATTTTTTGGGGATATAATTGACATGCTCTTCTCCTCACTCATGAGTCTGAGCTATGCAGAATCCGGCATCATTGAGCTTGATGCGCTACGTCAGGCGCTTCCGTCCAGTCCTGAGGACGTCCTCAATCAATTTTATGCAGACCACGGACGCAACTGCGCCTTCCAGAATCAGTACGGACACCTCGACATTAGTCGCATCGAGTGGCAGCTAGAACGTGTGCCTGCCGAGCAAATTATTTCCTGTACAGTGTGGCGAGAATTTCAGAACTGGTGCGATAGTGTGGCTGAGCGAGTCAATGGCTTTGCCATCAAGGGCTGGAACTGTATCGATGTCCGGTCTGACGTTCGTCTTAGCTGGGAGTGCGAGCGTACTTGGATTCGGCCTCCTATCCTTCTGAGTGGAGCTTTTGCTCCCTCTGCCTCAGGGCTACATCTTGTCGAAGGACATACTAGGATCGGATTGCTTAGAGGGCTCATTGCGGCGGATGTGCTGTCCGGTACGTCAGAGCACCTCGTCTGGATTGGAAGAGTGCGCGGCTCTTAACTGCGCCTTATCAATACATTGCCCGCTCTTGGTCTCGAGTGGCCTACTGCCCTACCCCCGATAAATCTTCCTAATCGACAGCCACATTTTCTCCCCAAGCTGTCCTCCTCAGCTACGCCCGTTTACTGTCGGGGAATCACCAGGTAAAGCTGCCGACTCGTGGTCTCCTTGACTGCAGCATGGCATCATCCCGTCCGGGAGAACACCTTACGGGGAACTACATGGAAGTTGATACTGCGCCTGGCGCGGCGGGTTTTTGGCGGCGGTCTGCTGCGTTCTTGGTCGATTGCCTCGTGCTTGGCGTGGCCGGCGCGCTGGCTGGCTGGGCGTTGCTGGATGTGTTCGTGCGGATGGGCGGTTATGGGCGTTTGTTCGGATTCTTCGTTGCACTGACTTACTTCGGTGTCATGAACAGCGTGCTTTGCAAGGGGCAGACGCTGGGCAAGCGCCTGCTGGGCGTGCGCGTTGCTAGCAGGGACGATGCCCTGCTGGCACTTCCGCAATCGCTGCTGCGTTATTCGGTATTGGGTGTCCCGTTCTTCCTCAACGGCGCACAGTTCGATCGCGATGTGTTGCTCTCGCCGCTGCAGTATGTGTTGACGCTGCTGATCTTCGGCGGGACGCTCTCGATCCTTTATCTGTATCTGTTCAATCGCCGCGGTCGCCGGTCGTTGCACGACCTTGCGGTGGGAAGTTCGGTGGTGACCGCGCAAACGCCGCTCGCCGCCGTCAGGCCGATGCCGGTGTGGCGTGTGCACTTGGTGGTAGTCGCTGTGTTGATGATCGCAGCCGCAGCAGTCCCGGCGTTTACCGGGCAACTTGCGCAGAGTGACTACTTCAAGGACTTGCTGGCGGCTCATGAAGCCGTCAGTGCCGAGCCGGGCGTGCAGTCCGCGCGCATCGTGCACAACACGGTGTTTGGCACGCCGAATGTCGAATCTGTGGTTGTGCAGGTCAACCTGTCCGAACGGCGCATCGACGACAAAGCGTTGGCGGAGCACCTTGCCAGGGTCGTCCTCGCCAACGACAAGAAGGCGGCCACCATGTCGGCCATCCACGTCACGCTGGTCTATGGCTATGACCTGGGCATCGCATCGTCCTGGCGCTCGATGGGGTATCAGTTCGCGCCGAAAGCGTTGGCGGCGGCCGGTGAAAGCGATGCCGCAGCGAGAAGCAGAAAGTAGGGCCTTCTGTCCTGCCGAAGGCAATCCCTGCAATCCGGCGTGAGAGGGGTATCGAGAGGCTTTGAGCGGCCGCGCACCGCCGGTGGTAGCCCAGCCTGCAGGCTACGCGTCGCCGTGAACGTGGGCACCCCACTCCGCTGAAACGAGCTGGTTTCCCGGGCAACGCGGCTGCAGTATTCCTGCAGCCGATTACACATGCGCTTACTTATCCGCACCTGGTAACGGGTGCAGAGACAGGATGGGGCAGCTTATGTGGCTCACCGCATCTCGGAACGACGCCCGCCTCAACCCGCGATGGTAAAGACCGATCCCGAATCCACCCGGATCCCGGCGCCGTTGATGAAGCTGGCGCGCTCGGAGCACAGGAAGGCAACCGCCGAGGCCACTTCCTCGGGGCGGCCGCGTCGCTTGAGAACCATGCCGGGACGCTCTTCGTCCAGGAACGATTCGATCGCCTGCTCGAACGTGGTTCCGTTTTCGCTGGCGCGCTTTTGCATCATCTTGTCGGTCATCGGGGTTGCGATGAAAGCGGGCGACACCGTATTGACCAGCACGTTGTCCGGTCCGTAGGCCTTGGACAGGCCCTTGGCCAGGCTGAGGATTCCTGCCTTCGATGCGCAGTAGGCCAGCTCGTCCACGTAGGGCTGCACGGCGTCTTCCGAGGCGAACAGCACGATCCGGCCCCATTGATTGCGGCGCATCGCGGGAATGGCCTGGCGGCACATGCGCACTGCGCCCATCAGGTTGATGTCCAGCGTTTCGAGCCAGCCAGCGTCGCTGACCTCCAGGAAGTCGCCGGTTGCGCCGGTGACGCCCGCTGCGTTGATGTAGATGTCGGGGTCGCCCAGTTGTTCACGCACCTGCGTCCAGATGGCGGCGACGTCCTGCTCGCGCGTGACGTCGCCCTCGATGGCAATGATCTGCCCCAGGCCCGATAGCTCGGCCACTGCCTGGTCGAGCGTACCGTCCGGAAGATCGGTGATCGCCACGCGCACGCCAGCTTCGAGCAGCTGCCGCGCAGTCTCCTTGCCCATTCCCGAGTCGCCGCCACTGATGAGGGCGATCCGATTGTTGATTCCGAGATCCATGCTGAACTCCTGGTGGTAGAGAGAGGTGGTGGTAGGCACGCAACTAGCGGGCGAGAAAACGCTCCGCCGTGCGCAGGCCAAGTGCCATCTGTGTCAGCGCGGGATTGGCTGCCAGCGCACTTGGAAAAATCGAGTTGTCGCAGATGTAGAGGTTGGCGATATCGAATGCGCGGCCGTCCGGGTCGACCACGGCCTGCTCCGGATCTGTGCCCATCCGGCAGGTGCCCAGCGTGTGTGCGGAACGGGCGGCAGCGAAAATGCGTTGTGCACCGGCCGCCTCCCAGATTGCGTGCAGCGATGCGCGCGCGTGGGCATCGATCGCGCGTTCATTGGGTCCGTAGCTGAAGTCGATACGCGCTTTGCGCTGGCCGAAGGCATCGCGCTCGTCGGACAGGCTCAGCCGGTTGACGTCCTGCGGCAGGCATTCGCCATTGATGCCGATGCCGGCCAGGCGGTTGTAGCGCGCCATGGTCGATACGAGCTCCCTCCCCCACAGGCCTGCGCCACGTGCCAGGGTGTTGGCCAGGGTGATCGGCTGCACGCCCAGGCTCTGCACCAGATAGCCGCCGATGAAATCGGCATTGGTCGGGCGCAGCATGTCCTCGGTGATCAGCGACGAGGGGTAGCCGCGGTTCATGCGCATGTCCGCATCGAACTCCCCCCACACCTGGGTGGCCACATGCGCCATGAAATTGCGCCCGACCTGACCGCTGGAGTTGGCCAGCCCCAGGTTGAGCAGCAAGCGCGGTGTTTCCACGCCGCCTGCGCACAGGAACAGGCTTGTGCAACGCTGGCGCAGTTCGCGTCCGTCCTGTTGATAGACCACCGCGCTGACCATGCCACGCGCATCGCGCTCGACATCGACGACCCGGCAGCCGGGTCGCAACTGGGCACCGTGCGCGCGCGCCAGCGGTAGCCAGGTGGTATCGACGCTCACCTTGGCGCCATTGCTGCAACCTTGATGACAGGCGCCGCAGTTGTTGCAGGCCGCGCGCATGCCGTAGTCCGGCTGCGCATGCGCTCTGGTCACCAACGCGGCAGGGGCATCGGTGGCGGTGATGCCGAGCGTGCGGCAACCGCGCTCCATCGCGTTGGCCGACGCATTGCGCTGCGGCGGGGCATAGGCGTAGCTGCGCTCGGGATCCCACGGATAGTGCGCCGGCCCGGAGACGCCGATGAACTCCTCCACGCGGCGGATATAGGACAGCAGCTCTTCATGCGCGATCGGCCAGTCCATGCTGCGCTGCCCAGTGTGCGTCGACAGACTCAGATCGCGCTTGTCCGGACGCGGGCAGAAGGCGCCCCAGTGCAGGGTCGAACCACCCAGGCCAGAACCGGAATTGTTGGCGCCGAATGCGGTGGGCGTCTGCCCGCCGCTCAGGCGCTCTTCCATCCAGTAGATGCCGGTGGTCAACTCATCGGGCAGATGGGAGGCGGGGCTGAAGGCCGCACCCGCTTCCAGCACCACCACCGACAGACCTGCCTGTGCAAGCCGTGCGGCCAGCGGGCCGCCGCCTGCACCGCTGCCTACCACCACCACATCGACTGCAGCGTCGTGGATGCCCGGGTTCATCGCAGGCCTTCGGCAGGAAGCTGCCAGGCTTCCTGCCGGTCGGCTGCGGTGTGCTGATAGCCCAGGCTGTCGATACCAACACCGCCAACCGCAAAGCCGTCGTAGCCCAATGCGGCCATCGTGGTGGGAAGGCTGACCCAGGTCCGCACGGCTTCGGCGCGCACATCCTCGAACCAATGCGCCAGCTGCGCTGCATCCAGCCCATGGGCCGAGGAATCGCCAGCCGTCGCGCGCGACACCTCGCGCAGCCAACGGTCCTGGATCTCCGCAGGCAGGCCAGCGAAGCCATTGCTCAGCGCGTCGAGCGTGTCGAGCCCCAGCGGCATCGCCAGCCGATCGGGTGGCAACGCGGCATGGCGCCAACCATCTCCTGCGCCCTCGGCAAGCTGGACGTCGATCCGCCGTGCAATCCCGCGCGCATCCCCTGCCCCATCCAATACACGCGCAACGACTGCGCCGAGTATCTCCAGTTGAGGCTGGCTCAGCACGCCTCGCGCATCTGCGGGTGGGCCGGCATGCCGGCTGAGCAGCAGCTTGCGCATGCGCGGGGCAACCCGGTCTGCATTGAGCAGCCTGACGAAGTCATCGGGCAGGCACGTGTCCATGCTGCGCTCCACATGCGCTGCGATCAGCTGCGCCAGGTGTTGCGGTTGTTCGTAGGGGATCAGGTGCGCGGCATCGGCCACGATGGCGAGACGCGCATCGTGATAATGCGGGGCGTTCAACGCGGTTTGCGCGGCTTCGCCGAGGTCGCCATCCTCACTGCCGGCGAGGATCAACGCCGGCACGTGCATGCAGCCGGCCTGGGCGCTGTAGTCCTCACGACTGGCGTGCGCAAGCCAGGCGATCCATGCTTTTGCACTGGTTCGCAGCACATCGTTTACAGCCGCGTCCCTCACAGGCGCAGGCAAACTCTCCGCACAGTTGTCGTCGATGAACTGCTCGGCTTCTTGCCGGGTGGGATGGCCCTTTTCGAACCACGCCAGCATGGCCTGTCGGCGTGACTCCTCCATCGGCTCTGGCGCTGGCGGCGACGCCGCGACCAGGATCACGCCGGCCAGGCCGGCAAGCCCGGCTACGCCCTCGCGTGCCTGCGCCGCTGCCAGGGTGGCGATCTTTCCGCCCATGCTGTGTCCGATCACAAACCAGCAGGTCGGTTGCCGCCGAATCACCTCATCGACAAACCAGGCAACCAGTGCGGCGGTGTCGATATGCTGCAGCGGCGGCGCGTCTCCAAAGCCGGGAATATCGAGCGCCACACAGTCGAAACGCGCCTCCAGTCGCTCAATCACGCCAGACCACTCGTTGCTGCTGGACCCAAGCGCGTGCAGGAAGAACAGCGTCGGCTTCGCCATGTAACACCTCTCTCCATCAGGCGCGCATGATGACCGGCGCTTTGTCCATGCCTCGTGCAGATGAGTCCGACATCGTGTGATGACGTGAGGCTCGTCGCTTGTCCGGGAACACCACCCATCGCATCCCGATCGGCATGCCTGCAAGGCGGCAGATCAGCGTCACACATGCGGGCTTGTCGCACGCACTATCTGCCAGCGTGCCGTTGCAACTGCATCGGGTTCAGCGGACAAGCATCTGCATCTGCATCGCTCGCCCGATGGCTTCAATGGACCACGACACCTCACACCAGATCGCGATAATCCTGCAGGATCACCATCACCAACTGGCTGCGCGAGCGCACGTCGAGCTTGTTGAACAGCTGCTGGAAGGTGGCCTTGATCGCGCTTTCCGAACTGCCGAGCTGGCGTGCGATTAACTTGTTGGACTGCCCGCGCAGCAGGCCACGCAGCACTTCGCGCTCACGGTCGGTAAAACTGGGCCGGCTTTCCTGGGTGCCCTGGGCGACCAGCGATTGCAGATAACGCTGGTCGATCAGCACACGGCCCATCGCCACCGCATGGATGCTGTCGATCAGTTCATCGGTGGAGACATCCTTGCGGCAGATACCGGACACGCCGAGCCGGATCAAGGCCAGTGCGTCGCGCTCGGGCAGGCCGGCGGTGACGACCAGCGTGGCCGGACGGCGCGCCTGCTCGGCCTGGCGCCGCATGTAGTCCAGCGCGTTGTACTCGCCCATGTCGTAGTCGAGGATGACCACGTCCGGCATCAGCGAGGCGATCTGTACGATGGCCTGCGCCAATGCGCCGGACTGCCCGACCACCTCGAAACGGGCGTCGGCACCGAGCAGGCGCAGCAGGCCCTCGCGGAACAGCGTGTGGTCGTCCAGCAGATAGAGGCGCACCGGTGCGCGCCGCGACTCATCCATCCAGCGCCTCCGCATATGCTGCGTGCGCCAGCGGCAGATGCAGCTCGAAACAGGCGCCTTCGCCGCCGGGCGCGTAACGCAGCAGACCGCCCTGGTTGGCCATCAGCGCACGCGAGATGTACAGCCCCAGCCCGGAGCCGTCGCTGTCGCTGCGGAACGGCTGGAACAGGCGGCCCGGCTCGGCAATGCCGGGCCCGGTGTCGCGCACGCTCAGCACCGCACGCTCCTGCTCCAGGCGCGCACTGACGATCAACTGGCGGCGTTGCGGCGGCAGCGCCTGCACCGCACGCAGCGAATTGCGCGCCAGATTGAGCAGCACCTGCAGCAATGCATGGCGGTCGCCGTGCACCGAGGGGAAGTCGGCCGCGATCTGGATCACCAGTTGGCCCTCGACGTCCTCCCAGTCCGAACGGATGATCACATCCAGCTCGCTGCACAGCGTCTGCAGCCGCGTTTCATGCGCGTCGTCGGGCAGCTGCCGCCGCAGGTTGAAGGACGCCAGCTCCATCAGTGCCGCCACCAGGCTGCGCAATGCGGCCAGATCCGGATCAGCGCCCATCGCAGGATGCCGCGCCAGGTTGGAAGTGACCACGCCCGCGGCCGAACACAGGTTGCGGATCTCGTGCGACACCGCGCCGGCCAGCAGGCGATTGTTCTTCAGCACATCGTCGAAGTGCGCCGATTCGCGCGCGCGCACTTCCTCGCTGGTGTCGACCAGGATCGCGGCCAGGTGACGCTCGGCGCTGTCTTCGTAGACCGAGAACCAGGTGGTGGCCGGGAAGCGGGTACCGTCGCTGCGGCAGCCCCAGGTGCTGGCGGAGGTGCGCATGCCATCCAGGTTGGCGCTCATGCTCAGCGCATCGTCCAGCAGCGGCAGGAACTCGCGCACCGCGCGGCCTTCCAGCCCGCCCTCCTCGGCCATGTCCAGGATCTCGTGCGCGGCGCGGTTAGCTGCCACGATGCGGCCGTCGCCGGCCACGGTCAGCAAGGCCGCCGGGCTGCTCTCGGCAAGCAGCCGCAATTGCCGCTCCAGCCGCCGGCGCAGCCGCTGTTCGGCACGCAGCTGCACGTAATGGGCCAGGATCACCCGGCGGGTGCGGCTGATTTCGGCCACGAGCAACCCGCAGCCGGCATAGGCAATCGTCGCCATGAAAAAGCGCAGTGCCTGTTCGACCGGGGTTTCGTCGGTGACGAACAGGCCGCGCAGCACCGCACAGGCAATCGCCGCGATGACGATGTCGCGTCGCGATAGCACCGTGGCCGCCAGCACCACCGGCAGGATGTACAGCAGCCCCAGCGATACGCCCAGGTGCGAGTACCACTCCGCCCACACCAGAGAGGCCAGCATCGCCAGCGACGCCCATAGCGTCGGGCCGCGATTGAGCTTGACCACCTGTCCGCGCCACTTGAATGGCAGTCTCAGTCTGTCCATTGGCTACCCATGCACCTGCGCTGCAATGCCGCTCCTCTGTTGCGGTGGTTGATGCCACAGCATCGTGGCCAGGGCTGCGGATTTCACCTATCGAAAGATAGGCCGGCCGCATCGTTCGGACGGTGCGCGCACTGTCCAACGCTGGCGCAAGGATGGCAGACACGACCGTGGAGGCTGGGTGTAATGCATCCACCCCACGTCGATACTGCCTCTCCCATGATCACCCGCGATACGTTTCCGTTGCGACGCATCTGGCCCAAGACCTACAAGCGCCTGCTGGTGTTGCTGGCGTTCGACTGCGCCGTGGCCGTGCTCTACACCTTCTTCGGCTGGCAGTGGCTGTCGATCGAAGCCTTGCCGCTGGCCCAGCTCGGCTCGGCGCTCACCATCTTCCTGGCGTTCCGCGCCAATGCGGCCTATGGCCGCTGGTGGGAAGCGCGCCAACTCTGGGGCGCGCTGGTGAACACCTCGCGCGCCATCGCACGCCAGGCCCTGACCGCGCTGGATGTGGACCCGGCCGACCCGCGCCAGGCTGCACTGCGCGACGATATCGTGGTGCACCAGGTCGCCTTCGTGCACGCCTTGCGCTGTCACCTGCGCCGGCAGAACCCGTTCCCCGAGCTGGCCGGGCTGCTCGGCCAGGCACGCGCCGACGACCTGCGCGGCTACGCCAACATCCCCAACGCGCTGACCCTGCGGCTGGGCCAGCAACTGCAGCAGGCGCGCGACTGGGGCATGCTCGACAGCCTGCGCTGGTCGTCGCTGGACGCCAACCTCACCACGCTGGCCAATATCCAGGGCGCCTGCGAACGCATCAAGAACACCCCGCTGCCGCGGCAGTTCTCCTCGCTGCCGCGCACGCTGGTGAACATGTATTGCTGGCTGGTGCCGCTGGGCCTGATCGCCGGCATGGGCCTGGCCATGCCGATCGCCTCGGTGCTGATCAGCTTCACCCTGATCGCCATCGACAGCGCCAGCAGCGCCATCGAAGACCCGTTCGAGAACACCGTGCACGACACCCCGATGACCGCACTGTCGCGCGGCATCGAACTCACCCTGCGCGAGATGCTGGGCCAGCGCGTACCGCTGCGTGAAGTGCGCGCCATCGACGGTTTCATCTACTGACCACGGAGCCAGCCATGCAGACCACCCCCACCCACCTGATCTTTGCCACCAATTTTTCCGAGACCTGCCATGCCGCCATCCCGACCGTGGCGCAACTGGTGGACCGCCTGCGCGCACGCCTGACCATCCTGCACGTGCACGCCAAGGGCAAGCGTGCGCAGGCCCAGCAGTCGCTGGACGCGTTTTTTGCCGAGGCCTCCAATTACCCGGGCTGCGAGCGCGCACTTGCCGGCGGCCCGGCCGCCGCCGGCATCGTCTCATTCTGCCGCAGCCGCGACGACGCGCTGCTGATCATGCCGCCGTCCGAGCGCACCGGCCTGCCGCGCCCGCTGCATGTGTCGCTGCGCGCGCGGGTGCTGCAACGCGTGGCCACGCCCATGCTCACCCTGCCCTATGCCGATGCGATCCCGCGCGATGGCGCTGTCGGCGGTCACGTGGCCTGCTGGATCACCGGCCGCGAAACCAGCCTGGAATCGCTGCGCGATGCCGCCGCCCTGGCGCGTCGCCGCGGCGCCGACCTGCATCTGCTGCACGTCGTGCCGGAAGTCAGCGAAGGCCTGCTGGTGGACAGCCTGTTCAACG
Source organism: Xanthomonas sp. LMG 8993 (assembly GCF_009835065.2). Lineage (NCBI taxonomy): Bacteria > Pseudomonadati > Pseudomonadota > Gammaproteobacteria > Lysobacterales > Lysobacteraceae > Xanthomonas > Xanthomonas sp. LMG 8993. The sequence continues at coordinate 106,016 of NZ_QVIF02000010.1, read as the reverse complement.
ACAAGCCGCTGAGCGAAGACGCGGCTGCCAGTTGGCTCGGCGACCTGGTCCAGCAGCTGCCCGACGAGGACCTGCGCGTGCGCATCCACGTGGCCGTCGGCAATCCGCGGCGCGAGATCGCCGGCCTGCTCAAACGCGCCTGCGCCGATGTGCTGGTGGTCGAACACGACGCCGTCGTCCGCCGCGGCGTCTGGCGTTCCTCGCTGCAGTCGGCACTGGCAAAGACGCCGTGTGTGCTGATCTGCCTGCCGCCACCCCACCTGCGCCGCCCGATCCTGGGCGCTGGCGGCGACCACGCCGACGCCGCGCCCGGCCGCAGCCTGGCCAGGCGGCTCTTGCGCGTGTGAGGCAACCGAGTGCTCGGCGCGCGGCTGGCTGGGCATCTGCAGTCGTCAGCTGTGCAAGGGATGGCTTGCCTCATCGCGGCATGCATCCCTGAGCGCGGGGCGGTTCTACCGACGTCACGACGCGGCGGCGCGTGCCCGCACCGGCGTGTTCGAGGACGCGCAACCGCGCCTGCCATCCATGTGTTGATCGGTTCATCGATCAGCACTTTCGCAGCGTTGTCTGCACCTCGGTGGTGGATCTTTCCAGGCGATAACGCGTCCACGCAGGCCGGCGCGCAGGCTGGCGCGCGCAAGCTGGAGGCAGCGCCCTACCCCTTGAGCACAAGCGAGGCGTTCGGATACCTCTCGCACATGAAGTCCACGAAGGCGCGCACCTTCGGGGCAGCCAGGCGCCTGGACGTGTGCAACACCCACAGCGCCGGCTCCGCGCCAGCGATGGTGCCCCACTGCACCAGTTCGCCACGCGCGAGCTGGTTCCAGGCGATCGACTGCGGAATGAGCGCGACGCCACCGCCTGCCATCGCCGCGTCGCGGACCATCAGGAACGAGGAAAACCGCAGTCGTGGAATGGGTTCCAGGACCAGACGTCCGTCATCGAGCGTCCATGTGGTCGGCTGGAAGCTCGACATCACCACAGCGGGCATGGATGTGACCGCGCCGCCGGTCGGCATGGCGATGCCGGGGGCGGCAACGACCACCAGCCGATCCCTGGCGAAGCAGCGCCCGACCAGGCTGCTGTCCGGGCTGGGGTTGATGCGGATCGCCACATCGAACTGCTCTTCCACCAGATCGACCGTGCGGTCCTCGGCCACCACCTCCAGCGTGATCTCCGGATAGGCCGCGCAGAACTCTGCGCCGATGCGCCCCATCGCCAGTTGCGAGAACAGCACCGGCGATGCCACCCGCAAGCGCCCACGCGGGCTCGAGAGCCCCTCGCGTGCGGCTGCCATGGCCTCGGCCACCTCGCTCAACGGCACTTCGGTGCGCTCCATCAGCAGCTGCCCGGCCTCGGTGAGCCTGAGGCCACGTGCGCCGCGCTCGACCAGTCGCACTCCCAGTTGCTCCTCCAGCTCGGCGATGCGACGCGACAGGGTCGCCTTAGATCTGCCGCTGGCACGGCTCGCCTTTCCCAGACCCTGGTTCGCCGCGACCAGCGCGAAATCGATCAATGCATTGAGATCCATGGTGTTCCACATTTGAAACCAGGCGTCTACATCTTGGCGTCTTCGTATTGTGGGTGCAACGGCCTATCGTCTCGTCACCGCAACGCCAAGCGCAGCGGACATGTCGCACTGACGCCTCTTTCATCCATAGCAGGAGATTCACATGAGCATTCTCGTTACCGGTGCCACCGGCACCATCGGTTCTCTGATCACCCAGGGCCTGGCCGACGCAGGCGCCAAGGTCAAGGCACTGGTTCGCCAACCCGGCAAGCGCACTTTCCCGACCGGTGTCACCGAAGTGGTCGCAGACCTCACCGACGTCGCGTCGATGCGCGGCGCGTTGTCGTCGGTGCGCACATTGTTCCTGTTGAATGCGGTCACTCCCGACGAAGTGACGCAGGCGCTGATCGCCTTGAATCTTGCCAAGGAAGCAGGGATCGAGCGCATCGTGTACCTGTCGGTGATCCATGCCGACAGGTTCACCAACGTGCCGCACTTCACCGGCAAGCACACGGTCGAGCGCATGATCGAAAGCCTCGATATTGCTGCCACGATTCTGCGCCCGGCGTATTTCATGCAGAACGAAGCGATGATCCAGCAGACGATTCAACAGTACGCCGTCTACCCGATGCCGATCGGCTCGGCAGGTGTGGCCATGATCGATGCGCGCGACATCGCCGACATCGCGGTTGCCGAGTTGCTGCGCCGCGACCGCGCACCCGCCGCACTTGAGCGTGTCACGCTCGAACTGGTCGGCCCGCATGCAGTGACGGGCCCTTCCGCCGCGAAGGTCTGGAGTGCGGCGCTTGGGCGCGAGATCGCCTACGCGGGCGACGACGTGGCTGCCTTCGAAGCGCAGATGGCCGCCTACGGCCCCTCCTGGCTGGCCTATGACATGCGCCTGATGATGGCCGGCATCCAGACCCACGGCATGCAGGCGGCCGACGGCGCGATAGAAAAGCTGCAGGCCATGCTGGGGCGTCCGCTGCGCACCTACGAAGACTTCGTGCGCGAGGCGACGGCCCGGGCCTGAGCGCAGGTGGCGCGGCAGGCGTGGCGATCACGGGGCAGGATGTCATGCCGCTACATGGCACCTGCGCGTCTGGGGCAGACTATGCAGATGGACACGATTCGGCCGTATCAATCTCGGGACTTCGACGCCTGCATGGCGCTCTTCGATGCGAATGTGCCGGTGTTCTTCAGCGCCGGTGAACGTGCCGACTTCGCCGGCTTCCTGAGCCATCACGCCGCGGCGTGGCACTACCAACTGCTAGAGCGCGGCAACGCTGTCGCTGGCTGCGCCGGCTACGCAATCGGCGGCGATGGCACAACGGCGAGCTTGTGCTGGGGCATGGTCCACCCGCGCCTGCACCGCTGCGGCGTGGGGACGCAGTTGCTCCTGGCCCGGCTTGAAGCATTGCGCCAGATGCCGGATGTCCGGCGTGTCCTGTTGGATACCAGTCAACATACCCGGCTGTTCTACGCCCGCTTCGGCTTTGTGGTGCAGCAAGTGACGGTGGATGGCTATGCGCCCGGACTGGAGCGCTGGGATATGGCACTCGATCTGTAGTGCTAGGTGCCACGTGCAGCAGCGTTCGAGCTGTGCAGTAGCGATCTTGTTCACGGCGTATGGATGCCCGGCGGTCGTGCATACAAACAGCCTCGCCGTACCACCGCTATTTCGGGCTGGTCACCAAGTACCCGCGACCGAACACGACTCTCTGAGCACTTCCTACTGCTGAAGCAACATGCTTATCGCGCTGCGTCCTTGTTCACCTGCGCGCGTGCGAGCGCGCTGGCCGATACCAGCAGATCCGGCAGTTCCTGGCGGAAGGCCTCGGCTTGCCCGGCCTGCAAGATCCCGTGAAAGCTTGCGTTGTCGAACACCGGCCTGCCCTGCAGGAAGAAGCCATCGCGGCCTTGCACGACGAAATGGAAACACGCCTGCCAGCGCGGGTCCGGGCTGGCCGATAACTGCACTACCACCTCGCTGCCGGCTGATGCGGTGCTTGCCGGGGTGACCGTGATCGTTCGCGCGGTGATCTGACTGCTGTTCATGCCGACCATGATCACGCTTGGGACGTGGTGGCGGAGTGAGCCGGTGATGGCACGACATGACATCCGGAGCGGAAGCGCCGACTGACCAACGTATCGAGACACCGGCCAGCGCGCATGCCTGACACCAGCGACGATGGTGCCAACCGTTGCAACCGCGCTGGCACGTTTCTTCCGGCGTGCCGGCAACGTTGCCGACGTCCTTGCGAGTTCGCCTTTGCCGACACTGCGTGCAGACACAAGATGCCGGCCAGGCGACGCAGCGGCAGATCGATGCGCATCGCGCCAGCAACGCTTGCGCTGGACGCTGCATTGCGCGCCGCCGACGACGGAATGATTGGATGGGTCATTCATGCAGCGGCTGCCTGTCAATCGGCACAGACCAGACATCAAGAGCAGCGCGGATGCGAGCAGCGTCTTCAGTATCGTGCTGACGTCGTCGCGCTGCCAGTCGGTTTTTTCCTGACCGGCGTGAATAAAAACGCACGCTAAATACGAGCCGAGATGATTGGTTCAAGTTTCCGATTTTTGCGTCGTTATCACGTTGCCGAGGCATTCACGCGAACATCACGCGACCTGCCGCCGGTGCCACCCACTGGACATCAGGACGACCCGCATGACCGCCTATTTGCAACGCTATAACGTCGGGCGCCGTCTCGGCGTCGCCTTCGGCATCCTGATTCTGTTGTCGGGCCTGCTGGTGGCAACCGGCCTGGTCACCATGGCCAAAGCACGACAGCAATTCGATTTCATCGTGCTTGACCGCATGGCCAAGATCCAGATCGGCAACGGCATGCTGGATGCCAACTCATCGATCCTGATCGCGCTGGGCACCTATGCCATGGCCACCAGCGACGAACTCAACAACGAAGCGCTGGCCACCATCAAGGCGCAGCGCCAGCGCTACAACGACCTGCGGGCCAAGCTCGATACGCTGCCCAGCTCCGAGGAAGGTCGCAAGATTCGCGCCGAGATGGACGCGCGACGCGCCATCTCGGGCAAGATCAACGACCAGGTCATGGCGCTTGCCGCTCAAAACGACAACGCGCCTGCGCAAGCCTTGCTCAGCGAAAAGGCACGCCCGGCGACGATGGCGTGGCAGGACAAGATCCGCGAACTGGTGACCCGTCAGGAAGGCCAGAGCCAGCAAGCCTATGCCGATGCGGTAGCGTCGATGAATCGCGGCAAGCTGCTGATCATCTTCGGTGGCATTGCCGTGGTGGTGATCAGCAGCCTGCTCGCCTGGCTCATCACCCGCAGCCTGACCCAGCCGCTTGCACGCGCCACCAACGCCGCAGAGGCGATTGCCAACGGCCAGCTGGACAACGACGTGGAAAGCGACGCCAAGGATGAAACCGGCCGCCTGTTGCGTGCCATGCGTGGCATGCAGAAGCAGTTGCAATCCTTGCTCGACGCGCAGAGCGACATGGCCAGGCGACACGATGATGGCCAGACCAGTTTCCGCATCGATGCTGCGGCGTTTCCTGGCGACTACGGCCGCATGGCCAAGGACACCAATACGCTGGTGGCGTCGCATCTGGCGGTGCAGACCAACCTGGCACGCATCATGGGGCGCTACGCCATCGGCGACCTCAGCGAGAGCATGGACCGCCTGCCCGGCGAGAAGGCGGTGCTGACGCAGACCATGGACGAGGTAAAGGCCAACCTGTCCGCGATGAACCGCGAGATCAAGCAGCTGGCGCAATCCGCAGCCAACGGCGACTTCAGCGCACGCGGCGATGCCGAGCGTTTCCAGTACGACTTCCATGTGATGGTCGATAGCCTCAACCAGTTGATGGCCACTGCCGACGGCAACCTGCAATCGCTGTCGTCGCTGCTGCGGTCCATCGCCGCAGGCGACCTCACCGCGCGGATGACCGGCGACTTCAAGGGCGTTTTCGCGCAGATGCGTGATGATGCCAACGCCACTGCCGCGCAGCTGGCCGAGATTGTCGGCCGTATCCAGCACTCGGCCGTGTCGATCAATTCTGCCGCCAGCGAAATCGCTGCCGGCAATCAGGACCTGTCGCAGCGTACCGAACAGCAGGCCGCCAACCTGGAAGAAACCGCCGCGTCGATGGAAGAGCTGACCTCCACCGTGCGCCAGAATGCCGAACACGCCCGTCAGGCCAATCAACTGGCAATCGGTGCGGCAGGCGTGGCATCGCAGGGCGGCGAGATCGTGAGCAAGGTGGTGGGCACCATGGCCGGTATCGAGGCCTCGTCCAAGAAGATTGCCGACATCATCTCCGTCATCGACGGGATCTCGTTCCAGACCAACATCCTGGCCTTGAATGCGGCGGTGGAAGCGGCACGTGCCGGCGAACAGGGCCGCGGCTTTGCGGTGGTGGCATCGGAAGTGCGCACGCTGGCCCAGCGCTCCACCGCTGCGGCGAAGGAGATCAAGAGCCTGATCGACGATTCGGTCGAGCGGGTCGCCGAAGGCTCGACCTTGGTGCATACCGCAGGCGCCACGATGGCCGAGATCGTAGCCAGCGTGCAGCGCGTGACCGACATCATGGGCGAGATTTCCGCGGCGTCGCAGGAACAGTCGGCCGGTATCGAGCAGGTCAATACCACCGTGACGCAGATGGACGAAACCACGCAGCAGAACGCCGCACTGGTGGAAGAAGCCACCGCCGCCGCACGCTCGATGGAAGAGCAGGCCGTGCAGCTGACACAGGCGGTATCGGTGTTCAAGATCAGCGAGGGCAGCACGCGCACCACGCGGCCGGCACCGCCGGTTGCGGCCAAGCTCAGCGAGATTGCCGGCCGGCCCGCCGCCGTCAAAAGCTTGCCACGCCAGGCACCTGCAGCGAAACGCGCAGTGGCTGCAGGCACCTCGCACGATGCAAGCGACTGGCAGGAGTTCTGATCTGCGGCATCGCAAACGGCCCGGCTCGTCCGGGCCGTTTGCGTTTGAGCGCTGAGCGCATCTGCAACCGACCCATGCGCCAAAGTGCTCCATTACCGCAGGTACGAGCACGTGCACGAGGCCTTAACCCGCCCGGCCTATGCTGCGCCGGGCTGGACCGCACGCGGCGCTCTGTTGCGCTGAATATCGATCGCCGTTGTCGTCCATGCCTCCGGAAGATCATAGACATCGCAAAGGAGACTGTATGAAGAAGCTGCACACGCTTATGGCTGTCGGTTGCCTGCTGGGTCTGAGTTCGCCTGCATTTGCCGAGATCGCCAATCTGACCAATAGCGCCGATGGCGCCAATCGCGACGCGGGTATCGCGGCGGTAAAGCAGAAATTGCAGGACGCCTGCAAGTCGCGCAACGGTACCGTGGATCTGGATTCGTTCGAGGTGGTGTTCGAGAGGACCAGCAAGAACCCGGACGTCCCAAAGCCCTATTATGTCGACGCGAAAATCAAATGCGATCTGCCCTAAGCGCGGCCAACACAACGCGCCTGGCAGTGCCGAAGCGCGTCCATCGCGCATCGAGCACATAGATCACCACAAGGCCCCGCAGACGCGGGGCTTTGTTTTTGCTGCGGCCGGCCCTGCGCGTCGGGCGGCGCTTGAAGAGCGTCGATCCCTTCCTGTTAGTGAAAAACCGCATTGCGGCACGCTACGCGTTGATCGTCGCTCGCCTGCGCAACTTGGCAGACAGGCGGGCTCGCATCAGCTGCAATACCTGCTGCATTGGCAATGCGGCGGTGAACAGGGTGCATGATCGTACGCCGCTTCTGCCAGCGCGCCTTGGCTGCTGCAGACGCCCCGCCCGCTACCCCAGCTGTGCCCGCGCCGCATCCAGGGTGGTCATGATCTGGATCACTTCATCCAGCGGATGGAGTGGAGATTCCTTGCGCCCTTCCCCGATGTAACGCGCCGCGGCTGTCGCTTGCCACGACAGGCCCCCGTAGCCGCTGATTCCGGTCGGATCCATCCACACTGCGGGCGTGCCGGCGTGGTCGCTGCCGACCAGGCTCAGCGCTGTCGGGTTGTGGAACTCGCCGGCAAGGTCGATGCGGCCCTGGCTGCCGGTGACATAGGCGGTGGAACTGCTGCGGGCCACGATGGAACTGATCAGCGTGGATTGCGCGGTGCCGCCGTGCGACAGCACCATGGTCGAGAAGGCATCCACGCCGGTGTCGGTCAGCGCGCCGGTGGTCGTGATCGCGGTCGGTGCGCCCAGGATCATCGAAGAGAACTGCACCGCATACACGCCCAGGTCCAGCAGCGCGCCGCCGCCGAGCGCAGGATTGCGCTGGCGGTGCGTCGCATCGTCAGGGCCGCGTTGGCTCAGATCGGCGAACACATGGCGAAGCTCGCCCAACGCGCCATCGGCCAGCAGTTTCCGCAGCACCGAGGTATGCGGCAGGTAGCGGCTCCACATGGCTTCCATCAGGAACAGACCGCGCTGCCGCGCCTCCTGCACCAGCACGCGTGCATCGTCGGCGCAGGTGGTCATGGGCTTTTCGATCAACACATGTTTGCCCGCGCGCAGCGCCAGCAAGCCCTGCTGCAGATGTTCGCTGTGCGGGGTGGCGATATAGACGATGTCGACATCGTGGTCTTCGACCAGCGCCTCGTAGCTGTCATAGGCGCGCTGCATCGCCCAGGTGCTCGCAAAGGCCTCGGCACGCGCACGCGTGCGCGAGGCCACTGCGAATGGTCGTTGCCCGGTATGGCGGCGCAGCGCGCTCACGAACGCCGAGGCGATCGCTCCAGGCCCCAGCACTCCCCACCGCAACGCTGGCTCGCCACGCTGCGGCAGGAACAGCTCGGGCTCGGGAAACACTGTGGGCGTCATGCGCTTGGCCTCCTGGATAGCATGTGCGCGCATCCTAGCAAAGCGGGAGCAGCGTTCCCGGTGTGCCCGCCTGCGCAGCGCCATCGTGCGGTGGGAGAAACCGATCACGGCAGGCGTAACTTGCAGCGTCCTCTGTCGCCTGGCCGAAGACATGCCTGCAATCCACGTGCAGACGTTCCGGCGCATCGGCATGGCTGCAGAAGGCGATGCGGCCGTCGGGCCGCACCAGGATCGACGCGCCGGCATGCACCGTCCAATCGGCGGTGGGCGCAGCGCCATCCAGATCCGAGAATGCGCTCGCGTCGTCGGGCTGCGGCAGGGCCGCGGTTGCCTTCTGAATATCGATTTGCGCAGCAAGTTGCAGTGATTTCCTTGCGCTTCTGTTCGCTTCTCACGTCGAGAACCGTTGTCACGCGTCACACCCCTTGCACCTTGCGCTGCTTAGCGTGGCCCGATGAGCGCACGTATTTCATCGCACACCCTTGCCTTTGCATCGCACACGGGCTCAGCCCGCACCGACGGACTCAAGCAGTCGATTGCGGACAAGTGGCTACACATACATCCGACGCTGCCACTTCCCGGGCGTGGTCGCACCCTGGGGCGCTGGCAGACGCTTGCCGATATCGCGGCAGACGACCTGTGCGCGGCCAAGTTCCTGGAAGCGCATTACGACGCGCAAGCCATCTGTGCCGATCTGGGTGTGGACCTCATCACGCCGACCCAGCGTTGGGCGGTGTGGGCGGCCGAGCCGCCTGGCTCGGATATGCGTTTTTCCGGACAAGTGCTTAACGGCACCAAGGCATGGTGTTCGGGTGCCGCCCAAGTGACGCATGCGCTGGTGACGACGCGCCATGCAGGCGCCAGTTGCCTGTTTGCCGTGGCGCTGGATCAGCCCGGCATTCAGATCGACAGCAGTGCGTGGCAGGCAGTCGGCATGCAAGGCATCGAGACGGCCAATGTTCGCTTCTCCGATACGCCAGCGCGGCAGATTGGCGCAGGTGATGCGTACTTGACCCGACCTGGATTCTGGCACGGCGGTGCCGGCATCGCCGCGTGCTGGTTCGGCGCCACCGTTGCGGTTGCCGATGTGCTGCGTGCCTCTGCGCGTGTGAGCAAGGATCCGCATGCCGCCGCGCATCTGGGCGCCATCGATACAGGCCTGGCATCTGCAGCTGCGTTGTTGCGTCAGCTGGCAACGCGCATCGACGCGCAGCCGGAACAGGCACATCTGCGTGGCGTCCTGCAGGTACGCAGCGTGGTCGAAGCGGTGGCGCGCGACACGCTGGATCGGGTTGCGCGTGCGTTGGGGCCAGGCCCGCTGTGCGGCAACCGCGCACATGCGCAGCGTTGCGCCGACCTGTCGGTGTTCATTCGGCAGCATCACGCAGAACGCGACCTGCAGGCGCTGGGCGAGTTATGCCAACAGGAGACATCGCCTTGGAAGATCTAGCCGGGCAGCCCATCGAGGGCACAGGCACGCCGGAAACAGCATGGCGCTCCGCGCCGTACCTGAGCGAGCTGCCACGCGTCACGCTGTCGCAACTGATGCAAGGTAGCCAGCGCCTGGTGGTGGTGGCACCGCACCCGGACGACGAGGTGCTTGGATGTGGCGGGTTGATAGCCGCTGCGCGTGCCGCAGGCGTACCGGTAATGATCGTCGCGCTGACCGATGGGGAGCAGGCCTACCCCGACGAACCCGGCTGGCAGCCGCAGGTGCTGGGCCCGGCGCGGCGCCTTGAACTGGATGCCGCCGTGCAGCAGTTGGGTGTATTGCCTGGCGCATCGACCCACCTCGCACTGGGCGATGGCGCGCTGGCGGCATGCGAAGCGCGCATGGCACAGGTCCTCGGCGATCTGATCACTGCGCATGACACCGTGCTGGTGACCTGGGAGCGCGATGGCCATCCGGATCATGAAGCCGCATCGCGTGCGACCCATGCCGCGTGCAAGGCGCAGTCGGCGCGGCGTCTGCAATATCCGGTATGGGCGTGGCATTGGTCGCGTCCGGAAGATGGGGTATTTGCCGATGGCGCTGCCGTGCGCTTCGATCTATCGCCCGCAGTGCTGAGTGCCAAGCAGCGCGCCATTGCGTGCTTTGCCACCCAGTTGGGCCACTGCACGCCACCCGTTGCAGAGCCGATTCTGCCGCCGCCGGTGCTGGAGCGCTTTGCGCGGCCGTTCGAGGTCTTCATCCGATGACCGCGCTGAGCGTTGAGCACTTTGAGCAGATGTACGCCGATGCAGACCCGTTCGGTTATCGCTCGCGCTGGTACGAGCAGCGCAAGCGCGACATCCTGCTCGGTGCCCTGCCCTATCCGAGGTTCGCGCGTGGCTGGGAATTTGGCTGTTCCAATGGCGAGCTGACCGCGCAGCTGGCGCAGCGCTGTGACACGCTGCTGGCGACGGATCTGTCGCAGCAGGCGGTCGAGCTGGCGAGCGTGCGGCTGCAGGCACTGCCTGCGGTCACGCTGCAGCAGGCCGCGCATCCGTCGGACTGGCCGGAAGAGCTGTTCGACCTGATCGTCTTCAGTGAGGTGGGGTATTACCTGGACGCCGCAGCTTTCGAAAAAACCGTGGCGTTGTTCGCCCGCTCGCTCACCGCCAACGGCTGCCTTGTGGCATGTCACTGGCGGCACGACTTCGATGGCGCGTTGCGCAGCGCCGAGCAGGTCCACAGCGCGCTGAACCAGGCATTGGCGATGGACACGCTGTGCTGTTACCAGGATGCGGACTTCGTGTTGCAGGCCTGGATGTCCGGGCCGTCGATTGCGCAACAGGAGCAGCTGCGATGATCGCGGTCACCATTCCGGCGCATAACGAAGCGGATCTGATCGGCAAGTGCCTGCAGTCCATTCTGGTGGCAGCCGCGCACCCGCATTTGGCGGGAGAGCGCGTGGAAATCCATGTCGCGCTCGACCGCTGCAGTGACGGCACCGGCGCAATTGCACGCGCGCACGGCGCAAGAACCGTCACTACCGCAGGCGGTGTCGGCATTGCCCGTGCAGCGGCGGCATCGGCCGCGATTGCGCGCGGGGCACGCTGGCTTGCGTTTACCGATGCCGACACCTGCGTGCCGCCGGACTGGCTTTCGGCGCAGCTCGATTGCGCGGCGGATGTGTTCTGCGGCGTGGTGGAGGTGACCGACTGGCACGATTTCCGTCCCGAAACACGGCAGGCCTTCCTGGCCAAGGAAATCCGCCGCGACGGGCATCCGCATGTGCATGGCGCCAATCTCGGCATGAGTGTGGCTGCGTACGTGACCGCCGGTGGTTTTTCTGCGCTCAAGTGCAGCGAAGACGTGGCGCTGGTTTCGGCGCTGGAGCGCGCAGGCATGCAGATTGCCCGCCTGGTCAAGCCGGTCGTCAATACCAGCGCTCGCCGTATTGCCCGCGCGAGCGGCGGATTCAGCGATCACCTGGCCCGCCTGGAAATGGCCGTCCTGGCTGGCGAGCCGGTACTGGAGCGTCAGGTCTAGCCATCGGGTACATCGTCAGATGTGTCCAGCAACAAGCACACGTAGTGATGGCCGGTGCTGGAGACGAACGCCCCGCGGAAACATCGCAGATAACCCCGCCACTGCCGTTGCTCAATCGTTTCGGCGCGACAAGCAATCGCGACTTTGGAGCCCGCATTTATTTGCATAAGCGGGCTGTGCATAAACCACCGCGATTGTGCTCTTCCGATTCCAGGCTACCTGCAGATCATTATCCGCGCTGCTTGCAAATCGAAAACATAGCGATCAGGGTGCAATTGCTCCTCGGCTTAATGCAATCGCTTCAAGCCGGCCATTACCGCTACCGAGGTCATGATGGACTCCACGATGTTCCGGCAGATTGGTCGTTATCGATTGACTGCACATACGGTTCCGTTGGACGGCGTCTTCTTCCCGGAGATTCTGGTGTCGTTCGACGATGGGATCACCTTGTATGGGCACAGGCGCGAGATGCGATTCGACACGCAACTTGCCGCGCACCACTATGCCAGACAATGGATGGGCAGATGCACCGTAACGCCGCTAGGTATTCTCGAGAGTATCTAGGCGTCGCCGTCACCGCTGATGTCAGCAACCAGTCGGCTCCGCCGCCGGGAAGCCAAGCGTGAAACAGGCGCCCTGCCCTGGCATCGACTGCACTTCAATATAGCCGTCGGCCTGCCTGACCGCCCCATCCACTTGTGCCAAGCCCAGCCCGGTGCCCTTGCCTGCCGGTTTGGTGGTGAAGTAGGCGTCGAACAGCTGATCGCGGATCTCCGGTGCAATGCCGCTGCCATTGTCCTGGACAGAGAGGGTGACATAATCGCCGGCGCGACGACCGGCAGCATCCACATCTGCTAGCGTCCGCGTCGCCACCGTGATGCAGACCCTGCCACGCACCGCGCAGACATCGCGCGCATTGATCACCAGGTTCAACAAGGCCCGTTCCAGCGTGTGTGGATCCGCCAGTACGGCACTGTCGCAAGTCGTGGTCTCCCACTCGACCGATACCGCAGCGCCTGCCGCCTGTTGAAGCAGGGGCAGCAGGCGCGCGACTAGCGCATTGAGCTCGACGCGTTCGGGAGCATAAGGATGCTTGCGCGCGAAGCCCAGCAGGCGTTGCGCCATGACCGAGCCCTGCTGCAGAGCGGTCTCTGCCATGCGCAAAATCTTCTGATCCGCTTCGCCAAGGGCGCCGCGCGACTGAACCACATCGATGGCAGCGCCCGCAGTTTGCAGCACGTTGTTCAGGTCGTGAACGACACCGGCCAACAGTTGCCCCACAGCCTCACCCTCCTGCGCTCGCTCGGCCACGCGCTTGGCCAGGCGCTGCGCGGCACGTGCAATATCCAGCTCGACCTCGATGCTTGGAGAATGCGCCTCTGCACGTACTTGGTCGTGCGTCGCCGCTGCAGCAGGCTCAACGTGATGGATTGCAGACTCGGTGCGGGCCTGCAGCGTCTGGTTGAGCGTGCGTAGTGCCAGTTGCGACTGCCGGCGTTCGGTGATGTCGCGATTGACCGCCAGCACCCCCTCGATCCGGCCATCCGCGTTACGCAGCGGGCTTGTCGACACCAACCAGCTCTGGAGCTGCCCGTCTGCATTCGTACATTCGGTTTCGAACTGCTGCGACTCGCCGCGCTCGGCAGCAGCGAGCGCCTGCCGCACGCGCGGCCTGAATCGCTTCGGCCATAACGACACCCAGGGCAGACCCACCACAGAGGCGGCATCGACAAACGCCACACGCGCCAGACCATGCGCGTTGACGAACCTGACGCGTCCGTCCAAGGCAATTTCCTTGATGGAATCCAGCGACAGCTCGACGACCTGTCGGTAGCGATGGTCGGGAAAGTCCTGCGTGCTGTTCATGGTTCTCAAATCGATCACGTGTTTTTCGCGTGGGAAACGTAGTGTGATGCATGCATCCTCAGAAAACCTGCTTTATGGGCTCTACAAACGAAAAACTGATTCTTGTCGTCGAGGACGATGCTGACACGCTCGAGTTGGCCACGCTGCTGCTGACCGAGAGCGGTTATGCGGTCGTCACCGCAACCGATGCGCAGGGCGCGCTGGAGCATATCGATAAGCACCCGGCGATTGCGCTGGTTTTTACCGATCTGCAGATGCCGGGGCTATTGGATGGATACGGCCTGATTTCGTATCTGCGCGCGGATGGCAACAATCTGCCGGCGATCCTGACATCGGGTCTGGGGCATTCCCCCAATGGGTTACCCAGCCGGACGACGTTTTTAAGCAAGCCCTACACACGCCGCAGCTTGGTGCAGAATATCGAGGCTTTTGTCGGGCATTAGAGCGGCCAACAGAACTACTGCGCGGCCGTCAGGCGGGCGCGCCCGGTGCTCGGAATCGGCATCACTCCTACGCTTGGGGTTCAGAGTCCCTCGTCCATAGCACCGACGAACGTTGGCTATGTTTTGTCAGCCGCTCTTGGCGTGACGGTCAGCACGCAGCTCACACCTTGCGGCGCATGTGCATGTTTCAGGTGTGGTGATTGCGCCGCGCTGGGTTGGTTGACCAAAACACCCCAGCAGGATCGACAGGCGTCGCGATCAGCTGCTCGACGCTGGATCGCACACCTTGCCAGCCATCAGCGCGCCGCGCGTCGCCAGCCTGCATTGATCGCTTCCTGGCTTGTGCAGAAAAAACGCTCGCCCTTGGCAGGTGAGATGCTGGTCCGCGTGTAATCGCGTTGCCCGGGCATATGGAAGATCTTGCTGCCCTTGCTGGAAATATTGCCCTTGATGGCGCAGTGCGCAGGCGTTTGCGTCTGCACTGCGGCCTGAGCCCGCTGTGCCGATTGCGTGCGCTTGCCGCGTCGGTAATCAGCAGGCATCTGAAAGCTGCCGGCCCAGAGGTTACGCCGTTGTTGCTGCGCGTTGCGCTCGTCGGCAACGAACGCGGTGGCGTACTCGCGGTAGGCCACCGCCCAACCGGATTGCACCATCCAGCGGTTGACCGACTGCCCCTGCACATAGCACTCGGCCACGATCCGTCCATAGCGATCGGTGTCCTTGGGTTGGCAGCGAACCGTCTTGTCGAGCAGGTAGCCATCCAGTGCGGCAGCCGAACGTCGGCCGCAAGGCCATGCGCTGCCAGCGTTGCTGGTGCATTGCTGCGCGCTTTCCGGTGCATCGATACCCCACAGGCGGATACGTTTCTGCGCGACAGTGATGGTGTCGCCATCGGTCACGGTTGCCCGGCCGACCAACTCCGCTGCGATAAGAGGTGAAGCGAAGAGCGCCACGACAACAACTACCGAACATCTGAACAACATCAACAACAAGCCTCGGGTGATCGGCAGAGCGTGGTCCGTCTGTTCTTGCCTTGGTGATTGCGTCTAGCCGATTGGCTCACTAGAGGTCCCTTGCCCTGATGCCTGCGTCGTCCAGGTCGACGCGGGGCCGGCACTGTATGTCAACTGGACGGCGATGCCTATCCCTTGTGCTGGTCCGCCAAGACAGTGCGGCGCTCGGTATTCATCGACGCACATCCCTGACAGTTGCATTCGAGGCCGATCAATCGCGATGCTGATAGACGGCCAACAGAGGCTCGTGCCTTGAAGACCTGCGCCTCTGAAAAGTTGGGTTGTTCCCGATAAGGCCTACAGGTAGCCCTGCCCCGCAGCCCGGTGCAGGTAGCATCAAATACTGCCCGGTTCTTTGCAGAACCGGGTAGACAGGCAGGCTTACTGTGCAGCCGCTTGCGGCGCGACGGGCGCCGCATCCGGCGTCACTCGCCAGATCGTATTGGCCAGGTCGTCCGCGACGATCAATGCACCACGTGGATCGAGCGTGACGCCGACCGGGCGGCCGCGGGTCAGGCCATCGTCGCCATGGAAACCGGAGACGAAGTCGATCGGGTCGCCCGCCGGGCGGCCATCGCGGAACGGCACGAACACCACCTTGTAGCCCACCGGCGGGTCGCGATTCCAGCTGCCGTGCTCACCGACGAACACACCGTCGGCAAACTGCGTTCCCATCGTGGCCGCCGAAAACGCGACACCGAGTGCGGCCACATGCGAGCCCAGCGCGTAATCGGGCACGATGGCCGATGCGACCTTCTGCGGATCCTGCGGCATGACCCGCGTGTCCACGTTCTTGCCCCAGTAGCTGTAGGGCCAGCCGTAGAAGCCGCCTTCACGTACCGAGGTGAGGTAGTCGGGCACCAGATTCGGGCCGATCTCGTCGCGCTCGTTGACCACCGCCCACAGTGCGCCACTGCCGGGCTGGATCGCCAATGCCGTGGGATTGCGCAGCCCGGTGGCATAGCTCTTGTGGGCGCCGGTTGCCGGATCCACCTGCCAGACCTGGGCGCGGTCGACTTCGGCAATCATGCCGCGCTCGGTGATGTTGCTGTTGGAGCCGATCGCGACATACAGATAGCGTCCATCGGCACTGGCGGTCAGGGCCTTGGTCCAGTGATGGTTGATGGCCGACGGCAAGTCGGTGACCTTGCTGGGTGCAGCGCTGGCCTTGGTCTGCCCTTGCTGATAATCAAAACGCACCAGCGCGTCCTGATTTGCCACGTACAGCGCGTTGCCGATCAGCGCCAGGCCATACGGCGCATTGAGCTTGTCGGCAAACACGGTCTTCAGTTCATAGGTGCCGTCGCCATCGGCATCGCGCAACAGCGTCAGCCGGTTGCCGCTCTTGACCGAGGTGTTGCCCTTGGCCTTGATCGCACCGGCAATCACGTCCTTGGGCTTGAGGTTGGGTGCATTGCCGCCGCGGCCTTCGGCGACCAGGATGTCGCCATTGGGCAACACCAGCGTCTGGCGTGGGATGCCCAGACCGGTGGCGATTGCAGTGATGCGGTAACCCGCGGGCACGGTGGGCTTGCGCTCGCCCCAGGCTGCCGGCTCGGCGATGGTCATGTCGGGCAGCAGGCCGCGATCCGGCGCAGGCAGCTCGGGACTGGCGCCGTGTTGTTTGAGCTCGGGCGCCTTGCCGCAGGAAGCGAGTGCGGCGGCGAGAATGGAAACCGACAGGACGGTAACGGCATGACGCTTCATCGGGCACCTCCCACGCGCAGGCTGGATAGCCCCGACCAGGTTGCAACGAGCGCGAATGCGGTCGCAATCGCAGAAAACACCAGTGCCGCCGGCATGATGGCCCAGGCATCGCGTGCATGATGCAGGGCGTCGAAGAAGCCGACAATCCATGCGGCACCGAGCGCAATCACATAGATCAGGTTGCGGCTTCCGCTAACGAAGCCGACGATCGCGCACAGCAAGGCGATGGTGGTCAATACCATCGCGCCGATCAGCAGCCACGCAGCAAAGTTGGCCCACTGGATCTGATGACTGCTCCAGTAAGCGTAGTCGCTCAGCAAGGCACCGAGAAACAGCGGCCACACACCGCCGAGCACGGCTGCATGGAACGGATGGATGGCCCAGGATCGGGCGGGCATGGCAGTTGAATTCATGGCGGACTCATTGGGCGCGTTGGTGAAACGTGCCCCGATGCTGCCAGCTGCCACGTGATGAGCGCGGTGATGCTGGGTCTTCTCTGCGCGATGGGCTGCACGGACAAGCATCGGGACCCCAAACCACTCATCCTGCCGAGCGACCGCTGGACCGCTGCCATGACCCTATTTCATAGAAAGATGTGCGTGCTCCAGGACGCTCTCTACGCTGGGCTCCATCCACCGGAGGAACAGACAGATGAAAACCTTAGCAATCGGCTGGCGCGGAAAAACTTCTCCGGCACCAACTGCGTTTTCGATCGCACAGCAGTACGCATCCAGGATGGCTTGAATTCCAATGCGCGTTCGCAGTGATGAGCGCCATTCATAGGACCATGCAAGTTGGATGGATGGAGCGGCGTTGCATCTGCGTCATGCTCGTTGCCGGCATGTACGGCAAGGAGACGGCGATGAAGAACGCAAGCGTGGTGCGTTCGATTCGACAAGGTCTGCGCGCAGCTGGGGCGCCATCTGCATCGTACGGTCCGGCAGTGGATGCGGCAGTGGATGCTTGGATTCGCGTTGCCTTGCCCCTAGATCGGTGGAGAGATGCGATGCCATGCGCGAGCGCGCTGCGCCGCGCGCTCCCCTCCATGGCTGCGCTGTTGTTGGGCGCAGTTGCCCTGCTCTCTGTTGCCCCCTCCCCCGCGGCAGCACATCCTTCGGAGATCACGTCCATGACGACACACGCCACCTTGTCGCCCAGGCAGCAGGCCATTGCGCCGATTGCCGCGTTTGCGGCCACCGGCGATATCGACCGCTTGAACACCGCATTGGAGGCGGGCCTCGATGCTGGCTTGAGCATCAGCGACTGCAAGGAGGTACTGGTCCAGCTGTATGCATATGCCGGGTTTCCGCGCAGCCTCAATGCACTGGCCGCGCTGATGCAGGTCGTCGATGCACGCAAGCAGCGCGGCATCGCCGATGCGCCGGGACACGAGCCCGGCCCGGTACCGAGCGGCGATGCGCTGCTGGCGCTGGGCACCGCCAACCAGACCCGTCTGGCCGGTGCGCCGGTGACCGGGCCGTTGTTTGCGTTTGCGCCGGCAATCGATCAGTACCTCAAGACGCATCTGTTCGGCGACATCTTTGCCCGCGACAACCTGGATTGGGTGAGCCGTGAACTGGCCACGATCAGCGTGCTCGCCGCCCTGGAAGGCGTGGAGGCGCAACTGCAATCGCATTTGAAGATCGGCTTGAACATCGGCGTGACCGAGGCGCAGCTGCACGAACTGGCCCAGGTGCTGGACAAGCGCGTCGGTGCGGCCGCCGGCACACGCGCCAAGGCGGCACTGGCCAAAGCCAGGGCCCAGTGAGCCTGCGGCGGGGTTCGACAACCGCAGCGCATTCTGCCGGCGCGAATGCGGCTGCCGACGGCAGCACGTCGAAACCGATCGGGCCCCGCTAAAGCGGCGCCGGGCCAGCCGCCAGCCCCGGCCGCCCACCGGCCTGCTTGACGATCAACTGACCGATGTATTGCTCGGCCAGCCTGGTGCCGATCTCCAGCGCGGTCTGCAGCGAGCCGAAGGTGGGCGCGGCCGGCAGCGGTACGGGATGCCCACAGACCTGCAAGGTCTCCAACACGATGCGCCGATGCCCGAGCTGTCGAGCGACCACGCGGTACGGCAGGCCCTGGTCGGTGCCTTCCGTGGACATTCTTTCGGTGCAGTGGGTACTCATCGGGCTCGAGCATAGCTGTGATGCCCAAATTTGGCGGCGCGGCAACTTGAACAATTTATGCAGACGCTAGCGCAGCGCCAGCGGCGCACTCCCGACAGACCGCTGCGGCCTGAACAGGCTCGGCCATGCAGCGATGACACCGATGTCGCACCTTGCGTGGCGCACGCAGCGGCGCCGATAAGAACAGAATCAGAGGAATCGGCTGTAGGGGAACGCCGAATGTTGGTTCTTCCCCCAAAAAGATCGGCTTGAATATTCTCCCAGCATTCAGCTTGATGGCCTGAAGCGAGGACGTGCCTGTCTCGACGTTTCATTCGGCGCACTGAATATCCAGCGTTTCTTCGAGCATGTCCCTTTGCGCATTTCATGCAGGAAAAGCGGGGAATTGGGCACAATGGCAGGGTTCGCTCGATTTTGGTCAATATAAATGCGGTGGATATATTCGTTCTGCAGCAGAAAATTTAATATAACTTCGATGTCACTGCGATAAAACTCATCCGATCAGGCCTGATACAGACGAGTCCGTTAGAGCTGCTAACTTACAGTCGAATCCGCTACACCGTGTGGGCAATTTACCGACATCTTCGACGCATTTCCTGATTACCTGCGATAGTCATCGCATTTAGGATTGCCGCCCCCGGAGATTCGTGACGACTTATTGTCGCGTTCGCTCTGACATTTCCTTGCAGTCGAGCCTGATAAGGCGCTTTTTAATCTGTTTTGGCTATGGATTAAATCGTGAAGTCCTATGCAGGACATTTTTCTCTGAATAGCAACTGTCCGTTCATGTTTTAGAGTTTACCGGTAGCGCCGTTAAACAATCTCGCAAGCACATGGTTCGATGCATCGGCGCATCACCGTGTTATCCGGAGCGCTTATCTGAGGGGACAGATTCGCGGCGGATAAAGTGAATAACGCGTGAAATCCAACGCCACACCGGCTTTTCCCGGTGCTGGAATCGTCTGCGCCAAATTTTAGAATTTTTGCAGTTGCGGCGCGCTAATTACCGGAATCGACCAACCCATGAATCGCTCGCTACTCGCAACCACGATCGCCTCCTGCCTTGTCCTGACTGCCTGTGGCGGCGGTGGCGGCAATGTCCGCAGTGACCCACCGCAGACCACGGTGGTCGCCCCGACGCCGTCCACTCCCCCAGCGCCCACCACGCCCACGCCCACGCCCACGACTCCAACGACTCCAACGACGCCGGACACCACCGCGGCCGACCCGCTGCCGAACACCGCGCCGACGCCGGCACCTGCCCCCGCCCGCTACCAGGGCCTGGCCAGCAACCTGCTGGTGCCGACCAATGCGGATCTGGCACAACAGGCCGGCGCCAAGGGTCAGGGCGTCAAGCTGGCGGTGCTGGACGACAACCTCTATGGCAGCTACGCGCCGATCAGCGGCAAGGTCGATACCTCCAACGATTACACCGACACCCCCGGCACCCCGGAATCCGCATCGAACGCGTTGCGCGGCCACGGCACCGTCGTCTCGGCATTGGTGCTGGGCACCGCCCAGGACGGCTTCGCCGGCGGTGTCGCGCCGGATGCGGACCTGTTCTATGCGCGCATCTGCGCCGAAAACTCCTGCGGTACCCAGCAGACCCGCCGCGCGGCGGTGGACCTGGCGGCAGCCGGCGTGCGCATCGCCAATCTGTCGATCGGCGCCTCGTATGCAGATGCAGCCAGCAGTGCCAATGCCGCACTGGCCTGGAAGTATGCGCTGACCCCGCTGGTGCAGGCCGATGCGCTGATCGTGGCCGCCACCGGCAACGAAGGCGCGGCAGAAGCCTCCTACCCGGCGGCGACGCCGGTGCAGGAAGCCAGTCTGCGCAACAACTGGCTGGCCGTGGGCGCGGTCAACATCGACAGCGCCGGCAATGCCGCCGGCCTGACCAGCTATTCCAACCATTGCGGCGCCGCCGCACAGTGGTGCCTGGTGGCGCCGGGCAGCTACTTCGCACCCGCGCTGGCCGGCACCGAGCTGCAGGGCCAGATCGCCGGCACCTCGTTCTCCACGGCCGCTGTAAGCGGCATCGCGGCGCAGGTGCTGGGCGTGTATCCGTGGATGAGCGCTTCCAACCTGCAGCAGACCCTGCTGACCACCGCCACTGACCTGGGCGACCCCGGCGTGGATGCGCTGTACGGCTTCGGCCTAGTCAATGCGGCCAAGGCGATCAAGGGCCCGGGCCAGTTCGCCAGCAACTGGGCGGCAAATGTGACCTCCGGCTACGACAGCACCTTCAGCAATGACATCTCCGGCGCCGGCGGCCTGACCAAGAACGGCGCCGGCAGGCTCACGCTCAGCGGCAACAACACCTACACCGGCGGCACCAGCGTCAGCGACGGCGTGCTCGCACTGTCCGGCAGCCTGCGTTCGGATGTCATTGTGCTCAACTCGGCCACGTTCGAATCGCGCGGCGGTGTCATCAACGGCGGCTACAGCCTGGCCAACAACACCGGCACCACCGCCATCGAATTGGGCAAGGGCTTGACCGTCACCGGCCAGGCCAGCCTGAAGGGCAACCTGCTGTTGCTGCCGGAAGCGGCTGGCTACAACGTCGGCAGCAGCGAGAAGATCGTCACGGCCGGCACGTTGCAGGGCAGCTTCGACCGGGTGCAGTACGCCAACAACTTCTTCTGGACTGCTTCGCTCGCCTACGACCCCACCACCGTCACCGCCACGTTGACCCGCAATGCCTCCGCTGCCAGCGCGCAGGCGGCCGGTGCGCCGCAGTCGGTGGTCAACGGTGCCACGCAGGCCGATACGCTGGTCAAGGTGCTGGATACGCGTGTGGCCTCCGGCGATACGGATAATCTGGGTGGCCTGATCAGCGCCACCGGCGCGCTGCTGGCCGCCAACGATGCGCAGGTTGCCGCATCGCTGCCGACCCTGGCCGGCCAGGTACACGGCATCGAGCGCACGCTGGGCTTCCAGTCGGCACTCAACGATGCACGCGTGGCGGCCGATCGCCTGCCCTACCTGGCCGACACCACCACGCTGACCACCTGGATGCAGGGCAGCTATCTGGACGGCGAACTGGGCGGCAAGGGTTTCGACTCGGCCGATTACACCCAGCAGGCCACCACCGTCGGTGTGGATCTGCCGATGGGCAACGCTGGCACCATCGTGGGTGCGGCGCTGAGTTCGGGTCAGGACCGTGCGCACATCGATGCGTCGGCCAGTCGCCTGCGCTCGGACCGTTATGCGATGACCGCGTATCTGTATCAACCGATCGGCCAGGCCTATGTGTCGGGGATCGGTTCCTACGGCATGAGCAATGTGGACACCGAACGCACGGTGCAGGCCGGCAGCATCGGCGAGCGCCTGCAGGATCGCCGCCACGACACCAACTGGTCGCTGCGTGCCGAAGTCGGCCTGATGCCGCAGGCAGGGCTGTCGCCGTTCATTGCCGCAGGCGTGGTCAGCCAGACCCAGGATGCCTTCAGCGAAGCCTCGGCCACCGGGCTGGGGTTGAGCGCCAACAGCGACACGTTGCGTGCCGGCTATGGCGAGGTGGGTGTGCGCGGTCATCTGGTGCGCGGCAAGTGGGGCTTCGATGGCTTGATCGCCTACCGTTCGCTGCTCGGCAATCCGAACTCGGACTTCACCGCCTGGTTCACCGGTCTGCCGGAAGCGCGCTTCAACGTGGCCGGCGAGCCGGTGTCCAAGCAGTCGGCGCGTGCGTCGGTGGGCGTGCGCTACCAGCTCAACGATGCCTTCTCCATCTATGGCAATGTGGGCGCCGAGCGCGGTCGTTCCGATGCCAACAGCATCAATGCCAATGTCGGCTTGCGCTGGCAGTTCTGATCGCGACCGGCACCCGACCGCACTTGGTCACTGTAACCACCGATGCCATGCAGCACTGTGCATCAGGCAAAAAAAAGCCCCGGCAATGCCGGGGCTTTTTGGTCTGCGGTGAATCAGAAGCTCCAGCCCCAGGTGACCTGGCCGCCGTATGCGGTCTGGCCATCACCGTTGAGTCCCTGCAACGACAACGCCATGCGGCTGTTGGGCGAGGTGATCAGGCTGACGCCCAGTTCGCCGACCACCGCGTTCTTGGCCAGCGTGACGCTCTGCACCGAGAACTGCGAGCCGCTGCCGACAAAGCCGGCCGACCGCTCCACGGCACGGTCGCCGAACGCATGCCGCCAACCCACCGAGGCGTACACCCCGGCCGCCGCACCCAGCTGCCAACGCCCGCGCACACCCACCGTGCTGGTGGTGTACTCGTCCTTGGCACTGTCCACCGACAGCCCGGCAATGCCGCCGCGCTCGTCGAAGCCATCGGTCTTCAGGTGCGTGTAGTCCGCCGCAACGAAGGGGCTGTACACCGCATTGCCGGTGCGCAGGTTCCAGGCCGCTTCCAGCGACACGGTGACGGCCTTCGCATCGTAGTTGCTGGTCAGCCGCTCTTCGAGCACACCGGGCAGCATCACCCGGCGGCTGCTGTCCACGCTGTAGTCCGCATAGTCGACCGCAGCCTGCATAGCGAACGCGGACCAGTCGGCCTGGGCATAGATGCCGGCATGGGTGCCATCGATGTCGGAACGATCCAAGGATTCGCGCGAGCGGGTTTCGATGTCCTGATTACCGACCGCGACACCGACCACGCTGCGCTCGCCGATGCGCCGTTCTGCACCGGCCATGACGCCGTTGTCCTCGCGCCGCACCGAAGCGGTGTTGGCATCCCCATCGACACGATTGGGCAGGCTACGGCCGGTGATCCAGACCGTGGTGTCGCCTACCTGCGCGTCCTGACTGTCGCCACGCAGATGATTGCCGACGCCACTCAGCAGGAAACGGCTATCCAGCAATGCAGTCGCCGTGCTGGCGTGGCTTTCGCCCGACAGCGAGGCAAACGCCGTGCTGATCGCCTGCGGGTCGTCGGGCAGGCGCACCACTGCCTGGTAGACCGGGCTGGTGGTCGGCAAGCCATCCACCGCAGCTGCGGCAGCCTGCTGGTTTGGCGCGGTGACTGCATCGACCATGGCCACGGTGTTGCGGCCAAACGACACCGACAGCGCCGTGGCACTGGCGCTGACATTCGGCGTGACGAAGGCGTAGTCGGAGACGACGTTGGTAAACCGACCGGTCAGCCCGCCGGCGGCGCTGATGACCGGGATCTCGGTGAACAACGGCAGGTCCGTCGCACGTACCAGTTGCAGGGTGCTGCCAGGTGCCAGCGTGGCCGCCCCGCCCACGCTGATCGGTGTCACCGTGCCGCCCGCACCCGGCGTGACCTGCAGGGTGGAGCCATTTGCAAGCGCGACATTGCCGCCGACGCTGATCGTGCCCGTACTGCCGCCGATCGCCACGGTGCCACCGGAGGTCAGGCCGCCGATGCTGCCGCTGCCGGTGAGCGTGCCGCCCGGGCCCACCGTGACCGGCCCGCCCAACGCGGCGCCCGGATTGGCCGGGTTACCCACGCTCAGGGTGCCCGCGACGATGGTGGTCGGCCCGGTGAAGCCACTGCTGTTTGCGGTGACCAGCAAGGTGCCCACACCATCCTTGAGCAGACTGCCGGTACCCGACAGGATCCCTGCGTAGGTGCCATTGGCGGTCTGCTGGAACACCAGTGCGCCGGCATTGGCGATATTGCCCTGCAAGCTGTCGGTATCGCCAATCAATGTGCCCGCATTGATCGTGGTGCCACCGAGATAGGCGTTGACACCATCCAGCGTCAACGCGCCCGCGCCGTTCTTGATCAACGTACCGCTACCGGTGATGTTGCCGGCAAACGTGCCATCGCCTGCCTGGTCGAACACCAGTGTCGCGTTGTCGACGATGTTGCCCTGCAGGCTGGTGGTGTTGCCGATCAGGCTGCCGCTGGCAATGGTGGTGCCACCGCTGTAGGTATTGGGCGCAACCAGCGTCAACGCACCCGTCCCCTGCTTGACCACACTGCCGGTGCCGCTGACCGCGCCGGCGAACACGCCATCGCTGGCCTGATCGAACACCAACGTGGCGTTGTCGACGATATTGCCCTGCAGGCTGGTGGTGTTGCCGATCAGGCTGCCGGCGCTGATCACGGTACCGCCGGTATAGGTGTTGGGTCCGAGCAGTTGCAGCGCGCCGGTGCCGGCCTTCTGCAGCGAGCCGGTGCCGCTGAGCGTGCCTGCATAGACGCCGCCGGTGTTCTGGTTGAACACCAGTGCCGCGTTGTTGGCGATATCGCCCTGCAGGCTGCTGGTGTCGCCGATCAAGGTACCGGCCGTGATCGTGGTGCCGCCGGTGTACCCGTTCGCACCGTTGAGCACTAGTGCGCCGGCGCCATCCTTGATCACGTTGCCGGTGCCGGTGATCGAGCCGGTGAACACGCCATCGGCCACCTGGTTGAACGCCAGCGTCGCATTGTCGACGATGGCTCCCTGCAGGCTGGCGCTGTCGCCGACCAGGGTGCCGGCGTTGACCGTCGTGCCACCGGTGTAGCTGTTGCTGCCGTCCAGTGTCAGCGTGGAAACCCCATTCTTGATCAATCCACCGGTGCCGGTCACAGCACCGGTCAAGGTGAGATCGTTGCTGCCCGCAAACGCGACTGCACCTGCCAGCTCGACTGCGTTGGTCACTGTCAGTGCCTGATCGGTATCCAACGCGGTTCCGGTCGCGGCGGTCAACGTTCCGGTGCCCAGCGCCTGTGCATCACCCAGCACCAAGCTACCGCTGGCAAGTACGGTACCGCCGCTGTAGTTGCCGGCTTCGGCAAGCGTCAACGCACCCGTCCCCTGCTTGACCACACTGCCGGTGCCGCTGACCGCGCCGGCGAACACACCATCGCTGGCCTGATCGAACACCAGCGTGGCGTTGTCGACGATATTGCCTTGCAGGCTGGTGGTGTTGCCGATCAGGCTGCCGGCGCTGATCACGGTGCCGCCGGTATAGGTGTTGGGCCCGAGCAGTTGCAGCGCGCCGGTGCCGGCCTTCTGCAGGGAGCCGGCGCCGCTGAGCGTGCCGGCATACACGCCGCCGGTGTTCTGGTTGAACACCAGTGCCGCGTTGTTGGCGATATCGCCCTGCAGGCTGGTGGTGTCGCCGATCAAGATACCGGCCGTGATCGTGGTGCCGCCGGTGTACCCGTTCGCACCGTTGAGCGATAGTGCGCCGGCGCCATCCTTGATCACGCTGCCGGTGCCGGTGATCGAGCCGGTGAACACGCCATCGGCCACCTGGTTGAACACCAGCGTCGCGTTGTCGACGATGGCTCCCTGCAGGCTGGCGCTGTCGCCGACCAGCGTGCCGGCGTTGACCGTCGTGCCACCGGTGTAGCTGTTGCTGCCGTCCAGTGTCAGCGTGCCGGTGTTGGTCTTGATCAAGGCGCCACTGCCGCTGATATCGCCGGCAAGCGTGAGGTCTGCCGGATTGTCGACGCTCAGCGCAGCGCCGAGGACGACCGCATTGCCCACAGTTGCGGCAACAGGGTTGGTCAGCACCGCAGCGCCGACCACCGACAGGCTGCCGGTGCCCAGCGCGTTGTTGCTGCCGATCGACAAGGTGCCATCGCTCAGCGCGGTCCCGCCGGCATAGCTGTTGTTGCCACTGAGCGTGAGCGTGGATGCACCGGTCTTGATCACGCTGCCGGCACCGCTGATGGCGCCAGTCAGGGCGAGATCGTTGCTGCCAAGCAGCGTCACCGCACCGTCGAGCACCACCGCATTGCCCACGGCCAATGCCTGGTCGGTATCGAGGCTGGTACCGGCTGCCGCGGTCAGCGTGCCGGTGCCCAGTGCCTGCGCATCGCCCAGCACCAGCGTGCCGCCGCCGAGCGCGGTGCCGCCGGTGTAGGTATTGGCGGCGCTCAGCACCAGCGTGCCGGTGTCGAGTTTCTGCAGCGTGCCAGTGCCGCCGATGCCCACATCGATGGTGCCGGTGACGCCAGGGTCGACACGGATGATGGTGGTGGCCGCATTGGCGCTCAATGCACCGCCGCCGGCATCGCTCAGCACATACCCGTCGCTGATGAACTGCATGCCGGTAATGCCTTGCGTGCCCTGCACGCCTACATTGCCTGCGGTGCCGGCGAACACGGCAAAACTGTTCTGCCAGTCGCTGTTGCTCAGCCCATCGATCGAGGTCCAGTTGGTGGGGCCTGCGGCCCACACGCCTGCGCCGCCATCGATGCTGCCATTGGCAATGGTCTGCGCACCATCCCAGAACTGCACGTTGCTGCCGGGCGCCAGCAGCACCACGTTGATCTGCTGGGCCAGCGCGGTCTGCAACGTCAGCTGGGTGGGATCGATCGTACCTGGCAGCGTGCCGATGCCCAGGCCGTTGTCGGTCAAGCCACCGGTGTAGTCGATCAGGCGGTACACGCCGGTGCCGAAGCCGCCGATGTCGGTGATGTTGAGCGTGCCGTCCAGGGTGAGATCGCCATTGACCGCCAACACGCCGGTCTGGCTGGGGATGCCCAGGAACGCGTCCAGCGTGGCAGTGGGAGCCAGGCTCAGGCTGCCGGTGGTCAACACTGCGCCACTGGTCACCACCAGGCGGCCGCCGTCATTCACCGTGACCGCCGCATCGACCACGCCGCTGCCGCTCAAGCTGGCACCGCTGCCCACGGTCAGGCCACCTGCACTGGCCAGCGTGCCATCCACGTCCAGCGTGCCGGCGGTGACCTGGGTGGTGCCGCCGAGCGCGCTGGTGCCGGTGAGCTGCAAGGTGCCGGTGCCGACCTTGTCCAGATTGCCTGCATCGCTCAGGCTGCCGGCAAACGTACTGCCGACGTTGTTGGCGCCAAGCTGCAGCGTGGTGCCGCCCAGCACCGCGACGTTGCCCTGCCCGGTCACTGCACCCAAGGCCGCATTGCTGCCGAGCGAGAGCCCGGCACCTGCGGCCACATCCACGACGCTGGTGTTGCCCAACGCGCCGGGGGCGGCGGTGGCGAGCACGCCGGCCTGCACCGACACCGGGCCGGTGAACGTGTTGCCGCCGGACAAGGTCAAGGTGCCCAGGCCCGTCTTGGTCAACGCACCCGCGCCACTCAGCACTCCGGTCAGGCCCAGATCGTCCGCGCTGGCAATGGTCAGATCGGCTCCGAGATTGACCGCATTGCCCAGTGCCAGCGCAATCGCGTTGCTCAAGGTGGCATTGCCCAGCACCGACAGGCTGCCGACACCGAGCGCGGTGTTGCTGCCAACCGCCAGGGTGCCTGCGTTCAACACGCTGCCGCCGACGTAGCTGTTGGCGCCGTCGAGCGTGAGCGTGGACGCGCCGTTCTTGATCACACTGCCCGCGCCGCTGATCGGGCCGGACAGGCGCAGGTCGTTGCTGCCGACCAGGTTGAGCGCGCCATCGAGTACCACTGCATTGCCGACCGCCAATGCCTGGTTGCTATCGAGGTTGGTGCCGGTTGCTGCGGTCAGGGTGCCGGTGCCCAACGCCTGCGCGTCGCCCAGCACCAGGGTGCCGCCGCTGAGGGCGGTGCCGCCGGTATAGCTGTTGGCCGCATCGAGCACCAGCGTGCCGGTGTCGAGCTTTTCCACGCCACCGCTGCCGGAAATAGCGACATCGATGCTGGCGGTTGCACCCGGATCCACACGGATCGCGGTCAACGGCGCAGTCACAGCCAATCCACCCGCGCCGGCATCGGTCAGCTGATAGCCATCGGTGACGAACTGCAGGCCGCCGATGCTCTGCGTGCCCACCACGCCGACGGCGGCTGCGTTGCCGGCAAAGACCGCAAAATCGCCTTGCCAGGTGCTGTTGGCGCTGCCGTCCTGGTTGGTCCAGTTGGTCGCCGCCCCCCAGGTCCCTGCACCACCATCGATGGTGCCGTTGGCGGTGGTCTGCGCGCCATCCCAGAACTGCACGATGCTGCCCGGTGCCGTCACCACCAGGTTGAGTTGCTGGCCGATGGCGGTCTGCAGTGCGAGCTGGCTGAGATCCACGCTGCCCGGAAACAGACCGATCGCCAGACCGTTGTTGGTGAGCAGGCCGGTGTAGTCGATCAGCCGGTACACACCCGTGCCGAACCCACCGATGTCGGTAATGTTGAGCGTGCCGTCCAGGGTGAGGTCGCCATTGACCGCGAGCAGCCGCGTATTGCTCGGCGCTGCCAGTGCGACATCCAAAAACGCACCCGGTGCCAGGGTCAGGCCACCCACGCTGAGCGAGGAGCCACTGGTCAATGCAAGCCGGCCACCGTCGGCGATGGTCACATTGCTTCCCACGTTGCCGGTGGTGCCGGTGCCGGTCAGCGTGCCGCCTAGCGCCACGTTCACTGCGCTGGTGCCCAGGGTGCCGATCACATCCAGGGTACCGCCGCTGACCTGGGTGGCACCGCCGATCGCGCTGTTGCCGAGCAGGCGCACCGTGCCGGCGCCGACCTTGTCCAGATTGCCGCCACCGCCGAGGCTGCCGCCAAAATCGCCACCGCCCAACTGCAGCGTGCCGCCGGCATCGGTGTTGACATTGCCGGCGCCGCTGAGCGCGCTGATCAGGCCGCCGTTGCTGAGATTCAGCACCGCACCTGCAGCGACATCGACATTGCTGGCGTTGCCAAGCGACGCAGCGGTGCTCGCAACCAGCGTGCCGGCCTGGATCGCCAGCGGGCCGGTGTAGGTGTTGCTGCCATTCAAGGTCAGGGTGCCGGCACCGGTCTTGATCAAGTCGCCTGTACCGCTGATGCTGCCGCTGACCAGCATGTCCGCACCGTTATCCACGGTGAGCGCTGCGCCAAGCGCGATGTCGTTGCCCAGCGCCACCGCAATCGCATTGCTCAGCGCTGCATTACCGACCACCGACAGGCTGCCGGTGCCGAGTGCGTCGTTGGCGCCGACCGCAATGGTGCCGGCCGTCAACGTGGTGCCACCGCTATAGCTGTTGCCCGCGTTGAGCGACAACGTGGTGGCGCCATTCTTGATCAGGCTGCCGGTGCCGGTGATCGCAGCGTTCAAGCCGAGATCGTTGCTGCCGACCAGCGTGAGCTGATCGTTCAACTGCACCGTATTGCCCAGCGTCAGCGCGGCAGCGGCATCCAGTTCGGCTGGGCCGCCGACCAGCAGCGCACCCACGCCCAGCGCAGCGTCGTTGCCGAGCACCACACGCCCCGCATTCAGCGCAACGCCGCCGCTGAAGGTATTGGCATTGGCCAAGGTCAGCGTGGCAGCGCCTTGCTTGTCGAGACTGCCGCTGCCGCTGACGACGCCATTGAGCGTGATGTCCTGCGTGCCAGGCAAGGTGAGTGCGCCATTCAAGGCAAGCGCATTGCCCAGCGTCACCGCGGTGCTGGCATCCAGTGTGGTGCCCGCGGCGGTGCTCAGCGTGCCCAAGCCCAGTGCCGTGTCGCTGCCGACCACCACTGCGCCGCCCTGCAGTTGCAGTCCGCCCGCCCAGGTGTTGTTGCCATTGAGCGTGAGCGTTTGCGTGCCATTCTTGATCAGGCGACCGGCGCCGTCGACCACGCCATCGAGGGTGAGGTTCTGGCCATCGATGGCGAGTTGGCCGGCGACATTGACCGCGTTCTGCAAGGTCACCGCCGCGCTGGCAGTGAGCTGCGTGCCATCGGCAGCGGTGAGCGCGCCGGTGCCGAGTGCGCTGTCGCTGCCGACCGACAGGATGCCGGTGTCGAGCAAGGTGCCGCCGGTATAGACATTGTTGCCGGTGAGGGTCAACGCACCGGCGCCCTGCTTAAGCAGGCTGCCTGCGCCACTGACGATGCCGGTGACGCCCAGATCGTTGTTGCCGGTGAGCGAAAGCGCACCGTTGAGCACCACAGCGTTGCCGATCGTGGTCGCGGCAGTGGCCTGCAGCTGCGTGCCATCGGCAGCGGTCAGCGCCCCGGTGCCCAGTGCTGCGCCGTCGCCGATCAGCAGCGCGCCTGCATCGAGATCCACGCCACCGGCAAAACTGTTGGGTCCAGCCAGCGTCAATGCAGCATTGCCGTCCTTGACCACGCCACCCACGCCACTGACCGCACCGGTGAGGGTGAGATCCTGGCTGCCGCCGAGCTGCAGGTCCGCTTCCAGCGCCACGTTGTTGGCGAGCACGCGTGCGGCGGTGCTGTCGAGCAGTCCGCCGCCGACGGTCAGGGTGCCAAGACCCAAGGCGGTGTCGCTGCCCAGGATCAGGCTGCCTGCACTCAGGCGGGTGCCGCCGGTGTAGCTATTGTTACCGGCCAGGGTCAGGCTGGCGGGGCCCAGCTTGTCCAGGCTGCCCACGCCGGTGATGGCGCCGGTAAGCGTGAGCGCGTTGCTGCCACCCACGTTGACCAGGCCGGCCAAGGCAATGGCATTGGCCAGCGTGCTGACGGTTGCATTGTTCAGGGTGGTACCGGCTGCTGCGCTGAGCGCGCCAACACCGAGCGCGGTGTCGCTGCCCACCGTCAGTGTGCCGGCGCTGAGCGTGGTGCCGCCGCTGTACAGATTGTTGCCGCTCAGCGTGAGGTCGCCACTGCCGGATTTGATCAGGCTCCCGGTGCCGCTGATCGCGCCACTCAGTGTCAGTGCTTGCGCCCCACTCAGTGTCAGCGCACCTGGAGTCAACGCGATCGCGTTGCTCAGCGAGGTGGCCGCCGTGTTTTGCAGGGCCGCATTGCCGGTGACGTTCAACGCACCCGTGCCCAGCGCGGTGCCGCTGGCCACCTGCAAGGTGCCGGCAGTGAGGTTGGTGCCGCCGGCATAGGTGTTCAGGCCGCCCAGGGTCAAGCTGCCGGTGCCGAGCTTGTTCAACGCACCGGTGCCGCCAATGGCGCCGCTCAGGTTCAAGGCATTGCCGCTGCTGCCCACGCCCAAGCTACCGGTGAGTGCAATCGTGTTGCCCAGGGTTGCCGCAGCGATGGCATCCAGCTCGCCGCCGCTTGCGGTCAGGGTGCCGGTGCCCAGGGCCGCGTTCGAGCCCACCACCAGGCGCCCGGTACTCAAGCTGGTGCCACCGGTGTAGGCGTTGTTACCGGTCAGGGTGAGGTCGCCCGCACCGCTCTTGATCAGGCTGCCGCCACCGTTGATGGCACCGCTCAATGTCAGCGCCTGCGCGCCGGTCCAGTTCAAGGGTCCGCCAAGGCTGATGCCGTTGGCCACCGTCAGTGGCGCACTGCTGCTGAGGTTGGACGCGCCGGTGACGTTCAAGCCGCCGGTTCCCAGTGCCGAGGTACTGCCCAGTTGCAAGGTGCCCGATGCCAGCGTGGTTCCGCCAGCGAAGGTGTTGGCGCCGTTGAGCGCGAGCGTGCCGGTGCCGGTCTTGTTGACACCACCCGCGCCGGCAAGCGTGCCGGTCAGGGTCAGCGCGTTGCCGCTGGCGCCCAGGCCCAGCGTATTGGTCAGGGCAACATTGTTGGCCAGGGTCAGTGGAGCGCTGGTATCCAGCTGCCCACCGGCGGCTGTCACCGTGCCCGCTCCGAGCGCGGTATTGGTTTCGATCCGCAGCGTCCCCGCGCCCAGCGTCGTGCCGCCTGCATAGGTATTGCTGCCGCCCAGGGTGAGCGTGCCGGTGCCGATCTTGTTCAACGCGCCGGCGCCGCTGATGCCGCCGCCAATCCGCAAGGTGTTGGCGCCGCCGATGCCGATGAAATCGTTGAGCACGAACGCGTTCGGCAAGTCGACCGCCGCACTGGAAAGCACGCTGCCGGCTGACACGTTGACGGCGCCTGTTCCCAGTGCGCCATTGGTTCCCACCGTCACTGAGCCGCCGAGCAGGTTGACGCCTCCGCTGAAGGTATTGCTGCCGGTCAGGCCCAACGCACCGCTCCCGGTCTTGGTCAGCGCACCGGTACCGACGATTGGGCTGGCAATGGTCAGGGCATTGGCGCCCTGCAGGGTCAAGCCACCTGCTCCCAAGGTGATGCCGCCGGCAGGCGACAGGCTCAGGCCGGCGGCTGTCGCCTCCAGCGCACCGCCATTGGCGGTGATGGCAGTGCCTAGCTGCGCAGGATTGGCGAACTGCAGTACGCCGCCATTGAGCGCGCTGCTGCCGAAGTTGCTTCCGCCCCCGACCGACCAGGTGCCGCTATTGACGCGCAGGCTGCCGAAATTGATGTATTGCGCGGTGCTGAGCGTCCCGACGCCGGTGCTGCCGCTGCCAGTGCCGGTGGCCGAATTCTGCAGGATCAGCGTATTGGTGCCGCCTGCGCCGCCATCCACCACACCGGTCTGCGCGAAGCTCAGCAAGCCCCCCGGCCCAAGCAGTTCCAGCGCCAGCCCGCCGCCGCTGTTGACGCTGCCGCCAGTCACCGCCGTGAAGCTGTTGGTGCTGCCCGCCCCCATCGACACGCTGCCGTTGATGGTGCCGGCGTTGACGAAGCTGTTGCCGGTGGCCGAACTCTGGAAGCCGACGCGCCCGTTGATGGTGCCGGTGTTGACCGCATTGACGGTACCGCCGCCGCTGACTGCTATCACCGGCGTATCCGCACTCAGCACCGACAGGTTCAACAATGCACGGCTATCGATCAGCCCGGCATTGTTGATCTGCACGACGCCATTGCTGGCCGAGGTGATGCCAAGCGCCATGCCATCGAGATTGAGCAGGTTCGCCCCCAGCAGGCCGCCGGTGCCGTAAATCGCGCCGGTGGCGAGATTATTGGCGGTCACCGTGGTGGAGCTGGCATTGCCCATGCTGACGCCGGTGCTCAACACCGACAACAGGCCGAGCGCCGAGGGATCGATCGTACCGCTGTTGTTGAGCGTGGCATTGGTGCCGGTGAGCGCAATGGCGGTGCCGCCCAGCAGCCCGGCGGTCATCTGCGTGCCTGCCGCAACGTTGATGGTCAGGTTGTTTGCGCTGCTTGCGAAGCTGTTGCTGGTGATTGGCAACCCCGTACAGGTGACGGTGGCGCCCGCCGCTGGAAGTGCAGGTGTGCACGCCCCCCAGGCCAGCATCGGTACGGCGGCTCCCACCGCCAGCACGACCAGGCTCGCCACACTGCGGCGGGTTGCGCCGGGCTTGCGCCGCCGACGTACCAGCTCGTGCGTCACCACCCAATTACCAATCGCCGCGTTCCAGACCAGCGCAAATGCACGATTCATTTTATTCCCCCTGTATCGCCGTGCAGAGACTCACGCACACACACACGCGCTCTCCAACAGCAGAAAGTTGATTTACTGTCGAGTCAGTTTAAAATTTACTGTCGAGTCGGTTTAAAACAGCTTGTGCCGTACCAACCGGTATCGCCTACGGATGAGGACGTTTAATACCATTCCCTGCGAATAATAGTGGGAGATTAATAGGGAAAGCGCCATGCCTGAAACTGTGCCGAATATCACTAACCAAGAAACTATCCATGACACACGCCCAAACTGTCGACTGGTTTACTCGTGCCCGTCAGCGTTATCGCGCTACCTCATGCGGCAGGCGCCACAGATCATGTGCGGCAGAATTCAAATAAAAACATGGCATAATTCAGCGGTAAAGCGGAATATTGCTGGATGAGTCCGAATGATTTAAAGCGATCTGATGCGGCCACCCGAACATTAGCGAGCCGAACCATTTCGACTACAACTTTTGTGTGGAATGTTGCGGTGCAGGAGTAAAAACCTGATCAATGCAGTGCCGTCATTTGATTTAATGAGCCCGCTTTTACCATTAAGACCACCACCAACTGTCGACGCCGCTCATTGATTGCGGTATTTGTGTGCAGCCACTCCGCCCGTCCAGTTTATTGTCGCGCTCGATATCCTGCGATGGAGTTTATTGAAGAGGCCGGCTTATTCGAAAAGTTTTTAGTGCCCGATGATCGTCACCTGTCAACGACCTCGGTTTGTTTGTAGTAGCCAGGCAGTGTGTGATCTTCAACACGGAAACTGACGACATGACGCTCGCTTTGGACAGCAAACGGCAGCAACAGCAGTTCGACTGGTCGGGCGTGCCGATCGACCTGGGTGGCATGGAGCCGCTCGATCAGATCGCGCGTCTGCTGTGCCATGCCCTGGTTGCGCCTGCGGCCGCACTAACCATCGTCGAGGGCGGCCGCGTGCGCGTGCTGGCGGCGCGCGGCATCAGTGCCGCCCATGTCGAGCAGGCCATTGAATTGTGCCGGCATGCGTCTGCGGCGCCCAATGGCGTCACGGAACTGATCGAACCTGCCGCCCTTGCCCCGATCCAACTGGGCGACGCCGCCTTCCCGGGCTTGCCGGCGCGCTTTATTGCCTGCGTCCCGGTCGGTGCACCGCAGACCGGCGTCTCCGGCACCTTGTGCGTGATCGATACGCGCGAGCGTCGCCTGGCCAGCCAGGAACACCAACAGCTGCTGATGTTCGCCAATGTGGCCGCGGCGCAACTGGAACTGCAGTTCGGCGCCGGGCGGCGCGAACCGCACAGCGGCCTGCTCAATGCACGCCAGTTGCAGTCGGACCTGGATGCCCTCGCCTTCGGCAGCCACTGCGTACCGACCATCGCTGCCTTCATCGAGGTCTACGACACCCAGGCAGCCAATGAAGCACGTCAGGCACTGGGCATGCAGCCGCTGGAAGAACTGGTGCGCCACGCCAGCTATGTACTGACGCGCGCGCTGCGCGGCAAGGCCACCGTCTATCACGTGGCACCGATGCGCTTTGCGTTTTTTCTGTTGAATTCCGCGCCCGACGAGATGGAAGACCTGTTGCTCGATCTGCGCGACATGCTGCATGCGCCGATGGACGCGGCCGGCATCCCGATGTCGTTGACCTTTCACGCTGGCGTCGTGCGCTTTGCACCGCAACAACCGGACACCAACGACGTCATGCGCAAGGGGCTGGTGGCACTGGGCGATGCGATCAGCAATCACGCCATCGTATGCTGGTATAGCGCCTCGCACGACGACGCGATCCAGCGTTCGTACCGGTTGGCACTGGATGCCGAAAAGGCGCTGGAAGCAGGCGATTTCCGGCTGGTGTTCCAGCCACGGATCAACCTTGAAGACTTGTCGGTGACCGGCTTCGAGGCACTGTTGCGCTGGCGGCATGCCAGCCTCGGCCCGATCGGTCCGGACGAATTCATCCCCTTGTTCGAAAAGACCGCCTTGATGTGCACCGTCACCAACTGGGTGATCGAAAACGCATTGGTGCAGTTGGCCAGCTGGCGTGCGCAGGGGCTGGACTTCTCCATGTCGATCAATCTGTCTTCGCGCGATTTTGGCAACCGCAATCTCGCCGCAGACGTCATCCATCGCTGCAGGGAGCTGGCCATCCCCACCCAGCGCATCGAGCTGGAGATCACCGAGGGCCGCTGGCTGCGCAGCAATGTGGAGGCCGTGCCACGGCTGCGCGCCCTGCGTGACGCCGGAGTCAATGTCGCCATCGACGACTTCGGCACCGGCTACAGCAACTTCGGCTACCTCACCGAGCTGCCGGTCAACGTGCTCAAGCTCGATCGCTCCCTGGTGACCGGCATCGCCACCAAGACCGGCATGCAGCTGCGCGCCGAGGCGGTGGTACGCCTGGCCAGCGCGCTGGGATATCGCACCGTTGCAGAAGGCATCGAACACGCCGACGAAATCGCGCTGCTGCGCAGTTGGGGATGCGATGAAGCGCAGGGCTATCTGCTGGCCCGGCCGATGGAGGCGGAGCTGGTGGCGGCCTATGTGGCAAGCGCGGTGGCAGAACAGCGCTTGCCGTGATCCGAGCTGCCCGCGTGCAGTCGGCGCGTGCATCGTCCTTGATCGACCCACACTACGCCGCCCTCGCCTCCTGCAGTGATGTGCGTGGCAACGCAGCGCGCACGCTGCGTTGCCACGCGGCCATCAACTCAGATCGTGCAGGTCCTTGTCCAGCGGCGGACCTAGCGTCCAGTCGGAAAACCGCACCTTCAGCCCGGCACGCTCCGGCGTGCAGCACATCGGCCCGACCTGGTACGCGTCGGCGACGGGAAACGGGCAAAGCCTGACCAGTGGCCAGGTCCGGCCATCGGCCGATACCTGCAGACGCAGGACGCCATCGGCAACGGTGGCGCGTATCCAGAAATCCTTGGGGTCGGCCTCGTAAGGGCCGGTCGCCCAATCCGAGACCGGGTTGGTCAACACGCTGCTGAGCATGGCACGGCCATCGCTAAGCTCGATGCCCGCCTTGACCCAGTGCTGCTCGTCCACGCGCACCATGATGCCGGCCTGATCGTAGAGCGACTCGTACTGCGCGCGCACCCGCAACTGCGCAGTGAAGCGCGCTGCGGCGGTGATACCGAGAAAATGCCCGCTATCGCGCGTGAACCCGTAATGCGTCTTGCGCCAGAAGTCGGTGGCCTTGTCGGTAACCACGTCCAAGGTGCCGCCGCTGATTGCGACGGTCCGTGGCCGATTGAGCCAGCTGCCGTCCTGCCACTGCGTGTCCTGCGCCATCGTGTTCTCCGTCTTGGGTTGCCTGGCAAGCACGCCGCCGCTGATGGCCATTCCCATCGCGCCGCCCAGCAGGCGTCTGCGTGCACCGTCTATCGCATCGTGAGTCATTCGGGGTCGTCCATGCGCTTGAAGAACTGCATAGTCTAGCCGTGCGGTGGCTCAGGGCATGCATGCGTGGGCCGTGCTGCAGATGGCTGACATCGCCGCGACGCCAGCGTCGATCTGGCGCCAGTCCATGCTGTCAGCGCTGGGCGAGCGCGTAGTCCAGCGCCGCGCAGATCGCAGCCACCTGCGCGGCGTTGCACTGTGCGGGCGTTGCGCGCGGGCTGTCCGGATACACCTCGGTAGTGGTGCGATAGCGCGCGTCGGTGACGCCCGCGCACAGGCCAAGACGCCGCACCGGGTAGTTGATGACGCCAGGAGCGACCACCGCTGCGCCGATGATCTGGCCGTTCGCGTCGGCAGGTGCGATATGGGTGACCTCGGCGACGGCGGCAATGATTGCCTGCTGAAACTGCGGTTGCGGATCCTCGCTATCGCCCACCAGGTAAAAGCCATCGGGAATGCTGCCGGGCACGAAATCGACGCCGTCACGTGCGGCCAGGGCCGGACGAAATTCGCTCTCGTCGCTGTCGGTGGTTTCGTGCAGATCGATATGCACCAGCATCTGTCCGGCCACTGTGGCGACCAGTTGCATCAAGGCCGCCGACTCGGCGGCCGGGCTGTCCGGCCGAAACGCACGATTGGGGTCGATGGCATCGGCATTCCAGCGCTGGATCCGCTCGTAGCCCCATGGATTGACGCAAGGCACCACCAGCAGATTGAGCTTGCCT
The DNA here is from genome assembly GCF_009835065.2 of Xanthomonas sp. LMG 8993. Classification (NCBI taxonomy): domain Bacteria; kingdom Pseudomonadati; phylum Pseudomonadota; class Gammaproteobacteria; order Lysobacterales; family Lysobacteraceae; genus Xanthomonas; species Xanthomonas sp. LMG 8993. The sequence goes on along the minus strand of NZ_QVIF02000010.1, from coordinate 67,983 downwards.
GCATAGGCCGCCGCGCGTTGCTGCAGAAACTGCAGCGCGCCCTGCACGCCGCTGGTTTCATAGCCATGCACGCCACCGGTCACCAGCGCGCAGGGCAAAGCGGCGTCCCACGCCACGCTGCGCAGCGCGATCAACGGGTATTGCTCGGATGCCGCCAGGATCGTTCCGTAATGCACGCGCTCATAACTGGCATCCAGTGCATCGATCACTTGCACCACATCGTCAGCATGACTGCGCTGACGTAGCTGGCGTGCGCGCCATGCGGCGCGCTCTGCTGCGCCCCAGGGCTGCCGTGGTGTGCCGATCGGATACGCCATGCGCTGTGTCATTACCGGTGCCGTCCAATGAAAGACGGCCAGCGTAAGCGCTCCGTGCATGGCGGTCCATTCGACGACGAACCCGATGATGGCGACCGCCCGTAAGGTCGAGTCCGGTCAGGGCCGACTTTTCGAATCTGCGCGTCGACAAGTCCCGCGACAACGGGCGCGTCACCCTCGGCAGGCGCAATGTCGTGACGAGGCGGTCGTTGGCTTGACGCTGCGTATGCGATGACACGGCTGCAATGCTTGTCGGTCGCAAGGGCCAACGCAGACGCGCTGCCATGCGGTGGCATCCCGAGCCTTCCATCAATCCCCAGGGAGCGAGGCCGGGCCGCCGATCACGAAAATTCTGCAATGGATGCAAATCCTGCAGTCGCCTGGGTAAGCCCGCCGCGGAATGGGCAGATATTTCCCTGCAATCGATCGCGTGCGCGCGAGGACGAGTGAAAAAACTTCCGAGGTTCTGACGATGCATTGCACATCAACCTCTGCGCCACTGCTTAGCCGAGCAAGGCAAGACGCAGATGCTTCAAAGAACACACACAACTGCAATCGATTGTTCAGGCCGATCTGCTGACGCGGCGGAGGTGTCCGCAAAAACGCCGCAGGCCCTGCACGTGACGTGCAGGGCCTGCGGTCCGCTGCAGCGAGAACGGCGCGCCGGATGCGCGCCGCACGCTCGCCTAGACGGCCTCTTCCTGAGGTTTGGCTTGCTTGGAACGCCCACCCTTGCTGCCGATCCGCGACATATGATCGCGATCGCGGCTCACGGCCTGGCCGCCTTTGCGGCCAGCTTCGCGTGCCTCGTCGCTGGTGAATTCGTGTGCGTTCCCACTGGCATGTGCTGCCTTGCCGCCGCTGCTCGCCAACACGCGGCGCTTTTCAGGATCCAATGCGGCAAAACCGCGCCGGCTACGAGTACTGCTTTGTCCGTCTTCCACTGTGCCTCCTCTCGATGCGTCGATCACGCCACTGGTAGGAGGGGTAACGCAACTATCGTGCCAAGCCGTGCAGCCATGCGAGACGGCGCCAAGCGCCACAATGCAGGAAAAAACAGCTGCGCTCGCTGTGCAAATCTTGCACTCCTGCCACGCGCCGCGTGAGGGTCCGCGTTTTATCCATCGGTAGCGCTACCAATGCGGCCATAACGGCGAACTGACTGTGCAGCCGTCGCCGCTCCACCGGGCATGCAGCATGGGTCTGATCAATCACTGTCCTGCCCTGTCCACTGCTGTCCAATGCGCCAGCAAACCGGAACCGGAAGCGGCAAGCGATGCGGCTACATCTCTCGCCTGTAGCGCGCGCGCATCACGTAGCGACACCCGCACGGGCGTGCTTCGCACACCGCGTTGCCCGTTGAGACGCGCCGACGATGGTGCGCTGATCGCCGCACGCGGCGCTCAGCAGATCGCGCTCACCCCGCTGCCTGCTCCAGCGCCATGCCGAAGCGGTCGTCGCACTGCATTGCTGCCTCGGACAAGGCAGCGCCCACCAGCAGCAAGGTCGGCAAGCCCGGCAGCATGCCGGCGGCGGTAAGTCCCAGCTCGCCCAGGGTGGTCAGCCGGCGTTGCTGCTCGGGCCGGGTGGCGGCCTGCACGATGGCCGCCGGGGTGCTGGCCGGCAGATGCGCCAGCAACGCGGTGGCCAAGGCATCGGCACGCCGCAGGCCCATGTAGATGCCCAGCGTGGTGCCGCTGGCGGCCAGTGCGCCCCAATTCGGCTCGCCGTGATCGTGCGTATGCGCGGTGACGAAGGTGATGCCGTGGCAATGGCTGCGATGGGTCAGCGACACTTTCAGCACGGATGCGGCGGCGAATGCGGCACTGACGCCATTGATGATCTGCACGCCCACTCCGGCGCGGCGCAAGAAGCTGATCTCCTCGCCCGCGCGCCCGAACAGCAGTGCATCGCCGCCTTTGACGCGCACCACGCGCAAGCCCTGCAAGGCGTAGCGCCGCATCAGCCGGCAGATGAAGTCCTGCGGCGTCGAGCGGCAGCCACCGCGCTTGCCGACCCGGATCACCCGCGCCTGCGGTGCGAGTTCGACGATCTGCGGGTTGGCCAGATCGTCCAGCAGAAGCACCTGCGCGGCAGCCAGCGCCTTGACCGCCTTGATGGTGAGCAGATCCAGATCGCCGGGGCCGGCGGACAACAACACCACATCACGCGCGCAGGACGGAATGACTGACATGAGCAGGTCTCGCAATATGTGGAGGTCGGGACAGGCACTCAGGCGTGTCGGGGTTGCCGGCACAGCCGGGTGAGTTGCGGAACACAGGAGCCGCAGACCGTGCCGCAGCCCAGGCGTTGCTTGAGCTGGTGCAGGTCGGCGCCGTCGTCGATGGCGGCATGGATCGCAGCAGTCGACACCTGCATGCAGCTGCAGACGATCGGGTCGCAGGGTGCGCCCTGCGTCTGCGCAAACACGGCCAGCCGCGGGCCGCGCCAGGGCCGGCCTGCCAATGCGCTGTGCAGCAACGCCTGATTCGCCTCGCTGGGCTGCGCCGCGCTGAGCAGCAGGCCGTTGATATGGCTGTGGCCGTCCTGCACGCGCCAGCCCACACGACGCAGCAGCCCGCGGCGCAGGTCGCGGTACTCCAGCACGTCTGCGCCGGCCGGCAACTGCAATGCGGCGATCAGGCGATCGAGCCAATGCGCATCCGGCGCGCGTTCGCAGGCCGCATGCAGGACCGCCCAGTGCCCGCCGGCCTCGGCCAGCGGCTCGGCATGCAGCCGCAGCGATGCATAGCCGCAATCGCGCAACAGCGGCTGCAGTGCCTGTTGCAAGGCCAACGCATCGCCGCGCCGGGCAGCGAGCAGATGCCAGCCGAACACCGCCTTCTCCACCCGCACCGCCGCATGCTTGAGCTCGGGCTGCTGCGAGCGCGCATCCACCGCCGGGCTGCTCACTTGGTTGATGCCGCCGCTGGACAGGTGCTGCCCGCTCCAATGCATCGCGGCGAACACGCTGCCCGAGCGCAGTTCGTCGGACAGTTCCAGCGGCAGCACCAGCGCACCGCGCTTGCTGGCGATCTGCACCAGCTCGCCGGCGACCAGGCCGCGCCGCGCTGCGTCGTCCGGATGCATGCGCAACGCGGGTTCGGGGCTATGCGCAAACGCTGCCGGCACGCGTCCGCTGCGCGACATGCCATGCCATTGATCGCGCAGGCGGCCGGTCAGCAAGCGCATCGGAAAGCGGGCCGAAGTCGGCTCGGCCACCTTGCGATACGGCGTGGCGTGAAAGCGCGCGCGCCCGGTGCCGGTGGCGAACACGCCATCGGTATAGCGCCGCGCCTGCCCGTGTGCGGCACCGGCAGGGAACGGCCACTGCTGCGGCGCGTCATCCAGCAGCGGGTAATCCAGCCCGCCGATGTCCAGATCGCGCCCCACCGTCAACGCGCGATGCTCGTCGAAGATCTGCACGGTGCTGTCGAACCCGAACAGCCCCGCCCCGCTGGCAGGTGCCAGACGCGCTTCGAGCCGGCGTGCGACTTCGCGGGCGATCCACCAGTCCGCGCGCGCCTGGCCCGGCGCGTCCACCGCCTTGCGCACGCGGGTGATGCGGCGCTCGGAATTGGTCACGGTGCCGTCCTTCTCGCCCCAACTGGCGGCCGGCAACAGCACGTCGGCATACGGCACGGTGTCGGTGCCGGAAAACGCGTCCTGCACGATCACCAGTTCGGCCTGTTCCAGTGCGGCGCGAATGCCATCCACCTCCGGCATTGAATGCACGGGGTTGGTGCAGACGATCCACACCGCCTTCAACGTGCCCGCACGCAGACGCTCGAACAACTGCACGGCCGGTGTACCGGCCGTGGCACTCAGACGGCCGGCGGGCAACTGCCACAGACGTTCCAGTTCCGCACGATCGTCGGCATTGCCGATCTCGCGATGCGCCGCCAGCATCGTCGCCATGCCGCCGACCTCGCGCCCGCCCATCGCATTGGGCTGGCCGGTCAGCGAAAACGGCCCTGCGCCCGGCTTGCCGATCTGCCCCGTCGCCAGATGCAGATTGATCAGGGCCAGATTCTTGTCGGTGCCCTGCACGGACTGGTTCAGGCCCATGCAGTACAGCGACAATGCCGCCGGGCTGCGTCCAAACCACTCGGCCGCCTGCACCAGGTCCTCGTGCGAGATACCGCAGATCTCGGCGCTCATGCGCGGGGTGTACTCGCGCAGCATGTGCTTGAGGGCGTCGAAATCCTCGGTGTGCGCTGCAACGAAACGCGCATCCACCAGACCCTCCCAGATCAGGTGGTGCAGCATGCCGTTGAACAGGGCGACGTCGGTCCCGGGTTCGATCGCCAGGTGCAGGTCGGCCATGACCGCGGTGTCGGTGCGACGCGGATCGATCACGATCCAGCGAATGGCGGGATTTTTCGCCCGCGCCTCTTCCAGTCGGCGAAACAGCACCGGATGCGCATACGCCATGTTGCTGCCGGCAAACAGTACCGTCTGTGCCAGCTCCAGATCCTCGTAACAGGTGGGCGGGCCATCGGCGCCCAGCGCCAGCTTGTAGGCGGTGACCGCGCTGGACATGCACAGGCGCGAGTTGGTGTCGATGTTGTTGGTGCCCAGCAGGCCCTTGGCGAGCTTGTTGAAGACGTAATAGTCCTCGGTCAGCAGCTGTCCCGAGAGATAGAACGCCACCGCGTCCGCGCCGTGCTCCTCGACGATCGCCGCCAGCTTGCCGGTGACGTGATCGAGCGCCTGATCCCAGCTCACCGCCGCCCGCGGTGCCTGCCGATGACGACGCAGCTCCGGCGCGAGCACGCGCCCCTGCGTACCGGCGGCGGTCTGCGGTAAGGCCAGGCCCTTGCTGCACAACCGGCCATGATTGGCCGGATGCAGCGGGTCGCCTTCGATGCCGACGATGCGTTCGCCATGCGTGTCGTGCTCGCTGTGGATCAGCACCCCGCAGCCCACCCCGCAGTAGCAGCAGGTCGACCGGGTGATGCGATGCATCGGCGCAGACGTATGCGGCTGTACCGCCGCAGCGATCAAAGGTAGCTGCTGGCCGTCGCTCATGCGGCCGGCTCGGCGACTGCATCCGGCAGCGATACCGGCTGCAACACGATCCATACCGCATCGGCTTCCACCTTGACCGGGTAACGCGGCGCGCAGCCCACATCCGGTGCGCAGGCCTGGCCGCTCTGCAAGGCGATCGCCCAGCCATGCAACGGGCAGGTCACCGTGTCGCCGGCCACGATACCCTGCGACAACGGCCCGCCCTTGTGCGGGCAACGGTCGCGCAACGCAAACACCTGATCGCTGGCGGTGCGGAACAAGGCGATCGGTGCAATGCCCTCGATCTCGAGTACGCGCGCACCCAATGCAGGCAGCTCCTGCAGCGCACACACGCGAATCCACGCGGTCTGCTGCATGCTCATTCCTCCACCGTTGCGGCCGGCGCGGCGATGCGCAAGGGTTGGTACTCCTGCTTCCGTTCGCCGGCGATACGCGCCTTCCACGGGTCGACCAGGCCTTCCAGCGAGTACAGCAGGCGTTCGTACAAGGCACGCCGGTTGGCCGCGTCATCCACCACTTGTGCGCGGATGTAATCCAGCCCCACCCGTGCGATGTAGTGCACGGTGCGATCCAGGTAATACGCCTGCTCGCGATACAGCTGCAGAAACGCACCGGTGTATTCGCGCACTTCCTCGGCGGTGCTCACCTTGACCAGGAAGCGGGCGACCTCGGTCTTGATGCCGCCATTACCGCCAACATGCAGCTCCCACCCCGAATCCACCGCAATGATGCCCACGTCCTTGATGCCGGATTCGGCGCAATTGCGCGGGCAGCCGGACACCGCCAGCTTGACCTTGTGCGGGCTCCACATATTGGCCAGCATGGTTTCCAGGTCGATGCCCATCTGCGTGCTGTTCTGGGTGCCGAAGCGGCAGAACTCGCTGCCCACGCAGGTCTTCACCGTGCGGATCGACTTGCCGTACGCATGCCCGGACTGCATGCCCAGATCGCGCCAGACATCGACCAGATCTTCCTTCTTGACCCCGAGCAGGTCGATGCGCTGGCCACCGGTCACCTTGACCATCGGCACCGCGTATTTGTCGGCAACATCGGCAATACGGCGCAGCTCGCCGGCATTGGTCACCCCGCCCTTCATCTGCGGAATCACCGAGAAGGTACCGTCCTTCTGGATGTTGGCGTGCGCACGCTCGTTGATGAAACGCGATTGCGGATCGTCGATGGCCTCATGCGGCCAGCTCGACAACATGTAGTAGTTGATCGCCGGCCGGCAGGTGGCGCAGCCGTTGGGCGTGCGCCATTCCATGAAGGCATAGGCCTGCGCATGGGTCAGCAGCTTGTGTTCGGCAATGGCGCGCCGCACATCGCCATGGCTCAGATCGGTGCAGGCGCAGACCGCCTTGGTTTTCGGTGTTTCCTGGAAGTTGGAGCCCAGGCAGTTCATCAGGATCTGCTCGACCAGGCCGGTACACGACCCGCAGGAACTGGCGGCCTTGGTGTGCTTCTTCACCTCGTCGACGGTGAACAACCCCTGCTCGCTGATGGCTTTGACGATGGTGCCCTTGCACACGCCGTTGCAGCCGCAGACCTCGTCGCTGTCGGCCATCGCACTGGCGCGATCCTGTCCGCCGGTACCGGCATCGCCCAGCGCGCTTTCGCCGAAGATCAGTTGATCGCGCTGCGCCCGGATCGGCGTGCCGTCCTTGAGCAGCTTGAAGTACCAGCCACCATCGCTGGTGTCGCCGTACAGGCAGGCGCCGACCAGCACGTCGTCGCGGATCACCAGCTTCTTGTAGACCCCGCCGGCCGGGTCGGACAGCACGATCTCCTCGCAGCCATCGCCGCCCATGAAATCGCCGGCGGAAAACAGATCGATCCCGGTGACCTTGAGCTTGGTCGACGCCACCGAACCGCGATAGATGCCGATACCGAACTGCGCCAGGTGATTCGCGCACACCTTGGCCTGCTCGAACAGCGGCGCCACCAGGCCGTAGGCAATGCCACGATGGTTTGCGCACTCGCCCACTGCGTACACGCGTGGGTCGAAGCTCTGCAGGCTGTCGTTGACCACGATGCCGCGCGCGCAGTGGATGCCGGCTTCTTCGGCCAGCCGCGTATTCGGGCGGATGCCCGCTGCCATCACCACCAGATCGGCCGGGATCTCGCTGCCATCGGCGAACTTCACGCCAATCACCTCGCCCTGCGCATTGCCCAGCACTGCACTGGTCGCCGTGCTCAGCCTGAACTCCAGCCCGCGCGCGCGCAGGGCCTGCTGCAGCAGATTGCCGGCTACCGGATCGAGCTGGCGCTCCAGCAACCACCCGGCCAGATGCACCACGGTCACGTCCATCCCGCGCAGCTTCAGGCCATTGGCCGCTTCCAGCCCAAGCAGACCGCCACCGATCACCACCGCGTGCCGCTTGCTGCGCGCGGTCTCGATCATCGTGCGGGTGTCCTGGATATCGCGGTAGCCGATCACGCCCTTCAGCTCGTTACCGGGAATCGGCAACACGAACGGCACCGAACCGGTGGCGATCAACAAGCGGTCGTATTCCGCCTCGGTGCCATCGGCGGCGATCACGCGGCGACGCACCCGATCGATGCGGGTGACTTCCTTGTTCAGATGCAAGCGGATGCCGTTGTCCTGATACCACTGCAACGGATTGAGCACGATATCGTCGAACTCCTGCTCGCCGGCCAACACCGGCGACAGCAGGATGCGGTTGTAGTTGGGATGCGGCTCGGCCCCGAACACGGTGATCTGGTACATGCCCGGCATCAGCTTGAGCAGTTCCTCCACGGTGCGGATGCCGGCCATGCCATTGCCGATGACGACGAGTCTGGGTTGCTTCATTGCCTGGATTCCTGTCGACATGTCAGACCCGCGCCGCGCCGGCGCTGGACCATTCGCTACGCCACTGTGTCTTGACCCCGGCCAGCAACGCCCAACCACCGAGTGCGAACGCAGCGAACAACCACATGCCCATCGCATAACTGCCGGTGTGCTGCTTGAGCACGCCCAGGCCCGCAGCCAGCGCAAACCCGCCGATGCCGCCGGCCATGCCGATCAAGCCGGTCATCACGCCGATGTCCTGCGCAAACCGCTGCGGCACCAGCTGAAACACCGCGCCATTGCCGGCACCCAGACACAACAGGGTCAGTACGAACAAGGCCAGCGTCACCATTGCCCCGCCTGCGCCGAAGCCTGCGATGCCCACCAGCGCAGCCACCAGCAGATAGACGGTGAGCAAGGCGCGCGTGCCACCAATGCGGTCCGCAATCACGCCGCCCAACGGACGCATCACCGAACCCGCCAATACGCAGGCAGCCGTCGCCCACCCTGCAGTGCGCGTATCGAAGCCGAACTGGTCGTGGAAGTAGCCCGGCAATGCACTGGCAAATCCGGAAAAACCGCCAAAGGTCACCGAATAGAAAAACATGAAGCGCCACGCGTCGCAATTAGCCACCAACACGCGGCCATAGTCGGACCAGCGCTTGCGCGCGACCGGTACTGGCGCTTCTTTCGCAATCAGGGCGAATACGACCAGCGTCAGCAGCAGCGGAATGCATGCCAGTCCGAACACGTTCTGGTAACCGAACGCCAACGCCAGCATCGGTGCGAACAACGCCGCCAGCACGGTGCCGGAATTGCCCGCCCCGGCAATCCCCATCGCGGTGCCCTGATGCTCGGGCGGGTACCAGCGCGAGGCCAGCGGCAGCGCAACCGCGAACGAAGCGCCGGCAATGCCGAGCAACACGCCCAGCAACAACACCTGCCCCATGCTGTGCACGCCGAACTGCCAGGCACCAAACAACGAAGCGATCACCGCAACTTGTGCGACAACGCCCGCGCGCTTGGCACCGATACGGTCGGCCAGCATGCCCAGCACCAGCCGCAGCACCGCGCCGCACAGGATCGGCACCGCCACCATCAAGGCACGCTGCTGCGTATCGAGCCCCAGCGACTGCGCAATCGGTACCTGCAGCGGACCGAGCAGATACCACACCATGAAGCTCAGGTCGAAATACAGGAAGGATGCGAACAAGGTGGGCGTGTGCCCGGATCGCCAGAACGAGCGCTGCATAGAGACCTCTTCGAATGCGATGGCCAAAAAAAAACGGCGCCCCTCCGGTAAAACCGGAAGGACGCCGTTGTCCTGGATGCGTGCGGATCGCCGTTGATCCGCTGCATCGTGTTCGTGTTGTGGCAGGCACGCCGTTGCACCTGCACGAAGTGACTACGCAATCAACGTGCCAACTTGCTCACCTGAGCATCGCGACGATACAAGTCATTGAAAAATAGCGTTTTTGATGCAGTGCGTCCGATTTCGCGACAGCCTACCGACACGCCATTGCAGCTCACCAGTCCCGTCTTTCGTGCAGCCTTGCACCAACAGCGTGCACCCTGTATCGCAGGCTCTGTCGCTTGGCATGACTAACAGCGCCCAACAGAGCTACTGCACGGCTGTGCTCGGAAGCCTCATCTAGGACGCGTGCATACCGATCAAATATCTAGGTCAAAAGCCGTGTCAGTCGAGCGCGCGGTGCCCTCGCCGCACGCGGGACACGGCGTGAATCCGTCCGTGCAGGCTCGGTGGCAGCATCCATGCCGCCACACGGTCCCGCAATCGGCGAGGACACCGCACCAGAGATTTTGCTGGTTGCTTTGAGAAGAGCTACGCACACCGACCATCTCGACTGGTCCTTGCCCGCCCACCGTCGCGGGACCTTACGCGGCATGGATGCCGCGTAAGAGCCTACAGGGACGTACTTGCGGCGTGTCCTGCGATGGTGGGCAGGCAAGGGCCCTGCAACCAAGCCGCAGACTACATGCCTCGCGCCGTTGCCGTCGCCTCGGCTTCTGTCCGCAAGATCCAATGCATCCAGCGCACCCCAGCCTGACTTACCGCCTGATGCGCTCGGCATCCGGGCTCAGGGCGTATCGAACAACCGGTTGCTGCGGTGGTCGTCCTCGGGGGAAACCACGCCCACGCGTGCGGCAGCGCGCCGATAGTTGTCCAGTCGATGAATGTCGCGCAGCCGCGCGATGTCGTCTTCCTGGATGTCATGCCAGCCCCAGCGCTGGAACTGGGTCAGGAACCACTCACCGTCCGACAGCCACGGCATGTTGACCGCGCCATCGCCATGGAAGGCCAGCGCTGTCACATCCTTCGCATGTGCCTCGGCTTCGGCATCGGCATCCAGGCAAGCGGCCAGATGCGCGGCCGATACCCCGATATGCTGCGGCTCGGCCAGCCATTGCGCACACTGCGCCCGATTTGCCGGGTCCGCATCCAGCCAGCGACAGGCATCCAGTACGCACGCGGTCAGGCGTTCGCTCAACTCGGGTTGCAGCGCGGCGAATTCGCGTCGGCAGGCCAACACCTTTTCCGGATGGCCAGCCCACAGCTCGCCACTGCGGATTACCCGGCGACCGCTGCCCTGCGCCTGCGCAACCGCAGCCCATGGCTCGCCGGAGCAATAGCCGTCGACCAAGCCACTGGCCAGGGCGTCCGGCATCTGCGGTGGCGGGATGCTGAGCACCTCCACGTCGCGCATCGGGTCCACGCCACGTGCCGCCAGCCAGTAATAGAGCCACAGCGCATGCGTGCCGGTCGGGAAGGTCTGCGCAAACACGGCGCGGCGGCCCAGGCTGGCCAGCGCCTGCGGCAAGTTCTGCCCCTCCTCCAGGGCCTGCGCAAGCGCAGGCGCCAGCGTGATCGCCTGGCCGTTGTGATTGAGCGTCATCAACAGCGCCATCGGGCATTGCGGCCCGGCAATGCCCAGGTCGATCGCATACACCAGGCTGGCCAGCACATGTGCCGCATCGACCTCGCCGGCCAGCAGACGGTCGCGCACGCCGGCCCAGGAGGCCTGCCGCTGCAAGTCCAACTGCAGCCCATGGACGCGATCCAGGCCCAGCCGCTGCGCCGCGACCAGGGGCGCGCAATCGATCAGCGGCATGTAGGCCACGCGCAATACGGGGAGGTCGGCTTGGCTCATGTGTTCATCCCAGCAACTCGGCCATGGCCACGATGCGTCGCGCCACTTCGGCCAGTTTGACGCCCTGCTTCATCGCCTGCTGGCGCAGCGCCGCGTAGGCATCGGCCTCGCTCAGGCCGCGTTTTTCCATCAGCAGGCCCTTGGCGCGATCAATCAGCTTGCGGTCCTGCAGCGCCTGCTGCACATCGTCCAGGCGCTTGCGCATGCTGCTCTCCTGCGCAAACCGCGCAAGCGCCACCTGCACGATCGGCGCCAGCCGCGCCGGCGCCAGGCCATCGACCACATAGGCGGTGACGCCGGCACCGACCGCCGCATGGATCAACGCATCGTCGCCATCGCCGGAAAACATCACCACCGGCCGCGGCGCATGTGCATGCAGCATCGACAGTTGCTCCAGGGTATCGCGCGAGGGCGAGTCGACATCGATCACCACCACATCCGGCTGCTGGCTCTGTACCGCGTGCAGCAATGCACCGACCGAGGCTACATCGTCGAGCACCGTATAACCGGCGCGCGTCAGTGCCTGACGCAGTTCGCCGATCGGCTTTTCGGTATCGTTGACCAGCAAGACACGCATTGGCGGCAGCGAGGCGTGGACGTGGCCTGATGGTGCCATGCAACATGCCGTCGGTGCGAGCCATCCTTTCGGAGTACGTCTGATGCCGTTGTTCCCGCTGTTCGCAAACCTGCAAGCACGTGCCGTGCTGGTCATCGGTGGTGGCGAGGTCGCCACGCGCAAGGTGCTGGCGCTGCTCAAGGCGGGTGCGCAGATCCGCCTGTATGCGCATGCGCTCTCGCCCGAACTGGCGGAACTGATGCAGGCTGGCCGTTTCGAACAACTGGACGGCGAGTTCGATCCCGCCTGGATCGACGACGTGTGGCTGGTGGTCGCCGCCACCGACGATGGCGAGTTGAATCAACGCGTCGCCGCTGCTGCCGGCGCGCGTCGGCGCCTGGTCAATGTGGTGGACGATGCCGAGTTGTCGACCTATCAGGTGCCCGCCATCGTGGATCGCGACCCGCTGGTCATCGCCATTTCCTCCGCCGGTGCCGCACCGATGCTGGCGCGCCGCCTGCGCGAACGGCTGGAACGCGAACTGGATGTCTCGGTCGGCCGCTTCGCCGGCATGTTCGCGCGTCATCGCGAGCGCATCCGCAGCCAGTTCCCCGACATGAACCGGCGCCGGCGCTGGTTCGATCGCGTCATCGACGGCGACGTGCCCTTGCTGCTGCAGGCCGGCAACGACGACGCAGCCGAAAGCGCCTTCATCGCGGCGCTGGACGATGCCGGCGCGGTGCCGGCGCGCGGCAGCGTGCAACTGGTCGGCACTGGCCCGGGCGATCCCGGCCTGCTCACCATCAAGGCGCTGCGTGCGATGAATCTGGCCGACGTCCTGCTGATCGGCGACGACATCCCCGACGCGGTACTGGAACTGGCAAGACGCGATGCCGCACGCCGCGCCTTGCCGCAGCAGGCCGACGCCCAACAGCATCTGGTGCTGGAACTGGCCACAGAAGGCCTGCATGTGGTCGCGTTGCGCAGTGGCGCCGGTTACAGCGATGCCGATGCTGCGGCCATCGAAGCGGCGCTGCAGGCGCGCGGCCTGGCCTGCGATCGGGTGCCCGGCATTGCTGCGGGGCTTGAAATCAACGCGTGAGCGCTGCGCGTGTGCGCTGATGACACTTCAGGCCTTCGGAAAGCGCTTGCGCGCACTGTCGCGCACATCGATATCGAAGGTCACCTGCAACGCCGTCGGTTCGGCATCGCCAGCACCGGCATCGAAGCTGAAGCGCAATCCCTCGCGGCTGGGCAATTGCCGTGCATGCTGTTCCAGCGCATGGCGCGGCACCGACAACTGCCAATGCTCCGCAGTGCAATTGCAGGCCGCGTCACCGTCGCTCAGGCTGACGCTGTGGCGCAGCAGTCGCGCGCCCTGCCCGCTCGGCAAGCGGCTCAGATTCTCGACCGTGCGTCCGGCAAGCAAATCGGCCAATTCGGCTTCGTCGATGCGGAAGCGCAGCTGCTGAGCTTCAATCTGGATTTTCATGAATGAGCTGACTCCACTGCTCGGGCGTATTGCAATTGACGAACGCGGCGCGTTCGCTGGCGGTGACAGCGATGCGATGGCATTGCAGCGCAGCCTGCAGAGCGCGCAGCGAACGTGACGAACCGGGGCCGGCCATCAGCGCAGTGAGCGCCTCACGCACCACGCCATCCACGGACAGGCGCATCGGCAGCATCTGGTCTTCAAAGGTAACGCAGCGCCGATGCGGTGGCGCCAGCAGCCGCTCCAGCAATGACCGGGACAGCAGCGGCATGTCGACCGGCACCACCACCAGTGTCGTTGCATCGGCCAGCTGATTGATCACGCTGGCCAGGCCACCAAGCGGCCCCAGGTCCGGCTGCGCGTCGGCAATCCCGGCGTAGTCCGGGCGATCGCCGCTGATCACCACATTATGTGCGCCGGCATCGCGCAGCAACGCCTGCATGTGCTCCAGCAATGGACGTCCGCGCCACTGCAGCAGCGCCTTGTCCTGCCCCATCCGCGAGGAACGGCCGCCGGCCAGCACCACGCCCGTCCATGCAGGCCTCGCGTTCATGCCGCCTGCTCGCCGGCACGGCATCGCACGACGTGCAAGTGCTGGCTCACGGCGCGATCGCCGGTGCAGCCGGCTGCAGATGGCCCAGCCCGAACACCTGCGCTGTCGTACCGGGCGCGGCGCCTTCGTCCTGCGGCTCCAGTACCGCCCACGCATTGGCCTGCAACAACGGCGCCACGCGGAACGACTCCTGCTGGGGCAGGATCTGCACGCAGAGCACTCCGGCAGCGCTGCAGGTCAAACGTGCGCGCAGGTGTTGCCGCCACAGCGGTCGTGCCTGCATCGCGGTTTCCAGCGCAACCTGCACGCCGCGCTCGGCCGGCATGCCAAGCAAACCGCGCAGCGCCGGCTCCACGAAAAAGCGCAGCCCGGCAGCGCTGGCCATCGGATTGCCCGGCAAACCGACATACAACGCACCGTCTGCGAAGCGCGCCAGCAGCACCGGCTTCCCCGGCCGCACCGCAACCTTGTGGAACAGCACCGCCGCGCCATGCCGTGCCAAGGCATCGGGCACGAAATCGTAGCGACCGCGCGACACCGCACCGGTGCTCAGAATCACCTCGGCGCCCGCATCTCGCGCCTGTGCAAGCGCGAGATCGAAACCGGCATCGTCATCGCCCACCTGTCCATGCCAGACCAGTTCGGCACCGGCTGCCCGCAGCTGGCTGAGCAGATAACTGCTGGTGCCATCGCGAATCTGGCCAGGCCGCAACGGCTGCGCCGGATCGCCAATCAACTCGCGGCCGGTCGCAATCAAGGCCACACGCGGACGCCGCACCACCTGCACCCGCGCACAGCCCAGCCCGGCCAGCAGCATCAGGTGTGCGGCGCGCAAGACGGTGCCGGCCTCGATCACGCGGTCGTGCAAGGCCACATCTTCCCCACGTCGACGAATATGCTGACCGGCGCGGATATCGGCGCGCAGCCGGACGCGACCGGGCCGCGCGTCATCGTGCGCCAGCACGTCCACCTGCTCGATCGGCACTACGGCATCGGCGCCCGCGGGCAAACCGGCGCCGGTCATGATTTCCCACGCGCTGCCCGCCGCAATGCCACCTACATCTTCGCCTGCGGCAACGCTGCCACCGATCACATGTTCGCTGCCGGCGATCGCGCCACGGCCGGCGGTGACCAACGCAAATCCATCCATCGCGCTGTTGTCGAACGCCGGCAACTCCGCCGGGCTCGACAACGCCTGCGCAAGCACACGCCCTTCGGCATCGGCACTGTCCACCCACTCGCCGGCAAGCACGGCGATCTGCCGATGGACAATCGCAAGTGCGTCGGCGTAGCTGATCATGAGCAAGGCACGGTCGACCGGTGGATGACCTGGCTAGGATACCGGCCCCCGACGTGGCCGGTACAGGCGCAGCGATCGCGGCATCACCGCACCCTGCTGCACGCATTCCCTCGTCTCGACCAGGGCGCACGTCGCTTGAAGCCGCTAGAACGCAGCGCCTACACGGCAGATCGCAAAGTGACACCCAGTTCCCCCACGGTATTCATGCCGCATGCAACTCGTTGACCTTGTGGGCTGGCTCGCCAGTGCCGTCCTGATTGCCACCTTGATCCGCCAGATCTACAAGCAATGGCGCTCGGATGCGGCACAGGGCGTTTCGCGCTGGCTGTTCATCGGCCAGATCAGCGCCTCGGTGCTGTTCATCCTCTACAGCTACCTGGTCGGCAATGCCGTGTTTATCGTCAGCAACGTGCTGATCCTGCTGACCGCCCTCACCGGGCATGTGCTGCACCGGATCAAGCAGCGTCGGATGGCGCGTCACGCGGGCAGTATCGGCTAGCGCTGCCGCGTTATTTGGCGCTTTTCTTCGCCAGCTTGCGCGGCTTGGCGGGTACGATTGACTTGCTGGCGGCAGACCGCGTTGCGGCCTTTTTCGCCGCGGTCTTGGGCGTTTTCTTCGTCGTGGACGTGCGTGCCGGGCTTGCCTTCGCCACGGCACGTTTTCGTGGCCTGGGCACGGCCTCGGCCTGCGTTGCTGGCTCGACTACCGCTTCGGGCACATGCACGCTGATCCAGGTCGGCGCATGATCGCTGGCCTTTTCCAGTGCACGTACCCACTTGTCCACGCCGGCGTCCTGCAGCCCAGGCGCCAGGGTGCGGTTGAGCAGCAGGTGGTCGATGCGCAAACCACGATCGCGCGCAAAATGCTGGCGAAAATAGTCCCAGAAGGTGTAGATCGGCGTTTCGCCATGCACTGCAAGCAGGCTGTCGGTCCAGCCCTGCTCGAGCAGGGTCTGGTACGCCTGGCGACTCTCCGGCTGCAGCAACGCATCCTTGCGCCAGCCCTTGGGGTCGTAGATGTCGGCATCGGTCGGCACCACGTTGAAATCGCCGATCAGTGCTACCGGGTGCGGTAAGTCCACCAGCGTCCTGGCGTGCCGGATCAGGCGTTGAAACCACGCCAGCTTGTAGTCGAACTTCGGCCCGGGCTGCGGATTGCCATTGGGCAGATACAGGCAGGCCACCACCACCCCGTGAATTGCAGCCTCCAGATAACGGCTCTGCGTATCGCCGCAGTCCCACGGCAGCCCGCGACGGATTTCCACCGGATCGGCGCCGTGCGCCAGCAATGCCACACCGTTCCACGACTTCTCGCCTTGCCAGATCACGCCATAGCCGGCATCGCGGATCGCCTGTTCCGGAAAGGCGTCCTGCGTGGCTTTCAATTCCTGCAAGCCGACGATGTCCGGTTGCTCGCGCTGTAGCCATTCCAGCAGATGCGGCAGCCGGCTAGTGATGCCATTGACGTTGAATGTCGCGATCTTGCGGGCGGTGGCGGACATGGGTGAGCGACCAGGCATGCGTAGCTGCGCAGCATCGCCGCCATGGCATTAAGCAGATGCTCAAGCGAGGTGAAGCTCCGTTGGATATCTGCGCACGCGCTCACGCCTCGCAAACCATCAGCCTCCGTAGGCTGGCCCCACCACTCATTGTTGGAGATCGCATGCGACAGTCCGCGCTCTGGATTGCCCTGCTGTGCGCCGGCTGCTCGCGCAGCCCGCCTTCGGTTACCCCGCCGGGCGCGCCTGAAAGCGCCAAGACCAATGTGCTGGAAGCCGGCGCCAGGGTCCTGCAACCGACCGGGCCGGTCGGCAAGCTCGACATCTACCTGGTGGGTTTCCATCCGATGAAAGACGCACCGGATGTACAGATGGAAGCGCATCACTACTGCCATCAGGTCAATGAAGACCTGGCGCAATGCGCGCTCTACGACGGCAACACCGATCAGGCCAACCTCACCGGTATCGAGTACATCATTTCCGAACAACTGTTCGCACAGTTGCCAGAGCACGAGCGCAGCTTCTGGCATCCGCACAATGGCGAAATCCTGTCGGGCCAGCTATCCGCGCCCAACCTGCCGCTGGTTGCGGAGAAAGAACTGATGCGCAGCAAGCTCAACAGCTATGGCAAGACCTGGCACACCTGGCACTCGCGCAACGGCACCGCCGCGGGCGATGCATTGCCGCTGGGCGAGCCGATGCTGGCCTGGTCGTTCAATCGCGATGGCGAGGTGCAGCAACCGCTGATCGATCAGCGCGACAAGCTGGCCACGTTCTCTACCGCGCAACGTCGCGCCAATCGCCAGGACCTGACCCCGGTGGCCAGGCCGCAGCACGGAGTGGATGCCTTGCGGCCGCACTTCGGCAATGCCGAACCGATCCCCGGGGTGGTCGACGCAAGTACCCCATCCGACTGAACCCTCAAAACCTGGCCGCCCGTAGCAACTGCAATCGGGGCCAGGCATTCGAAGTCCATCGACAAGGTGCGGACGAGCGGACGCGATCTCACACGTCCATACCGTCACGCAGGCGCCGTAACGCCTTGCCCATCCACAGATGCCGGACACGCTGCATGCGCTCGACCGATGGCCCAGCGCGCTCTCGCTCATCTGCACCCTGCAGGCTCAACGTGACACAACTGCCCTCGCATCCAGGCGCAGTCTGCACATGCAGCAACACGCCCAGCTGCAGGCCGCGACCGCCATCAACCTGGTAACGCACCGATTCACCCAGGCGCGCCTCACCACGCTGCAACCCGACAATACCGCGCCGGCACCAGGTGGCCTGCGGCGCCCAGCGCGATGCATGCCCATCGCCAGCGACCAGCTCCGCCACTCCACGCAGGATGCGTCGCTGCACATTGGCATCGCACCACGCATCCAGGATCTGGTGCGGCTCGGCCCGGATGATCAGGCGACGTATCCGCAGCATCGGGTCTTCAACAACGGCAACCGGTATTGCCGGCAAGCCAGGCATGCCTCAGCGCCCAGCACCCTTGCTGCTGGCCTGCAGCGTCTTGGCAGCCGCCAGATGCTCGGCGACATGGCTGCGCGTGGTCTGCAGATGCGCCAGCACCTGTGCCGTCTTGGCCGCAGGAATCAGTTGCTTGTCCAGCGCCGCCAGCGCATCGGTGTGGTCCTTGACCATTGCCGTGACGTACGCAGCCTCGAAGGCCTTGGTATCGAGCTTCTGCAACATCGCCAGTTCGGTCTTGCCCTTGCTCATCTGCGCCTTGGCAGCGGCAGCAGACAGGTCCGGCGACCACTTGGCCAGCTTCTGATTGTTGTCGGTATGCTCCTTGACCATCTGCATCGCATAGTCGCGCACGCCACCTTGCACCTGCTTCTGCAGCGCGAGATTGGCCGCACCGATTTCACTGGTGTTGATGGCGCTCAGGGTGCCTAGCGCCTCACGCTCCTTCGCGCTCGGGGAATTAGTGCCCGCCTGTTGCTGGGCAGTGGCGGGCATGCCGGCCTGCGTTGCGTTCTGCGCATGCGCAGCGGCGGTGATGCCTAGACACAGGGTCAGCGCCGCAAACATCGGGTGACGTACTTCCATATGGATCTCCAGCCAGAAGGTGTGCCTGCATGCTGGACCTCGTCGCGTGACCCGATCGTCGTACCGGCGTCGAAAGCTGGAGAGGAAACCGTGCTGCACCGCAGTGCGCTTCACATGGAGTGAAGGTGGCATGGCGTCCGTGTTGGGTGACTTCGGACGGTGCTGGCACACTGAGCAACCAGCTCCTGTTTCGAAGGACCATGGCTCGAGCCGTCCGGCTGACTTGGAATACTCAGCATTCAGGACCGCGAATGCGCACTTGCAAGACTGCCCGTAAAGCGAGGCCCGCCGGGTCAGGCACCGGGATCCGCAGGTCCGAGCTGATGCGCCGACAGGATTTCGTCGATGCGTTTGACGATTTGCGCCGCCTGCTCCTGCGACTCTGCGGCAGCGGTGATCTTCTCTGCACGTGCGTGGAATACATCCCAGAAATCGTCCGGATGCTGGCGACGAATATCAGGCAATGCATCGGCAAGTTGTTTCAATTGCGCGTCGATATCGGGGGTCATTGGGGGTCTCCTTGTGTGCCCACGCTACCGCCGTGCTGGTGAGCCTGATGCCAACATGGCAGTCTGTGCATCGCATCGCCTGTGTTTGCGCGACAATGGCGCCATGAGCAGCCACGACATCTCCCCTGCAAATGCCCGCATGCGCGCTCTGCAAGGCGCCTTGCTGATCGACATCCGGCAGTTGCACGAGCGTGCCGGCGGCCAGGCCGAAGGCGCGTTGGCGATTGCGCAACACGATCTGGAAACCGCACCCGCACAGCATCTGTCGGAGCAGGCGCGCGAGATCGTGCTGATCTGCCAGAGCGGCAAGCGCTCGGCACACACGGCGGAGATCTTGCGCGCGCAAGGCTATACGCAGGTGTCTTCGGTACTCGGTGGCACCGCCGCATGGACCGGCGCCGGCCTCCCCTTGGTACGCCCTACCCTACCGCCGGACGAGCAGGATTTTCTCGAGCGCTACTCGCGCCATCTGCTCCTGCCGCAGGTCGGTCTGGACGGCCAGCAGCGTCTGGCGCGTTCGCGCGTGTTGCTGGTCGGTGCAGGCGGTCTCGGCTCGCCGGCGGCGTTCTATCTGGCTGCCGCCGGCGTCGGCCACCTGCGGATCGCCGATGACGATGTGGTGGACCGCAGCAATCTGCAGCGCCAGATCCTGCATGTGGAAGACAGCGTCGGCGTCGCCAAGGTCAGCTCGGCCGCGCAGCGCATTGCCGCGCTCAATCCACGTGTGCAGGTCGAAGCGCTGCAGGCACGCGTGACTGCCGGCAATGTCGAAGCCCTGCTGAAGGACGTGGATGTCGTGGTCGACGGCGCCGACAATTTTCCTGCGCGCTATCTGCTCAACGATGCCTGCGTCAAACTCAGCAAACCGCTGGTCTACGGCGCGGTACAGCAGTTCGAAGGGCAATTGAGCGTGTTCGATGCCGGCCGCAAGCGCGGCCATGCACCGTGCTATCGCTGCCTGTTTCCCGAGCCGCCGCCGCCCGAATTCGCCCCCAGCTGCGCCGAGGCCGGCGTGCTGGGCGTGCTGCCCGGGGTGATCGGATTGCTGCAGGCCACCGAGGCGATCAAGTTGCTGCTGGGCATCGGCGAGACCCTCACCGGGCGCCTGCTCAGCTTCGATGCATTGGCAATGCGCTTTCGCGAAATCCGGCTGCCGCCCGACCCGCATTGCCCGGTGTGTGCTCCCGGTGTCGCATTCACCGGGTATGCCGACTACGCCGCGTTCTGCGGCAGCGCAGTCGGCTGAGAACGGCCTGATCGGCGCTGGTTGCAGCCTCGCGTCCGGACGCCGCGTTCTAGTGTGACGTGGAAGAGGCGGTCTACCACACCGGGCTGCGCCCTCCACGTGGCTGCCATCAGCTCGCGCAGCGTCGACGTTTAGTGCCGAAGGCACGAAAGGACCGACGTGCACCCAATGCCGCCCGCTTGGCGGCGAGCAGGGCCCCACTGTTTGTGGCGCGTGCTGTACCAAACGCTCAAAGCGCGTAAGGAATCACCCGCACGCTCTCGCCCGCCTCGAAACGCCGTGCCTGCTCGGGCAACACGATCAAGGCATTGCTGTCGGCCGCGCCACGCAGCAGGTGCGATGCATCGCCACGATGCGGCAATGCCGTCAGACGCCCGTCTTCGCCGCACTCCAGCCGCCCGCGCAGGAACTCCAGGCGCTCGTGGCGTTTTTCCCATGGACTGGCAAGGGCCGCATGCCATAGCGGGCGCGGCTCGCTACGTCCCTGCAGGCCATCCAGCAGCGGCACGCCGTAGGCGATCAGCGTCGCCAGCACCGAGACAGGATTGCCCGGCAGACCCAGTACCAGGCAGCGGCCGATCTGGCCCAGCACCGCCGGCATACCCGGCCGCATGCGCACGCGCCAGAAGTGGATGCGGCCCAGTTCGCCGATCAGCTGCGGCAGATAATCCTTTTCCCCCGCCGAGACGCCGCCGCAGGTGATCACCACATCGAAGGCCGCAGCCGCGTCCTCCAGCATGGTGCGGATGCGTTGCGGATCGTCCGGCAGGGTCGGCCATGCAGTCGGCGCGTAGCCTAGTGCGCGCAGCTGCGCCATCAGCATGTCGCGGTTGCTGTTGTAGATCTGTCCCGGCCCCAACGGCATGCCCGGCTCCACCAGCTCATCGCCGGTGGCCAGCACCGCAATGGTCGGCCGCGGCGCCACCGCAAGCCGCGACAGACCGAGCGCAGCCGCCAGTCCGATCCGCGCAGGCGTCAACACCTGGCCGCTCTGCACCACCAGATCGCCCGCGCGCAAGTCACTGCCGGCCTGGCGCACCGCCGCACCCGGCGCAGGCATGGTATGGAAACGCACCACGCCATCGCGTTCCTGCGCATCCTCCTTCGGGATCACCGTATCGGCGCCATCGGGCAGCGGCGCACCGGTGGTGATGCGCAGGCATTGGCCGGCGCTCAGCTTGCCGGTCCAGCGCTCGCCAGCGAATTGCTCGCCGATCAGTTGCAACGACGCATCGCCGCCAGCGACATCGGCATGCCGCAACGCGAAGCCGTCCATCGCGCTGTTGGCGAAGGGCGGCAACGCGATCGGTGCGATCAGATCGGCAGCGCTGATCCGCCCGTCGGCACGCGAGGTGGCGATGTTCTCGTCGGGCGGACGGCTGTTGGCAGCGACGGCCTGCAGGATCTGCAGCGCCTGTGCATAGGGAATGCGGGAGGGATAGTCGGTCATGGCACGCAGGATACCAGTGCACCACGACGACTCAGAATGCCAGGCACTGCCAGTGCAGATGCCAGAAGGAATCACTGCACCTTCCTGGCGTAGCTCGCGGCACTGGACCACGGCAGTTGCAGGCGCTGCGGCCACTCCATCTGACGATCATTGGCCAGGCACGGGCCGTTACCTGCTTACTTGCCCTTGACGTGCTTCATCAACCGCCTTTTGCGCGCCACCTGCCGTTCGGTGAGCGTGTTCTTCTTGCCCTCGTACGGATTGGCACCTTCGCGGAAGATGAAACGCACCGGCGTGCCGACCAGCTTGAAGCGCTTGCGGAAGAAGTTTTCCAGATAGCGCTTGTACGACTCCGGCAGCACCTTCAGGCGCGTGCCGTGCACGATGAAGGTGGGCGGATTTGCGCCACCCGGATGCACGTAACGCAGCTTGGAAACGTGGCCACGGATGCTCGGCGGCGGATTGGTCTCGTAGGCGATTTCCAGCGCCTGGTTGACTTCGCTGGTGCTGAATTCGTGCGTGGCCGACGCATGTGCACGGTGAATCGCCTGGAACAGCTCGCGCATGCCCGAGCCGTGCAGCGCGGAAATCCGCACCGCCTCGGCCCAGCTGACAAAGCCCAGCTTGCGCGCCAGCAGGTCTTCGGCCTGCGCACGCTGGTAGTCGCTCTGCCCGTCCCACTTGTTGATCGCCACCACCAGGGCGCGGCCAGCGTCCAGGATGGCGCCCAGAATGGTCGCGTCCTGGTCGGTAACGCCTTCGCCGGCATCGAGCATCAGCACCGCAACCTGGCATTGCTCGATCGCCTGCAGCGTCTTGAACGCGCTGAACTTCTCCACCGCCTCCTCGACCTTGCCGCGGCGACGCAGGCCGGCCGTATCGATCAAGCGGTACTGGCGCCCGTCGCGGTCCATGTCCACGGCGATCGAATCGCGCGTGGTGCCCGGCACTTCCGAGGCAATCATGCGTTCTTCGCCGAGCAGGCGATTGACCAGCGTCGACTTGCCCACGTTCGGGCGGCCGACGAAGGCGATGCGCACACGCGCCGGGTCGGTATCCAGCAGTTCGCCGGCACCTTCCTCGGGCAGACGTGCGCCGACTTCCTCGAGCAGTTCGTCGATGCCCTGCCGATGCGCGGCAGACAACGCCACCACATCGGAGAACCCGTAGCGCGCGAATTCCGAGCGCACGGTCTCTTCGTCGGTGCCGTCGATCTTGTTGATGACCAGCACGGTCGGCCGCGCCAGCTTGCGCAGCCAGGCCAGGATCTCGTCGTCCAGCGAGGAGGCGCCTTCGCGGCCGTCGACCACGAACAGCACCAGATCGGCCTCGCCGGCAGCGGCGCGGGCCTGCCGCGCGGTGGCGCCGGCCAGGCCTTCCTCGTCACCGGCAATACCGCCGGTATCGACGACGATGAACGGGCGTTCCTCGTCGAGACGACAGACCCCGTAGTTACGGTCGCGGGTGACGCCGGGCTGGTCGTGGACCAGCGCGTCACGGGTGCGCGTCAGCGCATTGAAGATGGTGGACTTGCCGACATTGGGCCGTCCGACCAGGGCGACCAGGGGCAGCATCGCGAAGTCCTTATTGTGCCAACCGGAAGGCGGTGATATCGCCATCGGTGTTTTGTACCAACAGAATGCCGTCCACGACGATCGGCTGCGCCAGCAGCGTGTCGCGTCCAGCGCGAGCGCGCGCGGCCAGTGCACCGTCGCTGAGTTTCAGCCAGTGCAGATAGCCCTTGTAATCGCCGACCACGGCGTAATCGCCCTGGATGGCCACACCGGTCAGGGAGCGACGCGCCAGCGCGGCCTGCGACCACATCGCCGCCCCGCTGCTCTTGTCCAGGCCCCACACCGAGCCGGCGTTGTCGGAGACCACCACCACTGCCGACGACACGCCAACGCCACCGGCGCCGCCGTGATCGCGCGTCCACAGCGGACGGCCGCTCGGGCCTTCCAGTGCGAGGGTTTCGTTCTTGAAGCTGGTCGCATACAGCGTGGTGCCATCGAGCACCGGGGCGCCGTCCACATCGGCCATGCGCTCCAGCTCGGTGCGGCCTTCCGGCACGCCGATCGCCTGTTCCCACAACGGGCGGCCGTCCTGCAGCGCCAGGGCGCTCAAGGTGCCGCTGTCGTTGCCGACGAACAGCACGCCCGGGCCGGTCACGATCGGCGCATTGCCGCGCACCGACAGGGTCGGGCCTTCTTCGGCATGGAACCAGCGACGCTCGCCGGTGGCCGCGTCGAAGGCGCTGACGCGACCATCGTTGCTGCGCACCAACACCAGGTTCTGTGCAATCGCCGGTGCGGCGATGACTTCGTTCGGCACCTTGGCACGCCATTTTTCGGTGCCATCAGCCTGGTTCAAGGCAATCACGTCGCCAGACAGGGTGCCGATCACCACCAGGCCTTCGCCGACGCCGGGGCCACCGGACAGGCGCTGCTTGAACTTGCGATCGTTACGCTCTTCCTTCTTGGGCTTGTATTCCCACACGCGCTTGCCGGTCTGCAGGTCCAGCGCCTGCACGCCGCCGGTAATCGCCGCGGCGTACACCTTGCCATCGGCCACCGCCGGACGCTGGCGCACGCCGATATGGCCTTCGCCCTTGCCCACGCCGGTGGACCAGATCTTGTCGACCTTGACCGACGGCTCGAACTTGACCAGCTCGGCAGGTTCCTGCGCCTTCTTGGCAGCAGCGTCCTTCCCGGCAAACCAGCCCTTGACGGTGCTGCAACCAGCCAGCGACACGCCCATCAGGGCGATCATTGCAATGCGCTTGTACATATCAACCTGCTTCATCAAATCGGCTCCGCCGGATCGGGCACCTTGCCGCCCACATCCATCAGCTTGGTTTCCAGCAAACGGCGCTGCGGCGAGGCCACGTCCACCGTGGTCAGGGCCTTGGCGTAGAGCGCACGCGCTTCGTCCGGCTTGCCCTGCACGACCAGCGCATCGGCGCGGATCTCCAGGCTGGTGTGGTCCTGCGCATCGGCCAGCAGCTTGATCGCTTCGTCCGGCTTGCCGCTTTCGGTCAACACACGCGCCAGGCGCTGCTGCACGATCTGCTTGAGCTCGCCTTCGGCCGGCACGTCGCGCAGGGTCTTGATCGCTTCGGCATGCTTGCCGGCATCCACCTGGGCCTTTGCCAGACGCAATGCAGCCAGTTCGGCGTAGACACCGCCCTTGCCGTCATCGAGCGCCACGATGTCCTTGGCCGCCTTGTCCAGGTCCTTGCCCTGGATGGACTTGACCACCGCTTCGTAACGGGTATTGGCTTCCACCGATTGGGTGGCGGTGTGCTTCTGCCACCACTGCCAGCCCAGGATCAGGGCCAGGCCCACCACGATGCCGCCTACCAGCCCTGCGCCATTCTTTCTCAACCAGGAACGAACGCGTTCGCCTTGTTCGTGTTCGTCCAGCAGATCGTCGATCGCCATGCGTACTCTCGCTCCGTCATCCCGGAGGCGCGGAACATCAATAGGGAAAAATGAAAAACCGCAGTCCGCTTCACTCGGAAGCAGGTACCACGGAGCCGTCGGAGGATACCGCAAAACGGGCCACGTTAGCGCGCTGGAACGGTTTCACATCGACGATACTGCCGCCTTGCTGAACCTCTACCGCCGACGCATTACCCAGCACGATGCGACCCACCTGCCCTGGCGAATAACTGCGACGCTCGCCGGCACGCACCAGTGCCTTTTCGACCGCGCTGCCATCCGGTGCCAGAATCTGCACCCAGCTGTCGCCGCTGAAACTCAACGACAAACTGCCGCCACTGGCGGCCGACACTGCAGGGGTCTCGACCTCGGGCGTGGCCCGTGGCACCGGCGTCATCGACGCGATGTACGGCGCCGGCTGCTCGCGCGGCGCGCTGGCCGGCTGCGTGGCAGCGTTGGCCGGGGTGCCGGTCCCGGGCGCTTCCGGCATGCTGTCCAGCGATACCGTGCTGGGCGCCTTGCCATCCAGATGCGAACGGGTCGCGTACCACACCGGCACCGCGAACACGCCGGTGATCACCACATACATCGCCTTGCGCGCCGTGCTTTCCAGGATGCGCCGCGCCCGCGGCGTATGCGTGTGGCTGACCAGCTTGACCGGCTCGATCGGCGCAATCGCCGCTTGCTGCAGCAGCGGCTCCAGGTCCACATGCAGCAAGCGCGCATAGCTGCGCAACTGACCGCGCACGAAGACCGGCGCACCCAGGCGTTGCCAGTCTTCCTGCTCCAGCGAGCGCACCACGTGCGCCGGCATGCGCAGCTTGCCGGCGACTTCGTCCACGCTCAGACCTGCCGCTTCGCGCGCGTCGCGCAAATGCTGTCCGCAGCCCTTTTCCTGCTCGAAAGGGTTCGGATTGGAATCACTGATCACAATGCATTGGCCCCGGGGTTAGCGGTCGCTGCGTCAGGAAATTCCTTGACCAACCGCTGTTGATAACGGCTGGCAGCTACCTTGTCGCCTAGCCCTTGCTCAATCTGAATGGCGAGTTGTAACACGGAAGCGGTTGCCGGTGCAGCCGCAAGCCGTCGTTCAATAAACGCACGCGCTTCGAAATAATTGCGATTGGTCACCTCGGAGCGCGCCATCGACTCGAGTGCGTATGGATTCCGCGGATCCAGTTCCAGCGCCTTGCGCAAGTCGCCGACCGCCCGCTGCGGCTGCCCGGCCTTGAGTGCGCAGCCACCTGCATTGCCCAACGCGGAGGCTGGCGATGCGTAGTTTCTGTCGGTCAGGGCGCGATCGAACCAGATCAGCGATTCGGCCGGCGAGCCGTTCGCGCACAACCACGCGCCGTAATTGTTCAGGACATCGCCGCGCTGCGGCGCAAGCTCCGCGGCCCGGCGGTATGACGCACCGGAGCCGGCAACATCGCCCTTGGCGCCTTGAATCAGCGCCAGCAGACCAATGGCATCCACCGACTGGGGATCTTTCTTCAAGGCTGCACGGACCTGCTCTTCGGCAGCGACGTAGTCGCCTGTCTGCAGCCGATTATTGGCCAGGCCCAGCTTCTCCTGCACCGCCAGACGATTCTTTGTCGCGGTGCTGTCGCGGAACGAATGCACCTGCGCGACCTCCTCGACCGTCTGGACCGAGCCGGCCTTGGCATTGCGACCACCGCAGCCGACCGCGCACAGTGCGATCGCCACAGCCGCCATGGCTGCTAGATCACGCTGCCGCATCTCGACCGGCCTGCCCTTCCAGGGTGCGCAGGAAATCCGCCTGACGACGGGTGCGGTCCATAACCTGCCCCTTGAGCTGCCCGCAGGCGGCGTCGATATCGTCGCCACGGGTCCGCCGGACCATCGTCAGCACTTGTGCGTCGAGCAGGATCTTCTGAAACGCGCGGATCTCGGTCTCGCCCGAGCGCTCGTAACGCGTGCCCGGGAATGGATTGAACGGAATCAGGTTGACCTTGCCGGCGTCCTTGGACTGCACCGCATTGTCGAACTGACGCATCAACCTGGCCAGCTGGCGCGCATGCTCGGGCTGGTCGTTGATGCCTTTCATCAAGGTGTATTCGAAGGTGACCGAATCGCGCTTCTTGTTGCCGCGCAGATAGCGCGCGCAGGATTCCATCAGCTCGGCGATCGGGTATTTCTTGTTCAACGGCACCAGGCTTTCGCGCAGCGTGTCGTTGGCCGCATGCAGCGAGACCGCCAGCGAGACATCGCTTTCGGTCGAGAGCCGGTCGATCATCGGCACCAGGCCGGAGGTCGACAGCGTCACCCGCTTGCTGGCCAGGCCGTAGCCCAGGTCGTCGCGCATCACGCTCATCGCGCGCACGACGTTGTCGAAATTCATCAGCGGCTCGCCCATGCCCATCATCACCACATTGGTGAGGCGGCGCTGCTGGTGCGGCACGTTGCCCAGATGGCGCGCCGCCACCCACACCTGCCCAACGATCTCGGCGGTGGTGAGGTTGCGGTTGAAGCCCTGGGTGGCAGTCGAACAGAAGGTGCAGTTCAGGCCGCAGCCGACCTGGGACGATACGCACAGCGTGCCGCGGCCCTTGTCGGGGATGTAGACGGTTTCGATCGCGTTCTTGCCGTCGGTGCCCATGGCCAGCAGCCACTTGTGGGTCCCGTCGGTGGACGGCTTGTCGAACACGACATTCGGGACGAGGACCTCGGCGTGCTGGTGCAACTTCGCACGCAGCGCCTTGCCGAGGTCCGTCATCTGGTCGAAATCGGTGACGTAGCGATGGTGGATCCACTTCATCACCTGATGGGCACGGTAGCGCGCTTCGCCGAGCGTGTCGGCGAAGAAGCGCTCCAGTCCCTCGCGGTCGAGGTCGAGCAGGTTCTGCTTGCGCAGTTCCGGGGTACGGACGGGAACGTCCTGCAGCACGGAGGGGATCACGACCTCATTCACGATTCGACTCTCTCGGCCTCAGCGCGAGACCACTTCGGTGGCGGCAAAGAAATACGCGACTTCGTTGGCAGCGTTCTCGACCGAATCCGAGCCGTGGGCGGCATTGGCATCGATCGAGTCGGCGAAGTCGGCGCGGATGGTGCCCGGCGCAGCGTCCTTGGGATTGGTCGCGCCCAGCAGGTCACGGTGTGCGGCAACGGCGTTCTCGCCTTCCAGCGCCTGGATCATCACCGGGCCGGAGATCATGAACTCGACCAGCGCGTTGAAGAACGGACGCTCGCGGTGCACGGCATAGAAGCCTTCGGCTTCGCGACGCGACAGCTGCTTGTACTTGGACGCCACGATCTTCAGGCCGGCCTTCTCGAAACGGCTGTAGATTTCGCCGATGACGTTCTTGGCAACGGCGTCGGGCTTGATGATGGACAGGGTGCGCTCCAGCGCCATGGGAGGATCTCCGTTGGGCGGGCCACTGAAGGCCCGAGGTTATCATGAAAAAAACCCGCGTCAAAACGCGGGCTTAGGCTTCTTTGCGATGGTCAATTCTATCCCTTCGTCGCTGCATTTGCACACCGCCCCCTGAATCGTGCTGCGTTGCCACATGACCGCCACAGCGTCCAGCCCGTAGACTCAAACAATCGTTTGATTGAGTTCCGCCCCGCGCATGCCCAAGCCCGCCCACTTCTCCACCAAGGACCGCATCCTCGGCGCGGCCGAGGAGCTGTTCGCCCAGCATGGCTTCGCGGGAACCTCGCTGCGCCAGCTGACCACCCAGGCCGACGTCAATATCGCGGCGGTCAATTACCACTTCGGGTCCAAGGAAAACCTGGTCAACGAAGTGTTCCGTCGCCGCATGGACGAGATGACCGCCGCGCGCCTGCAGCAACTGGAGGCGGCCAGGAAGTCACAGCCGGGCGAGCTCACCGCGGTGCTGGCGGCCTTCGTCGAGCCGGCGCTGGCAATGGCGCAGGACCGCCAGAGCGGCGGCGCGTTCGTGCGGGTAATTGCGCGCGCCTATGCTGAAAAGAACGACAACCTGCGCAAGTTCCTGTCCGACCACTACGGGCATGTGCTGCGCGAGTTCGGCAAGGCCATCGCTGCCTGCGTGCCGGGCCTGAGCAAGGAAGAGCTGTACTGGCGCCTGGATTTCCTGGCCGGTGCGCTCACCTATGCAATGGCCGATTTCGGACTGATCAAGCGCCCGGCCGGGGTCAGCGAGGCCGACCACCGCGCGCGCGCCGCGCGCGAACTGATTCGTTTTGCGGAACCTGGTTTCCGTACCCATTCCACACCGTAGTCGCTCACACCAAAGGCTCATCGCTATGTCCAATCCGTTGCTAGTCCGTCGTGCTGCCGTGCTCGGTGCCGGCGTCATGGGCGCGCAGATCGCCGCGCACCTCACCAATGCCGGTGTCGACACCGTGCTGTTCGACCTGCCTGCCAAGGAAGGTCCTGCCGACGGCATCGTGCTCAAGGCCATCGCCAACCTCGGCAAGCTCAGCCCTGCCCCGCTCGCCAGCAAGGCCCTGGCCGAGGCGATCACGCCGGCCAACTATGAAAGCGGTCTGGAGCAGCTGCGCGATTGCGACCTGATCATCGAAGCGATCGCTGAGCGCATGGACTGGAAGCAGGACCTGTACAAGAAGATCGCCCCGTTCGTGTCCGATCACGCCGTGCTGGCCTCCAATACCTCCGGCCTGGGCATCAACAAGCTCTCCGACGTGCTGCCCGAGCAATTGCGTCACCGCTTCTGCGGCGTGCATTTCTTCAATCCGCCGCGCTACATGCACCTGGCCGAACTGATTCCGGCCAAGGGCACCGACAAGGCCGTGCTGGAAGGACTGGAAAGCTTCCTGGTCACCACGCTGGGCAAGGGCGTGGTGTATGCGAAGGACACCCCGAACTTCATCGGCAACCGCATCGGCGTGTTCTCGATCCTGTCCACCATCCACCACACCGCCGAGTTCGGGCTGGGCTTCGATGAAGTCGATGCGCTGACCGGCCCGCTGGTCGGGCGCCCCAAGTCGGCGACCTACCGCACCTCGGACGTGGTCGGCCTGGACACCATGGCGCACGTGATCAAGACCATGGGCGACACCCTGCCCGACGATCCGTGGCACCAGTACTTCAAGTCGCCCAAGTGGCTGGAGGCGCTGATCGGCAAGGGCGCGCTCGGCCAGAAGGTCGGTGCCGGCATCTTCCGCAAGGTCGGCAAGGACATCGTGGTGCTGGACCTGGAGAAGCAGGATTACAGAACCGCCGATCGCAGCGCGGCGCCGGAAGTGGTCGAGATCCTCAAGATCAAGAACCCGGCCGAGAAGTTCGCCAAGCTGCGCGAAAGCCAGAACCCGCAGGCGCAGTTCCTGTGGGCCACCTTCCGCGACCTGTTCCACTACAGCGCCTACCACCTGGCCGATATCGCCGAAACCGCGCGCGACGTGGATCTGGCGATCCGCTGGGGCTACGGCTGGTCGCTCGGCCCGTTCGAGACCTGGCAGGCCGCCGGCTGGAAGCAGGTAGCGCAGTGGATTGCCGAAGACATCTCCAACGGCAAGAGCATGAGCAGCGCGCCGCTGCCGAACTGGGTGTTCGACGGCCGCGACGGCGTGCATGCGGCCGAAGGCTCGTACAGCCCGGCGCGCGACGCCAAGCTGCCGCGCTCGGCACTGCCGGTGTACAAGCGCCAGCGCTTCCCCGATCCGCTGCTGGGCGAGCAGTTCTCGCCGGGCGAGACGGTGTTCGAAAACGACGGCGTGCGCATGTGGCATGACGGCGACGACATCGCCGTGGTCAGCTTCAAGACCAAGATGAACACCGTCTCCGATCACGTGCTCAATGGCCTGCAGGAGGTCGTTGGCCGCGCCGAGAGGGACTTCGCCGGGCTGGTGATCTGGCAGCAGAAGGAGCCCTTCTCCGCCGGCGCCGATCTGGCCGGCGCGCTGGGTCTGCTGCAGGCCGGCAAGGTCGATGCATTCGAAGCGCTGGTCGCCAACTTCCAGGCCACCAGCCAGCGCATCAAGTACGCGCAGGTGCCGGTGATTTCGGCCGTGCGCGGGCTGGCGCTGGGCGGCGGCTGCGAGTTCCAGATGCACAGCGCCAAGACCGTGGCTTCGCTGGAAAGCTATATCGGTCTGGTCGAAGCTGGCGTTGGCCTGCTGCCTGCCGGCGGCGGCCTGAAGGAAATCGCCGTGCGTGCCTCGCAGGCCGCAGGTCCGGGCGGCGATGTGTTCGCCGAGCTGAAGAAGACCTTCGAGACCATCGCGATGGCCAAGGTGTCCAATTCGGCGGTCAATGCCAAGGAGCTGGGCCTGCTGCGCGCCACCGACAAGGTGGTGTTCAACAGCTTCGAGGCGCTGCACATCGCCAAGGCCGAAGCGCGCGCACTGGCCGAAGGCGGCTATCGCGCCCCGCTGCCGGCACGTCGCATCCAGGTCGCCGGCGACGTCGGCATCGCCACCTTCAAGATGCTGCTGGTCAACATGCTGGAGGGCCGCTTCATCAGCGACTACGACTATGAAATCGCCACCCGCATCGCCACGGTGATGTGCGGCGGCGAAGTCGATCGCGGCGCACTGGTCGACGAAGAATGGCTGCTCAAGCTGGAGCGCAAGCACTTCGTCGAACTGGCCCAGCAGGAAAAGACCCAGGCGCGGATTGGGCACATGCTCAAGACGGGTAAGCCGTTGAGGAACTGAGATTCGGGATTCGGGATTGGGGATTCGTAACAGCGGCTCCCCTGCCCTCCAACATTCTCGCTTCCACCAAATTCATCCGCCGGGCAGGACCATTCAGGAATCAGGATCCGCAGTTGCGAATCCCCAATCCCGACTCCCCAATCCCGGCTATCGGAGATAGCCATGAGCAAGCAGATTCAAGAAGCCTACATCGTCGCCGCCACCCGTACGCCGGTCGGCAAGGCGCCCAAGGGCGTGTTCCGCAATACCCGTCCCGACGACATGCTGGCGCACGTGTTGCGTGCAGTCGTGGCGCAGGCGCCGGGCATCGATCTGTCGCGGATCGACGATGCCATCATCGGCTGCGCGATGCCCGAGGGCGAGCAAGGCATGAACGTGGCGCGCATCGGCGTGCTGCTCGCCGGCCTGCCCAACAGCGTGGCCGGCCAGACCATCAATCGGTTCTGTTCGTCCGGCATCCAGGCCGTGGCGATGGCCGCCGACCAGATCCGTCTGGGCAATGCCGACCTGATGCTGGCCGGCGGTACCGAGTCGATGTCGATGGTGCCGATGATGGGCAACAAGGTCGCCATGTCGCCGAACGTCTTTGCCGACGACCACGTCGCGATCGCCTACGGCATGGGCATCACCGCCGAGAAAGTGGCCGAGGAATGGAAGGTCTCGCGCGAGGATCAGGATGCATTCGCGCTCGCTTCGCACCAGAAGGCGATTGCCGCCATTGCCGCCGGCGAATTCCGCGACGAGATCACTCCGTACGAGATCCTCTCGCACCAGCCCGACCTGGCCGGCAATGTCATCGCGCTGCGCAAGCGGCTGATCGACACCGATGAAGGCCCGCGCCCCGACAGCTCGCTCGAAGGCCTGGCCAAGCTGCGTCCGGTGTTCCGCAACGGCCAGTTCGGCGGCAGCGTCACCGCCGGCAACTCCTCGCAGATGAGCGACGGCGCCGGTGCGGTGCTGCTGGCCTCCGAGCAGGCGAT
This sequence comes from Xanthomonas sp. LMG 8993, assembly GCF_009835065.2. NCBI lineage: Bacteria > Pseudomonadati > Pseudomonadota > Gammaproteobacteria > Lysobacterales > Lysobacteraceae > Xanthomonas > Xanthomonas sp. LMG 8993. The sequence goes on along the minus strand of NZ_QVIF02000010.1, from coordinate 34,967 downwards.
CAAGGATTACGGGCTGACCCCGCTGGCGCGCTTTGTCAGCTTCTCGGTGGCCGGCGTGCGTCCGGAGGTGATGGGGATCGGCCCGATCGCGGCGATTCCCAAGGCGCTCAAGCAGGCCGGCCTGACCAAGGACCAGATCGACTGGATCGAGCTCAACGAAGCCTTCGCCGCACAGGCGTTGGCGGTGATCCGCGACAGCGAGCTGGATCCGTCCAAGGTCAACCCGCTCGGCGGCGCCATCGCCCTGGGCCACCCGCTGGGCGCCACCGGTGCGATCCGTGCCGCCACCCTGGTGCACGGTCTGCGCCGTCGTCAGCAGAAATACGGCATGGTCACCATGTGCATCGGCACCGGCATGGGCGCGGCAGGCATCATCGAAGCGCTGTAAGTCATGCACTGCGGGATCGGCCGCCGGGCCGATCCCGCAACGCCGACCAGGCTGTCAGTCAATCAGGGCGTGCGCGAGCACGCCTTTTTTATGCGCCAGTGCAAACAGTCGTCAGCGAATGCCAGCGACACCATGCATCCGTCGGCGCGCCCGACAGGCACGCGACCAGGCGTCGCGTCCGAGCATGGCTCCTGATGGCAGGTTGACCGTTGCCCGGCGGCGCCAACACATGCCAGCCATTCAATCGTCGGCGTGTATCTACGCTCGCAACGTCGCCGCATCCCGGCCTTGGCTTCACTGCCGCGATTACACGGCAGAGCTGCGCCTAACGCGCCACCAGCCACTGACCGGCACGCGCACCGGCGAACACCAGCGCCAGCCCGGCCACCAGCGTGATGGCCAGATACACGCCGATCATCGCGGACCGATCCGTGCGTGCGAATACCAGGCATTCCATCATCAGCGAGGAGAACGTGGTCAGCCCGCCGATCACACCGACGATCAACAAGGCCCGCAACGGCCAGCTTGCCGGCCCGCGCGCATCCAGCCAGACCAGCAGCACGCCGGCGACGAACGAGCCGAGCAGATTCACGGTCAGCGTGCCCCACGGAAATCCGTTGCCGAAGCGCTGCAGCAACGAAGCACCGATGGCAAAGCGCAGGCCGGAGCCCAGCGCACCGCCGATCATCGCCAACAGCAATTGCTGCCACCACACCGGTGCGTTCATGCGCGCACTCCGCAGGCGGCCAAAGGGGGTTTCAACAAGGTGTCGTGCATGTCGGCATCATCCGGTTTTCTGAGCGAGAAAGGATGCCGGGGCACAGACCTGCCGCCCCGGCGGGGGTGGGCAGGCATCATCAGCGCGCAAGGTGCGTGCGGTTCAAGGAGGAATGCCATCTCCTGTGCGGCCGATTATGCCGTGGGCTTGCCGCCCTTGTCAGCCCGCGCCTGTTCGCGCGCGGCGCGCAGGCGGTCGAGCTTTTCCTTGAGCTTGATCTCCAGCCCGCGCGGCACCGGGTTGTAATAGACCCGCTCGCCCATCGCATCCGGAAAGCCGGTCTGGTCCAGCGCGATCCCGCCTTCGGCGTCGTGGTCGTACTGATAGTCCTGCCCGTAGCCCAGCGTCTTCATCAGCTTGGTCGGCGCGTTGCGCAGATGCAGCGGCACCTCCTGCGTGCCGGTGGCGCGCACCTCGGCCTTGGCCTGGTTGAAGGCGGCATAGCCGGCATTGGACTTGGCGGTGCTGGCCAGATACAGCACCAGTTGCGCGAACGCCAGCTCGCCCTCCGGGCTGCCCAGACGTTCGTAGATATCCCAGGCTTCCAGCGCCATGCTCTGCGCGCGCGGATCGGCCAGGCCGATGTCCTCGATCGCCATGCGGGTCAGCCGCCGTGCCAGATAGGCCGGGTCGCAGCCGCCGTCGAGCATGCGCGTGAGCCAGTACAGCGCGGCATCGGGGTTGGAGCTGCGCACCGATTTGTGCAGCGCCGAAATCTGATCGTAGAACTGCTCGCCGTTCTTGTCGAAACGACGCGTGCGGTCGGCCAGCACCTGCAGCAGCGTCTGCGGAGTGATCTGGCCACCTTCGCCGCCTGCCAGTTCCGCGGCGATCTCCAGCAGGGTCAATGCACGGCGCACGTCGCCGTCGGCCGCGCTGGCAATTTCCAGCAGCGAGGCATCGCTGACCTGGATGCTCTCCTGCCCCAGCCCGCGCTCTGGATCATGCAGCGCACGTTGCAAGGCCTCAACGATGTCCTGCGGCGAAACGCCTTCCAGCACGTGCACGCGGCAGCGCGACAACAATGCCGAATTCAGTTCGAACGAGGGATTTTCGGTCGTCGCACCGACGAACAGGATCGTGCCACGCTCGATATGCGGCAGGAACGCATCCTGCTGCGCCTTGTTGAAGCGATGCACCTCATCGACGAACAACACCGTGCGGCGCCCGCCGGCAAAGCGCTGCGCAGCCTCGGCCAGCACCTGGCGCACCTCGGGCAAACCCGACAGCACTGCCGAGATCGCCTTGAACTCGGCGTCGGCGTAATGCGCCAGCAGCAGCGCCAGGGTGGTCTTGCCGCAACCGGGCGGACCCCACAGGATCATCGAATGCACGCGGCCAGATTCCACCGCGCGTCGCAATGCGCTGTCGGGCGCGAGCAGTCGCTTCTGCCCGACCATCTCGTCGAGGGTGCGCGGACGCATGCGCTCGGCCAGCGGGCGCAGGTGCTCGCCGTCTACGCTGAGCAGATCGGCTTCGGGAGTGATGGGGAGCTTGGTTCGTGCCACGCGGCATTGTATCGCGTCAGCCAACGACCTTCTGCGAACACGGCCGTTGGCTGCACGACTGCTGCAAGCAACGGCTTACTGCGCGTCGCCGACCACGTCCACACCCTTGCCCGGCGTGTAGCGGAAGGTGTCGGCCGCGAATGCCGGATTGCGCTTCCAGCCGCTGAAGCTGATCGCAGTGCGCTGGCCGACCGCATCCACCACTTCCATCCTGGCCAGGCCATCCTTGCCGAACCCCAGCGAGGCCATCTGGAAACTGGCTTCGGTGTCGACCTTGGGCGTCAGCGACAGCCATTGCAGTCCGTCACGTGGCGCCGCTTCTTCGCTGACGTCGTATTGCTTGTCCAGGCGCGCCGGGTCGATCAATGCAACCAGTGGGCTGTTCTGTTCTTCGCTGCCCTGCGCACGCACGGTCACCTGCTCCAGGTCCGGGTCGAACACCCACACCTTCTTGCCATCGGCCACGATCAGCTGCTTGTAGGGCTTGGCGTATTCCCAACGGAACTGGCGCGGCGCCGACAATGCCACCCGCCCGCTCGCGCGTTCCTTGACCCGGCCGTTGGCATCGGAGACCTGCTGACTGAACTGCCCGTCCAGGCCTTTCAGGCCGCGTGTGAACGTGTCCAGCTCCTGACGCGCACCGGCAAACGCGGTGCCGGCGAACAGGGCGGTGGCGAGAACGGCATAACGGAGCTGGCGATGCATCGCGGTGTTCCAGAAAGGGTATGCGGGAATTCTGATACTTCCTAGATGAATGGGCGAGCGCTATCGCACAAGGCGTTCAGATCGCGGCCGCTGCCAGTCGATTCATCTCACTGCGCCGTCTGTACCCTGGACAGATCGCCGTACACGATCTGCCCGCGAAAGCCGCGCCGCACCTGCTGGTAGAGCTCGCGAAACGCACGGTAATCCTGCGGCTGACACAGCGCCTGCGGCCCACGTACTGCTGCGCGTTGCAAGCGATGCACCGCCGTCACCGTCTGGCCCTGGCGCGCCCACTCGACCGCGTACTCGCCAGCAGCGTTGCGAAAGCGGCTGCTGCGCGGAATCGCGATGATCGGCACCGTCGCCGGGAAGCTCACCACATAGGTCTCTTCGCGCACGCTGTCGTTGCAGTAGAACGGGGTCAGGTTGTCGTCGGCCGAGGTGGTCGTATAGATGCCTCGGGTGGATTCGGCACCGGGCATATCGGGCAAGGTCATACCGCCGACCACCGAAAAATCCACCGCATCCTCGGCCTGGAAGGAATAGCGATAGTTGAACGGCGCATCCAGATCCAGCGGGTCGCCCTGGATCAACAGATCGCCGGTGCCGTCGAAGCCGGACTGCGCAATGATCGACTCCTCGATGCGATTGCGGTTCTGCGCATTGAGCTGCACGAACATCGCACGCAGCCCCACCTCGCCGGTCTGTCCGCTGTCGAGCGTGGTCAGGCCGTGTAGCCCGCCCTGCGGGGTAAAGCGGTACTCGGTACGCGCGACGTAGCGGTTGACCTTGCGGTCGTTGGGCGGGGTATGCGTGACCTTGCCGTCCAGCGTATGCACCACCGGCGCCCCGAGGTCGCCGGCCGGCAACTGGCCGAAGCGCGCGTACGGATTGGTCGAATCGACATACAGATCGAACGCCGGGATGTAGGTGATGGCGTGATTGAAGCGGCCGAGCACCGGGATCGGCGGCAGCGTCGGCCCGCCTTCGGCACCGATCAGCACCGGTGTGCTGGCAATGCCCTTGGCCGCCAGCAAGGCTTCCAGGATCACGGTGTGGTCCTTGCAGTCGCCATAGTGGTTGGACAGAATGCTGTCGGCGCTGTTGGGCTCCAGCCCGCCATTGCCTAGGTATACCGCCACGTAGCGGATATTGCGCGCCACCCACGCGTACAGCGCAGCGGCCTGCGCCCGCGGCGCGTCGATGCCGCGGGTCACCTCGTCGGCCAGCGACTGGATCGCCGGCGTCACCGCGGCGGCGCGGCCACCCTTGACGTGATAGGCCAGGCCCATCTGCGCCCAGCTGTCGAAGGTGCTGGCCATCAAGGTGGGGCTGAACTCCCAGGTCGCCGCGCTCCAGTTCTGGTTCTTCATCGGCGTGGTGCGCTGATAGCGCCACTCCCAGCGCGCCTGATCGCCACGCACCACCGGCCGGGTCCCGCCCTGCAAGCCGCGCACCGACAAATGCATCGGCAATGCCTTCGGTGCCACCAGCGTGACCACCGCATCGTCGTATTGCGCGAACACGCTGAAGGTCTCCCACAGACTGAAGTAGCCGGGGAAGTATGGGGTGTTCTGCGCACGCCGCACGCGATAGACGATGCGCGCGCCCGGGGCCAGATTCGGGAACACCACCACCTTGACCTTGCGGTCGGCATACATCGCCGCCGCTGCGCTGGAGTAGCTTTCCTGGGTGTAGATCTTGTCGGGCGCCACATCCTGGCGCAGTCCTTCGGCGGTGACGGTGTAGGCCTGCAGCACCTCCAGGGTTTCCATCTTCTCGCTGTAGCTCAGCCGCACCTGGCTGAACTGCTCCACTGCCGACTTGGTCTTGAGCAGGATCTCGTACTCGTCGGTTTCCACGCTGCTGGCATCGGCACGCACTTCGTAGTCGGCGCGATAGCGCACGAAGCTGTAGTTGGTGTCGGCCTGCGTGCGCGCCACAGCGGCAGCAGGCGCGGGCTGTTGCTGGGCCTGGGCCTGGGCCAGCAATGGCAGTGAGATCAGCAGCAGCAACAGCAACACGGAACGACGCAGCATGGGTCTCGATCGCGGCGGGCCGGAGCGGCCCTCGGGCATCAGGGTAGCCGGTGTGCGCCGCAGCGTCAGGCACCGGCCTCCAACATTGCCGCATCCATGCGCATGTGCATACGCGCGCACACTCCGCATCAGCACGGAACGCGGCGTCGACCAGGCCGATACGCGCCGCGTCGCCGGCCGCCGATTACTTGGGCGGCGGCGGTGCCAGCACGGTGCGATCGCCATTGTGCTCGGGCGGGCTGACCACGCCGGCCGCTTCCATCGCTTCGATCAGGCGTGCGGCGCGGTTGTAGCCGATCTTCAAGCGCCGCTGCACGCCGGAGATCGAGGCACGCCGGGTTTCGGTGACGATGCGCAAGGCTTCGTCGTACAGGGGGTCTGACTCGTCGCCGCCACCGCCGCTGCTCTCCGGCAAACCGGTCGCACCGACCACGGTGCCATCGCCCATGGTCTGCACTTCGTCCAGCACGCCTTCGACGTAGGACACCGGCCCGCTGGCCTTGAGGTGCTCGACCACCCGATGCACTTCCTCGTCGCTCACGAAGGCACCATGCACGCGGTCCGGCAGCGCAGTGCCGGGCGGCAGATACAGCATGTCGCCATTGCCCAGCAGCGCTTCGGCGCCGGACTGATCCAGGATGGTGCGCGAGTCGATCTTGGAGCTGACCTGGAACGCCACGCGGGTCGGGATATTGGCCTTGATCAGGCCGGTGATCACGTCCACCGACGGCCGCTGCGTGGCCAGGATCAGATGGATACCGGCCGCACGCGCCTTCTGCGCCAGGCGCGCGATCAACTCTTCGACCTTCTTGCCGACGATCATCATCATGTCGGCGAATTCGTCGATGAAGATCACGATGAACGGCAGCGTCTCCAGCGGCCGCGGCGCCTCTCCCAGTTCGGGATTGGGCTTGAACAGCGGGTCCATCATCGGCTGGCCGGCGTCGATGGCGTCCTTGATCTTCTTGTTGAAACCGGCCAGGTTGCGCACGCCCACTGCGCTCATCAGCTTGTAGCGGCGCTCCATCTCGGCCACGCACCAACGCAGGCCGTTGGCGGCCTCCTTCATGTCGGTGACCACCGGCGCCAGCAGATGCGGGATGCCCTGATAGACGCTCAATTCGAGCATCTTCGGGTCGATCATCAGCATGCGCAGTTCCTTGTGCGAGGCCTTGAACAGCAGGCTCAGCACCATCGCGTTGACCGCCACCGACTTGCCCGAGCCGGTTGTGCCGGCCACCAGCAAGTGCGGCATGCGCGCCAGGTCGGCCACCGTCGGGCGCCCGGCGATGTCCTTGCCCAGGGCCAGGGTCAGCGGACTGGCCGACTTGTCGTATTCCTTGGAGCGCAGCAGCTCGGACAGGAAGATCATCTCGCGGCTGACGTTGGGGATCTCCAGGCCGATCACCGACTTGCCCGGGATCACGTCGACCACACGCACTGACTTGACCGACAGCCCGCGCGCGATGTCCTTGTCCAGCGAGCTGATCTGGCTGACCTTGATGCCCGGTGCCGGCTCGATCTCGAAGCGGGTGATCACCGGGCCCGGATAGGCCCCGACCACCTGCGCCTCGATGCGGAAATCCTTGAGCTTGAACTCGATCTGCCGCGACAGCGTCTCCAGCGTCTCTTCCGAATAGCCCTTGGCCTGCGGCTTGGGGTCGTCCAGCAGGGCCAGCGGCGGCAGGTCGGAGCCGTCGGTGCTCACGCCCTGGAACATCGGGATCTGGGTATCGCGCTTGGCGCGCTCGCTCTTTTCCACCACCGGTGCCGGCGGCGGCTCGATCTTGACCGGCTCGCGCTTGGCCTGCTTGACCGCATCGACCTTGCGCACTTCCTCGCGCTCTTCGCGCATCACACGGGTCTGCTGCCACTCGGTGGCCTGGTGGGTTTTGCGCTGCATCAGCGGCCCCAGCGCCAGCACCCAGGTGCCGATGCGCTCCATCACCGCAAACCACGACAGGCCGGTGGCCAGGGTGATCGACACCAGCAGCAGCACCAGCACGAACAGGTTCGCGCCCAAGGCCCCGAACCCGGCGCTCAGCGAATTGCTAACCAACCGCCCCAGGATCCCGCCAGCGGCGGCCACGTCGCCGCTGAACAGGCGCAGATGCAGGAAGCCGGTCGAAGCGATCAGGAAACCCACCATGCCGACCAGCCGCAATGCCGGCCCCAGGTCGGCCTCGGCCTGTCCTTCCTTGTCCATGCCGAACAAGGCGATCCAGGCCACCGCGCCCAGCACCACCGGCAGCAGGAAGGCCACATAACCGAACAGCTGCAGCAGCACGTCGGCCGTCCAGGCACCGACGCGGCCGCCCATGTTGTGCACCGGCGCGACCACGCTGCCGGTCTGCGACCAGCCCGGATCGGCGCTCGAATAGGTGAACAGGCTGGCCAGCAGATACAGCAGCAGCGGCGCCACCGCGATCAATGCCAGATCGCGCCAGAGCTTTTGCCGACGCGGATTGTCCGCCGCCGCTGTCTTGCGCGAGGACGTCTTGCCCTCAGCGGGCTTGCTGCGTTCGGGAACCTGCTTTGCCACCTGTAGCCAGACCTTAGAAAAATGCTGTTAGTGGTTGATAATAAACGACTGAGGCCACGGTTTCAGCTGTTGCATGCGCATCGCCTGCCCAGGCATGCGATGGTCAACAAAAAACGCCGCACGGGGCGGCGTTGATTACGCGTACTGGGTGGACCATGCCATCTGCGGTTCAAGCAGTTCCATCGCGCCGCCTTGATTCACCGGGTGGGGACCGCCACTCTATGCCGCCACAGGGGCGCGAATTCACCCGCCTGCCCTGCCAATTCCTAGATCGCGAGTATACATGAGCGCCTCTTCTGCCAGTCCCGCCAAGCATTCCCGTCTGCTGATCCTGGGCTCCGGCCCGGCCGGCTGGACCGCCGCGGTCTACGCCGCCCGCGCCAACCTCAAGCCGGTGGTGATCACCGGCCTGCAGCAAGGCGGCCAGCTGATGACCACTACCGAAGTCGACAACTGGCCGGGCGACCCCCACGGCCTGATGGGCCCGGACCTGATGAGCCGCATGCAGGCGCATGCCGAGCGCTTCGAGACCGAGGTGATCTTCGACCACATCCACACCGCCGACCTGTCGCAGCGCCCGTTCCGTCTGACCGGCGACGGTGCCGAATACACCTGCGACGCACTGATCATCTCCACCGGCGCCACCGCCAAGTACCTGGGCATCCCCAGTGAGGAAGCCTTCAAGGGCCGCGGCGTGTCCGCCTGCGCCACCTGCGACGGCTTCTTCTACAAGGACCAGGACGTGGTGGTGGTCGGCGGCGGCAATACCGCGGTCGAAGAAGCGCTGTACCTGTCCAACATCGCCCGCAAGGTCTACCTGGTGCATCGCCGCGACACGCTGCGCGCCGAAAAGATCATGCAGGACAAGCTGTTCGCCAAAGTCGCCGCCGGCAAGATCGAAACCGTCTGGCACCACGCCATCGATGAAGTACTGGGCAACGATGCCGGCGTCACCGGCGTGCGGGTCAAGTCCACCCTCGACGGCAGCACCCGCGAGATCGTCGCGCACGGCTTCTTCGTTGCCATCGGCCATCATCCCAACACGCAACTGTTCGACGGCCAGCTGGCGATGAACAACGGCTACCTGGAAATCCGCTCCGGCCTCAACGGCGCGGCGACCGAGACCTCGGTGGCCGGTGTGTTCGCCGCCGGCGACGTCGCCGACCAGCACTACCGCCAGGCGATCACCTCGGCCGGCTTCGGCTGCATGGCCGCGCTGGATGCCGAGCGCTACCTCGACAAGAGCGCCTGAGGTGGCTGCTGACCGCCGGCCGCGCCGCGCGGGCAGCGCCGAAACCAGCGGACCGTGCGCATGAGCGTCACCGCCCGCTGGTGCCGCCGGCTGGACGAGCTTCCGGCCGAGGCCTGGGATACGCTGCACGACGGCGCGCACCCATTCATTTCTTATGCGTTCCTGGAAGGCCTGGAGCAGGAGGGCTGCCTGCGCCCGGACTGGGGCTGGAACCCGCTGCACCTGACACTATGGGATGGCGACACGCTGGTCGCCGCCGCGCCGGGGTACCTGAAGAACAACTCGCATGGCGAGTTCGTGTTCGACCACGCCTGGGCGCACGCCTATGCGCGCTACGGTCAGGAGTACTTCCCCAAGTGGCTGTGCGGGGTGCCCTACTCGCCGGTGACCGGACCGCGCCTGCTGGGCGCAGCGCGCTGGCGCCCGCAGTTGCTCGCGGCGATGCGTACGCTGGTGGAGCGCAGCGGGCTGTCGTCGGCGCACGTCAACTTCCACCCGGCCGACGAAGACACCGCCTTCGACGCCGACTGGCTGGAGCGCAACGATCTGCAGTACCACTGGCACAACGCTAGTGGCTGGAGCGATTTCGAAAGCTTCCTGGCCGCGATGGACCATAAACGGCGCAAGAACATCCGCCAGGAGCGCGCCAAGGTGCAGCGGGCCGGCGTGCAGTTGCGCGTGGTGCATGGCGATGAAGCCAGCGACGCCGACCTGGAAGCGATGTACGGTTTCTATCTCAAGACCTTCAACGAATACGGCAATTCGCCCGCGCTGACGCCGGAATTCCTGCATCACCTGGCCCGGCACCTGCCGCGCCAACTGGTGATGTTTCTGGCCGAGCTGGACGGGAAACCGATCGCCGGCGCGCTCTGTCTGCGCGGGCGCGACACGCTGTACGGGCGTTACTGGGGCGGTGAAGCCCTTCCGGGGCTGCATTTCGAAACCTGCTACTACCAGGGCATCGAATACTGCCTGCGCGAGGGCTTGGCTCGCTTCGAGCCCGGCGCGCAAGGCGAGCACAAGATCGCGCGCGGCTTTCTGCCGACCCTGGTCCGCAGCCGCCACTGGATCGCCGACCCCGGCTTCCGCGAGCCGCTGGCGCAATGGTGTGCCGACGAGCGCCAGGCGGTGGCCCGGCACGCACGCGAGCTGTCCGAGCACAGCCCGTTTCGCGACTGAGCCGCGCGGCGGCGACGTAGGGCGTAGCCGCCGCTGATCGCCGGCCGGGCGTCTTGCGGACGTCGGAGCAAGGCGGCCAAATCCACCCAGAGAACACTCGTCTGGCGAGTGCGAACCACGCGCCCGGCACCGCGGTGCTCGCGGACGCATGCCGCAAAGTGTGTCGACCACACACGCGGTTCGTCGCGCCGGCGATGGTCGTCGCCCTGGGTGCAGCATGTACGCCACGCTCTACACTGCGCGCATGTCCCGCGCCCTTCCCTACCTGCTGGCGGCCGATCCGGCCGCCCCGTTTCCGCCGGCCGAGTCCGCGTTGCGCGAGCCGGACGGCCTGCTCGCCATCGGTGGCGACCTGTCGCCGCAGCGCCTGCTCAACGCCTATGCCAGTGGCGTGTTCCCGTGGTTCTCGGAAGGCCAGCCGATCCTGTGGTGGAGCCCGGACCCACGCACGGTGTTTCGCACCGATGGCGTGCGCCTGTCCTCGCGCTTCCGTCGCCAGCTGCGCAGCAGCCACTGGATCGTGCGCGCCGATACCGCCTTCGCGCAGGTGATCGATGCCTGCGCGTCGATTCCGCGTGCCGGCCAGAATGGCACCTGGATCACCACGCCGATGCAGCAGGCCTATCTCGAACTGCATCGGCTGGGCCATGCGCATTCGCTGGAAGTATTCGATGGCACACGCCTGGTCGGCGGCATCTACGGCGTGGCGGTCGGCCGGATGTTCTTCGGCGAGAGCATGTTCAGTGTCGACAGCGGCGGCTCCAAGGTGGCGCTGGCGGCGCTGGCCGCGCACCTGCACTCCCGCGGGTGGCCGTTGCTCGACGCACAGGTGGAAAATCCGCACCTGATGCGCCTGGGGGCGCAACGCCTGCCACGTGCAGAGTTCCTGCAGCAGGTGCGGCTGCAGGTCGGCCAGGCGGCGGCACCCGGCAGTTGGTCCGAACGCTACGGCGAGCGGCCTGCCAGCGCACTCGCTGAAGTCCGCTTAACATAAAATTTGCACCGCGGGGAGATGGGGCGTAAAATGCCGTCCCTTACGGCCCTTCCGGGCCAGCCGTGATTGCACAGGATTACATGTCGAAAGACGACTCCATTGAATTCGAAGGCAGCGTCAGCGAGACGCTCCCCAACACCACGTTCCGGGTCAAGCTGGAAAACGGGCATGAGATCATCGCCCACATCTCCGGCCGCATGCGCAAGAACTACATCCGCATCCTGACCGGCGACCGGGTCAAAGTTGAGATGACTCCCTACGACCTGACCAAGGGTCGTATTACCTACCGCATGAAGTAAGCGGTTCTGGTGTGAGACGCGAGGCGGCCAATGGCCGCTTTTTGTCGTTCCCGAGATTTGCGTATCGGGTTGGCAGCGGCGATCCGGCAGTGTCGGCTTGCGTCTGTCTTCGCTTGCACCTTGCCTCCGGCGCTTACGCCTCGATCGCTACCCTGCCCAAGCTCCGGAAGCGCGCTGTCGTTGCTCCTCGCGAGCCGCGACCGCCGCCCGGCTTCTGCGCGCCCCTCACTCGGGCCACAAGTTCTGAGGGCATAAAAAAACCGCTCTTTCGAGCGGTTCTTTCGTTTCAGGACCGCAAGGCGATCAGTCGACCGTTGCCGGCAGCAGACGCTCTGGTTCCGGGTGCGCTTCCACCACCAGTTCGCCATCCTTGACGTCGATACTGACCCGACCGCCTTCCACCAGCTTGCCGAACAACAGTTCGTCGGCCAGCGGACGCTTGATCTTCTCCTGGATCACACGCGACATCGGGCGCGCGCCCATCAATGGATCGAAGCCGTGCTGGGCCAGCCAGTCGCGCGCAGTCGGGGTGGCCGACAGCGAGACGTGCTTTTCCTGCAGCAGCATTTCCAGCTCGATGATGAACTTGTCCACCACCCGCAGGATGTGATCGAAGCCCAGCGGCTGGAACTGCACGATCGCATCCAGGCGGTTGCGGAACTCGGGCGTGAAGCCGCGGCGAATCGACTCCATCGCATCGGTGGAGTGATCCTGCTTGGTGAAGCCGATCGACCGCCGCGACGCCTGGGTGGCGCCGGCATTGGTCGTCATCACCAGGATCACGTTCTTGAAGTTCGCCTCGCGCCCGTTGGTGTCGGTCAGAATGCCGCGATCCATGACCTGCAACAGGATGTTGAAGATGTCCGGATGCGCCTTCTCCACCTCATCCAGCAGCAGCACGCAGTGCGGCGTCTTGACGATTTTCTCGGTCAACAGACCGCCTTGATCGAAGCCCACATAACCCGGAGGCGCACCGATCAGGCGGCTGATCGAATGCGCTTCCATGTACTCGGACATGTCGAAGCGCACCAGTTCGATCCCCAGCTGCAGCGCGAGCTGCTTGGTGACCTCGGTCTTGCCGACACCGGTGGGGCCGGCGAACAGGAAGTTGCCGATCGGCTTTTCCGGATTGGCCAGGCCCGAGCGCGCCAGCTTGATCGAACCGGCCAGCGTCTCGATTGCCGGGTTCTGCCCGAAGATCACCATCTTCAGGTTGCGCTCCAGATGCTGCAGCACGTCCTTGTCGGTCGCGCTGACCTGCTTGGCCGGAATCCGCGCCATTTTGGCGACGATGGTCTCGATCTCCTCGATATCGATCAGTTCCTTGCGCTTGCCTTCCGGCAGCAGACGCTGACGCGCACCGGCCTCGTCGATCACATCGATCGCCTTGTCCGGCAGCAGGCGGTCACCGATGTGCTTGACCGACAGGTCTACGGCCGCCTGCAGCGCGTCATCGGCATAGGTCACACCGTGATGCGCCTCGTACTTGGGCTTGAGGCCCTGCAGGATTTCGAAGGTCTCGCCCACGGTCGGCTCGACGATGTCGATCTTCTGGAAGCGACGCGCCAGTGCACGGTCCTTTTCGAAGATGCCGCGGTATTCCTGGAACGTGGTCGAGCCGATGCAGCGCAGCTCGCCCGACGACAGCGCCGGCTTGATCAGATTGGACGCATCCATGGTGCCACCCGACGCCGATCCGGCACCGATGATGGTATGGATCTCGTCGATGAACAGCACCGCGTTGGGCACCTTCTTCAGCGCCGCCAGCACGCCCTTGAGGCGCTTTTCGAAGTCGCCGCGGTACTTGGTGCCGGCCACCAGCGCGCCCAGGTCCAGCGAGAAGATCACCGCATCGGCCAGTACCTCCGGCACGTCGTTGTCAACGATGCGCTTGGCCAGACCTTCGGCGATCGCGGTCTTGCCCACGCCGGCCTCGCCCACGTAGAGCGGGTTGTTCTTGCGGCGGCGGCAAAGCACCTGGATGGTGCGCTCGATTTCGTCGCCACGGCCGACCAACGGGTCGATCTTGCCGTTGCGGGCCTGCTCGTTGAGATTGGTGGCGAACTCGGCCAGCGCATCGCCCTTGGCCTCGCCCTCCCCGCCCTCGCTCTTGGGCTCGCCATCGGAGGCGGACGGCTGCTCACCGTCCTCACCCAGCTTGGCGATGCCGTGGGAGAGGTAATTGACGATATCCAGACGGGTGATGTCCTGCTGGTTCAGGAAGTACACCGCGTGCGAATCCTTCTCGCCGAAGATCGCGACCAGCACGTTGGCGCCGGTGACTTCCTTCTTGCCCGAGGATTGCACGTGATAGACCGCACGCTGCAGCACGCGCTGGAAGCCCAGGGTGGGCTGGGTGTCGCGGCCATCGTCTTCGGCCAGGCGCGAGACCGAGGCCTCGATCGCCTGCTCCAGATCGTTGTGCAAACGCACCTGGTCGGCGCCGCAAGCCTTGAGGACGGCCTGGGCGGACGGGTTGTCCAGCAGCGAGAGCAGCAGGTGCTCGACGGTCATGAACTCATGACGCGCCTCGCGTGCTCGCTTGTAGCACTGGCCGATGGTTTGCTCTAGGTCTTTGCTGAACATTGGTAACTCCGAACGGCTGTTGCCAACAATATGCGGCTTTTGTTGGGATTTACCACAACCCTATCGGATAGGCATGTTCAGACGGCGTTAGCATGTGATTGCAGCCACAGTGTTGCGCTGCTGGAATGATCGGATTGACGCCTCAGGTCTGTTCCATCGTGCACAGCAGCGGGTGCTGGTTCATGCGCGAAAATTCATTGACCTGCGCCACCTTGGACTCGGCGACTTCGCGGCTGTAGACCCCGCAGACGCCGCGTCCACGGGTATGGACATGCAGCATGACCTGGGTGGCCCGCTCCAGATCGAGGTTGAAAAACTGCTGCAGCACCGTCACCACGAAGTCCATCGGGGTGTAGTCGTCGTTCAGCAAAAGCACCTGGTAGCGCGGCGGTGGCGCCACTTCAGGCTTGCTGGCTTCGACGGTGAGGCCGTGATCGTGTTCGTGTGAGGTCTTACGAGGCATCCGGGCATTATACGGTTCATCGCCGCACGCATTGGACGATTTACGCCGCGCCCCGCACAATTTGTCTCCGATTCCATGGCTGGCCCTTGATGACCGATTCCCTGACCGCGCGGTTGCTGGCGCCGTCGTTCACTGCCGACTTGTCCAGCTCCGTGCACCTTGCCGGGTCGCAGCGCCGCTTGACCTGGCTTCAAACCGTACGGTTCGCCGCTAGCGCGAGCGCCGCCCCGATCACGCAGGACCCGCAGCGATGAGCGCTTCCGACCAACGCTGGCATCCGGATGTCACCGTAGCCACCGTGGTGGTGCGCGACGGGCGCTTCCTGCAGGTGGAAGAGACCATCGGCGGCAAGCTGTTGTTGAACCAGCCTGCCGGGCATCTGGAACCGGATGAGAGCCTGCTCGATGCGGCGGTGCGCGAGACGCTGGAAGAGACCGGCTGGGATGTCCGCCTGACCCATTTCATCGGCACCTATCAGTGGGTCGCCCCGACTGGCCAGTGCTTCCTGCGGTTTGCGTTTGTGGCCGAGGCCGTGACCCACCATCCCGAGCGCAGCCTGGATACCGGCGTGGTGCGCGCGTTGTGGATGACGCCGGACGAATTGCGCAGCGCGAGCGAGCGCCTGCGCAGCCCGCTGGTGTGGGAGGTGGTGGCCGACTATCTGGCCGGCCAGCGCCATCCCTTGGCCTTGGTGCGGCACGTCGCATGAGTACGCCGCGGATCGTTGTCGGTGTCTCCGGCGGTGTGGATTCGTCGGTGG
This sequence comes from Xanthomonas sp. LMG 8993, assembly GCF_009835065.2. NCBI lineage: Bacteria > Pseudomonadati > Pseudomonadota > Gammaproteobacteria > Lysobacterales > Lysobacteraceae > Xanthomonas > Xanthomonas sp. LMG 8993. Next base: position 19,474 of record NZ_QVIF02000010.1, on the reverse strand, counting down.
CGGCCTGGCGGCTGGCCCAGCAGGGCGAGTCGATCGCCGGGCTGTTCATGCAGAACTGGGCCGACGATGGCAGCGGCGATTGCCGCGCCGAGGACGACCGCCGCGATGCGGTGGCGGTGTGCGGGGTGCTGGGCATCCCGTTCCACTTCCGCGATTTTTCCGGTGAATACTGGAGCGGCGTGTTCGAGCACTTCCTGGCCGAATACGCGGCCGGGCGCACGCCGAACCCGGACGTGCTGTGCAACCGCGAGGTCAAGTTCAAGCATTTTCTGGAGGCGGCCCAGGCGCTGGGCGCCGAGCGCATCGCCACCGGCCACTATGCGCGGGTGGCGCACAGCGGCGGGCGCTGGCGCCTGCTGCGCGGCGCCGACCGCAGCAAGGACCAGAGCTATTTCCTGCATCAGCTGGGCCAGACCCAGCTGGCCGCGACGCTGTTTCCGATCGGCGATATGGAAAAAAGCACGCTGCGCCGGGTCGCCCAGGACGCCGGTCTGCCGACCCATGCCAAGAAGGATTCCACCGGCATCTGCTTCATCGGCGAGCGCGATTTCCGCGAGTTTCTGGGCCGTTACCTGCCCGCACGCAGCGGCGAGATCCGCGACCCGCAGGGGCAGCGCATCGCCGAGCATCCGGGGGTGTTCTATTTCACCCTCGGTCAGCGCGAAGGCCTGAACATCGGTGGCGTGCGTGGGCGTGCCGCCGCGCCGTGGTACGTGGTCGGCAAGGATGTGGCGAGCAACGTGCTGTATGTGGACCAGGACCGCGACAGCCCGCTGCTGCAATCGCGCTGGCTGCAGTCCGAGCAGGCCCATTGGGTTACCGGGGCACCGCCCGCGCGCAGCTTCGGCTGCACCGCACAGACACGTTACCGGCAGCCCGACGAGCCGTGCACGGTGGAGGTGCAGGACGATGGCAGCGTGCAGGTGCGTTTCGAGCGGCCGCAGCGGGCGGTGACGCCCGGGCAGTCGCTGGTGTTGTACGACGGCGAGGAATGCCTGGGTGGCGCAGTCATTGCCGCCACCGATGCGCCGCTGGAACGCCAACTGGCGGGATCTTCTTTTTCACCTGAGGTAGTGGCTTGATGAGTTCTTCCATGGATCACCGCGTGCTGGCGCTTGCCGGCGTCGCCCAGGCCCTGCAACAGGTGCGGCGGATCGCCGAAACCGGGCATTCGGAGGCTGCGACGGTGCGTACCGCCATGGACAGCGTGTTCCGGGTGGATGCGTCCTCGCCGGAGGCCGTGTACGGCTCGGTCGCGGATGTGGCGCAGGGCCTGCGGGTGCTGCACAACTATTTCCACAACCAGGGCCAGGACGAGGTCCTACCGCGACTGGCGCTGGCAGTGCTGCAGCTGGAGCGCCGCTTCGTGCGCGACACCGCCACCGTCGCCACGGTCTCCAATGGCATCGAGGCAGCGGCGCGGCAGGCACACAGCCTGGGCGACAGCGGCCACCCGGATGTGCTGAGTTCGCTTGGCGGGCTGTATGCGCAGACCATCAGCCACCTGCGCCCCAAGGTCATGGTGCAGGGCAATCCGCATTACCTGGGCCAGGCCGGCGTGGTTGCGGAAATCCGCGCGCTGCTGCTGGCCGCGGTCCGCTCGGCCGTGTTGTGGCGGCAGATGGGTGGCAGCCTGTGGGATTTCCTGTTTGCCAAGCGCGCAATGATCGAGGCGGTGGACCGCGCGCTGCGCTAAACCACTGACGATCCCGGTGTGCTACACGCGCTGGCGGTCGCTGGCGCGTGTCAACGAAGATTGAACGGGCGAGACGATGTGGCGATCGTCGCTAAAGACAAAGGGGGTACGGCCGATACAGCAACCGTGACTCTGCCGAGAACGCCCATGTATTCACGTCCACTTATCCGTCTGGCCGCCCCTTTGGCCCTGACCTTGCTGTTTCCCTTCGCTGTCGGATTCGACTGGCCCGCTTCGGTGCGCTGGGCGATCCTGGCGACCATGACGCTCAGCTGGCTCGGTTTCGCTGCCTGGGTGACCTACTCCCAGTTCCGGCGTCATCCGGACCAGACCCGCATCCTGCGCGAGCAGGACCAACTGCTCAACGAACTGCGTACGTTCGTCAGCAACGAAGTCGACGGTTCGCGTTCGGAAGTCGAGCGTGCCCGCGAACTGATCCGCCAGGCCGTGTCCGGTCTTGGTGGCAGCTTCGAAGCGATGAATCGCAAGTCGCGCCAGCAAAGCCAGGCATTGGCCCGTATCGTCGACCGTGCCGGTGACGACGGCAGCGCCGGTGTCGACGTCGCCCGCTTCGCCCAGCACGCCAGCTCCCGCATGGAGCAACTGGTGGAAGCGCTGGAACAGGTGAGTGGCCAAAGCACCAACACCGTGCACCACATCGATGAGATGGCCCAGCACCTGGATGGCATCTTCGCGCTGCTGGAAGACGTCAAGTCGATCGCCGACCAGACCAACCTGCTGGCCTTGAATGCCGCCATCGAAGCAGCCCGTGCCGGTGAAGCCGGTCGCGGCTTCGCGGTGGTCGCCGACGAGGTGCGCAACCTGTCCGAGCGTTCCACCACCTTCAACGAACAGATCCGCAAGCTGGCACACAGCTCCAAGGAATCGATCGCCAAGGTGCGTGAAACGGTCTCGCAGCTGGCCTCGCGCCACATGGATCGCTCCCGCGAAGCCCGCCACGAATCGGCGGCGATGCTGGAGAACGTCGCGCAGATCAACGCCTCGCTGGGCGACGGCATGCGCGAAATTTCCGAATGCGCGCGCTCCATCGACGGTAGCGTGGCCGAAGCGGTGCGTGCCCTGCAGTTCGAGGACATCGCCACGCAGACGCTGAGCGGTATCCACACCCACCTCGATCGCCTCACCGCGATCAACCGCGAAGCGGTGGCGCTGCAGGAACTGCTGCATCGCAATGGCGGCGTGTACGACAGCGATCTGGTCGCCGCGCTGGCCAAGGTGTCCAACCGCCTGCGCGACATGCGTGTGGAATGGGAGCGCCCGCCGCACAAGCCGGTGGCGCAGCAAGGCATGGGCGCCGGTACGGTCGAGCTGTTCTAAGACCGATGCCACGCACTGTCTGATTTCCGACATTCCCCGGCCTTCCGGGGATTTGTCGTTCCGCAACAACCTGGTATTCCGCTGATGACGCTCCTTGCCCCGCCCACCGATGCACCCACGGCCGTGCTGGAATCAGCCGCGCTGGCGGCTGCACACGCCCAGCGCATCGCACAAAGCGACGCTGCCCGGCCCGCGCTGCGCAGCGTGCGCATGCCGGCCGCGCTGGAACGGCTGGAGCGTGCCGCCCGTGCGGAAGTGCAGGCAATGCAGCACCCGCGCCGTAGCTGCAGCGAAGAAGAACTGCTGTTCGCGACCGTGGCCTGGGACCTGGGGCTGGATGGCGCCGCTGTGGACGTATCCGGACGCTGACGTTTCTGTGCGACAGCGGGGCGTGCCTCGGCAGGCGCCCCGCTGGCTGTATCCACTGCCCGACCTGTGGCGTTTGTGCATCAGGCCGTGCCACCCGGCGTGGCGCCGAACAGGCAATGCCGTGCGATTGCAGCAACAGGGTGACGTCTCCCCTGCCCGTCTGCTCGACGACTTATACGACACCAAGTCGGATGTAGAGCGCCTAGCTCAGTAGCTTGGCAGCAGGGCCCTTGCCTGCCCACCGTTGCGGGACACGCCGTGAATCCGTCCCTCGATGCTCTTACTGCGGCATCCATGCCGCTCAAGGTCCCGCGATGATGAGCGGGCTGCACCGGCACGACGTAGCTTCCGCTCTGAATTGCGACGTGTACCCTTTCGGTAGTCAGGCGTGTGATGGATCAGGTGTGGATCGCCTGGCTTTGCAGGTTGGTTGCAGGGCCCTTGCCCGCCCACCATCGCAGGACACGCCGCAAGTACATCCATGTAGGCTCTTACGCGGCATCCATGCCGCGTAAGGTCCGGCGACGGTAGGCGGGCAAGGACCTGTCGAGATAGTCGGTGTGTGTGGTTGCAAGCAGAGCATGAGGTGCATTGTTCGGATCACCTTGCGTCCGAAAATCCTCCTCACGCAAGCCGAATAACAGGCAGGCTTTCGACAGGCAGGCTATGGACTTCTCAAAGTCTCAAGGCCTTGCAATATGTGTGTTTTTGTCTGGCCACCGACCAACTCTCTGGCGCGGTGCCCCTGCCGGTTGCTGGAACCCGAGGAGCCTCCAGGGATGGATTCACGGCGTGTCCCGCAAGTGGCGAGGGCATCGCGCCCTCGACTCGCTGAGCTTTCGAGCGGCGCATTTCAATAGGCGGCGGGCGACGCCTGGCGCTGCGACAGCTTGCGTCAGTTGGCAAGGACCAGACGTGCGCCGAGGCGCATGCCGGCTTCGGCTTCGCGCAGCCACTGCGCCATGTCGCGCGGCGACAGCGGCCGCGAATAGAAGTAGCCCTGGATTTCGTCGCAGCCCTGCTGGCGCAGCAATGCGTCTTCCTGCACCGTTTCCACGCCTTCGGCGACCACCTGCATGCCCAGCGCGTGGCCCAGATGCACGATGGCCTGGGTCACTTCGGCGGTGTTGGCGTCGTCGAGCATGCCTTGCACGAAGCTGCGGTCGATCTTCAGGCGCTGCACCGGGAAGCGGTTGAGGTAATGCAGGTTGGAGAAACCGGTACCGAAGTCGTCCACCGCCAACAGCACACCATTCTGTTCGAACAGCTCGAAGCAGCGGCGCAGCGAGTCGGAATCGCGGATCAAGGCCGATTCGGTCAATTCCAGTTCCAGACGCGATGGCGACCAGCCGTTGTCGCGGCAGATTTCCAGTACGCGCTCGGCAAAGCCGCGCTCGCGCAACTGCACCGCAGAGACGTTGACCGCGATGCGGCTGAAGTTGAGCCCGGCCCGGTCCCAGACCACGGCCTGACGGCAGGCCTCGCCGATCACCCATTCGCCCAGGCGCACGATCTCGCCACACTCCTCGGCAATCGGAATGAACTCGACCGGGCTGCACTGGCCATGGCCGGGGCGATTCCAGCGCATCAGCGCTTCGATCGCCGGCGAGGATTCGCCCACCGTATTGACCAGCGGCTGATAGACCAGGGTGAACTCTTCGCGTTCCAGCGCACCTTGCAGCGCGTGTTCCAGCTCCAGGCGGCGCTGGGCACGCATCAGCACGTCCTGGCTGTAGTAATGGAAGGTGTTGCGGCCCGATTCCTTGGCTGCATACATCGCCGCATCGGCGGCGCGCAGCAGGCTGTCGAAATCCGACAGGCCTTCACCTTGCAGCGCGATACCGATGCTGGCACCGAGCTTGAGGGTGACGTGATCCTTGCGCAGCGGTTCGCCCAGCGCGCTGATCAGCTTACGCGCAACATGGCCGGCGTCTTCCGGTTCGGAGAGATCACGCAGCAGCACGATGAATTCGTCGTCGCTGAAACGACCGAACAGGTCGCTGTTGCGCAGATGCTGGTGCAGGCGTGCGGAGGCCAGCTTGAGCAGATTGTCGCCGGTGGCGTGACCGAACGAATCGTTGATGCTTTTGAAGCCATCCAGATCTATCAGCAGCATCGCCAGTACCTGGCCGCGCTCGTGCGCTTCGCGGATCGCGTTCTCTGCCTGCTCGCGCAGCAGGAAGCGGTTCGGCAGACCGGTCAGGCGATCGTAGTGGGCCAGCAACTCGATGCGCTCGTTGGCTTCGCGTTCGCGGGTGACGTCGCGGAACAAGGCGACGAAGCGCGGCGGCAGGCCTTCACGACGGTCCAGCTCGATCAGCACCTGTACCCAGATCCGCTGGCCGGAATTGCGGTAGAAGCACAGCTCCAGCTGTTCGGGCAGGCCGCCGTCGGAGATACGCAGCAGCGCCGCCTCGAAGGCGTCGCGCGAATCCTGCGTGTACAGCGACAGCGCCTGCTCCAGGGTGATGTTTTCCTTGCGCAGGCCATGGATGCGGTAGCACTCCTCGGTCCACTGCATGCGCCGGGTGTCGACCTCGATCTCGCAGCCGCCAATCTTGCCCAGCGCAGACACGCGGTTGAGCAGCTCGGTGCGCCAGCGAATCAATGCATCGGTCTGGCGCTGCTCGGTGACGTTCTGCAGCTGGCCGAGCAGACGCACCATGCCGCCATTGCCGTCGAACACCGGCTGTGCCCAGACCCGCAGGTGATGCGGATTGACGCCGGCAAGCCCGTTGATCTCCAGCTCGAAATGCACCGGCAGGCCTTCGTGCTTGATCTTGCGCCAGGCACTGCGCAGATGCGCGACCGACGGCCGGCCCAGCAGGCGCAGGATGTCGCGAATACCCTGCAGGCGCTGCTGGGTCATGCCGAGCTGTTGCAGGAAATCCGGCGACACCCACAGCGTGTCCTTGAGCGTGTCCCAGCTCCAGCTGCCCATGCTGGCGATGCGCTGGGCCTCTTCGAGCTGGGCCTGCTGCTCGCGCAGCTGCTGCTCGAGCAACTTGTGGTGGTGCACATCGGTATGCGTGCCGACCATGCGCAGCGGGCGGCCGTCGGCGGTCCGCGACACCACGCGGCCGCGATCCAGGATCCAGCGCCACTGGCCGTCGTGCTGACGCAGACGGAATTCGGCGGTATAGGTATCGGTACGGCCGTCCAGGTGCGCCTGCACGGCCGCACTGACCAGCGCGTGGTCGTCGGGATGGATCAGCCCGGACAACGCGGTGAGATTGTTCGGCAGCGGCTGCTCGGAATAACCCAGCATGCGGGTCCAGCGCTCGGAGCGGTAGACCACATCGGCTGGAATGTCCCAGTCCCACAGACCGTGATCGGCGCTGTCCAGGCCGATTTCCCAGCGGCTGGTACCGTCGGCACCCATCGGCTCGGGAATGCTCAGGGTGAAGGCCATGACCTGGCCGTGTTCGTCGCTGACCGCGCGCAGCCAGCCCTCCAGACGCCCGCCACCGGTACCCGGCAGCACGCAGGCGGTCATGCCGCCGCTGTTGGCCACCTGGGCCCGACTGCTTTCCAGGACTTCGGCATAGGCGCCAAGGGTGGCCGGCAATCCCAACGATTGCGCAACGCGGTTGGCCGCCAGAGGCTGACCATGCGCATCCAACAACACCACCGCCGAGGTCAGCGGGTGCTGCAGCATGCTTGCAATGACGCCTGAGTCCACTCTGGAACACTCCGAAGAATCGACCCCGGCCTTCGGAGTCGCAATGGATAACGGCCGTTTCCCCGATTAGTTGAGGCGTGTGTTTCGGGCTCGACCGAACCGGGACGAGTTGCGGCTAAGATGGTTGCATCGCCAGCACCAAAGGTCGTCCGCGGACCCATGCCTCATCCTGTCGCCGCGCCCGCGTTTTCGTCCGCTCCCGTGTCCCGTCTTCGCCTCGCCGAGCGCCTGCAACAAGGTCTGTGGACCCTGACCGGGCTGTATTTGCTGGTCGGGGTGATCTGGCTGCTGCTGGGCAACCGGCTGCTGCACCTGGCCGGCGCTGCCATGCCGGAACGCTGGTCGGACGCCAGCTTCCTGCTGGTGTCGAGCGTGGTGATCCACTTGGTGCTGCGCCGTTTCGTGGCGTTGATCGTGGAAGAGCACGCGCAACTGGCGCAATCGGAGGCGGTGCTGCAGGCCAAGTTCCTGGCCCTGCCCAGCCCGGCGCTGATCTACGACCTGGCCACGCTGCGCATCCTGGATGCCAACCCGGCAGCGCTGGAATTCTTCGGCTGGGAGCGCGACGAATTCCTGCAGCAGACGCTGCAGGCGATCTGGCCCAACGCCGACGGCGCGCGCCTGGAGGAAATCATCGCCCAGATCCGCGCCAAGGGCGACGCCACCTGCACCCTGCACGAGGATCTGCTGACCCGCAGCGGCCCGCGCCATGTCGAGATCCGCAGCAACCAGCTGCATCTGGCCAGCGGCCCTGCCCGCCTGGTGGTCACCGTGGACCGCAGCGAGGAACGCCAGGCGCAGCATCTGCGTGACGAGGCGCTGCAACGGCTGGAAGAGGCGCAGAGCATCGCGCGGCTTGGCTCATGGCAGTTGGATCGCGCGACCGGACTGGGGCGCTACTCGCCGGCGGTGTACCGCCTGCTCGGCCGCAGCGTGCCGATGCATCGGCGCGAGCATCGGCTGGAAGAACTGTTGACCGCCTCGGACACCGCCACCCAGGCGCGGATCGAACGCATGATCGAGGACATGTGCACCGGTGGCGACGTGCAGATCGATGTGCTGCTGCCGCTGACCGGCGGCGATTCGCAGCCGCGCACCGTGCATCTGCGCGCCGAAAGCGTCACCAACCCGAACGGCGCCCGGCATATCCATGGCACGCTGCAGGACGTCAGCGAGCGCGAGCAGTCGCGCCGCTTGCTGCGCGAGCGCGAGGAGCAGTTCCGCGAGCTGGTCAGGGTGCTGCCCGATGGCGTGCTGATCCTGGCCGACGAGCACGTGATGTATGCCAATGCCGCCGGTTCTGTGCAGTTCGGTTTCCAGGGCGAAACCATCCTGGGCGAGCCGCTGCAGACGCTGGTCGGCGACAGCGACCTGCCGGTGGTGCGCGAGTACCTGCGCGCGGGCAGCGATCGCAACGAGCCGGTGTCCAGCGCACGGGCGATGCGCCGTCGCGATGGCAGCACGTTCTATGCCGGCCTGTCGGCCGGCGATATCCGCTATGGCGGACGCAGCTGCAAATTGCTGGTGGTACGCGACCTGAGCGAACCCGAGCGCATGCGCGATGCGCTGGCTGAGAGCAATGCCGAGTTGCAGGCAATGGCCAAGCGCCTGTTCTCGCTGCAGGAGGACGAACGCCGCGCGATCTCGCGCGATCTGCACGACGACATCGGCCAGGCGATCACGGCAATGAAGCTGTCCGCGCATGCGGCGCTGGACGAGCCGGATCCTGACGCGCGCCGCGAAGACCTGCTGGAAGTGGTGTCGCTGGCCGACAGCACCGTGACCAAGCTGCGTAACCTGTCGATGCTGTTGCGTCCGCCGCAGCTGGATGCGTTGGGCCTGGAAGCGGCGCTGCGCTGGCAGGCCTCGATGCTGTTTCGCGCATCGCCGGTGCGGCTGGAGCTGGATATCCAGGCACTGGACGTGCGCCCGGGCAACGAGATCGAGCAGGCGTGCTTCCGGATTGCGCAGGAAAGCCTGACCAACGCGCTGCGCCACGCCTGCGCCGGCGAAGTGCACATGCGGCTGTACTCGATCGACAGCGAGAGCTTCCGCCTGGAAGTCAGCGACGACGGCGATGGCTTCGAGCCGGAAGGCCCGCGTGGGCTCGGGCTGATCGTGATGCGTGAGCGTGCGCAAACCGTCGGCGGTGCGCTCGCGATAGAATCAGCACCCGGAGCAGGCACGCGCGTGACGTTGCGCCTGCCCTATCACCCGGTCGGCGAGTCCGTCCACGACGATGGTGGACGTTAAGTCATGTGGAGCCCCGTAATCCCGCCCGGACTGGAAATCGTCAAACCCACCCGCCTGGGCGCGGGCAACCCCGAACTGCTGCATCTGGTGGACGCTGCCGCATCCGGCGGCCCGCCGTTGATGGTGTTCCACATCGATATCGATCACTTCGCCTCGATCAACGAGAACATGAGTGCCGAAGTCGGTGATCAGGCGCTGACGCTGGTGGCGCGCCGGCTGCAGGATTTTCTCGGCACGCGCGGCAAGTTGTGGCGTCATGGCAGCGATGAAATGGTGGTGGTGGCGGTGCGTCGCGAAGACACCCCGCTGCCGGAGGATTTTGCCGAAGAGATCCGCCAGCAGCTGGAACTGCCGCTGTCGGTGCTGCCGTACACCTTGTTCATGACCGGCAAGGTCGGCATCAGCCTGTGCCCGGAACACTCGACCTCGCTGTCGATCCTGCTCGACTACGCCGAAGAAGCCAGCTACCAGGCCGCACGCGAAGGCGGCAATACGGTGCGGCTGTACACGCGCAACTCGACCACCAATGCGCATAGCGAAAGCATCATTGCGCGGCAGATCGTCGATGCGATCCCGCATGGCGAACTGCGGCTGCGCTACCAGCCGCTGGTGAGCGCACGCGACGGCCGCATCGTCGGCATGGAAGCGCTGCTGCGCTGGCAGTCGCCCACGCTGGGCATGCTGGTGCCGGAGCGTTTCATGCGCACCGCCGAGCGTCTGGGGGTGATCGTGCAGATCGGCGAATGGGTGCTGCAGAACGCGGTACGCCAGGCGCGGCTGTGGCGCGACCAGGGCTTCGACGATTTCAGCATCGCGGTCAACGTGTCCACGCTGCAGCTGTTGCGCCCGGGTTTCTTCAACGAAGTGATGGCGATGCTGCAGACCGCCGGCGTGCCGGCGCAGTTCGTCACGCTGGAGATCAACGAAAGCGCGTTGACCAACAACGTCAACTTCGTCCACGAGACAATGGCCAACCTGCGCAACGAAGGCATCAGCCTGAGCCTGGACAACTTCGGTACCGGCGATTCCAGCCTGAGCGCGCTGGTGCGCTATCCGGTGGACCGGCTGAAGATCGATCGCAGCTTCATCAAGAGCGCGCCGGCCGGCAGCCGCGAGGCGGCAATTGCCCGCGCGATCATCGCGATGGGCCACCAGCTCGGCATGACAGTGATCGCCAACGGCGTGGAATCGCAGGCGCAACTGGGCTTTTTGCGGCGCAACGATTGCGACATCTTCCAGGGCTATCTGTTCGGCGAACCGATGTCGGCCGAGTCGGCCGGCATGGCGCTACGCCGCCGCTACCTGCGCCCGGAATCGTTCGCCGAAAGCCGCCCCGACCGCACGCTGCTGCTGCTGGACGACGAAGAAAACGTGCTGCGCTCGCTGGTGCGCCTGTTCCGTCGCGATGGCTACCGCATCCTGGCCGCCGGCAACGTGCGCGACGCCTTCGACCTGCTCGCCACCAACGACGTGCAGGTGATCCTGTCGGACCAGCGCATGAGCGACATGAGCGGCACCGAGTTCCTGGGCCGGGTCAAGATGCTCTACCCCGACACCGTGCGCCTGGTGCTGTCCGGCTACACCGACCTGGCCACGGTCACCGAAGCGATCAACCGCGGCGCGATCTACCGCTTCCTGACCAAGCCCTGGAACGACGACGAGCTGCGCGAGCACATTCGTCAGGCATTTCGCACGCATGATGAGCTGCGTAACGGCCGGGAGTAGGGATTCGGGATTGGGGATTGGTAAAAGCAAAAGCCAACAGCGATATTCCTGAGCCGCAATCGGAGATTCGCTGAGCAAGGCAGACGGCAAGAGCGCGGCAAAACCGTTCTTGCCAATCCCTAATCCCGACTCCCCAATCCCAGCGCGAAGCGCTACCGCGGCTGCCGCACCGGTAGCACGATCCGGAAACTGGCGCCCTGCCCCGGGACGCTTTCGACGTCGATGCGGCCGTGGTGCTTGTTGATGATGCCGTAGGAGATCGACAGGCCCAGGCCGGTGCCGCTGCCGACCGGCTTGGTGGTGAAGAACGGGTCGAAGATGCGTTGCAGCAGGTCCGGGGCGATGCCCGCGCCGCTGTCCTGGAACTGGATCCAGACATTCTCGGTCTCGTCACGGCCGGTGGTGACGGTGATCGTGCCGCGCTCGACGATCGCCTGGCCGGCGTTGAGCAGCATGTTCATATAGACCTGGTTGAGCTCGGACGGCAGGCATTCCACCAACGGCAGCTCGGCGTAATTGCGCTCCAGCGTGACCTTGTACTTGAGCTCGTTCCAGATGATGTTGATCGTGGATTCGAGACCGGCATGCAGGTCGACCATCTTCCACGACTCGGACCGGTCCGAATACGAGAAGTCCTTGAGGTCGCGCACGATACGGGTGACCCGTTCGATGCCCTCGCGCGATTCGGCCATCAACTGCGGCAGGTCGCGGCTGATGAAGTCGATGTCGGCGCGGTTGCGGATCTCGTCGATCTCCGGAATCAGCGCCTTCGGATCCGGCGCCTGCAGTGCGCGCTCATAGGCTTCGATCAGCGTGAACAGGCTGCGCAGGTATTCCTGCAGGCTGCCGAGATTGGAGTGCACGTAACCGATCGGATTGTTGATTTCGTGCGCCACGCCGGCAGCCAGCTGGCCGATGGAGGCCATCTTTTCCGACTGCAGCAGCTTGTCCTGCGCGCCGTTCAAACGCAGATAGGCCTGGCGCAGTTCGGCATGGCGCTGCTGCAGCTCGCGCTCGTAGTCCTGCTGGCCTTCGATGTTGTGGAACAGCGCCAGGAAGTGCCCGACGCCCTGCTCCTCGTTGTAGTACAGATGCGCGATGACCACGCGATCGGCCACCGGCAGGCTGCCGGTCCAGCTGCCCTTGCTGCGCGCCTGATTCAGCGCATCCGACGGCAGCACCTGCGAGATCCGTTCGCCGAGATTGCGGTCGTCGGCAGGATCTTCCTTGCACAGGCTCTGGCGGGCGATGGCGTTGGCCAGGATCAGCTGTCCGTCGGCGCGGAACAGCAGCACGCCCTCGAGCATCTGGTCGCCGAAGGCGCGCAGCATGGTCGAGGACGGTAACAGGGTTTGATTGAGAAAAAACTTGGCAGTCACGGGACAGGGCAGCGTAGAGGACACTTCAATATACGCCGAACCGCCCAGGCCTCGTATTGCGCGGGGCCACGCTCTTGCACGCCGGGCAGCTCAAAGCTGCGCCGCAAACACCTGGTCCAGCCTGCGCGTGCGCTCGGGCACGCTGCGGTGCTTCAGGCCACTGCCAGCGAACGACCGCCGCGCAGCACGCTCGATTGGCCCTTGGCGTCGTAGGAGGGCGCACTCTCGGTGCGGCCCAGATGACGCAGTGCCCAGTTCACTTCGCGGCGCCGGCGTGCCAGCAGCGCGCCATTGGCGCGATTGGCTTCGGCCAGTTCGCGCAGCCGCTCTTCCTCGCCCTGGGGCATTGCCGCTTCCAGCGCGCGCAGTGCCGACAGCTTGTCCTGCGTATGGCGCATCAACCCATCGATGTCGTTCTCGAGTAATGCCTGGCGTTCGCCGGCCAGCGCATCGCTGAGACGTTGCAGGAACTCGTTCACGTTCATCCTTTGGGTCGGGGATTAGCCCGCCAGTTGCTGATTCAGATCCATCATGCGGCTGGCGATGGCATCCGGGTTGATGGAGTAGCTGCCGTTCTGCAACGCATCCTTCACTGCCTGGACGCGACCGGTGTCGATCGCCGAGGACTGCGACAGCGTGCGCTGCAGGTTCTGCAGGTTGGTCGCCTCACCGGTCAGCTTGACGCTGTCGGTCGGCGGCAATGCGGCGATCGGGGACGCGCGATCTTCACCGGCCGAGGCGATCTTGCTGCTCGTGGCCGCGGTACGAAGGGTTGCAGCGGTCGGTAGATTGCCTTCGATTTTCTGGCTCATGTCGGGAACTCCTCTACAGGTCGTAGGGGATAACGGCATGCCAAAAAAAAACTTTATAGCGATTTTCTATCTGGACACCACAACGGTCCCGCTCGCTTCGACGATCCCCTGCACCACCCGGCGCGAAGAGGAATTTTCCACCGAAACCCGCTCGTTCTCGCCGGCATCGGACAGCGCGCGACCGCTCATGCGCACCTCCAGCCCGCCATTGCGCGCCACCAGCGGCACGGTATCGCCGCGCCGGACCAGCCGCTGCGTGACCAGATCGTTGGCCGACAGCAGCGAGCCGGCCGGCAGGATGCGCCGGGCAGTCTTGCCCACCGCCGCCACCGGATCGGCCAGCACCGCACCGACGATGCGCGCGGCATCGCGCTTCTCGATACTGATATCGGCCAGCGAAATGACTTCTCCAGCACTGATGCCCCGGCGCAGCACCAGCACATCCTGGTTGCGGCGCACCTTCAGCGGCACGAACAGGCGCCAGCCGGCCGGCTGCGGGCAGGCCACTTCCACCGTATTGGTGCCGGTCGGCTGCGCCTGCAGCGCGATCGGGCAGGCCGGCATGCGCAAGCCCGGATCGAGCGTGGCCTCGGCCTCGGCATCCGAGCCAACGGTGGCCAGCGCCGCAGCGCGGATGGAATCGACAGACTGATAGCTCTGGGCCCAGGCCGGAGCGGCAGCCAACAAGATGACAAGCAGGAGCAGGCGCATGGGACCAGATCCGGAGGGAGACGGAACAGACAGTGCAAGAGGCGTGCCTGTTTTTTGCCGGGATTGGGGAGTTGGGATTGGGGATTTGTAAAAGCGGCTTGGCGGGTGATTCATTTGGCCGGTGCCAAGGCCCTTTGAGCCAGCGCGTCTATCCGACCAACTGTCTCCGAAGTCTTCAGGGCTGCAGAAGCAGCAACGGCCTGACCAACGCGCTCATTCACGCCTTTGAGCCAATCCCCAATCCCAAATCACCAGATCCCGGCGCTTGAGCCAATCCCGAATCCCGAATCCCGACTCCCGACAGCGCCCCACACCAAACTTAAAACCACTCAAGTTTTCCGAGGGCGCTGTCGATATCTGCCCCATGACCCACGATCTGCTCAACCGCATCGACCAGCGCACGCGTCTGGCTGGCCACAACCGACTGGCCCTGCTGCTGTTCCGGCTGGGCGGGCGCCAGCTTTTTGGCGTCAACGTGTTCAAGGTGCAGGAGGTGCTGCGCCGCCCGGAGCTGTTCCAGGTGCCCGGCCTGCCGACCGAGTTCGCCGGCGTGGCCGACGTGCGCGGGCGCTCGGTGCCGGTGCTGGACCTGGGCCTGGCGATCGGCCACCCGGAGCGCGATGCGCACTCGGAAAACGGCCCCGGCTATCTGGTGGTGGCCGAATTCAACCGCTCGGTCCAGGGCTTTCTGGTCAGTGGCGTGGAGCGCATCGTCAATATTGCGGTGGAAGATATCCACCCGCCACCGGAACTGGGCGCCGAAGCCACTTATTTGACGGCGGTGACGCGCTTCCAGGGCGAGTTGATCCAGGTCATCGACGTGGAAAGCGTGCTCGCCGACATCGCCAAGGTCAGCAAGGACGTGCAGCTGGATCCCTCGCTGCAGCTGGTCGCCTACGACCGGCAGTTCCAGGTATTGGTGGTGGACGACTCGCGCGTGGCGCGCCAGCAGATCCGCAGCGTGCTCGACCAGCTCGGCGTCTCGGCGACCTTGTTGTCCGACGGCCGCCAGGCGCTGGACCACCTCTTGCAGGTGGCTGCATCAGGCGAGAATCCGGCCGACCGCTATGCGATGGTCATCTCCGACATCGAAATGCCGGCCATGGACGGCTACACGCTGACGACGGAAATCCGGCGCACGCCGGGCCTGCAAGGCCTGTACGTGCTGTTGCACACCTCGCTGTCGGGCGTGTTCAACAATGCCATGGTCGAGCAGGTGGGCGCCAATGCCTTCGTGGCCAAGTACAGCGCCCACGAATTGGCCGACTACGTGCTGGCGCGCCTGAAAGTGGTCGCCGAAGCGGCCTGAGCTTGCCAGGCGGCTGCCGGGTCGGAGCCGATGGCAGCGACAAGGCGCTGCGCCGGGCTTCCAAGAGCCCGGCAGCATTGAAGTCGGGGCGGTGTGCATCAACCCGCTTTAAAGTGACATCCGCTGACGCCGGACGTGGCCGGACCGCGCCTCGGTTAGTGCCGAACCTTCCGGCCTGGCGCCTAAGTGAACCAGCTCCGCGACGGACGCAGGTTCACCGCTTCTCCCGGACGGCCAAGCGCCGTTCGTCGGCAGCTCCGATTGTTCTCCGCGTTCCGCGGCCCGCACCACCTCGATTGGCACAAACATTGCTTTCTCCCTGGTAACACTTCGCGGGAGAGCACCGTGTCCAATTCCATCTCGTCCTTTCTAGGCATCCACGGCGATGCTCTGCCGCTACGCGAGCAGCGCATGAAGCTCATTGCCAGCAATCTGAGCAATGTGGATACCCCTGGCTACAAGGCAAAGGATCTGAATTTCGAGGCGGCGCTCAAATCGGCCGAAGGCGTGCGCGACGGCACCCTGCTGCAGACCACCGACGCCAAGCATTACGAGATCGGCAGCAGTGCCGGACTCAACCCATTCCAGATCACCCGCGAATCCGACCAGCCCAGCCTGGACGGCAATACCGTCGATCCCGATGCCGAACGTGCTGCCTACGGCCGCGCCGCGCTGGAATACCGCGCCTCGCTGAGCTTCCTCGAATCCAAGGTGCGCTCGATGCTCACCGCGATCACCGGCCAATAAGTCATGAGCAATCTACCCATCTTCGATGTGGCCGGCTCGGCGCTGCACGCGCAGTCGGTCCGCCTGAGCACCATCGCCTCCAACCTGGCCAATGCCGACTCCGTCGCTGGCTCGGCCGAGGCGACCTACAAGCCGATCGAGCCGATCTTCCAGGCCCAGCAAAGTCGCCAGGACCCCAGCCTGACCTCGGTGAACGTCAAGGAGATCACCACCACCAACGCGCCGCCGATCCGTCGCTACGAGCCCGGCCATCCGCTGGCCGATGCCGATGGCTACGTGTTCTCGCCGGACGTGGACCCGGTCTCGCAGATGGTCAACATGATCTCGGCCTCGCGCAACTACCAGGCCGGCGTGGAAATGCTCAACACCGCCAAGGAACTGGCGCTCGCCACCCTGACCATGGGTCGCTGACCCTCCTAGCTGACCCTTCCCTTACGGACCCTTTCACATGAGCACGATCGGTAGTGACCTCTACACCAGCCTCGGGCTGACTTCCAGCAGCGCCACAGCGACCAAGAAGAAGGAGGAATCGCTCGGCCAGGCCGACTTCCTCAAGTTGATGACCGAGCAGCTGCAGCACCAGGACCCGCTCAAGCCGATGGAAAACAGCGCGTTTCTGGGCCAGCTGGCGCAGTTCTCCACCGTGCAGGGCATCGGCGACCTCAATACCAAGGTCAGCAGCTTCTCGGCGGCGCAGAGCAGCGATCAGGTGCTGAAGGGCGCCTCGCTGGTCGGGCACAACGTGCTGGTGCCCTCCGCACAGCTCGCCATCGATGCCACCAATTCGGCCAAGGGCGTGGTCGCCGCGACCTCGGCCGGCACCGTCAATTTCGAAATCACCGATGCCAACGGCGCCTTCGTCAAACAGCTCAGCGTACCGGCCAGCGCCGCCGGTGAAGTGTCGTTTGCCTGGGACGGCACCGATGCCAACGGCAACCGCATGGCCGCCGGCAAGTACGGCGTGACCGCCACCCAGACCGACACCGCCGGTTCCAAAAGCAAGTTGTCCACCTATGTCGACGCGCCGGTGGACAGCGTCACGATCGGCTCGGACGGCCTGTATCTCAACCTGACCGGGCTAGGCACTTCCCCGCTCGCCAACGTGCTCCGCGTCAGCTGAGCCGGCAACCGACACTTAAAGGACCTCATCCATGGCTTTCAATACCTCGTTGTCCGGCATCAACGCAGCCAATGCCGATCTGAACGTCACCTCCAACAACATCGCCAACGTCAACACGACCGGTTTCAAGGAATCGCGTGCCGAGTTTGCCGACATGTTCCAGAGCACCAGCTACGGCCTGTCGCGCAACGCGGTGGGTTCGGGCGTGCGCGTCAGCAATGTGGCGCAGCAGTTCTCGCAGGGCAATATCGATCCGACCGGGCGCAGCCTGGACCTGGCCGTCTCCGGCGAAGGCTTCTTCACCGTGACCTCCAACGGCGCCAAGATGTACACCCGCGCCGGCAACTTCCAGACCGATGCCAATGGCTACGTGATCAATCCGCAAGGCGCGCGCCTGCAGGTCTTCGCCCCCAACCCGAGCGGTAACGGCTTCGACGTCGGCCGCCTGTCGGACCTGCAGCTGCTGACCACCGACAGTCCGCCCAAGTCGACCTCCACGGTCAACCTGGCCTTCACCCTGCCCGGCAATGCCACCGCCCCGTCGGTGACCCCGTTCAGCCCGGCCGACGACAAGACCTACAGCCACTCCACCGGCGGCATCAACGTCTACGATTCGCTGGGCGTCAGCCATGTGCAGACCTCCTACTTCGTCAAGACCGCCAACCCGAACGAGTGGCAGGTGCACAACTACGTGGACGGTGCCGCGGTCGGCGCGCCCACCACGCTGCAGTTCTCCGATACCGGCGCGTTGACCACCCCGGCCAACGGTATCATCACGATGGACCCGTTCACCCCGAGCACCGGCGCCGGCGTGCTGAACATGCAGCTCAACGTCAGCGGCTCGACCCAGTACGGCGAAGCCTTCGCGCTGCGTGACACCCGCCAGGACGGTTATGCCAGCGGCAAGCTCAACGAGATCAGCATCGATACCAGCGGCGTGGTGTTCGCGCGCTACTCCAACGGCGCCGACAAGCCGCTGGGCCAGGTCGCGCTGAGTACCTTCGTCAACCCGCAGGGCCTGCAGTCGCAGGGCAACAACATGTGGGCCGAGAGCTACACCTCCGGTGCCGCCCGCACCGGCGCGCCGGACACCTCGGACCTGGGCCAGATCGAATCCGGCTCGCTGGAATCCTCCACGGTGGACCTGACCGAGCAGCTGGTGAACATGATCGTGGCCCAGCGCAACTTCCAGGCCAACTCGCAGATGATCTCGACCCAGGATCAGGTCACGCAGACGATCATCAATATTCGTTAACGGCTGGGATGAGTGATTGGGGATTAGGGATTGGCAAGAGCCGGTACTCCGTCAAGCGGATACCGGCCCTGCCCCCCTCTTCTGCCAGGTCGCAATAGCCCGCGTTTACGAATCCCGAATCCCGACTCCCCAATCCCGGTGCCTCATGGACAAAGCTCTCTACGTTGCGATGACCGGCGCCCGCGCCTCCCTGCAGGCGCAGGGCACCGTGTCGCACAATCTCGCCAACGTCGATACGGTGGGGTTCAAGGCTGCGTTGGCCAATACCGAGGCGTTCAAGATCCAGGGCAAGGGCTATCCGTCGCGGATCGATGCGCTGCATGTGGACCAGGGTTTCGACCGCAGCCAGGGCCACCAGAAGGTCACCGGCAACCCGCTGGACGTGTCGCTGCAGCAGGACCGCTGGCTGGCGGTGCAGTCGCCCGACGGCAGCGAGGCCTACACCCGCAACGGCGAGCTGGCGCTTACTGCCAACGGCCAGCTGGTCACCGCCAATGGGCATGCGGTGCTGGATGAGGGCGGCAATCCGATGACGATCCCGCCGCACCAGGCGATGGAGATCGGCAGTGACGGCAGCATCTCGATCATTCCGCAGGGCGAAGGCCCGCAGACCATGGCCATCGTCGGCAAGATGAAGGTGGTCGATGCCCCCGCCGACCGTTTGACGCGGCGCCCGGACGGGCTGATGCGTAACACCAGCACCGACCCGGCGCAGGCGTTTGCGGTGGCCACCGGAAAGACCATCAACAGCGGCATGCTGGAGGGCAGCAACGTGGACGCCGCCGGCGCGCTGGTGGAGATGATCCAGCTGCAGCGGCAGTTCGAAATGCAGGTCAAGATCATCAAGAATGGCGACGACAACGCGCAGTCGGCCAATTCGCTGCTGCGGGTCAGCGGCTAAGCGCCACTGGCGCCCATTGACGCACCGCTGGTTGGCTTGCCGCGCTGCCGAGCACCTGGATGGCGGCCACCCCGTTTGCTGCAGAGCGGCTGGTTTGTGACTTGGCTGCAGGGCCCTTGCCCGCCCACCCTCGCGGGACACGCCGCAAGTACGTCCGTGTAGGCTCTTACGCGGCAT
>NZ_QVIF02000009.1:0-223692 GCF_009835065.2 Xanthomonas sp. LMG 8993 | reverse complement strand
GTGTTAGGCCTGCCGCCAGCGTTCACTCTGAGCCAGGATCAAACTCTTCACTTAAAATTACATGCCCGAAGGCAAATACTTTAGCTGCAGAAGTTCAACCACTGGCAACTTATCGCTTGCAAAGCAATTAATATGTTGCATTTTGATTAAACGTCTGCAAGATGGACAATCATCCTTCCTGCAGGCGTCCGCACAAATTACCTGCGCACACTGTCAAAGAACATTGGGAAGTGGCCTCAGCGCCGTTCCCGTCAGCTTCGTCGTTTCCGTCGAAGCGAGCCGCCCATTATAGCGGACTTTTTCTTGCCGTCAACACCTCATTTCGAGGTGGTTGACGCTGCTTCGTTTGGACCCGAAGGTTTTCTGCGAAGCGAGCCGGCCATATTAGCAGGCTTTTCATCTTCGTCAACCCCTCGTGAAGAGGAAGTTGCCGCCGCTGCATTTCAATCCGCCGCAGCGTCTTTCCGTGTAGCGAGCCGCCCATCATAGCCGGCTTTTCCGTTTCGTCAACACCTTGTGATGTTTCCGATTCGCCCCCGTTCGTTGTTGCGATGCTTCGAGAAGCGCCGCCGTCCTGAGGGAGGCCGCGCAGTTTATCGAGACTGTGCAGAAGTGCAAGCACTTTTTGACACTGGCATGACACGGACGTCATTGCGCCCATGCGCCACGCCTGATTCCACGCACTTTGCGGTGTATCCGGCCTGCTCTCTCTATCAGGGTCATGGGGCCGTGTGTCCGCATTGCAGCGACATCGTGCTTTCCAGGCAGGACAACAAGAGCGTCGATAGAGAGCCGACCACGCAAGGTGCTGCGCTATCGATCATCGGCGTGCTCGGTAAGAATGCATGCACTAGATAGAGAGCACCCGATGTCTCCCTTACGCAGCCTGCTTCGCGATCTGTCCCTGCCTGCGATTGCCGCGGGCTTTGTCACGGTGCTGGTGGGCTTTGCCAGTTCTGCGGTGATCGTGTTCGAGGCGGCGCGTCACCTGGGCGCGGATCAGGCGCAGATCGCCTCGTGGATGTGGGCGCTCGGCATCGGCATGGGCGTGACCTGCATCGGGCTGTCGCTGCGCTACCGGGTGCCGGTGGTGACGGCCTGGTCTACGCCCGGCGCGGCCATGCTGATCGGCAGTGCGGCCGGGGTGCCGTTGCGCGAGGCAGTCGGCGCGTTTGTGCTGGCGGCGGTGCTTGGCATGCTGGCCGGCTTCTCGGGGTTATTTGAGAAGGCGATCCGACGCATACCCATCTCGCTGGCCTCGGGCATGCTGGCCGGGGTGCTGTTGCGCTTCGGGCTGGACCTGTTCGTGGCGATGCAGAGTCAGGTGTGGCTGGCGCTGGCGATGCTGGCGGCCTATCTGGCCGGGCGGCGCTGGTTTGCGCGCTATGCGGTGATCGCGACCTTGCTGGTCGGCGTGGCGATTGCGGCCGGCAGCGGGTTGATGCAGTGGAAGAGCGTGCAGCTTGAACTGGCCCGGCCGGTGCTGGTGGTGCCGTCGTTGTCGTGGGCGGCGTTGTTCGGGCTGGCGATTCCGTTGTTCGTGGTCACCATGGCCTCGCAGAACGTGCCGGGCGTGGCGGTGATCCGCGCCTCCGGCTACGCGGTACCGATCTCGCCGACGATCGGCTGGATCGGAGTGGTCAATACGCTGCTGGCACCGTTCGGTGGCTATGCCTTGAACCTGGCGGCCATCACTGCGGCGATCTGCATGGGCCGCGAAGCGCACGAGGATCCGGCGCGGCGTTACACCGCTGCGGTGAGCGCGGGCGTGTTCTATGTGCTGATCGGCGTGTTCGGCGCGACTGTGGCGGCGGTGTTTGCCGCCTTTCCGCGCGAGCTGGTGATGGCCATCGCCGGGATCGCCTTGCTGGGCACGATCGGCAACAGCCTGGCGGCCGCCTTGCAGCAGGACAGCGAGCGCGAAGCGGCCTTGATCACCTTCCTGGTGACCGCATCGGGGCTGACGTTGGGCGGGATCGGCGCCTCGTTCTGGGGCCTGGTGGCCGGGACGATCACCTTGCTGGTGTTGCGACCGCGGGCCTAGGGCAGCGATCAAAACGACGGCGCGCACCGCCAGGCGGGCGCGGCCGGTGCGCGGAGTCCTCAACACTGCGGTGCTTCTGCGCCGTCCGCACCCCGCTGGCGACTGCAGGCTACGTTTTGTCAGCCACTGCTGGCCGCGGCAGGCGATTCGGTTGCGGGTTGCGCTTATTCGGGGTCGCGTAGCTGCAGCAGCCAGTGGGCGGTGACGCCATTGGGGCTGGGCAGCGGTTCGAGATGGAACTGACGGTAGACCGGCGCGCCGCCCTGCGAGCGCAGCGGCAGGGTGACATAGGCGGCGCGCCCTTGCCGCAGCGCGTCTTCGAGCAGCTCCACCTTGGACGGGGCGGCATCGCTGGCCAGCAGGGACAGGATGTCGCAACCGATCAGGTCGGCCACTTCGGTCTGGCTGAGTTCTGCGAAGGCCGGGTTGGCGAACATCAGCCGGTGCGCGTCCGCGGTGCCGCGTTCGATGATGGCCACGCCATCGCGCAGCCGCGAGAGCGAGGCTTCGAGCAAGGTGAAATCCTGCTGGAAGCGCTTGCGCTCCATCAGTTCGATCAGCACGCGCAGGCTGCGCGCTGATTCCAGGTGCAGCGGCGACCAGCGTCGCGCGCGACCGCGCACGGTTTCCTGCCAGAGGTCGAAGCTCTTGCGTGGCGACAAGCGCGAATTGGGAATGTCCTGCAGCTTGGCCAGCTGCGGATTGCCGGCCCATTTGACCTGCTGCACCTGCTCGCGGCGGGTCCACAGCAAGGCGCTGCGCGACTGCGGCATCAGCGGCACGAAAATGAAACCGGCCGCCAGCGGGGCGAGGTCGGCCAGCTCGGGGAACACCTCGCCGATCGCATCCACATGCAGGGCGCCGACCGCATCTTCGCGCAGGGCATCGTGGTGTTCGGATTCGATGTGGTCGCGGATGCGGCGCAGCGCGGCCGCGTCCGGGGTGCTGCCATGCCGGCTGATCTCGCCGCCATGGAAGATCGCCACGCCGTCGGCGTCGACCACGTCCATCAGGTCGGGCGCCATGTCGGCGAGCATTTCCACGGTCATCTGGTCGGCGTCATTGAAGTCGGTGATCAGCTTCTCGCGCACGGTGAGCAGCACCGATTCCATGTGCGCACGCGCCACCGCCTGCAATCCGCCGATGCGCCCGGCCAGCGCGCGGGTCACCGCATCGGTGGCATCGCGCATGGCGTGACTGGTGAAGTGCGGGCTGTAGTGGTGGCAGGCGATCAACCCCCACAGCGCGTCGTTGACAACGATCGAGGACACCAGCGTGGCGGTCACGCCCATGTTGGCCAGGTATTCCAGATGCACCGGCGAGACGCTGCGCAGGCTGACATCGCTCAGGTCCACCGGGGTGCCCAGGCGCGGATGCAGGGTGGGTTCGATCGCCGAGGCCCGATAGCCGACGTCGGCGATCTGGCGGACGCGGTTGCGCAGGTACAGCGCGCGCGCCTGGGCCGGGATGTCGGTGGCCGGGTAATGCAGGCCGAGATAGGCATCCAGCTCGGGCTGGCGCGCTTCGGCGATGATGTCGCCATTCCACTCTTCGTCGAAGCGGTACACCATCACCCGATCGAAGCCGATCATGCTGCGCAGCCCCTTGGCGGCGCGCACGGCGGCTTCGGCAATGCCGGGATCGCGCTCGATGCTGCGCAGCAGCGGCAGCGCTTCGCGCAGGGTGACGTCCATCAGGCGTGCGTCGCGCGGCTCGATTTCCACCAGCCACTGCTCCGGATACAGATGCCAGGCGGCCACCCAGGGGTGCTCGGTGGGTGCTGCACGCAGGGGAAAGCGCACGTCGGCATGCAGCAGGTGCTGCGCCTGGTCCTCGACCGCGAATGGCTGCTCGCCGGGCAGTTCCAGCGCTTGCGTGTAGACCATGCCCAGCAGCTCGGCCAGCGGCACACCAAGCAGGTCGGCGGCGGTGGTGCTGGCCTGCACGATGCGGCCGTCAGCCGGCTCGATCACCAGCAGCACGCCGTACGGCTGGATCAGGCCGGGGATATGGATCGGCTCACGCGCACAGACATCCATATCCAGGGGTTCGGTGGGCTGATTCACGGGCGCGGCTCCGCTGCAAGACAGGTATGGAAGTGGGCAAACATGCGCTGCGCACCGTCGATGGCGGACGCGCGCGCGGAAGAGGTGTCCAGGCGTTGGTCGAGCACGGCCTGGAAACGGCGCCAGCCGGCCGGATCGTCGTTGGCCAGTTCGAAATAGCGCAAGGCATCAGCCAGCGCAGGCTGCTGCTTGCGCAAGGTGCGCGCGATCATCCGCCCGCCGAGTTGCGAGCCTTCGATGACGTAGAGCATGCCCCAGCGCGCGGCATCGTTGCCGGCGGCAGGCGCCGCGATGGGCGCCTGCGGCGGCTGCCCGAGCGTGTGCAGGTCCTCGCGCAGGGCCGGGACGCGGCGGCGGTACTGCCAGCCGGCACCGATCAGGGTGCTGAGCCAGTCGCTCAATTGCGCTTCGAAACCGGCCAGCAGCGCATGGTGCCGGCGCAGGATCAGCGTGTAGGCAGCGCGATCGACCTGCCCCTGCCCCAGCGCCTGCATCAGCGGAACCGTCTCGACCAGGCGGTGGGCGTCCTGCGTGGCGTGGCGCAGCGCGAGCGCGGCCGAGGGCGGAACAGCCAGGGTGTCAGGACACATAATGAGTGGAGGCGGTGCCGCAGCACGGAATGCATCAGCCTAGCAGTGACTGCGCAAATCAGATAAAGCGGGCGCGAGCACAAGCTGAATAGGTTGGCATCATCCCTGTGCCGCGGGGGCTATGCCGGCCCCCCGCCCTGCCCGCCGCCAGGCCATGACCCAGCCTGCGGCAAGCAGAACACCCGCCAGCAACCAGGGGGCGCCGGGCAGATGCAGCGGTGCGCCCGTGCCGATAAACCAGGCGAACACGTTGGCAAACAACAGCGGACCGGCGATGCCGGCCAGACTGACCAGGCTGGTCAGCGCGCCCTGTACGCGGCCCTGCGCATCGGCGCCGACCTCGCGGGTGATCAAGGCCTGCGCGGCCGGTGCGGCGATCGCCCAGAACGCACTGATCGGCACGCCGATCAGGAACGCGGTACCGCTGTCGGCCAGCCCGTAGATGACGAAACCGACCACCCCGCAGCCCAGACCCAGCAGCAGCGCACGGCGTTCGCCCAGCCAGCGCACCAGCCGGCCGACCAGCAGCGCATTGACGATGATGCTGCACACGCCGACGCCAGCCAGCACCCAGCTCACCTCGCGCGGGCCCCAGTGGTATTGATAACCGGCGAACAGCACGAAGATGCTGGGATAGACGTAGTGCGCCAGGTTGGCCAGAAACACCACCGAGGCCAGGCCGAACACCTTCGGATAACGGCGCAGCAGCTTGAGTGCGCCGAGCGGGTTGGCATGCGACCAGTCCAGGCGTGGCGTGCGGCGTTCGGCAGGCAAGGATTCGGGCAGCACGAACCAGCCATACAGCACGTTCAGCAGCGCCAGCCCGGCGGCAAACCAGAACGGCCAGCGCAGGCCGATGCTGCCCAGCCAGCCGCCGATCAACGGCCCGGCGACAAAGCCAATACCGAACGCGGCGCCAAGCATGCCGAACGCGCCGGCGCGTTTGTCGGCCGGGGTGACGTCGGCGATGTAGGCATTGGCGGTGGAAAAGCTGGCCGAGCACACCCCGGAGATCACCCGCGCCAGCAGCAGCATCGGCAGGGAATGGGCGACCGCCATCAGGATGAAGTCCAGGCCCAGCCCCAGGCAGGAAAGCAGGATCACCGGGCGGCGGCCGTAGCGGTCGGACAGGGTGCCCTGCAGCGGCGAGCAGACGAACTGGATGGCGGCAAACAAGAAGCCGAACCAGCCGATCCAGCCGGCGGCGACGGCGTAGTCGCCCCCGGTGAACTGGCGCACCAGATCCGGCAGCACCGGAATGATCACGCCGAACGACAGCACGTCGATCAGCACGGTGATGAAGATGAAGATCAGCGCGGCGCGGCGCCGGCCCGTGGCGGGAGCGGAATCTGCTGGGAGGGACATCGCGCTGCGCAGTGGGGCGAAGCGGCGAGTGTAGCGGTGGACCGGGTGGCGCAGTTGTGGGGATGAGCTGTCGCCTGATACGCCCAAGGTCCCCCTCACTGAAAGCCCCTCTCCTGCGGGGCGAGAAGGCATGGCTTGCGCGCCACTGGCGCGCGTGCCCTGGAGCGCCCGCGCCTCATGCGCGGGCGGGGCGCCGAGCGCGGGTTGGGATGAGGGTACGTGCGAAGCCACAGGCATTGTGAGGTGGCACGAGGCTTCGCCCGCACCCTCGTCCGCCCCTTCGGGGCACCTTCTCCCGGCGGGAGAAGGGAGCCGTGCTGCTTCTTTCCTGTTGGAAGGCAGCGCAGGATCTGGGCGATCCTGGTGCCAACTTGCACTTACTCGACGCTGATGGTCTGGGTCAGCGTGTGGCTGGCGCCGGGGGCGAGTTCGATGACGTCCGGGCCGGCGTTGGCCGCTTCCAGGCAGACGTAATGGCGCCAGCCCTCGCCCACGTCGGCCATCTTGGCGGCTGCCTCGTCGCCCGGGTTCCAGGCCACCAGCGAGCGGCTGCCCTGGGTGGCGATGACGATGCGGCGGCCGAGCACCGGGTCGGTCAGGGTGTAGCGGCCGCCGGCGTTGGTGTAGATGCGATCGCTGCGGCCGGGGTCGCGTGGGTCGCGCAAGCTCCAGTCGCCCTGCTGGCGGTGGGCGGTGGCGTAGTTCTCGTACTTGTCGAGGTAGTCCAGCCCGTCCAGGCCCTGCACGCTGACGGTGAGCGCGTCGCCGACGCGGAAGTAGTTGTGCAGCGCCTGGGTGAAGCGCACCGGGGCCGGGCTGGTGTTTTCGGTGATCAGGCTTTGTTCGAGGGTGCGGCCAATGCGCAGGGTCATGCGCAGGCGCAGCGCCAGGTCGTCGAAGCTGGGCGGGGTCAGCGTGAGCACCAGGGTGCCGTCGTCCTCGCGCCGGCTCTCGGTGAGCTGCCAGGGCACGGTGCGCACGAAGCCGTGTGCAGGGACCTCGCCGGTCTGGTCCTGGCGGCCGAAGTACGGCCAGCACACCGGCGCGCCGCCGCGGATCGGGGTGGGCGGCTGCTTGGCGGTGGGCGACAGCCACATCACGTCCTGCCCGCCCTTGGGCACGAACGACAGCAGCTGGCCGCCGAACAGGCTGATGGCCGCAGTGGAGAACGGGGTGTCGATCAACAGCGAGGGAAAGCCGTGGAAGTCGCCTGTGCGCAGGCCGGTGAGGTCGGACATGGGGGGTGCCTTCTGGACGATGGGGGATTGGACGAATGCGGGATAGGCGGCCGGCAGCTTGAACGCCGTGGCGCGGATGGCCGCCGCGCCGGCGACCGGTGGGGCGGCGCGCAGGGCGGTGAGGATGCGTTGTCCGGGGCGGCCGTCGGCCGGCTGCAGGCCCAGGCGGGTCTGCTCGACCTGGATGGCGCGCCGGCTGGCGGTGCCGATCATGCCGTCGGCCTCGCCGATCAGATGGCCGCGCGCCAGCAGCAATTGCTGCAGTTCGCGCCGTTCGGGCCGGCCCAGGCCGGGGTCGTCGGTGGGCCAGGCGGCGACCAGGCCGGCGCCACCGCGCAGCCGGTCGGCGAGCAGGGCGATCGACAGCGCGTAGCTTTCGGCGGCGTTGTAGGCGTAGATCGCGTCGTAGTTGCGGAACACCAGAAATGCCGGGCCTGTCGCGCCTGCCGGCAGCAACAGGGCGGCCGGGGTTTCGGCGGGCAGACCGGCCGGCGCCAGCGCCTTGCCATCGGTGCCGAGCAGGCCGGCGTCTTGCCAGGCCTGCAGCGGTTGGCGCCGGGTGCGGCCGGCCTTGCTGGCGTCGAAGCCGGCAGGCAGGCGGACTTCCATGCCCCAGGGACGGGCGCGCTCCCAGCCGGCCTTGACCAGATAGTTGGCGGTGGAGGCCAGCGCGTCGGGAATGCTGGCGACCAGGTCGCGGCGGCCATCGCCGTCGCCGTCCACCGCGATGCGGGCATAGGTGGAAGGCATGAACTGGGTCTGCCCGAAGGCGCCGGCCCAGGAGCCGGTCAAGCCATTCGGCGACAGATCGCCTTGCTGCAGCAGGCCGAGCAAGGCGAGAAATTCGCCACGGAAGAATGGCTGGCGACGGCCCGCGCACGACAGCGTCGCCAGCGAGACCAGCAGCGGGCGCTTGCCGATGACACGGCCGTAGTCGCTCTCCACGCCCCAGACCGCCACGATGGTGGCCGGATCAACCCCGGTCTGTTCGGACAGGCGGGTAAGCAAATCGCGGTGGGTGGCCAGCATGGCCTGGCCGTCGGCGACACGCTGGCTGTCGACCAGGCTGGCGAGGTAGTCCCAGATCGGGGTGGTGAACTCGGGCTGGGCATCGAGCAGCGGCAACACGCTGGGATCGGGCGCCAGGCCGGCGGTGAAGCGCTGGAAGTCGGCGGCCCCCACGCCCTTGGCGGCGGCCTGGGTCTGCAGGCCGGCCAGGCAGCGGTCGAAGGCCGGATCGGCGCAGGCGATCAGCGGCGCCAGCGCCAACAGCGCAGGCAGGACGCGCCGGGTCGGCATCACGGCGCGATGGCCGGCGTGTGGACGGAGGTCATGCGGTGGAACGCTCCTGCGGCAGGTCGAGCCGCCGAGGATAGCCAACCTGGCTGGTTGCAGGCGTGCAGGCCGTGATGTTGCGACGGCATCGTGCGCTGCGCTGGTCGGCAGCGATACGCAGGGGTGACTGTGCGGTGCGTACGCTTTTCAGCGCGATGGGCACGACGCAGAGATCGTGTGGCGCGAGTCGGAGAATGATGTTGCGTGCCGATGGAGTGGCATCGGTCCGGCCCGCCTGGCGAGGACGCCGCGGCAACCCAGCCGCGTCGATCGCCGCGCCTAGCTACCGTCGCCGGTGATGCCGGTCAGCAGCGACAACGCCGGGCTGGAGGGGCTGGTGTCGGGCATACGTCGGGCGCGCGCGCTGCGCGGGGCGTCGTGGCGGGGGCCGAACCAGATCAGTGCCGTGGCCAGGCACGCCGGCAGCACGATCGCAAATACCACGATGGCCACAAGCACCCACTGCCAGAGATTGAAGGTTGCCATCATCGTGTCCGCCCCGCGGCGAGCTCCGCCGAGGCGGCAAGCTTCCGGGATCGGCTGCGAACGTGGCGTCGAGAAACCGCGCCGGCCCGTGCCGTCCGTCGGGCTGAACAGCTTCATGGTGAGCGTGACCGCTGACCTCGCTCACGCCTGAGCCCGGCTCAGCGCGCGTCGAGGTAATACCAGCGGCCGTCTTCGCGCACGAAGCGGCTGTGTTCGGTCATGCGCACCGCGCTGCCGCCGCCGATGCGGTAGCGGGCCAGGAACGCCACTTCGGCAGTGTCGGTACCGGTCTCGATGGCGCGTTGCACGGTCAGGCCGAGCCAGGTGGTGCGGCCGCCCTCGTCCAGCGACAGCTCGGATGGGCGCGTGGAGGGATGCCAGCTGGCGAGCAGGTACCCCACATCGCGGCGGACGTAGGCGCTGTAGCGCGCACGCATGAGGGTTTCGGCATCGGGCGCGGCGGCGCCGGCGTGGTAGTGCCCGCAGCACTGTGCGTAGGTGGCGGCGCGGCCGCAGGGACAGGGATCGGTGGGTATGGAAGTCGGCATCTGGTGATTGTGCGGGAATTGGGAAGCGGCGAAGTGGGAGGCGGGGTTTCTGCGCGTTTATGCTGTCGCCCCGTCGTGCGGAGCACCGCCTTGCTGGAACTGATTCCCACCGAGTTGCCGTGGCTGCTGTGCATCGCTTTTGTCGCCGGGCTGGTGGATGCGGCGGTCGGCGGCGGTGGCCTGATCCAGTTGCCGGGATTGTTTGCGACCCTGCCGCAGCAGGCGCCGTCGCTGATCCTGGGCACCAACAAGTTCAGCGCGATGTTCGGCACCGGTGCCTCGGCATGGCGCTATGCGCGCACCGTGCGCTTTCCGTGGCGGCCGGTGCTGTACGCCACGGTGGCGGCGTTTACGTTTTCGTTTCTGGGCGCGACCGCGGTCAGCCTGATGCCCAAGCAGGCGGTGCGGCCGCTGATCCTGGTGCTGCTGATCGCGATGCTGGTCTACACGCTGATCAAGAAGGACTTCGGTGCGCTGCATCGGCCACGCCAGATCGGCCGGCGCGAATTGATCACTGCCTTGGCGATGGGCGCGGCGATCGGTTTCTACGACGGGTTCTTCGGGCCCGGTACCGGCAGCTTCCTGATCTTCCTGTTCATCCGCTTTTTCGGGCTGGACTTTCTGCGCGCCTCGGCCGCAGCCAAGGTAGTGAACCTGGCCACCAACCTGGCGGCGCTGTCGTTCTTCCTGCCCAGCGGCCAGGTGATGCTGGCGATCGGCATCCCGATGGCGGTGGCCAACGTGGCCGGTGCGGTCGCCGGCACGCGGATGGCGCTACGCGGCGGCACGCCGCTGATCCGCACGTTGTTCCTGGTGCTGGTCATCGTGCTGATCGGCAAGATGGGCTGGGATCTGCTGCACGGCGCTTAGAACTCCATACTCAGCGTCGCCGACACGGTGCGCGGTGCGCCGGGAGAGTGGTGGTCTGCTGTCCCCGACCTGCGACGCCTGCGACCGCAGCGCGGTGACGCAGGCATCCAGGCGGCGCGCTCAGCGTTTTCCGCGCGGCTTGCCTGCAGATCCGCGCGTGGATGCGGGACGCGCCTTGGCCGCGGTTTTGGTTGGCACGGGCTTGGCCGCGCTACGCGCCGCAGTTGCCTTGGTTGCGCCACCCAGCGAAGTGGTGGCGCGCCTGGTCGCTACCGTCGACTTGGCAGCAGGCTTTTTCGGCGCTGCCGCTGTTGTCGCGGCTTTGTTCGGCCTGGCAGTCGGTTTGGCGGACGCGGTCGCGCGCCTGGATGCCGTCCCGGTGTTCGCTGGCGTCCTGGCCGGTTTGGTCGGCGTTGCCGGCTTGCGCGCTGTGCCCGCTGCAGGCGATGCACGCCCGGCTGATGCAGGTTTGGCGGATGCGGCCTTGCCCGCTGCGGCCTTCGCCGCTGCCGACTTGCCTGATCCCGCACGTGCGCTGGCAGCGGCTGTTTTCGCGGGCTTCGGCGCGGCTTGAACAGCCGGCGTCGATGCCGGCGCGACCTTGCTAGCGCGCCTGCCCGCCTTGGCCGCCACGTCGTCCTGTGCAGGGACGTCCTGACGTGCCGCGCCCTCAGCGCCAGAGACGGCAGCGGTGCTGTCCATCCGCGTTTCACCCTGCGTCGAACGCGGTGCATCCTCGCGCTGCGCAGCACTCACCGCCTTTTCCGTCACCGCTGCAGCGGCCTCGTCCCCGCGCGAGCGCTCGGGCAACTGGAGTCGCTGCGCCTGCTCGTCGTATTCGATCAGCAGCACGCCGGAGTTATGCCGGCCGCTGATTTCCACAAAACAGGCACCGCCGATGAACGGCTCCAGCGTCATCACCGATTTCAGCGGTGTGGCCACCACCATCTGGAAACCGAAGTTCTCGAAGATGTTCATCGCCAGCGCGGTGAATTCGTTGTCGGCCTTGTCGAAGGCTTCGTCCAGCACCACCGCGCAGTAGCGCGGCAGTTCGCCGTCTTCGCCACCGAGCTGGTAGCGCAGTGCGGCGGCCAGGCAGGTGGTTGCCAGCTTCTGGCGCTGACCGCCGGATTTGCCGGCGCCGCTGCGGTAGATCTCCACCTGCGCGCGGGTCTGCGCATCCAGCTCCACGCCGATGAATTCCACATGCTGGCGCACGTCCAGCACCTGCTCGCGCCAGCGGCGTGCGTCCGGTTCCTGCGCGCCCAGGCGTGCCACCAACGCGCGCAGGGTGGAAAACTGCGCTTCGGCCAGTGCGCGGTCTTCGGTCTGTTGATGCGACAGCACCGCGCGCAGCTGTTGCTGGAATTCCTGCACCTCGCCCAGGCGACGGTCGCTGACCTCGATGGTCAGCAGCGTGCCACGATTGAACGGCACCTGCTCCAGACTGGCGTTGACCTCGTCCATGCGCTGCTTGATGCCCTTGTGGGCCTCGGCGGTGTGGCGCTGCAGGGCCAGCAGATTGTTCTTGCTCTGGGTCTGCAGCAGATCGAAGAAGCGGTGCTCGTGGCGCGGCAGGCCATCGCTCTCCAGGCGATCCAGGCGCGCGAGAAAATCGTCGGCACTGGCCAGGCTCACGGTGAAATCGCCGCTGTCTTCCGGCCATTGCTGGCAGTACTTGCGGAAGCAATCGAGCAGCTGCGCGCTGAGCCGGCTGTCGCGGCCCTGGCTCTCGGCCAGTTGCTCGGCCAGGCCACGCTCGACCACGCGGAAATGCGCCTCCAGATTGTCCAGCGACAGCGGTGCCAACGCCGCCAGGCGCTCGCGCAGGCCCTGCAGCTGGGTGGGCGTGAGCGCGGCGGTGCCGGCACGGCTGGCACAAGCAGCGTGCTGCTGTTCCAGCCGGACCCGCTCGCGTGCCAGCTGCGCGCGCTCCAGCCGCACGTCCTCGTAGGTGCGCTTGGCCTGGTCGCGCAAGGTGCGTGCGGTCTCGATCGCCTGGCCGAGCGCGCGCAGGCCGCTGTTGCCTTCGCGCAGCTGCTGCAGCTGTTCGTCGATGTCGCTCAGGCGCTGCAGCTTGGGGCCGACATCGATCTCGTCCCAGTCGCGCTCCACCAGCGTGTGCGCGGCCAGCTGCCGTTCCTGGTCCTGCTCGCGTTGCTTGCGCAGCGCGGCCACGTCGGCATCGCAGCTGGCGATGCGCTGGGCAAGCGTCTGCGCTTCGCGCTCGAACACCTTGAGCTTGTCGCGGTTGTCGTGGCCCAGCAACCAGCGCTTGCGGTCGTTGACCGCATGGCGGTCGTCCTTTTCGTAACGGTCGCCGGGATGCTTGACCTGCCCTTCGCGGGTGATGGCGCGGTCGGCATTGCGCAGCGCGGCGGCGTTGTCGACGCATTCGTAGTCGAAGCGACGCATCAACTCGTTGCGCAGCCACTCGGTGAAGGCATGCTCGCGCAGCTGCAGCTTGCCCGGCAATGCACGCGCATCCGGCGTGCGCGCATGCAGCGCATCGTTGCGGCGTACCCGGAAATACACCAGTCGCGTGCCGAGCTGGGTGCGGTTGACCCATTCGCTGACCTGCGTGTAATGGCGGTCGTCCACCAGCAGCGACTGCGCAAAACCGCTCAGCACGCGCTCGATCGCGCCGCGCCAGGCAGATTGATCCTCGCGCACCTGCACCAGTTCGCCGACGAACGGCAGCGCCGCTTCGGCAATGCCGGTGTCCTCGCACAGGCGCGCGCGCAAGGCCTGCATCGGTGCCGGCATGCTGGACGGGGCGCGCTTCAACGCATCCAGTTCGGCACGGATCTCGGCAAAGCGCCGCTCATCGTCGCGGCGCGCACCCATGCGCTCGGCGATCGCCTCATCCAGCGCGCTGGCGTCGTGCTTGCCGTTCTCGAGCACGGTCTGCGCGTACGCGATCTGCTCGGCAAAGCCGCTGGCGCCTGCGGCCAGGGCGGTGCCGAGCTGGCGGCAGGCCTGTTCGATCTGCACGCGGCGCCGCAAGCGCTCGTCGCGCTCGCGCTCGACCCGGGCGCGCTCGCGTTCGAGTTCCTCGATCTGCTCGCCACCGGCGGCGCGTTGTTCGCGTTCCAGCCCGGCGAGTTTCTGTTCGTGATTGTCCAGCGACTCACGCCGCTGGCCTTCTTCGCCGGCCAGCCCGCGGTCCTGGCTGTCGAGTTCGTGCAGGCGCGTCCCCAGCAAGGCCAGACGCTGCTGTTCGCGATAGCTGTCCACGCCCAGCTGCAGCTCGCGCACCTCGCCGACGCTGTGGCGCAGGGCCATCAGCGCCGCATGGTGCTCGCGTGCCGGGCTGAGCGTTTCCACCTGGCGGCGTGCGGTGACCACTGCATGGTGTGCGCCGTCGAGTTCGGCGAAGTCTTCCACCAGCCGGTCGGCCGCCTCGAACGTGCGCGGCTCGTCCAGCATGAAGCCGCGCAGGAACACATTGAGATCGCCCAGGTTCTTGGCCGACTGGGTCTTGTGCAGCAACCGCAACGCCATCTCGTTGCCGATGCCTAGCGCATGCCGAAAGCGCTCTGCGTAGCCGGCAAAGCCGTCGAAATGCGCGACCTCCTCGCCAAGACGCGCCTTGAGCCTGCGCAGATCCAGATCGAAGCCATCCAGCTCGCTGGCCACATCGAAGCTGCGCGGCGCGACCATGTAATGGCGGCGCACATCGGCCGCGGCATTGCCGCTGCCGGCGATCCAGAACAGGCGAATCAGGCTGACCGTCTCGCCGTGCGCGTTGCGGTATTCCAGCACCAGCGCCGACCAGGTGGCGCCCCTGCGCAGGTATTGGGTGGCGATCTCGCCCGAGGCGCTGTCCTGCTGATCGGCCCAGGCACCGCGCACGTACGACACCAGGCTGCGATCGCGCCCGCTGCGCTCGGCCTCGCGTGCGGCGGCGTTGAAGTCGACGATGCTGGGCGGGGTCAGCAATGCCGACATCGCATCCAGCAGGGTCGACTTGCCCGACCCGGAGCGCCCGACGAACAGGAAGCCCTTCTCGGCGATCGGCACCTCGGTCAAGCCGTTGAACGTGCCCCAGTTGTGCACCTGCAACCGCCGCATGCGGAACTGCTGCGCGCGCTGCTCGGCAAGCGAATCAGTGAACAGGGACGCACCCGGCTGTGCCGGCGACAGGTTGGACTGGGAATTCATGGCTTACTCACCAATACGGAATGACGGGTAACGCTGAAGACGACTCACATCAGGACTGTTTGTAGCGGGGTGTTGCGTGTTGCTGGGCTGGTGGTGCTGTGGTCTGGGAGTGATTCGGTACGGCCCCTTCGCGGCCTGGGCCGCTCCTACGGGTGCGGTGGTCTGCGTTGACGTGGGCCGGCGGCGGCCGATAAGGAAGCTGGATGCCTTGCTGCAGCCCGTGGAAAAAGTGATCGCGTTCGACCGGGCGTGAGAGCCGATATCCGTCGCACAACACACGACTACACAAACTCCGCGCATCCCGGGCGTCATGCATCGGGCATCGCGATCTGCCGTCCGCTCATCCGCGCTTCGGGCACCTTCTCCCGATGGGAGAAGGTACTTAGTCGAGCGCAACGTCCCCCTCGCGCAAGCCGCGATACGCCACCACCAGGGCCTGCACGTCTTCGGCCGAGAACAGCAACTTCAGCACCGGCGAGACCTCGTAGCGCTCCTCGCTGCCGCGCAACCGCGACAGCAACTGGTTCTCGCGCATCTTGCCGATCGCCGTCAGCACCCGTCGCGCGAATCCGGCGCGGTCGGTGGACACGTTCTTCTCGTAGACCGACAAGGCCTCCACCAACTGCGCTTCGTCCACCACCGCCCGCTCGCCGCGCGTATCGGCTTCGGCCAGTTGCTGGCGCAGGAACAGCAGCAGCACCGACTCGATAAAGGTCAGCGGCGCGCTGCGCAGCAGGGTCGGCGATTCCAGCTCGGCGGTGTCGGCCTGACGGGTGAAGGCCACCCCGCCCTCGCGGTCCAGCACCAGCTCCAGGAACAGCTCGCACAACACCTGGCGGATCGCCGCCTCGTTGCGCAGCAGCGCAGGCCACAACGCACCGTGGCGTTGCGCATCGATGCTGGGGCCGGCCAGCAGCTGGCACAGCGCGCGCCGCGCGTCGAACGGCAGCGTGCCGGTGTCGCCCAGGAACAGTTCGCCGCGCGGCTGTGCAGGCGATGTCTCCGTCAGCGGCGTGCGGCCGGCATCGACCGACGCGCCACTGTCCTCGTCCGCGTCCAGGCGGGTGTCCTCAGTCCAGTTCATTGCGTTTCTCCCGGGTGAACCACACCAGCGGAATGCGTGCGCGCCGCAGGGCGCCGTCGCCGCCTTCCCATTGCACCGTTTCCATCTGTCCGTCGATCACCACGCCGTGGCGCGTGCCCAGCGACAGGTAACCGATCACGCTGCCCAGGCCCTGCGCGGCCGGACGCTGCTGCAGCGCATCGCCGATGGTCAGGCGCGGGCGCTGGCCGAGCAGCTCGTGCAGGTCGCGGCGCAGGCTGCGCACGTCGATTTCCGATTGCGCGACCAGATCGCCCACGCTGTCGAGCGAGATGTCTGCCGCATCGGCGGCCTGCACGCGGCCATCGACCTGGGTCAGGCGCGGGTCGTGCAGGCGCCATTGCGACAGCGAGCGCAGGCGGGCAGCGCTCAATGCCTGCGTGTAGCCGGTGGCGGTGGTGGCATGCAGGCTGTCGCGCAGCTGCAAGGCTTCGCCCTGCGCCTGCTTGAGCAATTGATTGAGCCGGCGCTGCTCCAGATAGCCGCGGCTCTGCACGAAACCGCGCAGGCTGCGGGCGAAGTGCTGCATCACCGTGTGCACCTCGCCGCCACGCTCCAGCAGCGTGCCGGTCAACCCGCGCAGGAAGGCGCGTTCGCGCCGGTCCAGCTTGCGCGCGAAGCCGCGTGCCAGCAGCGCATCCAGCGCCTGATCGAGCTGGCTGCTTTGCTGGGTGTCGTTGAGCAGGCTCCAGAACGCCTCGAAGGTGCGCCCGGCCTCGCTGTCGGCGATCACGTCCACGCCGTTGAACAGCTGCTCCAGCACGTCGCCGCGTGCGCCCTCGTCGTCGATGATGCGTTCGCGGAACTGGCGGTTGAGCTGTTCGAAATCGTCGCGCACGCGATGGAAATCTTCGGCCAGCTCGTCGGAGAGATGGATCAGGTCGCGGGCACGCTCCAGCGCGCGCTTGCCATCCAGCGCGGCCACGCGGCCGGAGGCCACGCGTTCGATCTCGGCATCGATGCGCGCGCGTTCTTCGCGCAGGGCGGCCAGGCGCAGCTCCGGGTCGGCTTCGGTCTGGCCCGCCAGCTGCACCAGCTGCTGGATCACCAGCGACAGGCGGCTTTCGGTGGCGCTGCTGCTGCTCTCGCGCAGGCCGACGATGAAGCGGATGGCCTGGGTGGCCGCGCGCGACAACTCGTATTCTTCTTCGGCCGCACCTTCGGGCAGGCGGCGTTCCAGCCAGCCCTGTGCCAGCCAATGCGCCAGATAGGCCTGCGCAGTGCGTGGCAACTCGCGCGAGAGCTCGTCGGCGCGCAGCGCGTCGAGCTGGCGCTGCAGGCGCTCGTGCAGCACGGCCGAGGGCAGGCGGCGTTCGCCGTCCAGCAACACCGTCTGCAGCAGGCCGATCAGCTCCGGCGCGTGGTCGGCGGCCAGCAGTTTCCACACCGGCTGCTCGCGCAATTGGCGATAGCCGGCGATACGTGCCTGGTGCTTCATGGCGACGGCAACGGCTGCCTCAACGCTTGCCGCCCACTTCGATGAACTGCAGGAACTCGGCGCGGGTGCGCGCGTCCTCGCGGAAGCTGCCCAGCATCTTGGAAGTCACCATGCTGACGCCGCGCTTGTGGATGCCGCGGGTGGTCATGCATTCGTGCGAGCCTTCCACCACCACGCCGACGCCGCGCGGCTGCAGCACGTCCTGGATGCACTGGGCGATCTGCGCGGTCATCTTTTCCTGCACCTGGAAGCGCCGCGCATAGCTTTCCACCACGCGCGCCAGCTTGCTGATGCCGACCACCTTGCCGCGCGGCAGGTAGCCCACGTGCACCTTGCCGATGATCGGCGCCATGTGGTGCTCGCAGTGGCTTTCGTAGGAGATGTCGCGCAGCACGATCAGCTCGTCGTAGCCGGCCACTTCCTCGAAGGTGCGTTCCAGGTACTCGCGCGGTTCCTCGCGGTACCCGCTGAACCAGTCGCCATAGGCTTCGGCGACCCGGCGCGGGGTGTCCAGCAGGCCTTCGCGGGCCGGGTCTTCGCCGGCCCAGCGCAGCAGGGTGCGCACGGCATCTTCGGCCTGGGCCTGGGTGACGGGGGAATCGGGCTGGTCGGACTGGCTCATGCGCAGGGTGCACCCAAAGGGGGCGAGCATGGTACCCGAGGACGGGCCGGCGGCCCCAGTGGCGGTTGCGCCGGCTTGCCCGGGTTCAGTGACTATTGATTCATTGTTGAATTGATAGCATCCTATCTATTATGACGAACAGCGTTCTCTCCTCCCGCGCCCAGCTCAGCTCCGGCCTGCTGGTCGCCGCCCGCCAGTGGCAGCGGCTGGCCGACCAGGCATTTGCCGAATTCGGGCTGTCCAGCGCCTGCACCGGGCCGTTGTTGATGATCGGCCGCTCCGGCGGCGGCATCCGCCAGGTCGCGCTGGCCCAGCAACTGGGCATGGAAGGGCCCTCCCTGGTGCGGCTGCTGGACAAGCTGTGCGCGCAGGCGCTGGTGCGCCGCGAGGCCGACAGCAGCGACCGCCGCGCCAACCAGCTGTGGCTCACCGACGCGGGCCAGGCGCTGGTCGGGCGCATCGAGATCCGCCTGGATGCGCTGCGCGCGGAAGTGTTCGGCGCGCTCAGCGAGGCGCAGGTGCAGGTGGTGCTGACCTTGTGGGAGCAGATCGCGCAGGCGCACGCGCGGCTGAGTCAGCCCGACTGAGCCCGCTGTCGGGCGTCGCGCTGCGACGCCGGTTGTGACGTTCCGGATGGCCCGGTGCGCATTGCGCACGGCGCCGGACGTGGTTGTTTCCCCTTCCCAGGATGTGCCCGATGTACGGCGAATTCAGTCTCTACGGTGTGTTCGTTCCCACCTTGCTGGCGTTGATGACGCTGGCCTACCTGCTCAACAGCGCCATCGGCGCGCTGCTGACCCGGGCCGGTGCGTACCGGCATATCTGGCACCCGGCGCTGTTCAACCTGGCGCTGTACATCGCGCTGCTGGGCGGCCTGTTTTCCCTTACCCGTTGGATGCAATCGTGAAAAAGCTGATCAAGAACGCGGGGCCGGCGCTGTTGACCCTGGCAATGGTGGTGGTGGCGGCCGTGGTGCTGCAGCACCTGTGGCGTTATTACATGGAAGCGCCGTGGACGCGCGATGCGCACGTGGGCGCCGATGTAGTGCAGGTGGCGCCGGATGTGTCCGGGCTGGTGGAGGAAGTGGCGGTGGCCGACAACCAGGCGGTGCGGCGCGGGCAGTTGCTGTTCGTGGTGGACCGTGCGCGCTATGCGATCGCGCTGGAGCAGGCGCGCGCCGCGCTGGCCGAGCGCCAGGCCACCTTGAGCCAGTTGCGCCGCGAGATCGCGCGCGACCGCAGCCTGCAGGACCTGGTGGCTGCCGAAGATGCCGAGGTGCGCCGCTCCAATGTGCAGAAAGCGCAGGCGGCGGTGGCCACCGCGCAATCGGCGGTGGACCTGGCCCAGCTCAACCTGGACCGCACGCAGGTGCGCAGCCCGGCCGACGGCCATGTCAGCGACCGCACCGTGCGCGTGGGCGATTACGTCAGCGCCGGGCGCCCCGTGGTGGCGGTGCTGGACACCGGCTCGTTCCGCGTCGATGGCTATTTCGAAGAGACCCGCCTGCAGGGCGTGCATGCCGGCCAGCGCGTGGACGTGCACCTGATGGGCGAGCCGGCCACCTTGCACGGGCATGTGCAGAGCATCGCCGCCGGTATCGAGGACCGTTACCGCAGCGGCAGCGCCGGCGCCTTGCCCAACGTCACGCCGGCGTTCGACTGGGTGCGGCTGGCGCAGCGCATCCCGGTGCGCATCGTGCTGGATCGGGTGCCGGCGCATGTGCAGCTGATCGCCGGGCGCACCGCCACCGTGACCATCCTGCCGGACGCCGTGCGCGACGCCGCCAACGCGCCTGCCCGCGTGCCGGCCAAGGCCGCGCCATGAACCGCACCGTGTTACGTCCCCTGGGACTGGCCACGCTGCTGGCCGCATTGAGCGCCTGCACCACGGTCGGGCCGAACTACGCGGTGCCGGCGGAGTCGGCCTACCAGCGCCCGGCCGCCAATGCCGCGTTTGGCGACACCGGCAACGACCAGGTGCAGGCCGGCGCACCGCTGCCGGCACGTTGGTGGGCGCTGTACCAGGACCCGATGCTGGATGGCCTGATCGAACAGGCCTTGCGCG
This sequence comes from Xanthomonas sp. LMG 8993, assembly GCF_009835065.2. Classification (NCBI taxonomy): domain Bacteria; kingdom Pseudomonadati; phylum Pseudomonadota; class Gammaproteobacteria; order Lysobacterales; family Lysobacteraceae; genus Xanthomonas; species Xanthomonas sp. LMG 8993. The sequence continues at coordinate 203,760 of NZ_QVIF02000009.1, read as the reverse complement.
ACAACGTCGAGTTGAAGGTAGCCGGTGCCAACCTGCGCCGCGCCGCCGCGGTGTACGAACAGGCGCTGGACGCGGGCGGTTTCGATTACGAGGTGGAGGCTGGCGTCAGCCGCGCGCAGGTCTCGGCCGAGGCCTTCCTGCAGCAGGAAAAGCTGCCGGTGTTCAACCTGGCCGATGGCAAGTTCGGGGTGTCGTATCAGTTCGATCTGTTCGGCAAGCTGCAACGCGGTGCCGAGGCCGCGCAGGCCGACACGCAGGTCGCCCAGGCCGCGATCGACCTGGCGCGGGTCAACGTGGCCGCGCAGGTGGCCGGCAGTTACGTGGAGATCTGCCACGCCAACCACGAGCTGCACGTGGCCGAGCATTCGCTGCAGTTGCAGCAACGCAGCCGCGACATCACCCAGCGCCTGATCGCTGCCGGCCGCGGCACCCCGCCCGATCTGGCCCGCGCCACCGCGCAGGTGGCGATGCTGGAAGCGGCGCTGCCGCCGCTGCGCGCGCGCCGCCAGGCCGCCGGTTACCAACTGGCCGCGCTGCTCGGCAAGACGCCAGGCGAGGTGCCGGCCGGCGTGGACAGCTGTGCGCACGCGCCGGCCCTGCAGCGCCCGATCCCGATCGGCGACGGCCGCGCGCTGCTGGCGCGTCGCCCGGATGTGCGCCAGGCCGAACGCCGGCTGGCGGCAGCCACCGCGCGCATCGGCGTGGCCACCGCCGAGCTGTATCCGGATATCCGTCTGGGCGGCTCGATCGGTGCCACCGGCCTGCTGGCCGACTTCGGCGAGCCGGCCACGCATGCCTGGTCGTTCGGCCCGCTGATCTCGTGGACGCTGCCATCCGGCGGTGCGCGTGCGCGCGTGCGCGCCACCGAGGCCGGCGCGGACGCGGCGCTGGCGCAGTTCGACAACACCGTGCTGCAGGCGCTGCGCGAGGTGCAAACCGCCTTGTCGCGTTACGCGCAGGATCTGGACCGCCTGCACCTGCTGGAACAGGCGCAGCAACAGGCCGACCTGGCGTCGGCGCAGAACCGGCGTTTGTACCAGGGCGGGCGTACGCCGTATCTGTCCAGCCTGGATGCCGAGCGCACGCTGGCCAGCGCCGACATGACGCTGGCCAATGCGCAGGCGCAGGTCTCGCAGGATCAACTGCAGCTGTTCCTGGCGCTGGGCGGCGGCTGGGAAGCAGCCGCCGGCCGCACCGACCCGACTACCGCGCGATGAGTGCGCTGCTGCGCGATCGCCAGGCCTGGCTGTTTTCGGCCAAGACCTTCGCCGCCTCGATCGCGGCGTTGTACGTGGGGCTGGCCGGCAACCTGTCGCGGCCGTACTGGGCGATGGCCACGGTCTATATCGTCTCCCAGCCGCTGCTCGGCCCTACCCGCGCCAAGGGCGTGTACCGCGTGCTCGGCACCTTGCTGGCCGGCGCGGCCACCCTGGTGATGCTGCCGAACTTGGTGGAAACGCCGCTGCTGCTCAGTGCGGCGATGGCGTTGTGGCTGTCGGCCTGCCTGTTCCTGGCGCTGCTCAATCGCGGCCCGCGCGGTTATGCGTTTTTGCTGGCCGGCTACACCACCGCCTTCATCGGCTTCCCGGCAGTGACCGCGCCGGAGGGCATCTTCGACACCGTGGTGGCACGCAGCGAGGAGATCATCCTGGGCACGGTGATGGCGGTGCTGTTCGCCGCGCTGGTCTTCCCCGCCTCGGTCAAGCCGATGCTCACCGCGCGCATCGGCAACTGGATGCAGGACGCCGCGCAATGGTGCCGGCAGGTGCTGCAGCGCGGCCCGTCGCAAGCACCGCGCAATCGGCTGGCCGCCGATCTGGTGCAGTTCGAGGCCTTGATCGCCTTCGTGCGCCACGACGACCCACGCCATGCCGGTGCCGTCCCCACGCTGGAGCAGCTGCGCGCACGCATGCTGATGCTGCTGCCGGTGCTGTCGTCGATGGCCGATCGGCTGGATGCGTTGCAGCGCGATGGGTCTGCGTTGCCGCTCGCCACCGCCGCGCTGCTGGAGGACGTCGCAGCCTGGGTGGACCAGGGCGAGGACGCACGCAGCGATGCGGACGTCGGCGCCTTGCGCGCACGCATCGCCGCACTGCGCCCGGTGGTGGATCAGGACATCGAGCATCTGCTGCTGGCCAGCCTGCTGCTGCGGCTGGAAGAGCTGCTCGACCTGTGGCAGGACTGCCGCGCGCTGCAGCAGGCGGTGGTGCACGGCACGGCGATACCGGTGCTGCGCGCGATGCCGGCTGCGGCGAGACAAGCTGCAACGGCGGAATCATCCGAACGGGCTGACGCGGCACACAGCGAACCTGCTATGCGTTCGCGCATGCACCCCTCGGTGCTGCAGCGCATGACCCGGTCACCGCGCGACACAACCGATGCGCCGGCAGCGGCCAGCACCCCCCGCCATATCGATTTCGGCATGGCCGCGTTTTCCGCCCTGAGCGCGGGCTTTGCGTTGATGGCGTACTGCGTGCTGTGGATCGGCATCGGCTGGGAAGGCGGCGGCAACGGCGCGATGATGGCGGCGGTGACTGCCGCATTTTTCGCCGCGCAGGACGACCCGGCGCCGAGCATGCTGTCGTTCCTGACCTGGGCGGTGGTGGCCAGCGTGGTCGCCGGCATCTATCTGTTCGGCATCTTCCCGGCCATCCACGATTTCCCGATGCTGGTGTTGGTGCTGGCGGCGGTGTTCCTGCCGATCGGCGCGTTACTGCATCGCCCCAAGACCATGCTGATCGCGCTGCCGCTGGTGGTGAACCTCACCGCGCTGCTGAGCCTGCAGAACACCTACAACGCCAATATCCAGAGCTTCGTCAACGCGGCGGTGGCGATGGTGCTGGGGATTGGATTTGCCGTGGTGCTGACGCGCTTGTTCCGCTCGGTGGGCGCCGAATGGAGCGCGCGCCGGCTGGTGCGCCAGGGCTGGCGCACGCTGGCCGATGCCGCCGAGGGCCGCGGCGCGCAGGACCGGCAGCACTTTGCCGCCCGCATGCTGGACCTGCTCGGCCTGCTCGCGCCCCGGCTGGCATTGACGCCGGAAGGCAGCGAGCTGGCCTCGGTGGATATGCTCAACGAAGTGCGCGTGGGCTTGAACATCCTGCAACTGCGCAGCGCGCGGCATGGTTTGCCGCAGCCGAGCGTTGAGGCGGTGAACGCGATCCTGGCCGATATTGCCGCGCACTACCGGCAACAGATCGCGCACAAGCGCCCGCTGCCTGCGCCGGATGCGCTGCGTGCGCGGCTGGATGCCTCGCTGGCGCGCGTCGGCAAGGTGCCGGCGGGTGCGCATCGCGATGAAGCGCTGCTGGGGTTGATCGGCTTGCGTTACAGCGTGTTTGCGCAGACGGCGCTGCATACCCAGGCAAACGCCGATACTGAGTCGTCCTTAGCCCATCTCCCTGCGGGGCGATAAGGCACTGCCTGCGCGCCACTGGCGCGCGTGCCCTGCAGCGCCCGCGCTGCTGGCGCGGGCCGGGGCGCGGTGCGGGTCGGGGTGAGGGGTCGTGCACCAATCCACGACCGCAGGATCGATGCTTCACCTTGCGGCGCGTGGCGACGCGCTCACCACAGTCGGCGTGCCAGTCACCGGAGGCGCCCCGCATCCGCCCCTTCGGGGCCCTTCTCCCGACGGGAGAAGGGCAAAGCAGATCAGCGCTTGCGCTGATGCATCGCCGCTTCGTCGTCCAGCCAGTTGCTGCCCTTGTTGGTCAGGAAGAACATGTAGACCACCAACGACACCGCGATCACCGCCGTGGCGTAGATCACGAACTCGCTGACGTGGCCGGTCTTCAACGAGGCCTGGTACAGCAGCGGCGCGGTGCCGCCAAAGGCAGAGTTCGCCAGCGCATAGCCCAGGCCCACGCCCAGCGCGCGCACATGGGTGGGGAACAGTTCCGCCTTCACCACCGCATTGATCGAGGTGTAACCGGTCAGGATCACAAAGCCCACGGTGAGGATCGCGAACGCGGTCAGCCAGTCGGTCTGCTTGGGCAGCTCCATCACCAGGAACCAGGTGTAGAGCACCCCGCCGATGCCGAAGAACACCAGCAGGCTCTTGCGCCCCACGATATCTGACAACCAGCCGCCAACCGGCTGCATCAGCATCAGCACCGTCAGCGCGACCAGGTTGATGATGGTGCCGGCCATCACGTCGCCACCGGCGAACGCGGTCTGGATCATCTTCGGCCCGGTGACCGAATAGGTGTAGAACGCGATCGTGCCGCCGGCGGTGATCAGGAAGCACAGCAGCAGCGGGCGCCACTGGTTGACGAACAGCTCGCGCATCGAGCCCGACGCCTTGGCCTTGCCGGTGCGCGAATCGGCGATGGATTCGGAGCTCAGCGACTCGTCCATGGTCTGGCGCAGCCAGAACACCACCAACGCACCGATGCCGCCCAGGCCGAACGCCACGCGCCAGCCCCACTCGGACACCTGCGGCGCATCGAAGAAATGCAGCATCACCAGCAAGGTGGTCTGCGCCAGCACGTGCCCGCCGACCAGCGTGACGTAATGGAACGATGACAGGAACCCGCGCCGGCCGGGAATCGCCGCCTCGGACATGTAGGTCGCGCTGGTGCCGTACTCGCCGCCGGTGGCAAAGCCCTGCAGCAGGCGCGCCAGCAACAGGATGATCGGCGCGGCGATGCCGATCGTGGCCACCGTCGGCGTCACCGCGATGACGAACGAGCACAGCGCCATCATCGACACCGAGATGGTCAACGCCAGCCGGCGGCCGTAGCGGTCGGCGAAGCGGCCGAAGTACCACGCACCGATCGGGCGCATCAAAAAGGTCATCGCAAAGATCGCCCACACGAACATCGTGGCGTTCTTGTCTTCCTTGGAGAAGAACTGCGATTCGAAGTAGGTGGCAAACACCGAGTAGACGTAGACGTCGTACCACTCGACCAGATTGCCGGCCGATCCCTTGAGCGTGTTGGACACCGAACGGCGAAGGCTACCGGGGGCTGCGCCAGAACCGGCGGCGATCGGAGACGTTGGGGGTGCGCTCATGCAGTCAGAACCTTGTGGGTGGGACACCCCGGAAGTATAGGTGCGTGCTTGTGTGACGCATGTAAGCATTTCGGCGCATATACAGGCCCGGCAACGGCCGGCAGCGGCGCGCGCTTCAGTCCGCTTCCGACGGTCGTCGGTGTGGTGCTTGCAGCCGCGGGCAACAGCGCAACTGCTGGTTTCTGCCAATGACGCCCGGCACTCGCTACGGCAGCACCTGCCTGAGCGTCTCGATGAATGCATGCAGCCCGGGGGAATCTGTCGATGCCCCTGGTCATACAGCACCAGTCCCGGCACCGCCGGGCACCACGGCTCGCGCACGCGCGTTGGCCACCTGGATGCGTCAACATTGCCGGCATCACTGGCCGCAAGGACGCTTCGGGCGCCGCCGCATGAGCAAGCACCACACCGACATCAGCAAGTTCCTCAGTTTCGTGCTGCGCCACGAACCGCAGGCGATCGGACTCACGCTCGACTCGGAGGGCTGGGCCGAGCTGGACCCGTTGATTGCCGGCGCCCGGGCCAACGGCACCGCGCTCGATCTGGAGCTGATCCAGGCGGTGGTCGCCGGCAGCGACAAGAAACGCTTTGCGCTATCTGCCGATGGGCAGCGGATCCGCGCAGTGCAGGGGCATTCCACGCCAACCGTGGCCTTGCAGCTCGAAGCCAGGGTGCCGCCCGAGGTGCTGTATCACGGCACCGCCACGCGCTTTCTCGAAGCGATCATGGCCGAGGGCTTGCGCCCCGGCCAGCGCCACCATGTGCATCTGTCCGACAACCCGCAGACCGCCGCATCGGTCGGGCAGCGCTACGGCGAGCCGGTGGTGTTGCAGGTCGACGCCGGGCGCATGCATCGCGACGGCCTGCGGTTCTTCCAGGCCGACAACGGCGTCTGGCTCACCGCGCAGGTTCCGGCAGCGTTCCTGACCCGCCCGCGCTGAGCTGACGCAAAGCAGGCCTGCCACCGCCTTCGGTGCGCGGTGCCGGCCAGCACCTGGGCCGGCACGGATACGCGCAGACGCCGGACGCATCCCCCTTCACGGCCCCCATGCCGCCCGCCTTGCCAGAATGCCGGCCGTTTGGGGCTGTCGATGGCAGGGGAACCGGAGTTGGATGCATGACATGGATCATCGTGGCCACGGTCGTCACCACGCTGGTGGTGGGGCTGCTGCTGCTCAACTTCGCCACGCCCGAGAAAAAGCTCGAGCACATCCCCAGCCATTGCTACGACGTCGCCGACCCGCAGTTCAAACGCGAGATGTCGGTGTTGCTGGGTCCGGCGATCCTGCCCGGCAACAAGATCCAGGTGCTGCACAACGGCAGCGAGATCTTCCCGGCGATGCTGGCCGCCATCCGCAGCGCGCAGCGCACCATCACCTTCGAAACCTATATCTACTGGTCGGGCGAGATCGGCCGCGAGTTCAGCCAGGCGCTGTCCGAGCGCGCGCGCGCCGGGGTCAAGGTGCGCGTCACCATCGACTGGGGCGGCAGCCTGAAGATGGATGCCTCGCTGGTGCAGGACATGACCGACGCCGGGGTGGAGGTGCATCGCTACCGCCCGCTGACCTGGTACAACCTGCACCGCGTCAATAACCGCACCCATCGCAAGCTGCTGGTGATCGATGGCCGCATCGGCTTCACCGGCGGCGTTGGCGTGGCCGACCAGTGGATGGGCGATGCGCAGGACCCAGAGCACTGGCGCGACTCGCATTACCGCATCGAAGGCCCGGTGGTGGCGCAGGTGCAGGCCGCCTTCAACGACAACTGGATCAAGAGCACCGGCCGCGTGCTCAACGGCGCCGAGTACTACCCCGAGCTGGCACCGGCCGGCGACAGCGACGCGCAGCTGTTCGTGGCCTCGCCCGCCGGCGGCAGCGAGAGCATGCACCTGATGTATCTCATCGCCATCGCCGCGGCGCGCAGCTCCATCGACCTGGCCGCCGCCTACTTCGTGCCGGATGCGCTGATCACCCGCTCGCTGCTGGAAGCGCGTGCGCGCGGCGTGCGCATCCGCGTGCTGCTGCCGGGCAAGCATATCGATGCGGTCTCGGTGCGGCTGGCTTCCAAGGCCAGCTGGGAGCCGCTGCTGCAGGCCGGCATCGCCATCCACGAATTCCTGCCCACCATGCTGCACACCAAGCTGCTGATCATCGACGGCCTGTTGGTCTCGGTGGGCTCGACCAACTTCGACATCCGCTCGTTCCGCCTCAACGACGAGGCCAGCCTGAATGTCTACGACCGTGACCTGGCCGCGCAGATGACCGAGGTGTTCGAGCGCGACCTGCAACGGGCCGAGCTGTACACGCTGGAACGCTGGCGCAAGCGGCCGCTGCGGCAGAAGCTGGGCGAGAAGCTGGTGGTCCCGTTCCGCTCGCAGGTGTAGGCAACGGCCTTCCCCATCTGGCAGTGAGCGCACCCGCGCTCAGCGCTGCACAGCCTGCAGCCGCAGCTGACGCAGCCGCCACCACAGCCCGCCAACGTGCACCAGCGAGTACAGCACCAGCGCTGCGGCAATGCCCAGCGTCAACGGGCTGGCCTGCGAACCGGCCGCCGCCGCGCCCGCGCTGAAGGCGCCATCGGCCCAGCGCCAGGCCAGGCGCCCGAGCAGCACCAGCATCAGGCCGCCGCCGATCCACGGATTGGGCGTATACCAACCGCGCCCCTCCACCCATTCGGCATGCGTGTAGCGCAGCGACAGCGCGCCCAGCCCGATGCCGACCAGCGTTCCGGCGGCGATCCCCAGCCGAACCTGCGGCAAGCCATACACCGCAAACGCCAACGCTGCCGCCGCAATGACCAGCACCACGGTACGCACCGCCGTGCTCACCGGCTTCCACGGCTGGCGGCCGAAGCTGCGCCGGATGCGCCGGTAGTAGAGCAAGGCGATGGCCGCCATCGACAGATACGGCGTCAGCGGTGCGATGGCAGCAGCGGGCATGGCGATTCCTTTGCGGGGTGAGGTGACCGACGCAGAATGAAACCGGCCCCCGCAGCGAACAAGGTGCCAAGTGTCACTTTCTGCGTGCACAGGCGGCTTGCCCGGGCGGCCACCGCCGCGCGCGGCAATCGCGACAGGCGAGCGACCTTCGCGCAGGACCGGCCTGCCGGCTACTGCCGGTGAACGCCCCAGCCGCGCGCCAGCCATTGCCACACGCGAAGCGCAGCCGCACGGGTAGACTTGCCGGCAGAGTTCCCCCACCGCAGTGCCATGTCCGCCATCAAGCAAGAAGCCCGCACGCTGATCGACACGCTGCCCGAGACGGCAGGATGGGACGACGTGGTTCGCGTCGTGGACACCGCCAGCTTCGAGGCCGCCGTGCTGGACGGCATGGCCGCAGCGGATCAGGGCGCCTTTGCCGCGCCGGCAGAGGTGAGCGCACTGTTCGCCAGATGGGGCGTTGATGTTGCGGCGTGACTGGACCGTCCCGGCCGCCAGGCAACTCGCACACGCCCAGGATCACTACCACGCGCTCAACCCGACCGCCGCCGCCGCGATGGCGCGGCAGGTGCTGGAAGCCACCCGCACCCTGGCCGAGCAACCCGGCCGCGGCCGCGCCGGCCGGGTCGCCGGCACCCGCGAATGGGTGGTCAAGCAAACGCCCTACGTGCTGGTCTACCGCGTGCGCGACGACGCGCTGCAGCTGCTGCACGTCCGCCTGGAGACGCAGGACTGGCTGCCGCGCACCGAGCCACTGATCGAACGCATCGAACCCTGGATCGCCGCGCTGATCAGCGCCCTGCTGCACGTGCTGATGCTGCTGATCCTGCTGTCGGCCTCCACGCCCACCATGACCCCACCGCAGGGCTCGGCCAGCGGCGGCCGCACCAAGGTGGATTTTGTCGGCGACACCGCCACGCCCGAACAACCCACGCCCTCGCCGACCCCGACTCCGCCGTCGCAAACGCCAGCACCCGTGCAACCGCCGCCGGCCGCCTCGCCGGTGCAGTCCACCCTGGTCAAGACCGCCAAGAACCCGATCCCGCCGGCAGGCAACACCCGCCGCGGCGGCCTGGTCGAGCAGCGCCAGACGCAACCGGTGCAGCGCCCCACCCCGCCGCAACCGCCGGCAGAGCCCTCGTCGCCGCCGCAGCGCCGCCCCGAAACCTGGACCGGCCGCCCACCCGGCATGCTCGAAGAACAAGCCGATGCCGCCGAAGACGGCATGTCCAACACACCCACCATCAGCGAAGGCCGCCGCCGCGACCGTAACAACGCCCAACCCAGCATGGATGTGGGCGGCTACCAGGTCTATTACGAAGTGCGCAGCGAAACCCAGCTGCGCAACTGGCGCGACCAGGGCATGAAGGAAGTGGCCATCATCCTGCCCGGCACCCAGTACCGCATGGTCTGCCCGCTGGAAGTCGCGCTCAAGCGCGGCTCCAGCAAATGCCGCCTGCTGCCGCCGGACTCGCCGGAGCTCAAAGACATCGGCGATGCCCGCGAGGTCATCAACATGATGGAGGTCTACAAGCAAGGCGAGCCGGTATGGCGCGGGCCCGGGCCGTATCGGTGAGTGGTGGGGCCAGGTTGGCCCCGGGTTTCACTTATTGCTGGTGCGGGGATGACTGCAACGGCAGCCGCGCAAGGCCTGACCGTTGCAACTCGCGACACGGCACCGTTCGCAGCGATGGCGTTGGAGGTCATCAACCCGTGGAGTTGATCTGGAGCGTACGGTGGTAAACCGCCATTTCACCCGCCCCCTCTAAGGTGCTGCTTTGAAAACAGCAGCCGAACGAGCCGAAGCTGTCTTCGGCGCGTTCACCGATTACCCGGCGGTTGCAGACATCAGCGCCCCTGGTCTTTGCCCAGCTTGGTACCCAGGGCTCCCTTGAACGGCGCCGGATTGCTGGTCACCAGGCAGTTGTAGGTCTTGTCGCTGTTGAGAACCAGCACGGACGACTGCGGCCCCTTAAAATCCAGCCCGACCGAGAACAGCACATAGGTGTTAGGCAGCGCGCTCGGCCGAAATGCACCGAAGGCATACTCCCCGGACAAGCCCAACGGTGACAGCGGTATCGTCACCGTCATCGGCTGCGTGCCCCCAGGCGATGGCAGCGACGAGGACGCAGACATCATCTTGGACTGCACGTCGATGGAGTACTTGGTGGTGACCGCCAAGCCCAGGTACTTGGAACCCGGTGCGGAAACCTGCTTGCGACAGGCCGCGATGTCTTCGGGTTTCTGATCCTGCTGGCCCGTCTGCAGCGTGGCAAAGACATAGCTCAACGTGACCGTATCCGCCCCGGTCACCGGTGCGGCAACGGCAGCGTCCATGCACAACGCGGCCACGACGAGTGAGAGGCCGCAGGCCGAAAGCGCACCGCGATAGCTGGTTTTACGTTTCATTTCGATCGTTCCCTGGTGTGTGATGCAAGGTTTTGGCAGCGACTGCCGCTTGCGCCTTGAATGGACATTCGCAACGGCACCTGTGCATAACGCCAAGCGGCCGATGATCGATTGCGTACGATGACGACATGCGTGTGTGTGGCAGCACCACACCTACGCCACCCAGCTGGCCACGCCGCTGGTGGGTTCATCGTTGAAGACCAAGGCCTCGCAAACCCGGCAAATCGTCTCAACGACGTTGTTGCGTGATGCAGTTTGGAATTCGGTGCAAATACCGTGTCTGTTTCTCGAATCAGACATCCGTCCAGACCGCACGCAACGCATCGACCACAGGACCAAACATAATCTGCCGCTGCAAGTGCGCCTCACCGGGAAAAGCGAAATCTAAAGCCGACATCAGATTGGATGTCTGTCAGACATTTACCGGGTTGAAACTGACGCTGGCTTTCGTTTTGTTACTTGGGGCCGCCCCAGCTTCATGCCGTGGCTCGCGATGCCGGCCGGAGTCTGTGTCGCGTCCGGTTGATGATGGGAGCGCTGGAGCGGGCAGATCGGATACGGTGACCAGACCTCGCGTTGGTGGCGCACGGCCGGCCGGGAACTGGCTACAGTCTGCACAGGGCCGTGTGCGCCCACTCCATCCACCTGCGTTCCCAAGGATCTGCATGTCTCTGCATCATCTTGCCCCCCGCCTGGGTCTGGCCGTTGGCCTGTTGTGCGCCTGCTGCGCGCACGCCGCCGCACCGGCAGCGGCCCATCGCCTGCTGCGCGTCACGCTGGACGGGGCGGGCGACCAGCCCGTGTCCGGGCGCCTGCTGGTCTTCGCCACGCTGGCCAAGGACGCCCAGGCCGCGGCCAAGGATGGCAAGGACGGCAAAGCCGGCAAGGTGGAGGAGGTGAGCGTGAACCCGTTCCGCCCGACCGCGGTGGCGGTGGCGGCGCAGGAGGTGACCGCGCTCGCCCCCGGTGCCAGCGTCGAGATCGACCTGGACAACATCGCCTTCCCCAGCGGCTTTTCCGCGTTGCCGGCCGGCGAGTACCTGTTCCAGGCCGTGCTGGATCCGGACCACAGTTACAGCTATGCCGGCCGCGATGGCGGCGACCTGTTGAGCGAGGTCACCGCGGTGACGCAGGGCAAGGGCAAGCCGTTGCCCACGCTGACGCTCAGCAAGCAGGTGCCCGCGTCGGACGACCCGTGGCAGGTGTCGCCGCGGGCGCCGCAGGCGATCCGCGACGCCATCCCGGAGGCCAGGCTGCATAGCGCGGACGCCTCGCTGGTCAGCCCGTCGCTGAGCGCGTTCTGGGGCCGGCCGGTGTCGCTGCGCGCCCGCGTGCTCACCCCACCCGGCTACGACGCCAAGGCCGCCACCCGCTACCCCACCGTGTATGTCACCCACGGCTTCGGCGGCAACTACAACCGCTTTGCCGGCAGCATCGCCGCCACCTGGAGCGCAATGGCGGCCAAGCAGATGCCGCCGATGATCTGGGTGTTCCTGGACCAGTCCACGCCCACCGGCACCCACGAGTTCGCCGACTCGGTCAACAACGGCCCCTGGGGCACCGCGCTAATCGAAGAGCTGATCCCTTCGCTCGAACGGCAGTACAAGATGGACGGCAACGCCAAGGGCCGGTTCCTCAACGGGCATTCGTCCGGCGGCTGGGCCACGCTGTGGCTGCAGACGCGCTACCCCAAGCTGTTCGGCGGTACCTGGTCCACCTCGCCCGATTCGAGCGACTTCCACGACTTCACCGGGCCGGATCTGTACGCGCCCAATGCCAACGTCTACCGGCGCCCGGACGGCAGCCAGTTCCCGTTGATCCGCGACCAGGGCAAGGTGGTGGCCGACCTGGAAACCTTCGCCAAGCTCGAACGCGTATTAGGCCCCTACGGCGGGCAGATGACCTCGTTCGACTGGGTGTTCTCGCCGCGCGGGCCCGACGGCCGCCCGGTGCCGATGTTCGACCGCGACACCGGCAAGGTGGACCCGGCCGTGGTGGCCTACTGGCGCACGCACTACGACATCGCCGCGCGCGTGGCCGCGCAGTGGCCCACGCTCAAGCCGGATCTGGACGGCAAGATCCACCTGATCGTCGGCACCGCCGACACGTTCTATCTGGATGGGGCGGCGCGCAAGTTCCAGGCGGTGCTGGACGGCCTGGGCGCCAAAAGTGACTTCCGCTACCTGGAAGGCCGCACCCACTTCGACCTGTACAAGGAGGGCGAGGACAGCAACGCCTTGATGAAGAAGATTGCCTGGGAGATGTACGCCGTGGCGCGGCCCAAGCAGTAAGCGCGCCGGCGCTGCCGATCGGCGTGCCGGCCACCGGCACGCCAGGGCGCGGCATCACCGGCCCCGCTGCTCAGGCCGAGCGCTTGGGCAATTCCCACTCCAGCTGCTGCCTGAGCACCAGCAGCAGCACCTTCAGGCTGCCGCTGCGGACCAGCGCGGCCGGCGTCTGGCCGTCCAGCGCGTTCATGGGCTTGCGGAACCAGCCAATCAGCGCCTCGTTGTTGCCGCCGTTCAAGGCCCAGGCATGGCAGACGATCTCGCCCAGGTTCTCGATGCCGGTGCTGCCCAGCAGCTTGAGGTGCTCCGGCGTGAACGCGAACAGCGACAGCACCAGCTCGGCGTCGGCGGCCTTGCCGTGGTCGACCGCCATCTGCTGGCTGTGCGCGGTGTTATAGGCCGCTCCCTGCGCGCGGAAGTCTTCGGCACGCCGCATGCCGGTGAGCAGTGATGCAATGAGGTCGGCGCGTTCCATAAAGCAGTCCAACGGTGTGATAGCGCGCACGCTATCCGCGTCGCCGCCGCCGCTCAATCAGGAGTCTCCTGACAGCGGCGATGGGCGTCAGCAGCCGTTGCATTACGCGCCGGCCGGCCCGTGCGGGGTTGGCAGGCCGGCGGCGGCTTCGGTGGCCGATTCCCGCTTGCGCGCCCGTCTGGAAGCGGCGCCAACCATTGGCAGCGCTTAACGCGGGGATTGCTAGCATCCGGGCGCGTCACTGGCAGCAGCCCGCCTGCAGGGCTGCCGTACTGGAGTGTCATCTCATGAGGAGTTGTCAGATGCCCTGGAAATCCGCTCTCACCATGCTTGCCCTGTCCACCGCCGCGCTGCCGGCGCTGGCCCAGTCCGACCGCCAGGTGGTCGAAGACATGCTCACCCGCTCGGCCAATGTCTGCCCCGGCCACAGCACCGACCGCACCGCGCCCACCGTCAAGGCCGTGCCCGTGGGCGCGCTGCGGGTGATGCTGGAACGCGGTCTGGTCATGTGCCCGGACCGCCGCCTGGATGCCGCCGCGCCGGCGGTGTTCTACGGCCGCCTGGGTGTGTTCGCCTGGAACCCGGAAGTGCCCGCCGGCAAGACGGTGATCGTCAAGCAGATCGACACCATGACCCGCAACGAGGAATACCCCGCCGAGACGCTGGTGTGGGACGCCAAGGGCACCGCGCTCAAGCAGCAGACCGTGCCGATGTTCGAGCCCAAGCCGGGTGCGGCGGTGTTGTACAAGGTGCGTTGAGGCTGACGCGATTGCACGCGGCGCCCGGTCAAACCCTGGCGCCGCGCTGCCCGCTCGCTTCGGCCGCATCGTCCGGGCCATCGCCACCGAGCCGCTGCTCGTAAATCTCGTCGACCACGCCGCGTACCGCGCGGGCGGCATTGAAGATGCTCTCGCCCAGAACCGACAGACTGGTGGCATCCAGCGGCTTGCCGCTGCACACCGCCACCATGTCGCTCTGCGCAGTGATCGTGCGCAGCAGCGTATGGAACTGGTCGATCTGCTGCAGGGTGACGCCGAAGGTGAAGGGCTCTGCGTGAGTTTGTATTTTGGCCGCTGGCCGCACGCGCTGCCGAGTATTGGTCGTAAGGGCTCTCGAAGTGCTCATGCCGTCTGTCCTCGACGTGAGCGGACGGGATGTCCGCAAGGCCACCGTAACGCGCTTTTTCGGATATCTGAAAACCAGATATTTCGCCTGATTTTTTAGCGCAGCGCAGGTTTGCGTCTCAAGCCGATTTTGTCGGTTCGATCGTCGCGGTGAAGCGCCGAGGCTCACCAGTAATTGGGTCATCGAATGCCAACGTGTGCGCGAACAACTGCAGTGGCCGCTCCGGATCATCGGGCCGCTGATCTTCCAGCTCTGGATAGAAGCGGTCATGCAGGATCGGCGCGCCCAGCGCGGCCATATGCACGCGCAACTGGTGCTTGCGCCCGGTGACCGGCTCCAATCGATACGTCCACGTGTCTGCGCCGCGCGCGACCACATCGATCACCGTCTCACTGTTCGGCTCGCCCACACCCTCGCGCATGCGGAAGAACGGCTCGCCTGGCTCCAGCCGGCTGCGATACACATACGGAAATGTCAGCCCTGGCAGCGGCGGTGCCACCGCCAGATAGTGCTTGCGGATGCGCCGCTCGCGGAACAGCGCCTGATAGATGCCGCGCGTGGCTGGATTGGCAGAGAACAACACCAGCCCGGCGGTGTCACGGTCGATGCGGTGCAGCGGCACCAACGCGGGGTTATCGAAGCGCCGCACCAGCCGGGTGAGCAACGTCTCGCGCACATACACGCCTGCGGGCACCACCGGCAGAAAGTGCGGCTTGCACGCCACCACCACATGCTCATCGGCATGCACCACGGTTTCCATCGCCGCGACGACGGGCTCATCTGCCACTTCGCGGAAGTAATAGATCTCCGCACCCAATCGATACGCCGCCGACACATCCAGCACCTGCGCATTCGCGTCCAGCACACGCCCACGCGCGAAACGGTCACGCCACGTGGCCGCATCCACACTCGGGAAACATGCGCATAGCACCTCCAATACCGTGGCCCAGCTTCCCATTGGTAGCTGGAACTGGCTGGCGGCCATGCCATCGAGGATCGGGCGTGTTGAAACCATGGCGACAGCGATGCGCGCTCAAACAGTTGGGGTTGGATCGTACCGTGCCTACGTTTGGCTGTTGCGCACTCTGCGCAGCGACAGGCGCACCTCATCGGCGAAGAATGACTTTCGGGCGATACGCGCGCAGCCCCATTAGGTAATGCTGCGGATCTTTGCCGAGAGATGGAACTCCATGCGTCGTCCTACGATCTATGCGGCCGTTGCCTGCCTTGCTGCATTCCTTGCACCGGTTGCCGCCGCGGCGCAGACGCCACCGCCATCATTCACCGCATGTGCCGACGCTGCGGCACACACACCATTGGTCGGTAGCGAATGCCTGATCATCGACGTGCCGCTGCGTCATGAAGCCGCGGATGCTGGCACGATCGAGCTATTCGTTCGCCGTTTTCCTACGCCGGACCAGAGCAAGCGACGCGGCGAAGTCTGGTTGATTGCGGGCGGGCCGGGCGAAGCCGGCGCATCGCTGTACCCGATGATCAGCACTTACCGGCGCGCCTTTCCCGGCTATGACCTGATCATTCCGGACCATCGCGGCACTGGGCGCTCGGCCCGCCTGTGCCCCGCGCAGGAAGCGCCGCAAAGCGCAGACGGCGTGGGCCTGGCCGGCGCCGAATGGGGCCCGTGCATCGGCGCGCTGTATGCAGATGCGCAAAGAACCAAGGCCTTCACCATCACCGAAGCGGCGCAAGATCTTGCACTGCTGATCCGCCAGCAACGACACAAGGGCAAGGTGCTGCTGTACGGCGTGTCCTATGGCACGCAGTTGGCACTGCGCACCCTGCAAGTGGCGCCCATCCCGTTGGATGGGCTGGTGCTGGATGGCCTGGTGCCACCGGAGACTGCCGCGCAATGGGACTTGAGCCACCGTACCGCGGTGGTCGATACGGTAGGCCGCGCGCTGTTGGACGACGCACACATCGCTACCTATCGCAGCGTGCTCGATCGCAGCGATAGCGCCGCATGGCGCACGCAAATCCCCGGCAAAGACCTCAAGCGCTTTCTCGGCATGCTGCTCAACTTCCCCACGCTGCGCGACCGGATCCCCGCGATCATCGACGGCCTGGCCCGCGACGATGCCAGCTTGCTTACCGCCGCCATCGCCGACCTGCAGACATCACTTGCAGCCATGGGCCAAGGCGGCGATAACCAGCCCGCATTGCCGCTGGTCATGCTGATTGCCGCGTCCGAAAACAATGCGCGGCCAACCCTCACCCGCGAAACGGTCGCGACCGAAGCCAAGGACGCCCTGTTCGTCAGCCCCATCCCCGGCCTGCTGGTGGACGCCGGCCTGCCCACCTACCCGCGCGACGCCTGGTTCGGCCGCAGCCCCGCCACCCTGCCACGCACGCTGATCATCCACGGCACGCTAGACCCCAACACCCCCTACGCCGGCGCGCAGGCGCATGCCGCATTGCTGAAAGCCGCAGGCCCGATGACCTTCAGCACCGTTGAGCGTGGCGCGCATCTGCTCGCGTTTGCAGCCCCTGCGTGTTTTGCGAGTGCGGTTGCTGAGTTTGTGGCGGACCGGAAAGTTGCTGAGCGCTGTCGTGAGCCTGGGGAATGATGATGGGCTATAGAACTGCCATCTTATTGCTCAGTATTTAAAGCGCTCCCCGTCTGCGGCCTACGAAGATGCGCTGATAGCCACACAAGCAAACTCAAGCATTGGCACAACGGCGAGCTCTGCCGCAATGGAGCACTTAATGCAGCGCAGTTAATGGGAGATAGATCGCAACGCCGGTTGGTTTGCTGACAAACCTTGTTCCAGCGGTTATGTTCGAACCTGGAACGGGGGTTCTTGCATGGGACGCAGAAAGAGGCAGAGCGGGTTCGAAGCGTTGGCCGCATTGCCGTGGCCGGTTGGCTTCGTGATGGGAATCGCTGCATATCTGGTGGTGCGCTATGGCATCGCCTGGTGGTTCTCTCACCAGGGTGGAATGCTGTCGCATGGCTTCGCCCAGCAATCGAGTGGAATGTTCGCGCCATTGGCGTGGACGCTGCTCGGCGTCTGCTGGCTTGCTGCGCTGTTCTCCTATCTGCGCACACGCAGCCGGCGACGCTTTCTGGAAACACGCACAAGCCTGGAGAGCCTGGCCGCCGGCGGCTGGCGCCAGTTCGAACTATTGGTGGGCGAAGCGTTTCGCCGCCAGGGCTACAGCGTCGAAGAAACCGGCCTGGGCGGCGCCGACGGCGGCATCGACCTGATCCTGCGCAAGGACGGCCGCCGCACGCTGGTGCAATGCAAGCAGTGGAAGCGCCAGCAAGTCGGCGTCAGCGTCGTGCGAGAAATGTTCGGCCTGCTCGCCCATCACCAGGCCAATGAGGTGAAGATCGCATGTATCGGCACCTATACGAAGGACGCTGAGCGCTTCGCCGAAGGCAAGCCGATTGAGTTGATTGGCGGCGAACAGCTACTCGCGATGACACGAGCGGATCAACAACAAGCAACGACCCTGCAAGCGCCACTAGCAGCTCGCGTCGAGCCTATCTTTGCTTCCGCCTCCTCTGCCTCCACAAACGCTGCCGCTCCGCGCTGCGCACGTTGCGGCAATGCACTCGTACAAAGAAGGAATCGGCGCACAAACGAGCAATTCCTAGGTTGCACCCAGTTCCCTACGTGCAGAGGAACTGCATAAGTAGACCTGACCCATTTTTTTTCTAAAGACAGCGCTGGCAAAATTCACCGCTTAAAATTCCTGCAAAAATAATGAGTAACGTATGGACCCTGTAACAACAACAGCTGCAAAATGGACGGCGGCACTATGGAAGGCCGTGGGCGGCGGGATCATATCTGGGATACTTAAGCCAGGTCAGGTTCGTCGAGAAGGCATGGCTTCAATTGACGTTGAGTTCAATAAAAAACTCGCCCTAACGCAAGCGGAGGTATACGCGCAGGACATCATAGCCGGGAGAAAGTCTTACTCAATGGATGAGAAAAGGCTTATTTCGCATGACATCTCTCAGCTATTCTCAAATCAGTTGAGTGAATCAACCGCCGAACCTCAATCCACCGCGCAGCTCAGCAGCGTGTTAGACGTAATGGCTGCTAATACGTTGAAGCGTGAAATCAATGTTGCAAAAGCAGCTCTGCATGCAGAGGAGGAGTTTGAAGGCGAGACATGTGATCCTCCCGAGCAACCGCCATCTGAGGATTGGCTAACTCGATGGAGAGATAGCGCAGAAAAGGTGTCTGAGGATGAGATGCAAAGGCTCTGGGGGCGTATATTGGCTGGTGAGATAAAGCAGCCTGGAACCTATTCACTCCGCGCACTTGAAGTGATCAGAAATCTTAGTAAAGAAGATGCAGATCTAATCGCCAACATCTCCAACTTCAGATCAAACGATGTTATATTCAAACCTGAAAGCGATGATTTCTTTAATAAAAAGGGGTTAAGCTTCGCCCAATTGATGGAACTGCAAGACCTTGGATTGATTGCCGGGGTAGAATCAATGGGCCTTAGTATTCAAATCACATCGCAATCTGCTACGCCGCTCCAAGGCGAATTCGTTTTCCACAATTATGTAGTTAGATTTTCATCACAAGACATAGGCAAAAGGATTAGCGTTCCCGTGTACACGGTATCAAAGATGGGGAGGCAAATTATTGGCTTGGCAAAACCCGAAGATGATCCTACTTACATTTGTCTGTTAAGGGATTACCTGATAAGGCAAGACTGCCAAAGTTCGATACACGAAATAATCGAGTTTTTAGCCGACGGCAACTATCGCTACAAGAGGGACGAAGTGGTTTTCTAACTGCTCTAAAAGCGTAAGCCGTGACGGCTCATCCGTCACTGATGCAGGGCGATAACGCCATTTCCGCTAGTCCTCCCTATAAGGGCGCGTCTAGCGGAGCGGTGACATGCCGGTTAACGAGATCAGGTGAGTTTCCAACGGCTGCGCTCACGTTAAGCAGCCATAGCGCGAAACCTTGACCTCCCATACATCCCCCACCCGCCATCCTCGCCCCAGCCTCAACTGGAGAACACGCGATGATGAAGTGGATGGGCACCGCGCTGGCCGCGGCACTGCTGGTGAGCGGTTGCGCCAAGGAGGAGGGCGAGAAGTTCGTCGGCCACTGGGTCAACGTGCAGACGCAGGAAGAGACGATGGACATTGAGCGCAATGGCGAGACCTTCATGGTGCGCAGCACCACGCCGAAGTTCTTCAGCCGCAAGCCCAAGACCGAGAGCTACCCGGCGGTCTACAAGGACGGGGCGCTGCAGGTCACCAACGATGGCGAGACGGTGAACTTCGCCATCGACGCGGCCAACGGCCACCTCAACACCGGTGGCGAGCAGTACCAGCGCGTGCCGGCCAAGTAAGCCCGCCGCTGTCGCCAGCGCCCGCGTGCAGACCTTGCCGGTCGCACGCGGGCGTTTGCGTTTGTGGCCTAGCCGGCCACGCCGAAGGGCTACTGGTGCACGCTGCCTCGCGCAGACGCCGGGCCGGACACACCGCCCGTCGCCCGGCCTTGCGCTGCCGCTGCCATTCCACCCCGCGCAAGCCTTACAGTGCGCAGGCACGCCAGGGTCATGGCGCTGCCCGACCGATCAATCCAGCAACTACGAGGGTGTCATGAGCAAGGGGATGGACCAGAAGAAGAGCCAGAAGAAAGAGCCGACCAAGACGCTGAAGGAAAAGCGCGCGGCCAAGCAGGAAAAGAAGGGCAAGTAAGCCGCCCGGCCTGCCAGACGGCAGACGAGGTCAGGCGCAGGCCTGGCCTCGCGGTGTGATACCGTGCCAACCTCAATGCCCCCCCAGGCGTAATGGGTGCTCAGGGTTCTCACGGATGAAGCGATCGACCTCCGACAGCCTGGCTGGGAGAGCAACGCACGGGTGGCTGCGGTAACTGAAGAACCGAAAGCCAGCGCGATACAACCGCTCGACCTTGCGCCATTGCGCCTGGCTGCGGGCCGGGGGTGCCTTGAACGAACGCCCCATCACGCACAGCGCGTTACCGCAGCCAGGACAGGGGGCCACCTGCTCGCGCGGAGCGATCTTGAAACTTCTGCGGCAACCGAAGCAGGCGTGCGCTAGCCGATAGGCGGCGCCGGTGACGGGCGCCTTGGCCACACGCGGCTGACGAGCACCGACGGCATAACGCAATGCGGTGCGATGGGCTTTGTCGGTGGAACTCATTGACGTGCCTCCGGGCCGACCACGGCTGGCTGACGCTGCACGACATACCAAGTACTGCCATCGCATGACGCGGTGCCGGCCCGATGCGTGGCGGGCAGGATCGCTGCGACCTCGGCAGGCAGAGCCAGTTGCCAATCCAGGTTGGGAAAGGCGGCCGGGAAGCTCGTGCCGTTCGGATTGGCAGAGTGCGCGTAGATGCCCGTATCCATCGTGTCCTCACTGAGGTCTGCCCACAGTTGCACCGCTGTCCCACGTTGCGCCAGATGTGCTTCCAGGTAGCACAACACACGCACTGCCACCGCGTTGACCGTCTGCCGATGCTCAACACAGCAGTGGCCGCGGCCATTCCAGTCCACATGCGTATGCCACAGGTCGAACCAGCTTTCCGGATCCAACCGGTCAACCGCTGCACGCGCCTTGGCTTCTGCCCGCGCCCAATAGCGCTCCATCCGTTTGCGGCGACGTCGGTCCATCGGTGCGGTCCTGTTTCGGGAGCGCAGTTTCCGTCAAAACACTGCACGGCGTCACCCGAGCTGGGGTCCCAAAGCTCTGCAATCGGTCAACCAGCCCAGATGCGCTAATGTGGGTTTGTATGGATTTAGGAGCGCGTCATGAGCCGTTTGACCATTGATCTAAGCGATCAGCAGCATCAGAGCCTGAAGGCGCTGGCGGCTCTGCAGGGCAAGACCATCAAGCAATACGCGCTTGAACGCCTGTTCCCTGGCGACCTAAACGCTGATCAGGCATGGCAGGAGTTGAAGACCCTCCTTGGGGGACGTGTCGAGCAAGGCCTTGCCGGCAAGGTTTCTACCAAGAGCATCAGCACCATCCTGGATGAAGAATTGGCCGGGGGCCGTCGCGGTTGATGCACGGCTACGTCCTCACCGATGCAGCCGAAGCCGATCTGCGCGGGATCATCCGCTACACCTCGGCACGCTGGGGCCAGGCGCAGGTTCGCCGATACATCGCAGACCTATCGAGGCGTGATCTCGATGATGTTGGATGTAGCAGTCTTCAGCGACGTCATATCGGCTGAGGTGGTTTTACTCTTTGATTCCTGCTGCTCCCGATAACGTATAAGTGGGTGTACCCCGACCGAGTAATTGCGCCCAGGCATGATCTGGTAACTCAATGACAGATTGATCGTCCTGACGATTGACTGCCCCGGCTTCAGGACAAGAGATGGCGTGGAACCTCGGACGTTGTGCACATAGATGCCGCGATAGTCGACGGGGCTGCCGTCCTCTTGCATGACCTTGAACAGATTGGTCTGCAACACCCCGCCTTTGTCTACGTCTGGAACATACGAGGCAGGTAGCTCGATGGGCTGGTCACCTGCGTTGGCCATCGTGACTGAGACGGATGCTCCAGCTGTCGCTGTATGCGCTGCCTGTCTGTTTTGGAGTCTGATCTCCAGCCTCCCAGCCGCAGTCGCGCTGGAGCAGGCTGACAGCGCGAGAACCCCAAGAACCCATATCGCCTTCATCATTCACCTCTTACGCGCAAGCGCTTCTTTGTCGTCACTTCTCATGCCATCTCTCCGGCTTGGGGTACGAGCCCTGGACGGGCGGAACCACCGTGGCGGGCGACTCCTGGGCAGACGCTAGTCGCGATTCATCCTCGGAGCGATCTTTCAATCCAACGTGCACTATCGCGCGCGGTTGGGGACCTGACGCTTTGGCGCTTCCCACATCACCGTCTAGCGCAAGTCCTCGTCGGCACCGTCCACCCGGTCTCCTGCATCAAGCTGCTGCAACACGCGATCGAAATCGCTCACGAACAGCTGGTCCTGCACGATGCGGTACTTTTCGAACTCGCTTTCCGCATGCGCTTTGGCGATCTCGGCGGTGACGCGCCCTGCGTCCTGCAACACCTGCCGGTCGGTTGCTTCGATGAAACGATTCAGACGTGTTTCCCAATCCTGCATGGTCATCGGAATCTGCCGCAGTGCCATGTCCTCGGCCAGGTCCAGATAGGCCGATACGAGGCGTTGCAACTGCGCCATCTCGCCGGTGGTCAGGTAGTTCTTGGCAACCGCCACGTCGAACTTCTGGATCTTCCCGCGCGGTGCATCGGCCCAGGTGGTCAGGCCCATGTGCTGCTTGCCGGCATCGGCTCGGTGGTAGACGACTTCTGCTGCGGTTTGCCCGTGGATGGCCCAGTGCAGCTTGTTCTGCACTGTGGCGAAGAACCGCTGGGTTGCCTGCGCGGTGGCATCGTAGTCCAGGGCGGTGGCGTAGATGTCGGTGATCTTCTGGTAGAACTTGCGCTCGGAGAGACGGATCTCGCGGATGCGCTGCAACTGCTCTTCGAAGTAGCGCTTGCCGAGCACCGTGCCGTCATTCTTCAGGCGCTCATCGTCCATCGCGAAGCCCTTGATCGTGAAGGACTCGATGATGGTGGTGGCCCACTTGCGGAACTGCACCGCGCGCTCGGAATTGACCTTGTAGCCCACGGCAATGATGGCCGCGAGGTTGTAGTGCTTGGTGTCGTAGCTCTTGCCGTCGGCGGCAGTTATTCGAAAATTTCGAATAACTGCATCTGGCTGTAACTCGTTGTCAGCGAACACCTTTTTCAGGTGGTAGTTGATGGTGTGGGTTTCGACATCGTAGAGCTGGGCCAGCATCTTCTGCGTCAGCCAGACGTTTTCGTCGGCATACGCCGCCTGCACGCCGCCCTCGCCTGCGGCGGCCACGAAGGTCAGGTATTCGGCCGCCGACGAGCGGACGAGCGAAATTTCATGCTTTTTCGCCATTGATGCCTCCCATGCTGGCGATACCGCACAACCAGTTTTTCTTCGTCCATGATGCTATCCGGGCATGCCCGGTGATGGTGATAGGCGAACGTGCCGTTCTGCCGTAAGTGATGTTGCCATTGCGCCGGCTCGCGTCCATCAGAACAACGAACCCTGCACGGGCAACGCAGTAGCTGGTTCTGTTGCTGGCTTGGCGGGTACCGCCTGCTGCTGCGCCCCCAACCGCCACGCCAGACCCGAGATGCGTGCGGCGTGCCGGGCGAGTGCGCTGCGGATGACCGCTTCGCTGCCGGCCAGGTGCAGGGCGCGGCGGGCGCGGGTGATGCCGGTGTAGAGCAGTTCGCGGCTGAGCACGCGGGCGTCGCGGGTGGGCAGTTGCAGCCAGACGGTGTCGAATTCGCTGCCCTGGGCCTTGTGCACGGTCATGGCGAAGGCGCTTTCGTGCGCGGGCAGTGCGGCGGGATGGAAGCCGCGCACCTGGCCGTCGCCGTCGCCTTCGAACCAGGCGACCAACGGGCCTTGGGCACGACTGTCGGTGCCTGGGTCGCGGCGGCTGGCGGTGCCGCCGGGCTGGTCTGGCCTTGAAGAGGCGCCTTCGTCGCTGCGCCCCGAAGAGGGACTCGCTTCGCTTCGCAGGCAGATGCCGACGTCGCCGTTGAACAGGCCGTGGCGGTAGCTGTTTTCGGTGATCAGCAGCAGGCGGCCCTGGAACCAGGGCGAGGCGGCGCCGAGGCGGCGCGCGCCGGAGCCGGTTTCGGCCAGCAGTTGTTCGATACGGGCGTTGAGGCCGCGTGCGCCCTGCGGGCCGGCGCGCACGGCGGTGAGCAGGCGCAGGCGCGCGGCGTCGCGCAGGGCCGCGGCCGGGTCGTGCGCATCGGCCAGCGCGCGCCAGTGCGCGAGCAGTGCGTCGCGGCCCAGGGTGAGCGGGTCTTCGCCGTCTTCGTGGAAGTGCACGCCGGCCAGCTCGCCGCTGCGCAGCAGGGCCAGGGCGGTGTCGGCGTCGCCGGCGCGCACGGCGTCGGCCAACGGGGCCAGTGCAAAGCCGTCCGCCTGCCGGTAGCCGCGCAGCAGGTGCACGCGGTGGCCGGCTAGGCCGCCGCCGTGGCTGGCGGTGGGCGTGGTGTCGGCGGGCGCGGTGCCGAGCAGCGCTTGCAGCGCCTGTGCGTCCTGCGGCTGCAGGGCATCGCCGGGCCCGGCGGCCTGCAGGATGGCGGCGAGCACGTCGCCGGCTTCCACCGAAGGCAGCTGGTCGGCGTCGCCGAGCAGGATCAGCTGGGTGCCATCGGCCACGGCTTCGACCAGCTTGCACATCAGCGGCAGGTCGACCATGGAGGCTTCGTCGACGACGATCAGGTCCAACGGCAGCGGGTTGTCGGCGTGATGGCGGAAGTGCGGGGAATCCGGGATGACGCCGAGCAGGCGATGCAGGGTGCTGGCACCGCTGGGCAGGGCATCGGCCAGGGCCGGGTCGATGCCGCCAGCGATGGCGCGCGTGACCGCAAGGCGCAGGCTCTCGGCCATGCGCTCGGCGGCGCGGCCGGTGGGCGCGGCCAGGGCGATGCGCGGGGCCGGGGTGTTGGAGGCGTGTGCCTGGGCGATGCGCAGCAGCAGCAGGCGGGCGATGGTGGTCGTCTTGCCGGTGCCGGGGCCGCCGGTGACCAGCAGCAGGGTGCGGCGCAGCGCCAGCGCGGCGGCCTGGGCCTGGCGGTCTGGGTGGTGGGACGGGGCCGGTGGGGCCGTACCTTCCTGGTCGACGGATGGCTCGGGCAGGCGCGTGCCCTCACCCGCCCTTCGGGCACCCTCTCCCGGGGGGAGAGGGGAAGCCTGGGGGAATAGCTGCCCGAATAGTGGGGATAGCGTGGCTGCGTCGAAGGGCGGTGGCGACTGGGCGGCGATGCGTTGCAGGCCCAGCGCCAGGCGGCGTTCGTACTCGCGGTAGCGGCGCAGGTAGAGCAGGCCGCGTTCCAGCACCAGCGGGCAGTCGGCGGCGGCGGGGTCTTGCGGATTCGGTTGGTCGACCCAGCGCGAGGCGGCCAAGGTGCGTTGCCAGTCGCCTGGGTCCGGGAGTGCGGGCGCTGGGCCCTCGCGCGTGTCCAGCAGCATGCCGGCGCGGCTGGGGTCCAGCCCTGCGTGGCCGCTGGTGACGGCCAGCGAGGCGAGTGCGGCGCCGGCCAACACCTGGGGGTCGGTGTCCGGGGCCAGGCGTTGCAGGCTCTGGGCGAAGGCCAGATCCAGCGGGCGCAGGGCGTCGGCCTTGATCAGGGCGTTGAAGAGGGTTGGGTGGTTCATGCGGTGGACGCCTCCCCGGCGCAGGCGCCCTCACCCCAACTTCCGCTGCGCGCCCCGGCCCGCGCGGCGTGGCGCAGACACTGCCAGGCACGCGCGCCAGTGTGCGTAAGCGGTGTCTGCGCGCCCCGAGGGGAGCCGGGCGTGCGCACAGCGCTGATCGGTGCGGTCTGTTGGGTCATGGCTTGGATGCTTCGGCGGCGGACGTACCCTCACCCCAATCCCCGCTCCGCGCCCCAGCCCGCGCCAGCGGCGCTCCAAGGCACGCGCGCCAGTGGCGCGCAACCAGTGCCTTGTCGCCCCCGGGGGAGCGGGGCTTTGGTGCGTCAGCGGTAAGGGGCTGTGCGCTAGCGGGCATCGGGCGTGCCTGGGTTGCTGGATGTCGGCTCCGGGGCGCTGCCGGCGAACAGGGCGTCCAGGGCTTGGACCAGCGCCGGGTCGAAGCGCCAGGCGTGGATGCCGGGTGCGGGCGTGGCGCGGTTGACGGCGTCGACGCCGGCGTCGGAGTCGAAACCCGAATCGGAGATGGAGCTGGCGCCATTGACGGGGTCGGAATCGGAGGCGGCGCTGGCGCCGTTGACGGAGTCGGAGTCGGAGTCGAAACCGGAGTCAGAACCGGAACCGGGGATGGAGCTGGAGTCGGCTGCGGGGTTGCGGGTGGCGTCCAGGCCGCGGCAGAACAGGTAGCGCACGCCGCCGAAGTCGCGGGCGTAGTCGTAGCCATCGCCCAGGCGGAAACGCAGCCAGCGGTGCAAGGCGACGGTGTAGATCAGCGCCTGCAATTCGTACTCGCTGTGCGCCATGGCGCGGGCCAGGGCGTCGGCGTCGTAGCTGGGCAGGCGGTTGGACTTGTAGTCGAGCACGTACCAGCGCCCGTCCACGGTGTAGGTAAGGTCGATCAGGCCGGTCATCAGGCCTTCCAGCCGCTGGCGTGCGCCGAAGGCCTGGCGGTCGCTCACCACGCCAAACCGGTGCAGCAACGCGAGCAGCGCATCGACGCGGGTGGGCCGCATGGCGAAGTGGAATTCCATCTCGTTGCGGCGCTGCGGCGCGGGCACGGCGGCCAGGGTGGTGCCTTCGGGCAGGGCCACGGTGAGGGTGTGGCCGATCAGCGCGGTGAGCATGGCCAGGCCGTCGTCCCATTCCTTCTCGACGTAGCCGCCGCGTTGCAGCGCTTCGAGGATGGCGGCGGCCTGGCCTTCGGGTGCGGGCAGGCCGGGGCGCCAGCCCTGCCAGGCGGCAAAATCGCAGCGCTCGAACACGTCGTGCATCACCACGCCGAAGCGGTTGCCGGCAAAGCGCGGGTCGAAGGCGTCGACCTCGGCGGCCACCGCAACGGCCTCGCTGCCGGACGGCTCGTCGCTGCCGCCACTGCCGACCACCGTGGCGCTGGCCATCGGGTCGGTGGCGGCGCCGGCATCGGCATTGGCCAGCTGGGTGAAGCTGTAGACCCACCAGTCCGGGGCGATATGCCGCTGCGGCGCGCGCGCGGGCGGCACCTGTGCCTCGACCGGCGGCGGCAGGCGCGGCAGGTTGGTAGGCGGCGTGGACGTGTCGACCACCACTGCACCCTTGCCGGCCGCGCCCTGCAGTGCGTCCAGCGCGCGCAGCATGCCGGACAGTGCGGTGCGCTCGTGCTGGTGGAACGGGCCGCTGGCAATCCACAGCGCGTGCTCGGCACGGGTCAGGCCGACGTAGAGCAGGCGTGCGTCTTCGGCGCGTTGTTCCTGCTTCCAGGCCGCTTCGGCGGCGCTCCAGGTTGGGTCGTCCTTGTCAGTCTTCCAGTGCAGCTGGCGGCCGAGCTCCGGCGCATGCACCACGCAATGGCGACCAGCACCCTTGTCGCTGCGGCCGATGCCGATGTACGGCAGGAACACCAGCGGATATTCCAGGCCCTTGCTCTTGTGCAGGGTGACGATCTGCACGCGGCGCGCGTCCGACTCCAGCCGCAGCTGCTGGGCTTCGTCGTTGTCGTCGGCATTGGCGATGCGGCGCGACAGCCAATCGACCAGGCCGTGCGGGCCGAGTGCGCGGGCGTCGGCCTCCTGCAACAGTTCGGCCAGCTGCAGGTAGTTGGTGAGGCGGCGCTCGCCATCGACCAGGGCGAGCAGGCGTTGCCCGTGCGCGGCGCCCAGGTCGCCGATCAGGGCAAGCGGGCCGCCGCGTTGCCAGCGCTCGCGCCAGTCCAGCGCCTGCTGCTGCCAGCGGCGGTGACGCTCGCCGTCGTGTGCGAGCGCGGCGATGGCGGCGGCATCCGCGCCGATCAGCACGGTAGCCAGCGCGGCACGCAGGCGGCTGTCGTCGCCCGGGTCGAGCAAGGCCTGCAACAGGGCCAGCAGCTCCAGCGCCTCGTCAGTGGCGAACAGGCTCTGCTTGCCGGCCGCCACGGCGGGGATGCCCACCGCGCCCAGCGCCTGTTGCATGCGCGTGGCCTCGCCGTGGCTGCGCACCAGCACGGCGATATCGCCGGCCTGCACCGGGCGGCCATTGACGGTGGCAGTGCCGTCGCGGCCACCGGCCAGCCAGCCACGGATCGCCGCCACGCAGGCGGCGGTGGCCAGCTCGCGGGCGCGGTTGGCGCTCCAGGGTTTGGGCTTTCCTGCTTGCTTGGTTTTTGCCGCTGCCGCGGCAGGTGGCGGCGGCGGGTCCGGGGCGCGCCACAGCGTCAGCGCCGGGGCGGCGGCGCCATCGCGTTGCAGGTCGGCATCCACCCGCTTGGTGCCGGGCCGCACCGGGTGGAAGGCGATGCCATCGGTGAGGAAGGCATCGGTGTAGCCGGCCTGCGCATACAACGCGTCGATGGCCGCCAGCACACCGGGGCGCGAGCGGAAGTTGTGGCTCAGCGGCGGGGCGAGTTCGGCAGTGACCGCGGCGGCCAGATAGGTGCGCACGTCGCCGCCACGGAAGCCGTAGATGGCCTGCTTGGGGTCGCCGATCAGAAACAGCGCCGGCTCCAGGCCGGCCGCGCGTGCGAGCGGGCCTTCGCCGAACACGTTGGAGAAGATCGCCCACTGGCGGTCGTCGGTGTCCTGGAATTCGTCCACCAGCGCGATGGCGTATTGCGCGCGCAGCCGCGTGACCAGCGCCTGGGCCTGCGCGCCTTCCAGCGCGTGCGCGACGCCATCGACCAGGTCGTCGTAGGTCTGCACGCGGCGCTGGCGCTTGAGCAATGCCAGCCGCGCAATGGCGTCCTCGCGCAGGGCGTGCAGCAGGCGGATGCGGCGACGGCTGCGCCATGCTTCGACACCGGCCAGCGCGGTGAGATAGCCGTCAATCTCGTGGCTCAGCGGCGAGGCCGGGGTGCGATCGACGAACTTCTTGTTGGTGCCGGCGGCCAGTTCCGCAGCGGTCAACTTGATCAGCTTGGCGTGCGGCGTTGGGTGCATCGATGGCGCGGCGGCGAAGCTGTCGAACCAGTGCCACAACGCTGTTAGCCACTCGGGCTTGTAGCTGACCTTGCTCAGGATGCCGCCGTCGATGGCGGCCATGAGGGCTTCGAAAAACGCGCTGCCGTGCGCCTGGAATGCCGCGGCCAGTGCAGTACTGGCGTCCTGCACCGCTTGCAGCAGCGCAGCGGAATCGTCGTTTGTCGTGGCGGCGGCCGGCAGCAGCGTTGGATGGCGCACCAAGGCGCGCAGATCGCTGGCCAATGCCTCCGGGCCGCCCGACCACAGCGCGATCAGGTCTTCGGCCATTGCCGCATCGGCGGCGCGCTGGCGCCACAGATCGGCGGCGACTTCGCCGAGCAGTTCGCGGTCGTTGGCGAGCAGTTCCGGTGCGGCGAAGGCCTGGCCGCTTTCCAGCGCATGCTCGCGCAGCACACGCGCGCAGAAGCCGTGGATGGTGAACACGGCGGCCAGGTCGATTTCTTCCACCGCCTGTTGCAGGCGGCGGCGCAAGGCCGCGGGTGTTTCGGTGCTGGTGGCCAGGTGGGTGGCGAGGATGGCGCGCGTAAGCAGCACATCGGGCGCGTCCTGTAGGAGCGGACCTGGCCGCGACGGGTCGTTGGCGAAGTCAGTCGCGGCCGGGGCCGCTCCTACGGGGGCGCTGGGTGTTTCGGTGCCAGGGGCCAGGTGCGTGGCGACAAAGGCGTCGGGCGCGTCCTGTAGGAGCGGACCTGGCCGCGACGGGTCGTCAGCGAGGTCGGTCCCGGCCGGGGCCGCTCCTACGGGGGCGTCGGGGACCAGGGTTGCGGCCAGCACCAGGCGCTCGCGGATGCGGCGGCGCAGTTCCTGGGTGGCGGCCTCGGTGAAGGTGACGGCGAGGATCTGGCCGATGCGCAGGCCACGCTCGACCACCAGCCGGGTGAACAGCGTGGCCAGGGTGAAGGTCTTGCCAGTGCCGGCGCTGGCCTCGATCAGGCGTACGCCATGCAACGGCAATTCCAGGTACGGGTCGGTGACCGGGCTGGCGCTCATTCGGCCTCTTCCTGCGCGCCGTGCCAGTGGCGCCAGCTCTCGATCAATCGCTCCGGTTCCAGCGTGGCATCGGCGTTGCCGCGCTCGAGCAGGTCGTACACGCGGTGGCTGGTGATGGCGAAATCGGCAAAGCGCTGCGCGTCGGCGAACGGGTCACGGCCGCGGTTGACCAGGCGCAGTTCCGGACTGTGCGACTCGCTCCAACCGAAGCTGGATTGCCACTGCCCGGCAGCGTCCTTGATGGCCTTGTCCAGGTCGTCGCTGCGCGCGGCCTGGTGATACTTCCAGCTGCTGTAGGGCGCGAACGCCAGCGGCGTCTGCAAGCCCTGCCGGTACATCTGCAGCAGCGCAGCCAACGCGCCCTGCGCCTGCGTCTGCGACAGCGGCTCGGCATCGATGGGATGCGGGCCCAAACCGTCTTCGTCTTCGAAGAAGCGTACATACGGCGCGTGCTCGCCGGCGGCGCGCAGCAGCAGCCATTCCAGGCCGTGGCGGATCGCGCTGCGGCCGCTGAGCGCGCCGACCTGCACCCGCCCCACCCCGCTCGCATACCAGCCGGGCACACGGCCGTGCACCTCGGTCTGGCCGATCTGCACCTGCAACCGGCGCGACTGCGCAGGCTCCTCGCCGCGCCAGTGCCGGAATGCCTCGGCATACGGGCGCAGTTGCGCCACCCGCTCATCGAGCTGGCGTCGCCCCAGCGGCCCGGACGGCAGCAACGCGCGCGCGCGCAGACGCTCGTAGAGCCGCTCGGTGTCGCCGGCCAGCGCGGCGTCGAACACATGCTGCTGCAGGCCGTATTGCTCCAGCCCGCGCGTGGGCGCGAGCAGCGGCTCCAGATCGCTGTCTTCGCCTGCCGGATCCGGCAGGCGCATTCCCAGGCGGTGGCGCAGGAACTGCCCGGCCGGGTCGGCGAACAGGCGGCGCAGTTCGTCGATCGACACATTCGTCGGCACTGCGATGTCATCGGCCGGCAACGCACCGGCCACCCAGGGCGCCAGCGGCTGGCGCTGGCCGGTAAGGCTGTCCACCGCGGGGCGCCACTGCCGGCGATAGCTGAAACGGCGCGGGTCGGCGCCGTGATCACCCGGCGCACCGAAGGCGGCGGCGGCAAACGGCTGCAACGGGTGGTGCACCACCAGCGTGTCGATTGCCGCCGGGTCGGCGTGGTACTGCGCGGCGCTGCCCAGCAACTCACTGACCAGCACCGATGGTTCGCGCGCGCTGCCGTCGCGCGCATCGGCGCCGAGATAGCTCAGGTAGAACACTTCCTGCGCGGAGGCGAACAATTGCAGGAACAGGAACCTGTCGTCCTCGCGGGTCGAACGGTCGCCGTGCCGGCGACGCTCGGTGCCCAGTTCTGCGGTGAGACGATTGAGCCCGGCGGCCGGGTCGCGGCGCGGGAAGTCGCCATCGTTCATGCCGAGCAGGCAGATCACGCGGAACGGCAGCAAGCGCATCGGCACCATGCGGCCGAAACTGATGCCGCCGGTGAGCAGCGGCGCACGCGTGTCCGACTCGCCCAGCACCGCAGCAAAATGCGCGCGCACCACCTCGGCCGGCACGCTGCCTGCGTACTCGGCGCGCACTGCATCGCGGGCGAACTGGTCGATCAAGCTACGCAAGCGGTCCAGCGCGCGCTGCGCACGTGGTGCCGAGGGCGCTTTTGGCATCAATGCCTCCAGCAGGCCGAGCAGCCGCTCGCGCCACTCGACCGGCGTCATCGCCTCGGCCAACACGGACTGGTAGCGTTCGAGCACACGCAGCAGCTTCAACAAGATATCCAGTGCGGCCAGCGCGCTGCCTTCCAGCTGCGGCCAGGGCGCCACACCCTCGATATCGTCGTCGGTGCCGCTGGCATGGCCGAGCAGCAGCCGGTCCAGCGCGAAGCGCCAGGTGTAGGCGTCGTCGCCCGGCGCCTGATGCTGGCGCCGGTGCGCCGCATCCAGCCCCCAGCGCGCGCCGGCCGCATGCAGCCAGCCGCGCAGACGTTCCAGCCCGGCTTCGTCCAGGCCGGCGGCCTCGGCGATCGGCGCACTGGCGAGCAGGTCGAGGATCTCGTGCAGGCCGAAGCGTGCGATCGGCAAGCCGAGCAAGCTCAGGAACACTTCGGCCAGCGGCTCGCTGGCCAACGGGCTGGCATCGGCCAGCGCGTACGGCAAGGCATCGTCGTTGCCGTGGCTGCCGAACACCGCGTCCAGGTACGGCACGTACGGGTCGATATTTGGCGACAGCACCGCGATCTCGCGCGGCTGCAGCGGCGGGTCGAAGCGCGCATCGTCGAGCAAGGCGCGCAGCTGGTCGTGCAGCACCTGCAGCTCGCGCAGCCGTGTGTGGCAGGCGTGCACCTGCAGGCTGGGGTCGTGCAGATTCACCGCCGGCAACACGGCAGGCACGCTGGGCGCGCGGCGATGGAACAGGTCGCTCTGCATGCGCCGCAGCAGGCTGTCGCCCAGGCCGCCGTCGGCCAGTGCGCGGCGGCCGGACTCCAGCGGGTCAGCATAGGCGGCGATCTCGGCCAGCGGGTGCACCACCTCGTAGTCGCCGACCAATGCCATGAAGTCGCGCCCGGCCGCGCCCCAGGCCTGCAGCAGCGGGTTTTCCTGCACCTGCTCGGCAAACAGCTGCACCGCACCGTCTTCGCGACGGCGCTGCCACAGGGTCTGCAGGTCGCCCCAGTAACCTTGCGTGGGCGTGGGCAGGTAGAAATGCAGCGTGCCCACGCGCGCCTGCGTGGCCAGCACGCGCAGCACGTCGGGCGAAATATTCAAGATAGCGAAGGCGAACAGGCGCCTGGGCAAGCCCTGCGGCAGCGGGCCGTCCGGGCGTGCGTAGCGATCCAGATACTGGCCGATGCGGCGCGCGCGGTATTGCCGGCCGGTGGCAATGCTGCGCCACAGCCGCGCCTGCGGATCATCGGGGTCGGCGCCGCCTTCCCAGCGCAGCAACCAGTCGCGTCGCCAGGCCTGGTACTTCTCGAACACATTGCCCAGCTCGCCGGCCAGCGCCCAGGGCTTGAGCGCATCGCCATCGGACAGATAACCGGCCAGGGGCGCCAACGCCGCGTCGCTGCCCAGGTCGGCCTGCAAGGCGGCGTACAGGCGCCACTGCGTGGTCGCCATGTCCAGATCGTCGTCGGCCGGGCCAAGATTGCATTCCAGCGCGCGCGCGACGAACTCGCCGGGGGTGAGGAATTCCAGATTGGCCGCCACGCCGTGCTCGGCCGCCAGCGTGGACTGCAGCCAGCGCCGCATCGCCACCTGCGGGATCAGCACCACCTCCGGCTGCAGCAACGGCTGCTCCGGCACCGGCCGGCGCAGCTCCTGTGCGAGCAAGGCAGCCAGCGTATCCAGCGCATTTGAGGGATAGAGGCGGAAATCGGGCGCGGAAGTGGCGTGCATGCGTACGCGCATTGTGCCGGATGCGGCCGTGCTGCGCTGTTGGCCCAGGGCCGGCGCGCAGCGAGTGGCGCCACTGTTCGGGCCGTACTGGAGTGGGCAGGCGCGCGGCCAACCATGGCGATGACGGCCGACACGCTGGAGCTACTGCACCCGAACGCAGCAGGCACGAGCGGATTGCCGATTGCCTGCGATGCCGTGCGGCCGCGGCGCTCGGCGGTATCGCTGCAAGCCGCCGTCGACCAACGCGCCTCCAGGCGCCGGCACCGCCATGCAATACCCCTGCGGGGGCATCACAAAAAGCGATGGGCCGGGGTCTTCGCCCGGCCCATCGTGTTGGCTTGGTGCACGACGCGGGAGACGATCAGTATTTCTTTTCCAGGTTGATCATCCAGGTCTGATCGTTGTTGCTGTCGCCATCGGTGATGCCGCGGTATTCCAGCCGCGTCGACAGGCCCTGCTCGGTCAGCAACGCCGCGCCGATGCCCACCATCAGGCGGTTGCGATCGAACGCGCTCTGGCCCGCGCGGTAGAACGGCCCGCCGTTCAGATCGGCGTAGCTCAGCGTGGCATCGCCGCGGCCCTGGAAGTCGCGCTGATATTCCACGCGCAACTGCGGGGTCAGCCGGCCCCAGGCCACTTCGCGGCGCCATTCCAGGCGCAGGCCCAGGTTGCCGGTGGTGGTGGCCACGTCCATGTCGTCATAGCGCAGCGCGAACGGCGCCACGCCATCTTCGACATAGCCATCCAGCGTGGCGCGCGCCACATCCACACGCGCATACGGGGTAATCTGCAGCTCGCCGCGTTGCAGGTCCGCACCGGTGGACAGCGAGGCGATCCACTGCTTGCCGTCGCGGTTGCCTTCGGCCATCGAGGCGTCGTCGGTGACATAGCGGCGCAGGTCGTAGGACAGCAGCTGGTAGCCGACCAGGGTGTCGAAGAAGAACGCCTTGCCCGGATGGAAGCTGGCATACAACGCCATGGTGTAGGCGGTGGCCTTGGAGTGGCTGCCGTTCCTGCCCACATCGCTGTCGTCGCGGCCCCAACCCAGACCCGCACCGATCGCCAGCGACTGCGCCACCCGGTAATCGGCACCCACGCTCAGGCCGTCGGTCTGGAAATCCACGCCGTTGCTGTTGGACTGCTTGTCCAGGCTGCCCGAGCGGATCGCACCGCCCACCCACAGCCCCAGATCGCCCTGGCCCTGCGCGGTGCTGGTGCCGGTGCTGGCCACTGCCGGCGCATCGCGGAAGTCGTTGTCGGCCTCCTGCGTGTCCGGGCTGCACGGCTGCGCACTGATGCCGCGGTCGGCCTGGCGGCAATGCGAGGTCGGCTGGAAGCTCACCGCGTTGCTGAAGGTGCTGCCGCCGCGATGGGTGGCTTCCAGACGGCGCTGGAAGTTGTCGATCTGCGCCCGCGCAAAACGCCGCGTGGACTCGGACTGCGCATCGATCAGGCCGCGTACTTCCGCATCCATGCTGGGATCGCGGCGCGGCGCGATGGTGAACACCACGTTGGCCGGCACCGACGTGGCGAACGCGTTGGACAAGGTGAACTGCACCGTGGCCTGGCCGACGAAGGCCGGGTTCGGGGTGAAGGTCAGCATGAAGGTGGGCGTCTCGGCCATTGCAGCTGCCGCCGGCGACGGGCCCGATGCACGTGCCGCCGCCGCGGTGGCGAGACCACCAACCTGGGTGATGGTGGCGGTACCGGCCGACGCAGGCAGCACCGCAACCACGGCTGCCGCCACGAACGGCCCGCCGGTGGCATTGCGGGTCAGATCGACCTGCTGCGCCTCGCCCGGCACTGCCGCCGCAGTCACCGACACCGCAACCGGCCGCGCATTGACCGCAATGGTCACGGTGGCCGCCGCCGAGGTGCCGCCGCTGCCGGTGACCGTGTAGCTCACCACATCGGTGCCGACGAAACCGGCAGCCGGCGTGTAGACCAGTTCCAGCCCGTTGACCACGGCGGTGCCGTTGGTCGGCGCAGCGGCAATGGCGATCGCGGTGATGTTGCCGGTGTCGTTGGCGGTCACCGCCACCGTCACCGCAGCATCGGACATGGTGGCCGCCACATCCGCTACCGCCACCGGCGCCGCATCGCTCACCGTGAAGCTGTAGGCCTGGGTGGCGCTGGCATTGCCGGCATCGGCCACCGCGATGGTGAAGGACGAGGTGCCCTGCGTCGTCGGCGTGCCCGACAGCGTGCCGTCGTTGGCCAGCGTCAGGCCGGTCGGCAACGTGCCGCTGGCGATGCTGTAGCGATAGGGCGCAACGCCGCCGCTGGCCGTGAGCACCTGGTTGTACGCGCTGCCGCGCACCGCCGGTGGCAGGGTCGGTTGCGCCAGCACCAGCGTTGCCGCCGCGATGGTGACCGAATAGTTCTGGCTGGCCTGCACCGCCGGGCTGGGCGTGCTGTCGGTCGCGGTCAGGGTGAAGTTGAAGGTGCCGGACAAGGTCGGCGTACCACTGAGCGCGCCGGTCGCTGCATCGACAATCACGCCATTGGGCAATGCGCCCGCAGTCAGTGCATAGCGGTAAGGCGCAGTGCCGCCGGTGGCCGGCGTGATCGCCGCGGAGTACGCCTGCCCGGCCGTGCCTGCCGGCAAGGTGCTCGCCGGCAACGCCAGGTTCGGGCCGGCCACGGTCAATGCATAGGCCTGCGTGGCGGTGAAGGTGTTCGCGTCGGTCGCGGTCACGGTCACGTTGAAGCTGCCTTCCACCGTGGCGGTACCCGACAACGTGCCGTTGCTGGCCAGCGTGATGCCGGCAGGCAGGCTGCCCGCGCTGACTGCATAGGTGTACGGCGCGGTACCGCCGCTGGCGCTCAGGGTCTGGCTGTAGGCGGTGCCGCGGGTGGCGGCCGGCAGCGTGGTGGGCGCGATCACGACCACAGGTGCCGCGATGGTCAGCGTGTAGCTGCGGCTGGCCTGCGCCGCCGGGCTGGGCGTGCTGTCGGACACGGTCAGGGTGAAGTTGAACGTGCCTGCCACGGTCGGCGTGCCGCTGAGCGCGCCGGTGGCCGCGTCCACCACCACACCTGCCGGCAGGACACCGCCGGTCAATGCATAGCTGTAAGGCGCCGTGCCGCCGGTGGCCGGCGTGATCGCCGCGGAGTACGCCTGCCCGGCCGTGCCTGCCGGCAAGGTGCTGGCCGGCAACGCCAGGTTCGGGCCGGCCACGGTCAGTGCATAGGCCTGAGTGGCGGTGAAGGTGTTCGCGTCGGTCGCGGTCACGGTGACGTTGAAGCTGCCTTCCACCGTGGCGGTGCCCGACAACGTGCCGTTGCTGGCCAGCGTGATGCCGGCAGGCAGGCTGCCCGCGCTGACTGCATAGGTGTATGGCGCGGTGCCGCCGCTGGCGCTCAGGGTCTGGCTGTAGGCGGTACCGCGGGTGGCGGCCGGCAGCGTGGTGGGCGCGATCACGACCACAGGTGCCGCGATGGTCAGCGTGTAGCTGCGGCTGGCCTGCGCCGCCGGGCTGGGCGTGCTGTCGGACACGGTCAGGGTGAAGTTGAACGTGCCTGCCACGGTCGGCGTGCCGCTGAGCGTGCCGGTGGCCGCGTCCACCACCACACCCGCCGGCAGGACACCGCCGGTCAATGCATAGGTGTAAGGCGCCGTGCCGCCGGTGGCCGGGGTGATCGCCGCGGAGTACGCCTGCCCGGCCGTGCCTGCCGGCAAGGTGCTCGCCGGCAAGACCAGATTCGGGCCAGCCACGGTCAGGGTGTAGGCCTGGTTGCCGGTGAAGCTGCCCGCATCGGTCGCGGTCACGGTGAGGTTGAAGCTGCCTTCCACCGTGGCGGTACCCGACAGCGTGCCGTTGCTGGCCAGGGTGATGCCTGCCGGCAACGTGCCACTGGCGAGCGCGTAGGTATACGGCGCGGTGCCGCCGCTGGCGCTCAACGTCTGGCTGTAGGCGGTGCCGCGGGTGGCGGCCGGCAGCGCGGACGGCGCGACCACGATCGGCGGCGCAGCGATGGTCAAGGTGTAGCTACGTGTGGCCTGCGACGGCGTGCCTGTGGTGCTGTCGGTGGCGGTCACGCTGAAGCTGAAGCTGCCCACGCTGCCGGGGGTGCCGGTCAGGGCGCCGCTGCTGCCGTCGAGCGTGATGCCCGCCGGCAAGGCACCGGCGGTGACGGCGTAGGTGTACGGCGCAACGCCGCCGGTCGCCGGATTGAGCGCACTCGAATAGGCCTGGCCGGCGGTGCCGGCCGGCAGGCTGGTCGCCGGGAAGGTGGTCGTGGCCACGGCCACGGTCAGCGTGTAAGCACGGGCGCCGCTGGTGGGGCTGCCGCCGCTGTCGGTGGCGGTCGCGGTGAAGTTGAAGCCGCCGCTGGCGGTGGGCGTGCCGGACAGCACGCCGCCAGCGCTCAGGCTCAACCCGGCCGGCAACGCACCGGCCGTGATGGCAAAGGTGTACGGCGCGGTGCCGCCGCTGGCGCTCAGGGTCTGGCTATAGGCGCTGCCCGCGGTCGCCGCCGGCAGCGATGCCGGCCCGACCACCACCACCACATCGTCGTTGACGATGGTGCCGGTACCGGTGGCGCGGGCGATGCTCGCGTTGCTGGCGCCGGACAGGCCGACGCTGAAGGTCTCGTTGGGTTCGACCGCGGTGTCGCCATTGACGGTGATCGCCACGCCCTGCGCGGTAACGCCCGGCGCGAAGGTCAGCGTGCCGGAGCGGGCGGCGTAGTCGCTGCCGGCGGTGGCGGTGCCATCGGCGGTGATGTAATTGACCGACACGGTCTGGCCGCTGGCCGCACTCAGGCTCACCGTGAAGGTGGCCGTGGTGGTGCCGCTGTTGCCTTCATTGACGCTGACGTCGTCGATCGACAGTGCAGGCAGCGCATCGTCGTTGACGATGGTGCCCTGGCCCTGGCCATCGCCCACGCTCGCCCCGGTGACGTTGCTGACGTTGACGAAGAAGGTCTCGTTCGGCTCGCTGAGCGTGTCGCCGTTGACCAGCACGGTGAAGGTGGCGCTGCTGCTGCCGGCGGGGATGGTCTGCCCGGTCAGGCTGGAGGCAACGTAGTCCACGCCGGCAGTGGCGGTGCCGTCGGCGGTAGCGATATCGAAGCTGACGCCGCCGGTGCCCGCCGGCTGGCTGAGCGAGACGGTGAAGGTGGCATTGGTGGTGCCGGCATTGCCCTCGTTCACCGACACGTTGTTGATCGACAGCGTCGGCTGGTTAGGAGTGATGGTGATGTTGACGGTGATGGTGTCGCCCCGGCCATCTTCCAGCGGGAACGTATCGCTGGTGGCGCTGTCACCGTTGTGGGTGTAGGTGACGATCTGCGTGCCCTGCGCACCACTCGGATTGGGCACCACGAGCGTGCCGTGCGGGGGTTGCACGCCGTTCCAGCCGATGCCGATATCGTCTGCTCCCGTGCCATCGCAGGTCGTCACGTCGATCTGTACCGAACCGCCCTGCACCACGGTGGCGTTCAGCGTCGGGCAGTAGGTCGAGGCTTGCGCCATCGCCCAGCCTGGCGCCAAGAGCATCATCGCGAACAGGACAAACATCACGGCCAAACGTGCGCGGCCGCCGGTGGCGTCCGCTGGAAACCTACGTTGCTTGTTCACTGTCCACACCCCTGGAGCGCGCCATCCCCGGCGCCGGCAACGATCCTCGTGCCTGAAGACAACGTCGCCCTAGTGGGATTGCTCCCTTCGACATTGCGAGGGTATTTGAACAGGAACTGACTAACGAATAAAGAACAAAAACTTAATACTTCATTCCAATTCTGAATAGTTGAGACTTGCTCTATTCAAACATGACATGTATCTGTGCAAATTATTCCGACACGCAGTCGGCGTTGCACTTACGGGAAGGAAGTCCGCATGAGTGAGTTCTTCTTGGGTCAGATCATGATGACCGGCTTTGTGTTTGCGCCCAAGTATTTCGCGCAGTGCAATGGCCAACTGCTGCCGGTCAATCAAAACCAGGCACTCTTCAGCTTGCTTGGTACGCGTTTCGGTGGCGACGGCCGCACTACCTTTGGCTTGCCGGACATGCGCGGGCGCACGCCCATCGGCTTCGCACCGTCAACGGATCCGAGCTGGCAACCGCCGGTGCCGCCACTGGGCCAGATGGCTGGCAGCGAGAACGTGACGCTGCTGCCAAGCAATTTGCCCGCACATACCCACCTGCTGGAATCCACCAGCACTACGGGCAATAACCGCAGTCCTTCTGGCCGCAACTTCGGCAACAATGCCAGCACCACCGGTCCGGCCACTGCGCTCTATGCGGCACCGGGGACGCTGGTGTCCTTGGACCCGAAGTCGGTAGGCCCTGCCGGCGGCAGCCAACCGCATCCAAACATGCAGCCTTACACCACGATCAATTTCTGCATTGCGCTGTCCGGCATCTTTCCCTCGCGTAGCTAGTTCGCCGGCACTTCTACACGCTGCGTGCCGATGACGGCGCGGCATCACAGACCAGGAAGGACACCATGGCCACTCCATTCATCGGCGAGATCCGCATGTTCGGCTTCGGCCGCACCCCGCAGGGCTGGCAGGCCTGCGACGGCAGCCTGCTGTCGATCTCCGAGTACGAGACCCTGTTCGTGCTGATAGGCACGCTCTATGGCGGTGACGGGCAGAACACCTTTGCGGTACCGGACCTGCGCGGACGCGTGCCGCTGCACCAGGGCCAGGGCCCTGGTCTGAGCAACTACGTCATTGCCCACACCTCTGGCACCGAAACGGTGACGCTCGACAGCCTGCAGATGCCGGCGCACACGCACACGCTGGTCGCCACACCCACTGCCGCCACCGCGACCGCGCCTGCGGGATTGCTGCCCGGCACAGTGACCGGCGACGTGTTCTACGCGACCGATACGACCGGTGCCACGGCAGCGCCGATGGCGACGCAATCGACGACGATCGCCGGCGGCGGACAGGCGCACGACAACACTATGCCGACCTTGACGGTGCAGTACTGCATCTCCACCGCCGGCATTTTTCCACAGCAGAGCTGATCGATTCGGCGCACCGCGCTCATCGCGACGCCCACCCGTTCCATCGGAGGAATGCGTTCATGACCGAACCTTATACCGGCGAAATCCAGCTGTTTGGCTTCGATTTCAATCCCGTCGGCTGGGCGCTGTGCAATGGCGCCACATTGCCGATCGTTCAGAACACTGCGCTGTACTCGCTGCTGGGTGTCGCCTACGGCGGCAACGGATCCAGTACGTTCCAGTTGCCCAACTTCTGCGCGCGCGCCGGCTGCCAGCAAGGCCAGGGCGGCGGACTGAGCAACCGGCAGCGTGGTGACACGTTCGGCACAGCCGGGGTGAGCCTGCTGAGCAATCAGATTCCGCCGCACCAACACGGCATCAACGCATTTTCACAAGCGGACTCGACCAAAAAGACCGGCACACCCGCCAATGGTGCGGCACTGTCGACGATGAGCAGCAGCACCGCACGTCCATTCGTGACGGTGACGCAGCCTGATACGCAGTTCTCGCCGACCGCGCTGCTGCCCACCGGCAATGGCGTAGCGCACGAGAACCAGCAGCCCTATCTGGCCGTGAACTTCTGCATTGCGTTGTACGGCGACTACCCAGACTTCGGTTGACGTCATGGCACGCCTGCTTTCCAGCAAGGTGATGACAGCATCGTTGGGCGCAGGCCAGGCCGCTGTACCGGATGCGCATGCCATCGCATTGCGGGCCGAGCAGGATGCCGATCTACCCTGGCTGCAGGGTCTCTACGCGAGCACGCGCAGCGAAGAGCTGGCGCAGGTGCCCTGGCCGGACACAACCAAGCGCGCGTTTCTGGATCAGCAGTTCGCCCTGCAGCGCGCGCATTATCTGCGCCATTTTCCCGATGCGGACTTCATGGTCGTGCAGTGGCAGCACGAACGCATCGGCCGGCTGTATCTGCAGCGCGCACCGTCGCAACACGCAGTGATCGATATCAGCCTGATGCCGGCATGGCGTGGTAAAGGCATCGGCACTGCGTTGATTGTGCAGGCGCAAACCCGCGCATGTGCAGCGGGATGCGGCTTATCGCTGCACGTTCTGCATGCCAATCCAGCTGCCCAACGTCTCTATGCGCGTCTGGGGTTTGTCGCCGGCGATTCCGGCGATACGCATCTGGCAATGCATTGGCGCGGCACCGAAGCAGACGCGGTCACGCAGCTCAGTTGAAGATCGCCTGATACAGAAACCCGTCGCGCTCGCGCGCTACCGGCACCAGGAAGATGCCGATCTCGCCCAGCCGCGTGTGACGTAACCGATAGGTCTGCTGCGGAAACAGAAATGCCGAGCTGTTGCGGAACAGCAGCGAGAATGGCGCGCGATGGACTGCGTGCTTGGTGGGCAACGGCCGTGCCTCCACCAGCACGAATGGAACCTCGCCTTCGTTCAATGCGGCAGAGAACGTGTCGTTGACGCTGCCTGCAAAGTGCTCCAGGGTCAGTAAGTCCATTTTGTGCTCATGGTCGGCTGGGAATCCGATCATCCACGTAGGGCATACCTGCCACAACACCTGCGCGTTCGAAGATTGCATTGCGTCATGCATGAGACGGCCTGTTGCATAAGCGCCGGCGGTGACGCGTCTGCTGCAGTACAGGCGTCATGCGACAATACTGCACGCGCCGGTTCGGTTATGTTCAGCCGGATGACGGCTACTCTATCGCGTTGGA
This sequence comes from Xanthomonas sp. LMG 8993, assembly GCF_009835065.2. Classification (NCBI taxonomy): domain Bacteria; kingdom Pseudomonadati; phylum Pseudomonadota; class Gammaproteobacteria; order Lysobacterales; family Lysobacteraceae; genus Xanthomonas; species Xanthomonas sp. LMG 8993. Next base: position 161,841 of record NZ_QVIF02000009.1, on the reverse strand, counting down.
ATTCTGTTAAAGGCTTCGATGACGGCGTCCGCATCCCCTGTCGTGCAGTTGTCCGGTGTCCGCATCGATCGCGGCGGTCGCACGATCCTGCGCGACGTCTCGCTCGACGTGCCGCGCGGTAGCATCACGGCCGTGCTCGGTCCTTCCGGTAGCGGCAAGTCCACCTTGCTGGCCGCACTGACCGGTGAGCTGCGTCCGGTTGCCGGCACGGTCACCCTGTTCGGCAGCGCAATCCCGCACGGCAACCGTGCACTGCTGGAGATGCGTCGCAATGTCGGCGTGCTGCTGCAGGGCAATGGCCTGCTGACCGACCTGAGCGTGGCCGACAACGTCGCGCTGCCGCTGCGCACCCACACTCGCCTGCCGGCGCCGGTGCTGCAGCGCCTGGTGCAGATGAAGCTGCATGCGGTGGGCCTGCTGGCCGCCGCCGATGCCTGGCCGCGCGAACTGTCCGGCGGCATGGCGCGGCGTGTGGCGTTGGCGCGGGCGCTGGCACTGGACCCGCCGCTGATGATCTACGACGAACCGCTGACCGGGCTGGACCCAATCGCGTCTGGCGTGATCATGAGCCTGATCCAGCGCCTCAACGACAGCCTTGGCCTGACCAGCATCATCGTCAGTCACCACGTGCACGAAACCCTGCCGATCAGCGACCAGGCCGTGGTCATCGCCAATGGCGGCATTGTGTTCGCCGGCACGCCCGAGCAATTGCAGGACAGCACCGACCCGCTGGTGCAGCAGTTCCTGCATGGCCAGCCGGATGGCCCGATCGCCTTCGATGCGGCGCCGCGGCGCGACCGGAGTGCTGCCTGATGGCCATGGTCGACTCGATCCGCGCCTTCGGCCGCGCCGGGCTGTTCTCGCTGACCGTGCTGCGCGGCTCGGTGCCCACGCGCGACTTCATCGCCGAACTGGTGCGCGAGATCTACAAGGTCGGTGCGCGCTCGCTGCCGATCATCGCCGTCGGCGGCGCCTTCGTCGGCCTGGTGCTGACCCTGCAGGGCTACCGCACGCTGACCACCTATGGTGCGTCGGATGCGCTGTCCACCTTGCTGGGGCTGTCGCTGTACCGCGAACTGGCACCGGTGCTGACTGCGCTGTTGTTCATTGGCCGGGCCGGCAGTTCGATCGCGGCCGAACTTGGCCTAATGCGCGCCACTGACCAGATCAAGGCGCTGGAGCTGATGGCCATCGATCCGGTGGCCAAGGCGGTGGCACCGCGCTTCTGGGCGGCGGTGCTGACGGTGCCGTTGCTCACCGGCGTGTTCTGCTCGCTGGCCATCACCGGCGGCTACTTCGAGGCCGTACACGTGTTGGGCATCGACAACGGCACATTCTGGTCGGGGTTGAGCAACAGCGTGGACTTCTGGGACGACTTCGGCGTGGCGATGCTCAAGTCGGCGATCTTCGGCGGCACGGCCGCATTGGTCGCCGCCTACGTGGGCTTCCACGCCGAGCCGACCATCGAAGGCACCTCGATCGCCACCACCCGTGCGGTGGTGAACGCCTCGCTGCTGGTGCTGATGTTCAACTTCGTCCTTTCTGCAATGTTGTTTAGGTGAGTGGAATAACTATGGCCATGCGTGGACCACGACTCGAATTCGCCGTCGGCGCCTTTCTGCTGCTGACCCTGGCCTCGCTGCTGGTGCTGGCGGTGGCCTCGACCAACCAGCGCTGGGGCTTCGGCTCCAGCCAGTACACGCTGACCGCGCGCTTCAGCCAGATTGGCCAGCTGCGGGCGCAGGCGCCGGTGAAGATCGGCGGCGTGACCATCGGCAAGGTGTCCGATATCAGCCTGGACCCGACCAAGTTCGACTCGGTGGTCACCCTGTCGCTGGACAACAAATACAAAGATCTGCCCGCCGACACCTCGGCCGGCATCTTCACCAGCGGTTTGCTGGGCGAGAGCTATATCGGGCTGCAGCCGGGCGGCGACCCGGAGACGCTCAAGCCGGGCGAAGAAATCGGCTTCACCCAGCCGGCGGTGGATCTGCTGCAGCTGGTCGGCAAGTACATGTTCAGTGGTGGCGGTGGTGGCAGCAATGCCCCGGCCGCCACCGATGGTCAGGCCCCGGCGCCTGCCCAGACCGCTTCTCCCTCTACGGAACCACACCAATGAAGACCACCCTGCTTTCCGCCATCCTGGCCTCGACCCTGCTGGTGTGCGCACCGGCCACCGTGCTGGCGCAGCCGGCTGCCGCCAGCGCGCCTGCGCAGGGCGCGGCGACCAAGACCGTCATCGACAGCAGCACCCGCATCCTGAGCACGCTGGATCAGCGCCGCGCCGAGTTCCGCAGCAACCCGGCCGCCCTGCGCCAGTACATCAATGGCGAATTGAACAAGGCCTTCGACCGCGATTACTCGGCCCGCCTGGTGCTGGGCGTCAACGGCCGTGGCGCCTCCGATGCGGACGTCAAGCTGTTCGCCGATGCGCTGGCCGACAACCTGATGCAGCGTTACGGCACCGCGCTGCTGAACTTCGAAGGCAAGCCGACCTTCCGCGCCAAGTCCGAGAGCGCGCTGCCGGGCAACCGCGGCGTCAAGGTGTCTACCGACCTGCTGCGCGCCGGCAACGACCCGACCCCGGTCGACTACATGATGCGTAACGTCGGTGGCCAGTGGAAGATCTTCGATGTGATGATCGAAGGCATCTCCTACGTGCAGACCTTCAAGACCCAGTTCGACGGCCCGCTGCGCGAGAAGGGCATCGCCAAGGTCGCCGCAGAGCTGCGTAGTGGCAATCTGCAGGTCGGTCCGGCACCGGCCAATGGCAAGTAACAGCTCCGTGCAACGCAATGGCGACACGCTGGTACTCACCGGCGTGCTCGACCGCGACGCGGTCACTGCGGCCTGGCCGCAGGCGATCGCGCAGCTGGACGGCATTCGCACGCTGGACCTGTCGGGTGTACAACGCCTGGACAGTGCCGGCGTGGCGATGCTGGCCGAACTGGCTGCACGTGTGCGCAGCAGCGGTGCCGGTCCTGTCACGGTGGTGGGTGAAGCGTCCGGTCTGGACGAATTGCGTGCCGCCTACCGTTTGTCCCCTACTTTCGATTTCCAGGCCTGAGCGCCACCCCATGACCCAGCTTCGCCCCCTTTCCCTGTTGGCCTGCCTGCTGCTTGGCGCCTGTGCCAGCCATGCTCCAAAGCCCGCACCGCCTGCGGCCGCTGCCGCGCCCGCCCCGGATGCGACGCCCGCGCCGGCACGCGACGATGCCGGTGTGACCGCGCAGCCGGCCGCCGCCGGCTTTGCCGCCCCCGACGCCCTGCCGGCCACCGCGGCGGCGCCTGCCGAGCAGACCAGCGCCGATGCCGGCACGGCCGGTGCCCCTACCTCGGCCGAGGACGACTTCGCTGCGCTCTACGGCCCCACCACCCCGCAGGCCGGCGCCAACGGTGCACCGGCACAACCCGGTGACGCGCCGTCCTACGATCCGTGGGAGCGCTACAACCGCGGCATGCACCGCTTCAACCTGGCGGTGGACCGCGGCGTGGCGCGTCCGTTGGCCACCGGCTATACCAAGGTGGTGCCGCGTCCGGCCCGCCTGGGCGTGACCAACTTCTTCGACAATCTCGGCACGCCGCTGACCATGGTCAATCAGCTGCTGCAGGGCCACCCGGTGTATGCGGTGCAGTCGCTGGGCCGCTTCGTGATGAATTCCACACTGGGCGTGGCCGGTCTGTTCGACCCGGCCTCCGCGGCGGGCATCCCGCGCCGCAGCGAGGACTTCGGCCAGACCCTGGGCGTGTGGGGCTGGCGCAATTCGCGCTACTTCGAGTTGCCGCTGTTCGGCCCGCGCACCGTGCGCGATACCTTCGGCCTGGGCGGCGACATTCCGCTGTCGCCGTTGCGCCAGGTCGACGACAGCGGTGCGCGCTTCGCCCTGCAGGGTTTGCAGCTGGTGGATACGCGCTCGCAACTGATGTCGCTGGATTCGCTGCGCGACCAGGCACCGGACGAATATGCACTGACCCGCGATGCGTGGATGCAGCGCCGCAACTACCAGATCGTGCGCGATCTGCGCAGCCATCGCGAGAAGGACAACGAGTTGCCCGACTACCTGCGCGAGGACAAGGACAGCACCGTGCCGGTGGATGCGATGCCGATCCCGCAGTGGATCCGTTGATCTGTTGAGCTTGCGGTTTGGATGAATACAAAGCCCGGGAGCGATCCCGGGCTTTTTTGTGCGCTGGTCTTTTACGGCCTTCCGGCTGACGGTGGCGGCTGGGGTAGCTGGAGCACCATCCGGGCCGCGATCGCGCGTGGAGGGAACTCCGCCGGCAAGGCCTTCCCCTTAGATGGCGCAGATCACCGGCAATATAAACAGCGATCGCAGCGACGCGGATCAAATCAGTTCGCCACCGCGCCAGGTGCTACGCCGCCAGCGCCGCATCCACCGCTGCACGCAGGCGCGCATCGTCTGCCGGCACGTCGGGGGCGAAGCGGTCGATGACCTGGCCGTCGCGGCCGATCAGGAATTTCTCGAAGTTCCACAATACGCCCGGTGCCGGGTTGGGTGCGATGCCGTAGCCGGCCAGCTTCTCGCGCATCGGGCCATCGCCGGTGGCTTGCGGGCGGGCGTTGGTCAATGCCTGATACAGCGGATGGGTTTCGGCGCCGGTGACGGCGATCTTGGAGAACATCGGAAAGCTCACGTCGTAGGTGAGCTGGCAGAACTGCGCAATCTCCGCCTCGCTGCCCGGCTCCTGTCCCTTGAAGTCGTTGGCCGGAAAGCCCAGCACTTCCAGCCCCTGTGCCTGCTTGTCGCGATACAGCGCTTGCAGGCCTTCGTACTGCGGGGTCAGTCCGCACTTGGAGGCGACGTTGACCACCAGCAACACCTTGCCGCGATAGTCGGCCAGCGTGGCGGGCTCACCGTCGATGCGGGCCACAGGGATGTCGTACAGCGTCTGGCTCATCGGTGCGTCCTGGACAGGTAGAGCCGAGAGCATAAACCGCCAGGGTGGAGCGAGCGATGCCGCTGGCTCATGGCGCTTGCAGTTATCTGTCGCGACGCGCACGGCCCGATCGGCTGATCGGCCCGTGCGCGCGCTTGACCCTGTTCGCAGCCATCAATCGATGCACAACGCGGCCTGGCCCATGCCGCCGACCACTTCCTGGCGGCAACCGAAGCGGTCGCTGTCGCGCTGGCAGGTGCCGGAGGTCGCGGTGCCGGTCGGCACGATGCTGGTGGCCAGGCAATCGCCGCGGCAGTCGGAGTTGTCACTGCAGGTCTTGCCGGCGTCGGCATACGGCACCACGCAACGCACCGTCTGCATGCGGCCGACCGGACGCAGCTGCCCGCCCTTTGCCGTGCAGTCGGCCGCGTCGGCAGAAACGGCGCGCGGAGGCTGCGGGGCGTCCGCCGCAGCGCCCGACCTGGTCGCCGGGGTATTGCTGCATGCGGTCAACAGCAGCGCGCAGAGCACTGCGTGGATCCATCGGCTTGCCATGTTGAAACTCTCGTCTTGAACCAGGTGGGTACCAGCATCGCGGTGGCGATGTCTGCGCGGCGTGCTCGCTATCGGCGCAGGAGGACTCGCCGGAGGCCTGCGTTGGTAGGAGCGCACCCGGGCGCGATGAGGCGTTATCGGTAATGCCTGGTCGCGCCCGGGTGCGCTCCTACGTCATGGCGTGTGGCATCGCCTTACGCAATGGATCACTCCTGCTCGTCGTTGCCGTCGTCTTCGCTGCTGCTTCCGGTGTCGTCGCTGCCGGGATCGTCCAGCAACGCCTGGGACTGTTCGCTGGCCAGGGTTTCCACGCCGCGCAGGCGGCGTTCGATGGTGCGGGTCTTGCGGCTGGCTTCGCCCAGGCTCTTGCCGACCGTGCTGATCTGGCGCTCGGCCTTTTCGAGAATGCCGGCGAACTTGCCGAACTCGCTCTTCACCGCGCCAAGCACCTGCCAGACCTCGCTGGAGCGCTTCTCGATCGCCAGCGTGCGGAAGCCCATCTGCAGGCTGTTGAGCAGGGCGGTGAACGTGGTCGGGCCGGCCAGCACCACGCGATGTTCGCGCTGCAGCAGGTCGACCAGGCCGGCGCGGCGGATCACTTCGGCGTACAGGCCTTCGGTAGGCAGGAACATCACTGCGAAGTCAGTGGTCTGCGGCGGGCAGACGTACTTGTCGCTGATCGACTTGGCCTGGATGCGGATGGCGCGCTCCAGCTGCGCGGTCGAATTCTTGATCGCGTCCAGGTCGCCCTTTTCCTGCGCATCGATCAGGCGTTCGTAGTCCTCGCGCGGGAACTTGGCATCGACCGGCAGCCATACCACGGTGTCGTCGCCACGCCCCGGCAGGCGGATCGCAAAATCCACCGCTTCGGCGCTGTCGGGCCTGACCCGCACGCTGCGCGCGTACTGCTCCATCGTCAGCGTCTGCTCGAGGATGTTCTCCAGCTGCACCTCGCCCCAGCCGCCGCGGTCCTTGACGTTGGTCAGCACGCGCTTGAGATCGCCCACGCCGGTGGCCAGCTGCTGCATTTCGCCCAGGCCGCGCTGTACCTGCTCCAGGCGTTCGGAGACGAGCTTGAAGGAGGCATCCAGGCGCGTATTGAGCGTGGTCTGCAGTTTTTCGTCGACGGTGGCGCGCATCAGTTCGAGCTTGCTGGCGTTGTCGTTCTGCAGGTTGGCCAGCTGTTGTTCCAGCGTGGCGCGCATTTCGCCGATGCGCAGTTCGTTGCGCTGGGTGAGTTCGGTCAGACGTTGGCCCAAGGCCTCGGTGAAGCGCTGCTGCGACTCGCCGGCCTCTTGCCGGCCCTTGCGGGAGTCTTCGGCCAGCGCATCGCGCAAGGCGGCCATGTGGGTATCGGTGCGTGCGATCAGCTCGGTCAGTTGCTGGCCGAACACCTGGATGCGGGTTTCCTGCTGCTGGCCGAAACCGTCGAGCTGGGTGCGCAATTCGGTCAGCCGCAGCGTCAGTAGTTCGCCGGTGCGTTGTTGCGCCAGGGCGCTTTCTTCGCGGGCCTTGCGGGCATCTTCGCCGAGCGCGTCGCGCAACAGGTCAAGGCGCTGGTCGGTGCGCGTGGACAGTTCGGTGAGATTGCGCGCGAAGGTTTCCAGGCGGCTGTCCTGCTGCCGCGCCAGGCCTTCGAGTTGCTCGCGCAATTCGCCGCGGCCGTCGCGTTGCTCGGCGCGCAGCGCCAGCTCCAGGCCGCTGGTGGAAGGACGTCGCAGCAGCGCGATCAGCTGCAACACCAGGACTGCGACGAGCAGTCCGAGAAGGATCAGGGATTCGGATGACATGTGCGCAGTGTAGCCGGGCCGGTCGCAGGGGCTGCGTCAGCGGCTTGCCGGCCGGCGGCGGCTGCCGGGCGCAGTTGGGTGACGCGCACTGCGCCAACGCAGCACGTCGGGGGCCACTTCGCGCAGATGCCTGCAACCGCTGCGCAAAGCGGGCCAGACACCGCCGCGGTGATGGAGTTGCAGGCTGCTCGCAGCGCATTGACCTCAACGTGACCTGCGCATGGCTAGGGTGGGGCTTCGTTCCTGCCAGGCCAGCTGATGACCACTGCCACCAACCAAACCCGTCTGTTCGCGCTGGGCCTGTTCGCGTTTCTCGGCAGCTTTGCGGCAATCGTGTGGTACCTGATGCGGCCGTACGGCACGGCGTATTTCTTCCCGGTGCACTTCTTGATCGGTGCGGCGTTGCCGTTCGGGTTCTACGCGATCGGCGGCACGCGGCTGTGGTTCTGGATCGGGATCGGGGTTACCGCATTGGTGCTGCTGTGGTTCAACTTCTGGGGGCATGATGCCAACGGGGCGGCGCCACGCCTGCTCGACTGGACCCACTTTGCCGCCGGTGCGGTGGGCCTGGTGGGCGCGTGGGCGGTGCAGTTGGTCTATCGCAATGTGCGTCCACCGCATCGCCCGTCGGTTGAGTGAGCGGGGATTGTGCGGGGCGGTCGCGTTTGACCAGGGAACGGCGAGGTGTGGCGCGGGCTCACAGCAGGCGGTGGGCGTGCCTGCGCTGCCATGCCCGCACCGACGCATGACCTCGGACCGATAGCTTTGCTGCAGCGCGTTGGGCGACACTCGGGAATTCTTTGATTCCCGCGAGGTCCGCATGTCGTCTTGGCTCAGGCGCAAATCCATCGATCAGGTCACCGTGCACGAGGCCGGTCGGCAACTGGTCCGCAGCCTGAGTTGGCCGCATCTGATCGCGCTGGGTATCGGCGCGATCGTCGGCACCGGCATCTACACGTTGATCGGGGTGGGCGCGGACAAGGCTGGCCCGGCGGTGCTGCTGTCGTTTGTGGCCGCCGGCATCGTGTGCGCCTGCGCGGCGCTGGCGTATGCGGAGATGGCCACGATGATGCCGGCCGCCGGCAGCGCCTACACCTACAGCTACACCGCGCTCGGCGAGAGCATCGCCTGGGTGGTGGGCTGGAGCCTGGTGCTGGAGTACTCGCTGGTGGTGAGCACGGTGGCGGTGGGCTGGTCGGGCTATTTCGTCGGCTTCCTGCAGTGGTTGGGGGTCAACCTGCCGCATGCCCTGGTGGCCGGGCCGCACGCCGGCGGCATCGTCAACCTGCCGGCGGTCGTGATCACCTTCCTGGTGGCCGGCATGCTGATGGCCGGCACCAAGGAAAGCGCCACGCTCAATGCGGTGCTGGTGGTGCTGAAGATCGTGGCGCTGGGTGTGTTCGTGGCGATCGCGTTGCCGGCCTTCGACAGTGCCAACCTGCAGCCGTTCATGCCGTATGGCTTCCCCAAGACCGCAGGCCCGGATGGCGTGGAGCGCGGGGTGATGGCGGCGGCGGCGATCATCTTCTTCGCGTTCTATGGCTTCGATGCGATCTCCACCGCGGCTGAGGAGACCAAGAACCCGGGCCGCGATCTGTCGATCGGCATCGTCGGTTCGATGATCGGCTGCACGCTGATCTATGTGCTGGTGGCGTTGTCGGCGGTGGGCGCGATGAGCTTCACCGTGTTCGGCAAGAGCCCCGAGCCCTTGGCGCTGATCATGCGCGAACTCGGCCACGGCAAGGCGGCGTTGGTGATCGGCGCGGTGGCGATCATCGCGCTGCCGACGGTGTTGCTGGCGTTTCTGTACGGGCAGAGCCGCATCTTCTTCGTGATGTCGCGCGATGGCCTGTTGCCGCGCGGCCTGTCCAAGGTCAACGCGCGCACCGGTACGCCGGTGGCGATCACCCTGTTCACGGCGGTGCTGGTGGCCGCGTTGGCCGGTGTGGCACGCCTGGATGAAATTGCCGCATTGGCCAACGCCGGCACCCTGGCCGCGTTCACCGCAGTGGCAGCGTGCCTGCTGGTGCTGCGCGTGCGCGAGCCGACGCGTGTGCGGGCCTTCCGTACACCGCTGGCATGGGTGGTGGGACCGGTGGCGATCCTGGGCTGCCTGTACCTGTTCTGGAGCCTGCCCAGCACCACGCAGGGCTGGTTCCTGGTCTGGAACGTATTGGGCGTGGTGGTGTATGTGGCCTATGGGCGGCGGAATAGCCGCTTGGCGAAGGTTGGGTAGTTCCATCTCCCATCGGGAGAAGGTAGCCAGAAGGGCCGGATGAGGGGCGCCCCAGATATCTTTCAGTGCCATGCATGACGAACGCGTCGCCACGCGCCTTCAAGCTTGAATCGTCGATGGGAAAGTCCTGGCGGTAGCCGTCCCGTGCCGCACGACTGCTTGCGGATGCACGCTGACCACTCCCTTCTCCCATCGGGAGAAGGTGGCCCGAAGGGCCGGATGAGGGGACGGGCGACGCCTGGTGTTATCCAACCTGGTCAGGGGCTTCGCTCCCTACCCTCGCCCCCCCCGCTCCGCGCCCCGGCCCACGCATGAGGCGCGGGCGCTCCCAGGCACGCGCGCCAGTAGCGCGCAAGCTGTGCCTTATCGCCCCGCAGGAGAGGGGCTTTAGCACATGCTCCGGCAACATCAGGGCTTTCCCTCGCACTCCCCACAACCCGGGGAGGAGCGTTGGCTCAAGGCGCGGCTGCAGGGGTGGCGCAGAACGAGGTTGGGAGTGCATCCGCCTGCGTGCCCCAGCCCTGGGTCGGGGGCTGTTTGGTCAGCGCGAACGACAGCGTGCCGCCCTGCTGCAGCTGGGCCCAGTCCAGGAACACCTGCCGCTGCGGTGTGCCGTTGAAACGCACGCTGTCCACGTATTGCAGCGCGCGGCCGTCGGCGCCGGGGGCGTCGATGCGCAGGCGCTTGCCGTTGCCCAGGTCCAGCGTGGCCCGCTTGAAGCGTGGGGCATGCAGCAGGAACTGCCCGCTGCCCGGCACCGCCGGATACAGGCCCAGGGCACTGAACAGGTACCAGGCCGACATCGTGCCGAGGTCGTCGTTGCCGGTGACGCCGTTGGGCGCATTGGTGAACAGCTGTTGGGCGGCGCGCACCACGGTGGCGGTCTTCCACGGCTGGCCGATCAACGTGTACATCCACGGTGCGTGCAGGTCCGGTTCGTTGTTGGGGTTGTAGCGGTACTGGTTGTAGTAGCTGTATGGGCCGACTACCCAGTGCGTGCGCGCGGCGTTGAGCGGGTCCTTCAGCAGGTCGTCGTAGGCGAAGAAGGCATCCAGGCGTTGGCCGGCCTGCTCGCTGCCGTGCATGGCCTGCAGCATGCCGGGGATGTCCTGCTGCACCAGCCACTGGTATTGCCAGGCGGTGCCTTCGTGGAAGCCATGCTGCGAGCGCGGGCTGTAGCGATCGTCCGAGGGGGCGTACCAGCTGCCGTCTTCCAGCCGCGGCCGTGGGAAGCCGCTGAAGCCGGTGTCGGCATCGCGCACGCTGGCGTCCCAGACGTTGTGCCAGTTGCCGCCGCGTTTGCGCAGCAGCGCGCTGTCGTTGGGGTGGCCGAGTGCCTGCGCCATCTGTGCCAGCGCGCAGTCGGCCAGCGCGTATTCCAGCGTGGCCGAACCGCCGTGGTGCGGGTCCACGTCCATGCCCTTGGACGGAAACGCGCGGTCGTACTGCACGAAGCCGTTGGCCAGGTAGCTGGCGTTGCCGGAACGGCCGGCGTGGCGCGAGTTGATTGGCGGTTGTTCGAAGGCGTTCTGGCGCAGCGCTGCGTACGCCTGCGCCTGGTTGTCCTGCAGCGCGCCGAAGCGCCACAGGTCAACCAGGAACGGGGTCACCGGGTCGCCGGTCATGATGTTGGTATCGAAGTTGGCATAGCCCCAGCGCGGCAGCCAGCCGCCTTGCTGATGGATCGCCAGCAGCGAGCGGCCGATGTCGCGCGCGCGCGCCGGCTGCAGCAAGGCGAGCAGCTGGTTCTGCGAGCGATAGGTGTCCCACAGCGAGAAATACTCGTAGTAGGTCCAGCCATCGGCGCGGTGGATCGCATCGTCGAAGCCACGATAGCGGCCATCGGCATCGCTGCCGGTCAGCGGCTGCAGCAGGGCGTGATACAGCGCGGTGTAGGCCACGCTGCGATCGTCGTTGCTGGCGCCATCCAGCTGCAGGCTGGCCAGCTGCTTGCGCCAGGCCTGTTGCGCGCGCTGGCGCATCTGCTCCAGGCCCAGCAGCTTGCCGCCGAGCATGCCGTCGGCGCGCAGGTTGTTGCGTGCACCTTCGGCATCCACGTGCGAGATGGCGCTGACCACGGTCACTGCGCGCGCGTTCTTGTTGTTGCCCAGCGGGAAACTGAGCCAGGCACCATTGGGCTTGAGTTCGCCGCCCATGCCGTGGCGCGCGTCGGGCACGCCGCCGTCTTCGCCCCAGACGCCGTGCGCGGTGAACGGGCGGTCGAATTCCAGCCGGAACCAGGTGGTGTATTCGTGGCCGCCGCAGAAACTTTGCGTGGTCAGTTTGCCTTCGACCACGCGGTCGCCGACCACCTGCAGCTGGCTGCCGATCACCACGTGGCGGTCGTTGGCCTGGCCCAGGTTGACCAGCACATGGCCAGTGTCGGCGCCGGGGGCGAATGTGTAGCGCTCGGCGGCGGCGCGGGTGAGCGCAGTGGCTTCGGCGTCGATGCCGCCGTAGTCGGTCAGCCGCACCTTGTAGTAGCCGGCCTGGCCGACTTCGCCGTCATGGGTGTAGCGGGCGGCGTAGCGCTTCTGGTCGAAGGCCTTGGCGTCGCCGGTGTCGAAATCGCCGCCCGGGCCGATGCGGCCGGTGACCGGCAGCACCGAGACCTGCCCGCCCTGCTCCCAGCAGCCGGCCCCGGATAGGAACGAGTGGCCGAAGCCGCGGATGCTGGGGTCGTCGTAGCGCCAGCCGGCGTAGTGCGCGCCGATCGGGCTGACCTGGACCAGGCCGAACGGCGCCGAGGCACCGGGGAAGGTGTTGCCGTCGTCCTTGCTGCCGATGAAGGTGTTGACCTGCGCCGGGTCCTGCGCGGCCAGCGGCGCGCACACCGCCATGCCGAGCAGGCACAGGCCGGCGGCGGCGCGGCGCCACCGCGGCGTTGATGGGAAATGCGACGAAGAGCGATCGGATGCAACGGCGAAGGGCATGCAGGACACCTCGGGGGAGAGAGCGGGCGAGGCCGCAGGTGGATGACGCGTGCCGACGGCCCGGACGCGGCGACCGGTCGATATCCGCCTGACGGCGGCTTGCGACGGATTGGCAGCGGCTCAGAAATCGAACACGTATTCTGCCGCGATTTCGCGCCCGACCGGGCTGAACAGGCGGCTGCGGATCTCCTCGGAGCCGATGATCTGCACCGGCGCCGGCCCTTCGGCCGGGACGCGCTTGATGCGCGAACCGGTCACGGTGACGGCATCGAGTTGTTGCGGGGCGCTGGCCTGCTGGGCCAGGGCGGACAGGGGCGACAGCAATGCGAGCAGCACGGCACGGGATAGCTGCTGCGGGCGACAACGGCGGCAATCGGTCATTCAAGCGTCTCGTCAAGGGCGGGTACGACGAAAAGACATCGTCTTTTCAAACACTTGCGGGGGAACGGCATACTTGGATCGATCTAAATCCGGTACCGCTTTGTGCCACTGGTTGGCAAAGGTTAAGCATTCTCGACCCGCGGCTGCACACCGCGGCGCAGCAAAGTGTGCGGGCCCTGGCAGTTTTTCGGTGTTTTAGGCGTTTTGAATCAGGCTGTTGCGCTTGGCCGGGTGCAGCAGTTTTGAAGCGTGTCAGTTGTGCTGACGGATGAGCTGGCTTAGGGGTGATTTGGCTACGTTGTGCGCGGTTGGTTGAGAGGGGTGCGCCTGGGCGTGTCGCGTATCGAGGGGCCGGACCCTCACCCCAAACCCCCGCTCTGCGCCCAGGCACGCGCGCCAGTGGCGCGCACGCTGTGCCTTATCGCCCCGGGGGAGAGGGGCTTGGTTCCCGGGGCTTGGTTGGCCCATAAAAAAGCCCGGTCAGTGACCGGGCTTGGCGACGCTGGCGTGGCGGCGGGAGGGGCCGACGCGCCGGTGACGCAGTTGCTCAGATCCAGCGCATGCCTTCGAACGGGTTCCAGCTGGTGCTGCCCTTCACCTTGTCCAGGTAATAGGCGTAGTTGGCGATCATGCCGGTCAACAACGACAGCGGCAGCCACAGCACATTCTGAAACGCGGCCGGCAGGAACGAGGCCACGATGCTCACCACGACGCTGATGCCGATCAGGCTCAACGCCTTGCGCCACAGGCCGATGATGAAAAAGTAGATGACGCCGAAGAAGAAGGCATAGAAGTTCATGCCGACCTTGACCTTCTCACCAAAGCTCAAGGTCTTCAGTGCGTTCTTGTAACTGGGGTCCTTGGGGCCACCGTGCCGGTCGAAGAAATCGAAACGGAACTGCCACTTGGGGCTGAGCTGGGTGCGATCGAAGGTGTCCATTCCAAACCATGTAGTTGAAAACGGTTACATGATAGGCGATCGCGTATTCACCGGACACGTTTGCGGGCGCCGGACGGAAGACGGGGTCAGCCGCCGATCAGTTTCGGCAGTGGCCGCTTGCAGCGGTGCAGCGCGCGTTATTCACGCTGGTCGCTGAGGCCGGTGCCGCGGCGCGCCCGGCGCAGCGCATACAGCGAGTGGTCGGCGCGGTCGACCACCGCCGCCAGCGCCTCGCCGTCGTTGCGCAGGGCGGTGCCCAGGGTGAACCGGATTGGCGCCTCGTCAATGGCGGCCATGTAGTCGCGCACCAGGGCCGCCAGCTGCGGCTGGGTGGGTTGATGCAGCAGCACCAGGAACTCGTCGCCGCCCAGGCGGACCAGACGGTCCTGGGTGCGCAGCGGCTGGTTGAGGAACCAGGCCATCTGCACCAGCACCTCGTCGCCGCGCTGGTGGCCATGGGTATCGTTGACCAGCTTGAACTTGTCCAGATCCACCACGATGCAGCCCCAGCGCACGCTGGGATCGCGCTTGTCGAGCTCGTCCAGGAAGCGGCGGTTGTAGCAGTTGGTGAGCGGGTCGGTGAACGACCATTCCAGCAGCTGCTTCTCCTGATGGTACTGGTTGGTGATGTCCTGGGCGTGCGCCAGCACGATGGTGGCGTCGGCCTCCACGTCCAGCACGTTGCGGTACTGCCAGTGGCGCAGGCTGCCATCGCTGGCGACCAGCTCGATCACGCCGGCGTCCTGGCCGTCGAGCACCATCCGCGACAGATAGCCGTGCAGGGCGGCATGCAGCTCGGGGCGGACGAATTCCAGCAACGAGCGGCCTTCCATGCCCTCCACGCTGCGGCCCAGCGAGCGCGCGGCGGCCGGATTGACGCTGATCAGGCGGCCATCCATGTCGTGAGTGCAGATCAGGCCCAGGCTGTACTGGAACATGTTGCGGAACTTGCGCTCGCTGGCGGCCAGCGCATCCACCGCGCGATGGCGGTCGGTGACGTCCTGGATCGCGCCGATCAGACGGGTGCGTCCGTCCACATGCTCCATCGAGCCGGTGCTGTGCACCCACAGCTGCCGGCCGGTGGCGCTGACCAGCGGCAGTTCCAGATCCCAGGGCGTGCCATCGCGCACGCAGGCCTCGACCGCCTCGGTGATCACCGCGCGCGCATCGAGCGGGTAGAAGCCGATCCCTTCGGCCAGGGTCGGCCGGTAGCCGGCCGGCAGATCGTGCAGGCGGCAGGTCTGGTCCGACCAGGTCAGGGTGCCGCTGGCCACGTCCACTTCCCAGCCGCCGACGCCGGCAACCCGGCCGGTGCGCTCCAGGAACGCCTCGCTCTCGCGCAGGCGTTGCTGCAGCTGTTCATTGGCGGCCTGGCGTTCCAGCATCAGCCGGCGCTGCTCCAGGCCTTCGGCGGCAACCCGGGCCAGCTGCTGCAAGGCGGCCAGTTGCGCCGGCTCCAGCGCGCGCGGGCGCTGGTCGATCACGCACACCGTGCCCATGCGCAAGCCGTCGGACAACACGATCGGCGCACCGGCGTAGTAACGGATCCCCGGCGCATCGGTGACCAGCGTATTGTCGCGAAAGCGCGGATCGGCCGGCGCATCGCGTACTTCCATCACCGCATCGTCCTGGATGGTGTATGCGCAGAACGCGAGTTCGCGTGGGGTTTCGCTGGCATCGGGCAGGCCGATATTGGCCTTCCACCATTGGCGATGTTCGTCCACCAGCGACACCAGCGCGATCGGCGTGCCGGCGATCGCCTGCGCGGCGGCGGCCAGCGCGTCGAAGAACGGCTCGGCATCGGTGTCGACGACCTGCAACAGCGCCAGACGCGACAGCCGCTCGGCCTCGCGGGAGGTGGATGACACGACGGCGTCGCAGTGGCTCAATGAAATGCTCGCTTGGTCCCCCGGGCAATCCGCTCAGTCTAGCGGACCGAACATACCTGCTAACGCAGCGTTGCGTGCGCCATCGCACAGAAGATGCCTTGTGCGCAGCCCACACGCTCCGTCACTGGATGGGCTCGGTCCCGCTTGCCGCAGTGGCGTCGCGCATCTGCAGGGCCAGATACAGGCGCACGCAGTCGTCGGTATTGCGCAGGTCCACGCCGCAGAGTTCTGCAATGCGCTGCATGCGGTAATCCAGCGTATTGCGGTGGATAGCCAGTGCCTTGGCGGTGGGCGCCATGCGCATGCCGGCGCCGAACCACACCGACAGCGTCTGCGCCAGGTCGCCGCGTCGGTCCTGGGCCAGCAGCGCCTGCAGCGGCTTGCGCAGTTCCTCGGCCTGCCAGGCCTGGCGCAGGTCGTCCACCAGCACCGGCAGGCGATGGTCGTCGTAGAAGAACGCATCGGCCTGCGGCGCGCGCGCCTTGCCGATGCGCATGGTGGTGCGCGCGATCTGGTGCGACAGCGCCAGCCCGCCGGGCTGCGGGAAATACTGCCCCAACGCGAGGCGGATACGCAGCGGGCTGCTGGCGCGCATGCGCTCGAGCAAGGTGTGGGCGCGGCGGCGTTGTTCGTCCACATCCCAGTGGCCGCGGCGGTCCAGTGCGGGCTTGAGCACCACCAGTTCGTTGAGCGCGGTGGCGGCGATCAGGTTGCCGCGCTCGGGCGTGGACAGCAGCGTGTGCAGGCGCTGCAGTTCCACCAGCATCGCGTCCAGGTCGAGGGTGTCGCTTTCCACTTCGATCACCGCTGCCACGCGCGGCAGGTCGAGCGCGATGCCGAGCCGTTCGGCCCAGCCGGCCAGTGCCGGGGTCGGCCCGTCGGCGCGGATCAGGCCGAGCGTGACTTCCTCGCGCAGGCGCGCATCGCGGGCCAGCAGGCGCAGCAGGCCGGCCTGTTCCAGCATCGCTTCGGCGGCCATGCGCACCAGTTCGGCCTGTTGCCCGATCCGCTGCGGGTCGCCGGTCAACCCGACGCAGCCGACGATGCGGCCATCGGCGATCAGCGGCAGGTTGACGCCCGGGCGAACCGCATCCAGCTGCTGCGCCAGCGCCGCATCGATCTCCACCCGGCCCTGCCTGGACAGCACCAGCAGCGCGCCCTCGTGCAGCTGACCGATGCGCGCCGGCTCGCCGCTGGCGATGATGACGCCGGTGTGGTCCATCACATTGACGTTGCCGTCGATGATGGTCATCGCGCGGTCGACGATGGACTGCGCCAGGGTGCGGTCGAGCGTGAGCATGGGCGTGGGGTCTGTTGACGCGATCGGGGAGGACACGGTGGCATGTTCGGTGCTGCATGGCGGTGCCCCGTCCTGCGCGCGCATGCATCAGGCAGGCAGCGCCAGTGGATAACGTGGCGACCGCATGGCACAGCCTGCGCACGGCATCCCGCGCGCTGCCGTCAGCGCGTGGCTGCACGCGCAGGCAACTGCGCCAAGGCCTGACCCAGCTGCAGCGCCGCGGCCACATTGTGGGCGGCGATGCGCACGTTGCTGGCGGCTTCGGCCAGCGCCTGCTCCACCGTGCAGGCGCGGTGCACCACCGCAAACATCGCGTCGATGCCGTGCCCATGCAGCAGCGCGGCGCCGTTGCCCAGGCAACCGGCGATGGCGATCACCGGCTTGCCGTGGCGCTGCGCCAGCCGCGCCACGCCCACCGGGGTCTTGCCGTGCAGGCTCTGGCTGTCCAGGCGGCCTTCGCCGGTGATGACCAGATCGGCCTGGGCGACCAGGGCATCCAGCCCGAGCGCCTGCGCGACGATCTCCACCCCGGGCCGCAACTGCGCACCCAGGTAGGCCACCAGCGCCGCGCCCAGGCCGCCGGCCGCACCGCCGCCGGGCAGGTCGTGCAGGCGCAGTCCCAGGTCGCGTTGCAGCACATCGGCGTAGCGCTGCAGGTTGCTGTCGAGCTGGCGCACCATGCTGGGGGTGGCACCCTTCTGCGGGCCGAATACCGCCGAGGCGCCGGTCGGGCCGATCAGCGGGTTGTCCACATCGCAGGCCACTTCGAACTGGCAGTCCTGCAGCCGCCGGTCCAGGTCCTGGGTATCGATCCGCGCCAGCGTCGCCAGCGCGCCGCCACCGGGGCCGATCGCCTCGCCCTGCGCATCCAGCAGCCGCACGCCCAACGCCTGCGCCAGGCCGGCGCCGCCGTCGTTGGTGGCGCTGCCGCCGATGCCGATGATGAAGCGCCGCGCGCCGGCATCCAGCGCGGCCAGGATCAACTCGCCCACGCCCGCGGTACTGGTGCGCAGCGGCGCGCGCTCGGCCGGCGGCACCAGTGCCAGGCCGCTGGCGGCGGCCATTTCGATCACCGCGGTGCGGCCGTCGCCGGTCAGGCCGAAGAACGCCTGCACCGGGGTGCCGAGCGGGCCGCTGACCGTGCAGTCGATCACCCGCCCGCCGGTGGCGGCCACCAGCGCATCGACCGTGCCTTCGCCGCCATCGGCCACCGGCACCTTGCGGTACTGCCAGTCGGGGAACACCTCGCGGAAGCCGGCCTCGATCTGGGTGGCCACCTCCAGCGCGGACAGGCTTTCCTTGTAGGAATCGGGGGCGATGACGATCTTCATGGGCACACTCGCTGGGACGGACGCATCACTGGTTCACCGCGCGTGCCGGCACCCGCAGCACCAGCGCGGCGCCCAGCAGCATGGCCCCGGCCAGCACATACAGCGCCAGCTCGGTGCTGTGGGTGGCGTCCTTGATCCAGCCCACCAGGTACGGGCTGACGAAGCCGGCGACCTGGCCGGTGGAGTTGATCAGCGCCAGCCCACCGGCAGCGGCGGCGGCGGTGAGAAAGCCGTTGGTCAGCGGCCAGAACAGCGGCAAGCCACTGACCGCGCCCATCGTAGCCAGGGTCATGCCGAACAGGGCCAGACCCAGGTTGTCGGTGACGCTGGCGGCGATGCACAGCCCGGCCGCCCCCATCAGCAACGGGATCACCAGGTGCCAGCGGCGCTCGCGGCGGCGGTCGGCCGAGCGCCCCATCAGCAGCATGAACACCGCCGCGGCCAGGTACGGAATGGCGCTCATCAGGCCGATCCGGGTCGGGTCGGTGACGCCGCTGCCCTGGATGATCGAAGGCAGCCAGAAGTTGATCGCATACACCCCGCTCTGGATGCAGA
This sequence comes from Xanthomonas sp. LMG 8993, assembly GCF_009835065.2. Taxonomy (NCBI): domain Bacteria; kingdom Pseudomonadati; phylum Pseudomonadota; class Gammaproteobacteria; order Lysobacterales; family Lysobacteraceae; genus Xanthomonas; species Xanthomonas sp. LMG 8993. The sequence continues at coordinate 143,032 of NZ_QVIF02000009.1, read as the reverse complement.
AGTACACCGTGCCCAGCATCCATACCGCCGGGCTGCGCAGCACCGCGCCCAGCGAGCTGGAGGCGCCGGCCGGCTTGCCGGCTTCGTCGGCGGCCAGCGCGCGGGTCAGTGCCTGCTTCTCCTGCGGGTCCAGCCAGGTGGCCTGCTGCACGCCATCGCTGAGCAGGAACCACACCCCGATGCCCAGCAGCACGGTCGGCAGGCCCTGCAGCAGGAACATCCACTGCCAGCCGGCCAGGCCACCCTGCCCGGCCGAGAAATGGCCGAGGATCCAGCCCGACAACGGCCCGCCCAGCACGCCGGAGATCGGGATGGCCGACATGAAGACGGTCATGACCCGGCCATGCTGGGCGCGCGGAAACCAGCGCGTCAGGTACAGCACGATGCCGGGGAAGAAGCCGGCCTCGGCCGCGCCGGTGAGCAGGCGCAGGGTGTAGAAGCCGGCCGGCGTGCGCACGAACATCAGGCAGGTCGACAGCAGGCCCCAGCTGACCATCATGATCGCCACCCAGCGGCGCGCACCGATGCGCTGCAGGATCAGATTGCTCGGCACCCCGCAGGCCAGGTAGCCGATGAAGAAGATGCCCGCACCCAGCCCGTACACGGTCTCGCTCATGCCCAGATCGCCGAGCATCTGCAGCTTGGCGAAGCCCACGTTGACCCGGTCCAGGTAGTTGAACAGGTAGCAGACGAACAGGAACGGGATCAGCCGCCACAGGATCTTGCGGTAGGTCGGGGCCATGTCATCGGGGGGCGGCAGTGGCCGGGTGGCTTGGGTCATCGCACGCTCCAGCAGTCGGTGGGCCCCACCGGCGCGCAGTGCTGGCACCGGCACCACACAGGGGTCGGCGCATTCTAGTTGGAGCTTTTTCCCGGAAGCATCGTCAGCCTGCTGCCTGTCTGCCGGCAGGCACACGCCGGTTTTTGTGCAAATGCCCAAATCAGCCACAACCGCTCCCGGCGTGTGCCGGGCTCGGAACGCGACAGCAACCATGCTGTTGGTGCAGGGCTGGCGACCCCGATGCTGCGACGGCGGCCCGCCACCCAACCACCTGGCTGACAACCAGCGCCGGCGCACTCCGCGCGCGCCCCTATCAGCCCATCCGGCGAAGAAGCCAGCAGCAGCGACGCGCCTCTACCCCAGCCCTGCACTTACAACCAAGCCGGCGGCCACCGCCAAGCCCGACGCAGCACCCAGCCCGCACGACAGACCGCCTCGGCCTTGCGAATCCCGAATCCCGACTCCCCAATCCCAGCACTACCTCCCCACTCCCGACTCCCGATTCCCCACCGCATACGCCTGCGCCTGCCCCATCACCCGCAGCAGGTTGCCGCCCCAGATGCCGGCGATCTGCTGCTCGGTGTAGCCCTTGCGCAGCAGCCAGGCGGTGATGCGCGGCAGGTCGGAGACGTCTTCCAGGCCGACCACGCCACCGCCGCCGTCCCAGTCCATGCCGATGCCCACGTGCTCGGGCCCGACCACCTTGAGCACATGCTCCAGATGGGCGAAGAAATCCTCCTCGGTGGCGCGCTTGATCGGATAGCGCGCATCCAGGTCCTTGAGCGCGGCGCTCAGGGCCGTGCCGTCGGCGATCTTGATGTGCTCCCAGCCGCCGTATTGCTCGGTCAGCGCCTTCTCGGCGGCCTTGCGCTCGGGGCTGGCGCCGCTATCGACCAGATAGCCGCCGTAGGAATTCACCTGGATCACCCCGCCGTGCTCGGCCAGCACCTTCAGCCGCGCGTCGTCGATATTGCGCGGATGGTCGAACACCGCACGCGCGCCGCTGTGCGAGAGCACGATCGGCACCGGCGACAGTGCGATCAACTGGTCGAACACCGCATCGGAGGCATGCGATTGATCGATCACGATGCCCAGCGCCTGCGCCTGTTGCACCAGTTGCTTGCCGGCCGGGCTCAGGCCCTTCCACTCCGGCCCCTTGGGGTCGGTGGCCGAGTCGGCGAACTCGTTGTTGAGAAAATGCACGGTGCTCATCAGGCGCAGGCCCTGCGCGTAATAGAAGCGCAGCAGCGTGGGGTCGGCCACCAGCGGGCTGGCGTTTTCCATGCTGATGTACACCACGCGCTTGCGATCGGCCTTGATGCGCGCGGCATCGGCGGGCGTGGTGGCGAAGGCGAAGCGCTGTGGTTGCGCGGCCAGCAGCGTGTGGATCTTCAACAACCGCTGCAGACCGGCATCGCGATCGTCCAGATGCGCGGCCGCACTGCGATTGCCCTGCGCGGTGTAGACCGCCCAGAAGCCGCCATCCAGCGCGCCTTCGACCATGCGCGGGTAATCCACCTGCGACAGCCGGTTGCCGGCATGCGCCTGCAACACGTCGAAGTCGGGGCGCTCCAGGTTGGCCGGCGTGTCCAGATGCGAATCCAGCGTGACCAGGCGCTGTTGCAGCGCCGTGGCGCGCGCCAGCTCGGCCTTGGAAAACTCCAGCGCGTGGGCAGGCAGCGCGGTGGCGAGCAACAGCGAGACAGACAGAGACAGCGTGTGCAGGTGCATGCGATCTCACAGCCAGGTGGGGGTCACCGGATCATAACGGCTTGCGGCACGCGTACTGCACGCGCCACGGCGCAGGCGATGCGCACATTGCGGCTCTGAAAAAATACACACGGAACCACATTGCGCGCAGTGCCAACGTCTGTACGCCGCGCCCAGCTTGCAGCCGCACGCAGGGATCCATGCGTGGCCCACCGTGACCGCTTGCCTGGCGATGGCATGCGGGGCTAGGTGTGGGTTCAATCGCCCAGTTCGGCCAGGCGCGCGCGCACGCTCTCGACATCGACGTGCTCGCGCACGTGCAGCCACTGCCGCGCCCATACCGAGCGCAGCACGATCCAGGCACCGAGCACGCCCAGGCAGGTCGAGCCCAGCGCCAGCAGCAATGGATGCAACGGCGAACCGTTGCCGGTCTGGAACAGGTACATGAAGGCGCCAGCGAACAGCAGCCACACCCCGAACACCGGCCAGTTGCTGGCCAGCAGACTGGCATGGGGCCGCTCGATCTCGCGCAGCAACCGGCTCAGCGCCTTGCGTTCCTCATCGTCCGCTGTCATCGACTGGCCGCTCCAGGGGTTGATCGCCGCGCTAGATCACGCGGCAGAAAACAGCCTTCAGATAGCGCGATTCCTGCACGTGCGCCATGAACGGGTGGTCCGGACCGGCGCCGGCCACCTTCAGGATCTGGATGGTGCGCCCGGAGAAATACGAGGCGCGCCGCAGCATGTCCAGGAACTCCTGTTCGGCCACCAGCCCGGTGCACGAGAAGGTGGCGAACAGGCCACCGGGCTTGACCACGCCCAGCGCCAGCTTGTTCATGTCCAGGTACTTCTTCAGCGCCGGAATCACCTGCTCGCGGTCGCGGGTCATCTTGGCCGGGTCCAGGATCACCACATCGAACTGCTCGCCGCGGTTGGAGGCATCGCGCAGCCAGGGGAAGATGTCGGCCTGCACGAACTTCGGCCGCACGTTGTTGAGCTTGGCGTTGCCCTTGGCGATGGCGATCACGTCCTCATCGATGTCCACGCCCAGCACCTCGGACGCGCCGCGCGCAGCCGCATACACCGCAAAGCCGCCGGTGTTGCAGCACAGGTCCAGCACGCTCTTGCCTTCGACCTGCTCGCTCAGCCACTGGCGGTTCTCGCGCTGGTCGGCAAAGAAGCCGGTCTTGTGCGCACCGGCCGGGTCGGCACGGAACTTGATGCCGTACTCGGTGATCACCGACGCTTCGGTGGTGGTGTTGCCGTGGAAATCGAAGCTTTCCTGCTTCTGCACGTGTTCGTCGGCAAAGCTGTGGAAGCGGCAGCCCGGGAACTGCTCGCGCAGCGCCTCGTAGATCCATTCGCGGTGGCGGAACATGCCGGCGGCGAAGAACTCCACCACCACCAGGTCGCCATAACGGTCCACCACCAGGCCGGACAGGCCGTCGCCTTCGCTGTGCACCACGCGCCAGGCGTCGGACACCGCGTCGAGCTTGAGCCAGTCGCGGCGCAGGCTCACTGCCGCGGCGATCTTGCGCGAGAACCAGCCCGCATCCACCGGCACCGCCTGGTCGGTCTCCAGGATGCGCACGGCGATGCGCGAGTGGCCGTTGTAGAAGCCGCGGCCGACCCACTCCCCGTCCACGCCGACCACATCGACGATGGTGCCGGGTTTGGGCTTGGCGGCGGGCTTTTCCACCAGCTTCTGGAAGATCCACGGGTGGCTGGAGCGCCACGCATTCTTGAGTCGGACGACGGGGACAGGAGTATTCATCCGCCCATTGTATCCGGCTGGATTGACGTGCCTGCCCCGGGCACGCAGAATCGGGCATAGAAGGGGAGTAGCTCCCAGCGTTGTCGCCGTCATGACGAGCCCTGCCAACAGGCGCTCCGGTGCAACGGCAACCGGCCCGGCCGGTTGTGAGCGAGACCTTCGCCGCGCAGGCGAAGGTCCGTCACCCGGAATCCACGATTTCCGTGTCACAAGGCCTCAGCCCACCGGCTGTCCAGGTCGTTTCACTTTCGGGATTCTTGTATGCAAACCATTGGCAATGTCTGGTTATGGGGCGGCTTCGCGATCGTGGTGATCGTGGCGCTGTTGGTCGATCTGGTGCTGATGCGCCACGGCGGTGCCCACAAGGTCACCTTCAAGGAAGCCACCTGGTGGAGCATCGGCTGGGTGCTGCTGGCGCTGGCCTTCAACGCCGGCCTGTGGTGGTACCTGCAGGGCAGCATGGGCGATGCGGCGGCCGACCGCATCGGGCTGGAGTTCCTGACCGGCTACCTGGTCGAGAAATCGCTGGCGGTCGACAACATCTTCGTGTTCCTGATGGTGATGACCTACTTCGGCGTGCCCGAGGAGCAGCGCCAGCGCGTGCTGATCATCGGCGTGCTGGGCGCGATCGTGCTGCGCGCGATCATGATCTTCGCCGGATCGGTGCTGCTGACCAAGTTCCATTGGCTGCTGTACGTGTTCGGCGCCTTCCTGCTGCTGACCGGCATCAAGATGTGGTTCTCCGCCGGCAAGGAGCCGGACCTGGAAGCCAACCCGGTGCTGCGCTGGATGCGTGGCCATCTGCGCCTGAGCCCGCAATACCACGGCCATGCGCTGAGCGTGATCAAGGACGGCAAGTGCTGGTTCACCCCGTTGTTCGTGGTGCTGATCCTGATTGCGGTGATCGATGTGATCTTCGCGGTGGACAGCATCCCGGCGATCTTCGCGATCACCACCGACCCGTTCATCGTGCTGACCTCCAACGTGTTCGCGGTGCTGGGCCTGCGCGCGATGTTCTTCCTGCTGGCCGGCATGGCCGACCGCTTCCATCTGCTGCCGTACGGCCTGGCGGTGATCCTGGTGTTCATCGGCACCAAGATGATGATCATCGATCTGTACAAGATCCCGGTGCTGGTCTCGCTGGCGGTGGTGATCGTGATCCTGGTCTTCACCATCGTGCTCAGCCTGCTGCGGCCGCCCAAGCCGGCCGGGCACTGACCGGCCGGGATTCGGGATTCGGGATTCGGGATTCGGGATTCGGGATTCGGGAATCGGGAATCGGGAATCGGGAATCGGGAATCGGGAATCGGGAATCGGGAATCGGGGTTGTGCTTGGCTGCAGCTGATGGTGCAAGGGATGCCGCGGTTTCGCTTCGGCTCTCGCCACTGGGGCCGGTCGTGGTCTTCGGCCGTGATCGTCGGCTCCGTCGCCCATTACGCGACTCGGCTGCAGCGCACCACAGGCGGTACCGGAGCATTGGGACCGCGCCCTGGTTGCCACCACACCTAACTGCGGTGAGGTATTGGCCGCCGCGGCCTGCCTGCCGGGCTTCGTATCAGCCCGGCGGGCAGCAGGATTGTCCCGCCGCCGGATCCGGTTATCCCGCGCAAATAGGGCTTGCAAAGGCAAAACCACGCCGCCATCCGTGAATGCATGACAACGCATTCCCTTGCCCCCGATCCCACCACCCAGAGCCGCCTGGATCGTTCCCGGGTCTTGCGTGCCTTCAACTTCAGCCTGGCCGCCGTGCTGCTGCTGGTGGCGGTGTTCACCGCCCAGGGCATGTTCGACTGGCGCGCCTGGGCGGTGGCACCGCTGCAGGCCGACGGCCTGCTCGGCATCCTCTCCGCGCCGCTGCTGCACGGCTCGCTCGCGCATCTGGGCGCCAACGCCGCCGCGCTGCTGATCCTGGGCACACTGGCCGGCAGCGTGTATCCGCGTGCCACCGCCCTGGCGCTGCCGTTGCTGTGGCTGGGCTCGGGACTGGGCGCGTGGTTGCTGGGCGAGCCCGGTAGCCGGCATCTGGGCGCCAGCGGCGTCACCCACGGGCTGATGTTCCTGGTGTTCGTGCTGGGCCTGCTGCGCCGCGACCGCCCGGCGATTGCCACCAGCATGATCGCCTTCCTGTTCTACGGCGGCATGTTGCTGACCATCCTGCCGCACGAGGCCGGCGTGTCCTGGCAATCGCATCTGGGCGGCGCGGTGGCCGGCCTGATCGCCGCGCTGCTGCTGCGCCTGCGCGACCCGCAACAGGCCAGGCCGCGCTACAGCTGGGAAGACGAGGACGAAGACGCTGCCTGGGAGATCAGCAACGCCGAACGCGACGTGCTGGAACCGCCGCCGCCACGCCAGGTGCCGGTGCTGTGGCAGCGCCAGGAAGACGGCTCGCAGAACGTAGTGCTGCATTTTCCGCCACGCGAACGGCCACCTGGGACGTAGGAGCGCGCTAGCGCGCGATGGAGCGTTATCGGGAACGCTTCATCGCGCGCCAGCGCGCTCCTACAGACCGCATATGCGTCCAACGGTTAACGCGTTGCACGCTCGCTCAACGCACGCCGTGCCAGGCCCGGATCGTCGGCAAAGAACGCATCGATACCGGCATCCAGGTACGCCTTCAACTCGGCCAATGCACCGGCCTCGTTACGTTCGGTCACCGCAGCACTGCTGCGGTTGTTGGCGGCCAGAAAGTAATTCTCCGGGCGGAAGGTATACGGCTGCACCTGCAGTCCTGCCGCATGCGCGTCGTGCACCAGGCTGGTCGGCGTGCCCAGGCGTTGCTGCGCATCCAGCGGAATGATGCTGCGGATGTCCGGGCCGATCGCATCGGCGTAGCTGGCAACCTGTTTCAGCCCTTCGGGCGTGATCATCTGCGCGTAGGTGCGCGGTGCGCTGCCTACGCCCGCATCGGGCAGCGCCATCTGCGCGCCGCCCAACAGCTGCAGCAAACGAATAGTGCTGTTGCGCCCGATCTTGCCGCGCAAGTAACGCAGGTTGCCGGTCTCGAACGACTGGATCACCACCGGCGCGGTCTGCGTGTAGGCATGCGCACGCAGGCTCGCCAGCACCTTGTCTTCCATCGCCAGATTCAGCGCACTGAAATAGCTCGGGTGCTTGATCTCCGGAATCAGCCCGATCGTGCGCCCGGTCGCTGCCGATTCGGCCGCGACAAAATCGATGATTTCGTCGAAGGTGACGATCTGAAACTGCCCATCCCAACGCGTGCCGCGCAACTGCGGCAACCGCTCGCGCGCGCGCAAGGTCTTCAATTCGGCAAGAGTGAAGTCTTCGGTGAACCAGCCTTCCATCGCCTGGCCATCGATGGTCTTGCGGGTCTTGCGCGCGGCGAACTCCGGGTGGCTGGCCACATCGGTGGTGCCGCCGATCTCGTTCTCATGACGCGCCACCAGCACACCATCCTTGGTGGACACCAGATCCGGCTCGACAAAATCGGCGCCATCGACAATCGCCTTGGCATACGAGGCCAGGGTGTGTTCCGGGCGCAACGCGCTGGCGCCACGGTGCGCAAAGATCTGCACCGTCTTCGCCAACGGCGCCTCTGCCAACGCGGGCCCGCTCATGCCGACCATCATCGCCCCCAACACCAACGCACGGTGGAACTGCATCATGCCTTTCTCCAACAAAAAAGCAGCCATCAACACCACGGCACAACCGCCAGATGAGCGCGGCCGATGAGCGAGGCGGGATGCACGACCTTGCATCCCGCACCTCCGCATCGTCGCATCCGCCCGACAATCACTCGACAGGTCTCGCCAGCCACTCTAAAACCATCCACGTCGATCACCACCGGAAATCAGTCAGCAGCCATAAGACCCGCTGTTACCAATCCCCAATCCCCAATCCCGACTCCCCAATCCCTAACTCAGAACTTGGCATCCAAGGTCAAAAACACCTGCCGCGGCGCGCTGGCATGGAATGCCAGCTGACGGCCATTCGGATCGCTGTTGGCGAACGCGGTGAGGTTGGACGCATAGCGCTTGTCGGTGAGGTTGGTCACGTTGAGCGAGAGCTTGAGCCCCTGCAGCACGCCGGCCTGGCCGAAGTCGTACCCGGCGCCCGCATCGAACGAGGTGTAACCGCCAAAGCCCTGGTCGTTGGTGTAGGTGTAGTAGCGCTGGCCGGTGTACTTGCCGCGCAGGTTGATGTTCCAGTTGGCGTAGTTGAAGGCGATTTCGCTGGCAAACATGCGCTTGGGCGTATCCACCGTGGTCTTGCCGGCAGTCGGAATGATCACCCCGTTCTGCACGTAGTTGTCGTCGTAGGTCGAGCGGTTGATCGAGGCCGAGTTGTACCACTGCAGGTAGCTGGTCGGCTTCCAGATCACGGTCAGTTCGCCGCCGCGGCTGCTCACCGAGCCCACGTTGAAGAAGCGCGTGGTGCAGGCCGGCGTGGTGCCCTGCTGGATGCTGGCGCAGGGATTGAGCGAGAGCAGGCGGTTGTCGAAGGTCACGTCGTAACCCACCAGCGAGGCTTCGAAGCGGTCACGCACGAAGCGGTAACCGGCTTCCACGGTGCGCGACTTTTCCGGCTCCAGTGCGCCGACGCTGGCATCGAAGGAGGCCTGCGTCACCAGCAACGGACCACCGGCGCCGCCGCCCTGGAACGCGGCGATGTTTTCCGCGTACGAGGCGAACACTTCCTGCCCGTCTGCGATGCGATAGCCCAGACCGACCTGCGGCAGCACCGACTCGCTGGCCTTGATCGAACCGGTCGCCACCGGCGCTTCCACCGCCAGCCCCGGCGTTTCGCGCGCGGTCATTTCGGTGCTCGGGCTCTTGATGCCCAGATCCAGGCTCAGGCGCTCGTCGAGGAACTTGAAGTTGCCCTGCACATAGAACTGCCGCGTGGTGATGATGTAGTTCTGCGAGAACAGCCGGCGGTCGGGATCCTGCAGGAACTTGTCATCGCTGACCGGCCCGTCGATCCAGTAGAAATTGCGCTCCACATCGTGGTGATTGCGCTCGTACCACAGCCCGGCTTCGAGATGATGCGGGCCCAGGTTCCAGCCGAGCGAGGCGATGCCGCCGGTGCGGTTGATCCAGTAATTGGTGCTGCGGATGGAGATCGGCAATGCCTGCGGCGTGCCCGGGTTGGACGCCTGGCCCGGCGACCACCAGTGGCCCTGACCCTTGTTTTCGTGGTGGTAGACCTGGGTGTGCAGGCTGATGGCATCGTTGGGCTGGAAGTCGCCGGCCACATAGAACAGATCGTCGTCGCGCAACGCGCGGCTCTGGTAGTACGCATCGTCGATGTTGTCCACGCCGCCGCTGAAGCCGCAGCGCGCCGCATTGCGCGTGGCCGGTGCGCAGTACGCCGCGGCCAACGCCCGGTTCCAGTCCGGTGCGTACAGGTTCCAGTCCCAGCCCAGGCCACGCGCCATGCCGCTCTTGGACAGATACGAATAATCGGCCTGCGAGGTCCGCGAGGTGTCGGCGAACGCGGTCAGCTTGCCGCCGTCGAACTGGTACACGCCCTTGGCATTGAACTGCCGCGTGGTGGTCGGCGACTCCGGGCGCGCCCACATGTCGGCTTCGGCATTGATGCCGGACAGATACGCCGAAAACCCGTTGTAGTCGCCGGTGTCCACGCGCAGGAAGGTGCGGCGGTTGGCATCGGAGCCCACCGTCTGCGACAGCTGCCCGCCGAACACGCTGGACGGATCGGCCGAGTAGTACTGGATGGTGCCGCCCAGGTTGCTGGTGGATGCGGTGCCCAGTGCGCCGATGCCCGATGCCAGCTCCACGCCGCCGAAGTTTTCCGCAATCAGGGCGCGGCTGATATTGAGGCCGTTGTAGTTGCCGTAGGCGTTGTCACCCAGCGGCAGGCCGTCGAGCGTATAGCCCAGGCGCGTGCCGTTGAAGCCACGCAGGCTGATCGTCTGCGACTCCTCGTTGGCACCGAAGGCATCGTTGGATTGCACGTTGACGCCCGGCATGCGGTTGAGCAGCTTCTGGATGCTGGTGCCCGGCGGCAACACCGGAATGTCCTGCTGGGTGATGCGCTGCACCTGACGCGTTTCGCCCTGGCCGATCACCGAGACCGCGTCGAGTTGCTGCACGGTCGTGCCGGTGTCGGCAGTCACCTCGGGATCGGCGGCGTAGGCGGCCGGCGACAGCACGAGCGCGGTAAGGACGGCGGCACTTAACAGATGGGTCTTGGGCATGAGCGGCAGGGGGGACGAGTCAAAAGATGACGGCAAGCGTGCGACAGCTGTCTTGCGCCGATGCGACCGGGACATGACAGTGCTGCGACAGCGGCTGCGCATTCCGCGCCGCAACTGCGTTGCGCTGGCATGCAGATGTCATCTGCGCGTCGTAATCTGCGCCCTCATCCATCCGTGTTGTCCGAGGGTTGCTGCATGTCCGATCGCATTGTTCGCGCTTGTTTCCGGACGCTGTCCAGCGTCGCCATCGCGGTGCTGGCATGGGGATGCGGCAGTGCGAGCGCCCGCGACAAGGCGGCTCCGGCGGGCTCGGTGATCGCCACCGATGCACACGGCTACCTGGAAAAAGCACAGGTGCCCGACAGCCTGCGCCTGGTACCGCCACCGCCACAGGACGGCAGCGCCGCGCTCGCCAACGATCAGGCCATCGCCACATCCATGCTTGCCCTGCGCGGCACACCACGCTGGGACCTGGCCACACAGGATGCTGCACTGACGTTCCCGGCGGCCGCCAATCACTTCAGTTGCGCGCTCGGTATCCAGATCGACCAGGCCCACACCCCGCACCTGCTGCGTCTGCTCGAACGCAGCATGCGCGACGCCAGCACCAGCACCAGCGCGGCGAAGGCACGCTATCAGCGGCCACGCCCGTTCATGCGCAACGACCAGCCGATGTGCACGCCCGACGATGACGCGGCGCTGCGCAAGAACGGCTCCTACCCCTCCGGCCACACCGCCATCGGCTGGAGCTGGGGCCTGATCCTGGCCGAGCTGGCACCCGCCCAGCGCGACGCCCTGCTCGCCCGCGGCCGCGCCTTCGGCGACAGCCGCCTGGTCTGCAACGTGCACTGGCAGAGCGATGTCCTGCAGGGCCGCATCATGGGCGCCGCCACCGTCGCCGCCCTGCACGACAACCCCGAGTTCCAGAAGGATCTAGCCGCTGCGCGCCGCGAGATCGACAAGGCGCATGCAAAGCAACCTGCCACCGCCACTGCATCGCCAGCCTGCGATGCCGAGAACGCGGCATTGCAGACGGTGCTGCCGGGTGTGATGTGACGCGTTTTGCAGCGCAGTTGCGGGCGCTCGCTTCGAGTTCCGGTATCGGCATGTGACCCGCTGTACAAGCGTTGTGCTTGTCGCCGTCCCTGATCCTTGATCCTTTCCTTGATGCAGAACACCAACAGCCAGCGTCTACATCGGCTCGTCATGCGTCGCGGCAGGTAAGCGGTTTACTTGCCGATGCAAAAACTCGAAAAGATCTTGCCCAGCAATTCGTCGGCGCTCAGCTTGCCGGTGATCTCGCCGAGTGCTTCCTGTGCCAGGCGCAATTCTTCGGCGGCCAGTTCGAGCTGTTCGAAGCCCAGCTCCAGATCCGCTGCGTCTGCATGCTGTTCGGCGCGGCACAATGCCTCGACATGCCGCGTGCGTGCGGAGAATTCGCCTTCCACGCTGTCCGCTCCGTCGCCCAGCGCAAGCTCGCGCAACCGGGCGTGCAACTGCTCCAGTCCCTGCCCGGTCACCGCCGAGACCGAGACCGCGACCGCGTCGCGATCGAGCGCTGTGGCTTCGGCCAGCAGATCGCATTTGTTGTGGATCCACAGCTGACGCGGCACAGTATCGATGGCATCGCCGATCGCATCGCGCGCGGCTTGCGGGTCGCGTGCATCCAGTACCACCAGCGCCAGGTCTGCGCGCTGCAACTCCGCACGTGCGCGACGCATGCCCTCGCGCTCGATCGCATCACCGCCCTCGCGCAGGCCGGCGGTGTCGACCAACACGAGTTCGAAACCATCGAGCTGGATGGCTTCCTGCAAGGTATCGCGGGTGGTCCCGGCGACATCGGTGACGATGGCGCGCTCGCTACCGGCCAATGCATTGAGCAAGGAACTCTTGCCCGCGTTGGGCGGACCGATCAGCACCGCGTGCAGGCCGTCGCGCAGCTTGCGCCCGCGCTCGGCATCGCGCAGCAGTTGCGCCAGCAATGCGCGCGCCTGCTGTAGCCCGTCGCGCACCTGCGCCCCTCCCAGGGTGTCGAGCGGCTCGTCGGCAAAGTCGATCGCCGCTTCCACATGGACGCGTAGCCGGGTGAGGCTGTCGCTGAGCGCATCGACCCGTTGCGAAAACACACCGTCCAAGGATCTGCGCGCAGCGCGTGCCGCGCGCAGATCGCCGGCGGCGATCAGATCGGCGATGGCTTCGGCCTGCGCCAGATCGAGTTTGCCATTGAGAAAGGCGCGCTCGCTGAACTCGCCCGCGCGTGCCTGGCGCGCGCCCAGCGCAATGCAACGCGCCACCAGCTGCCGCAACAGCACCGGGCTGCCGTGTCCCTGCAGTTCCACCACCGCCTCGCCGGTGAAGCTGTGCGGCGCCGGAAACCACAAGGCGATGCCATCGTCGATCACCTCGCCCTGCGCATCGCGAAAGCGCGCGTAGCGTGCCTGCCGTGGCTGCAGATTCGGGACACCCAGCTCGGCGGCGATCTGCGCCGCCTGCGGCCCGGACAGGCGCACGATGCCGATGCCTCCGGTTCCGGCGGCGCTGGCGATGGCAACAATGGTCGATGGCGAAGAAGACATAGTCAGACAGGTTGCGCGGATCAGAGGCGTTGCAGTTGCGTGCGTGCCTGCTCGGCGCCGCTGCCTTGCGGCTGCAGTTCCAGATAGGTGGCGTAGGCCTTGCGTGCCTTGTCACGGTCGCCGGCTTTTGCGTATGCATCGCCGAGATTGAGATAGGCCACCGCACGCGACGGATCGATTTTCAGGGTATTTTCCAGCCAGCGCGCCGATTCGGCAAAGCGTTCCTGGCGGTAGTACACAAAGCCCAGGTTGTTGGCGGCCAAGGCGAAATCCGGGCGCAGCTTCAAGGCTTCGGCAAACTGCTCGGCCGCTTCGGCGTAGCGTTTTTCCTTGTACAACTGCAGGCCGCGCTCGTTGGCCAGCTGCGCACGTTGACGGTCGCTGCTCTTCACCGCCGTCGGCAAGACCAGCCTGGCTTCGCCGCCTTGCAGCGTCTTCACCGTCACCGGCGCCGCAGCTGTTGCAGCACCGCTGGTGGTGGCGGCGGGACGCGCCGCATCCACGCGTCCGTTGAGTGCGATCGCGTCGGCAGACAACTGCGCGGTGCCGGCGGTCAGGAACTCCTCGCCACTCGGTACCTGGAACACGAACTCGCCGCCCTGCGAGCCGGGCAGGCTGCCGAACGCCGGGGTCTGCGCCGACACTGCCGACACCGCCGGTGCGACATAGGCCGCCAGTTCGGTACCGGTGATCAGGCCATCGCCATTGAGATCGCCCTTGCCCGCCAGCGCCTGCAGCAGTACCCAGGTAAACACCGAATGCCCGTTCGGGCCGCTATCGGCCACCTGCTGATCGGCACCGCCGGCAGTGAGCATCTGGCGGGCGATGCGTCGTGCGTTCTCGCGCAGGTAGGCGCCGGACGTCGGCCCGCCGCGCGTCAGCCCCAATCCGCTATAGCAGGCATCCATCACGAACAGCACATGCTTGGCCTGCAGGCTTTCGGCGATGTTCTGCAGGTCGCTCATCGCGATCGCATCGCTGGCCAGTTGCTGCGGATCCGAGTCGACCGGAATGATGTAGCCCAGGTCGCGCCCGGATGCCAGCCGGCGCGTGGCGCCATGCCCGGCGAAGAACACGAACACGCGGTCGTTGGTCTGCGCGCGTCCCTCGCCGAGGCGATCGTGGAATGCCGCAAGAATATTGTTGCGCGTGGCCTGCCCGTTCTTGAGCACGATCACCTGCGAGGACGGAAACCCCAACGGGCCGGTCAAGGTGCTGGCGATGGCCTGCGCGTCGTTGGCGGCATATTCGAGCTTGGGCCAGTGCGCGTAGTCGTCGATCCCGATCACGATCGCCCAGGAGTTGGCGTAGCCGGTGGTCACGGTTGCCTCGGCCGCCGCGCCGGGCGCGCGCGCCACCGAAAACTCGCGGCCATTCCAGCCGGCGAACTGGTAGCCATCGGCGATCAGGCGATCCAGGATCTGCGGCAGCGCCTTCACTGCACGGTCGTGGATGTCATGGAACAACACGATGCCGCGCTGCTCCTTGTTCACCTGGTCGAGCACGCGCTGCACGATCGACTCGGGCACAGGGTCGGCCCAGTCCATCGAGTCGATGTTCCACATGATCGACTTCAGGCCTGCCTCACCCAGCAGCTGCAAGCCTTCGGCATTGCGCGCCCCATACGGAAACCGGAACAACGGCGCACGCTTGTCGTCCACCGCCCGCAACAACGTGTCGGTGTCCAGCACCTGGCTGCGCAACGCATCGCCGGTGGTCTTGGACAACTGCGCATGGGTCAGGCTGTGGTTGCCCACCGCATAGCCTTCTTCCATCAGCGTGTGGCTGATCTTGGATAACGGCGCGAGTGTCGGCTTGCCCTGCGCGTCCAGGCTGCCCAGGTTGCGGCCCACTTCGAAGAACACGCCCGGTACGTCGTAGCGTTTGAGGATGGCCACGATCTCCTCGGTATAGGCCTTGTGCGGGCCATCGTCGAAGGTCAGCACCACCGTCTTGGGCGGCAGGTCGCGGCCGAAGATTTCGCTGTCGCTATCGCGCGCGGAGAACGGGTACGGCTCCACCACGCCATGATCGCGCAGGATCTTTTCGCGCGTGTACAGGCTGCGCAGATGCGCCACGTAGTCGTCCCACTTCTCGCGCTTGGGCACGATCGCGCGGCTGCGATCGAAGCGGCTGAAAATCTGCGTCAGTTCCTTGTTGTAGCTGCGCTCGATCTCGTCCAGCGCTTCCAGATCCTCACCGATGCGCTGATGCAGCTTCACCGCCGGCAGTGCCGAATCGCGGCCAATGCGTGCGTGCAGGTCGCGCAACACTTCGGCAAACGCCAGGCGGTCGGCATCGTAGAGATCCGGTGCCGATTCGATCTCGTCCAGCACCGTGGCGATCGTTGCGAAGCGACGCGCTGCGTTCGACGTCAGCACCGTCTCGAATCGCGCAGCGATGCGTTCTCGCTGTTGGAGGTTTTCATGGAACAGCTGCTGCCCCACGCTGCTGGAGGTGGCGCGATCGCGTGGCGTCTGGGCATCCGCGTCGGCCAGCAACACGATGATGCGGCGATGCCGGTCCAGTTGCTCGCGCAGCTGCGCGATCAGTGCGCGTGCGTCGTCGCTGTCGGCTTCGGCTGGCGCACCAGTGGCGGCCGGCGCAGCGGTGCTGGCAGCAGACGCTGCCTCGCCGGCGGTCTGCTTGCCGCAGCCGGCCATCGCCAGCATTCCTGCGAAAGCGGCGCACAGCCACAGGCGATACAGCGGCGATGACATCACGACGGCGTCCTTGGCAATGAAGACAACAGGGCAGACAGCAACTGCGGCGACATGCAGAAAGCCCGCCTTGCGGCGGGCTCTGTGCAACTGCGCTTACTTGGCGTTGGCCTGGATGATCTTGCTCGGCTTCTCGCCGTGCTGGCGGATCATCCACCACTGGATCAGCAGACCCAGGCCGCCGTTGACCACCCAGTACAGCACCAGGCCGGCCGGCATGAAGGCCATCATGACGCCGAACACCAGCGGCATGAACTGCATCATCTTGGCCTGCATCGGGTCCATGCCCGGGGTCGGGGTCAGCTTCTGCGTGGCCCACATGATGGCGATGTTGAGCACCGGCAGGATGAAGTACGGATCGCGCGCGGTCAGATCCTGGATCCAGCCCAGCCACGGCGCCTGACGCAGTTCCACCGATTCCACCAGCACCCAGTACAGCGCGAAGAAGATCGGCATCTGGATCAGCAGCGGTAGGCAGCCGCCCATCGGGTTGATCTTTTCCTTCTTGAACAGCTCCATCGTCGCCTGCTGGTACTTGACGCGATCGTCGCCGTAACGCTCCTTCAGCTGCGCCAGGCGCGGCTGGAAGCGGCGCATCTTGGCACCGGACTTGTACTGCGCAGCCGACAGCGGATACAGCGCCAGACGCAGCAGCACCACCAGGCCGATGATGGCCCAGCCCCAGTTGTGCAGGAAGCTGTGCAGATGGCTCAACACCCAGAACAGGCCCTGGCCGATGATGGCCATGATCGAGAAGCGGCTGTAGTCGACTACCCGGTCCAGTCCCTTCACGTCTTCCTTGGCGATCAGGCTGACCAGCTTCGGGCCCACCCACAGGCGCGCTTCGGTGGTCGCGGTCTGGCCCGGCGCCACGGTGAAGGCCGGGCCACGCAGTTCGGCCACGTCACGCGGGCCGTCCTGGTTCAGCACGTAAAGCGAGGCCTGGTCCTTCTGCGGAATCCACGCAGTGAAGAAGTGGTGCTGCAGCAGCGCCACCCAACCGCCGGTGATCTGGCGATTGAGGCCGCCGTCGTCCATGTAGTCCTTGAACGCGCGACGCTCGTAGCCTTCCTGCGGGCTGTACCAGGTCGCCCCGTTGAAACTGAAGGAATCCGGGTTGGTCATGCCGCGGCTGAGGATGGTCGGCACCCGGCTCAGCTTGCGGAACACGTAGCCGTTCCACGGCGCGCCACTCTTGTTGATCACCTCGTCCTTGATCGAGATCGCATAGCGACCGCGCTCCAGGGTGAAGGTGCGGCGGATCGATACGCCGTTGGGGCCATTCCACACGAAAGGCACCACCAGGGTGTTCTGGCCCTTGGCCAGTTCGAATGCGGTGCCGGGCTGTTCGGCGCGGAAGCCGCCCACGCCCGGTACCGGCGAATGCTCGCTGGCCCAGCCGCTGGTGGCGTTATAGGGATGCGCGGCATCTTCGGTCAGCAGGCTGACCGGCGCGGTGCCGTCCTTGGTCTGCGGAAACTGCAGCAGTTCGGCATCGAGCACGCTGCGGCCGTCCAGCTTCAGGCGCAGCACGTCCGAGGTCAGGGTGATCACCGGCGCGGCGCCGGCAGCGGCCGGCGGCGCGGCAGTCGTGCTGGTCGCCGGTACAGCGCCCGGCACGCCCGCCTGCGGAATGGCCTGGGCCGACGGCACATTGGCCGACGGTGCCGCAGCGTCCAGATCGCGCGCAGCCGGCACCGACTGCGTCGCCGCAACCACCGGCGCATTGGCGGCGGCCTTGTCCTTGCCCCACTCCATCCACAGCAGCGCCGCGACCATCAGCCAGGCAAAAATCAGGAAAACACGGGTCTGGTTCATCGGGCAGCAACTCGCTCAGTCGGAACTGGGTTCCGGCTCTGTCGGGGAAAGGGAGGATGGGTGCATCGTCCTGGCGGGCGGCATTGTGCCGGGCGCAGCAGGCAGGGGCAATGCGCCGGCACGGCGCAGCAGACGCAGGAAAGCGTCGCGAATCTGTGGATTGGTCGCTTTTGCGGCTGCGGAGCGCGCCACAATCACGTAATCGCCGCCGGCAAGCTCGGGCAGCAGATGCCGCATGGCATCGCGCAATACGCGTTTGATCCGGTTACGTCCCACCGCACGCGTGTCGACCTTGCGCGACACCGCCATGCCCAGGCGCGGCGGCGTATCGCCGGTCCGCCAGTGCAGGCTGAGCAACGGGTCCGAGGTACGACGTGCAGTATCGAAAACGACCGTATATTGCGCACGCGTACGAACCCGCGCAGAGCGAGGAAATCGCCTGCACGGGTTCGATGCGTTCACGTTAGGGACTGCCTCGGCCGCAGGGAGCGGCGCGGCAATCAAGCGCTCAGGCGCTTGCGGCCCTTGGCGCGGCGGCGAGCCAGGATCTTGCGGCCGTCGGCAGTTGCCATACGTGCGCGGAAGCCATGGTCGCGTGCTCGCTTGAGGTTGCTGGGTTGGAAAGTACGCTTGGTGGCCATGGGGCCCTCTGCATGAATGGAGACGAATAGAACCGGCAATTCTATAGGGCCATCAGCGGCCGGGTCAACTCCCCGCAGATGTTAGCGGAGGTGATGGC
Source organism: Xanthomonas sp. LMG 8993 (assembly GCF_009835065.2). Taxonomy (NCBI): domain Bacteria; kingdom Pseudomonadati; phylum Pseudomonadota; class Gammaproteobacteria; order Lysobacterales; family Lysobacteraceae; genus Xanthomonas; species Xanthomonas sp. LMG 8993. Next base: position 124,733 of record NZ_QVIF02000009.1, on the reverse strand, counting down.
GGTCAAGCCCTGTGGATGGACCTGTGAATAAGTCTGGGAAAACCCTGTCCTCGGTGCTAGTCTGGCGCATCCTCTTTTCACTACCGGGCTGCGAGCACGGCGCTTTTCTGCGCGCCGCAGCCAGCAACAGATGATCATACTTTGATGGATGCTTGGCCCCGCTGTCTGGAACGTCTCGAAGCCGAATTCCCGCCCGAGGACGTCCACACCTGGTTGAAACCCCTGCAAGCCGAAGACCGCGGCGACAGCATCGTGCTGTATGCGCCGAACGCCTTCATCGTCGACCAGGTCCGCGAGCGCTACCTGCCGCGGATCCGCGAGCTGGTGGCGTATTTCGTCGGCAACGGCGAAGTGGCGCTGGCGGTCGGCTCCCGCCCGCGTGCGCCGGAACCGCAGCCGGCACCGATGGCCACGCCCAGCGCACCGGTTGCCGCGCCGATCGTGCCGTTCGCCGGCAATCTGGATTCGCACTACACCTTCGCCAACTTCGTCGAGGGTCGCAGCAACCAGCTCGGTCTGGCCGCCGCGATCCAGGCCGCGCAGAAGCCGGGCGACCGCGCCCACAACCCGCTGCTGCTGTACGGCAGCACCGGCCTGGGCAAGACCCACCTGATGTTTGCCGCCGGCAACGCGCTGCGCCAGGCCAATCCCGCCGCCAAGGTGATGTATCTGCGCTCGGAACAGTTCTTCAGCGCGATGATCCGGGCGCTGCAGGACAAGGCGATGGACCAGTTCAAGCGCCAGTTCCAGCAGATCGATGCGCTGCTGATCGACGACATCCAGTTCTTCGCCGGCAAGGACCGCACGCAGGAGGAGTTCTTCCACACCTTCAACGCGCTGTTCGATGGCCGCCAGCAGATCATCCTGACCTGCGACCGCTATCCGCGTGAGGTCGAAGGCCTGGAGCCGCGGCTGAAGTCGCGCCTGGCCTGGGGCCTGTCGGTGGCGATCGACCCGCCCGATTTCGAGACCCGCGCGGCGATCGTGCTAGCCAAGGCGCGCGAGCGCGGCGCCGAGATTCCGGACGACGTGGCGTTCTTGATCGCCAAGAAGATGCGCTCCAACGTGCGCGACCTGGAAGGTGCGCTCAACACGCTGGTTGCACGCGCCAACTTCACCGGCCGGTCGATCACGGTGGAGTTTGCCCAGGAGACGCTGCGCGACCTGTTGCGCGCCCAGCAGCAGGCGATCGGCATTCCCAACATCCAGAAGACCGTGGCGGACTACTACGGCCTGCAGATGAAGGACCTGCTCTCCAAGCGACGCACCCGCTCGCTGGCGCGTCCGCGCCAGGTGGCGATGGCGCTGGCCAAGGAACTCACAGAACACAGCCTGCCCGAGATCGGCGACGCCTTCGCCGGCCGCGACCACACGACCGTGCTGCATGCCTGCCGGCAGATCCGCACGCTGATGGAGGCCGACGGCAAGCTGCGCGAGGACTGGGAAAAGCTGATTCGCAAGCTCAGCGAGTAGGCCGGCAACGGTCTTGACCGCCCGCTTGGAGAAAAGCGTGGAAACGTTGGGGTCAAATGCGGGAGAATCTGTGGATAACGTTGCCTCGCAGGTCGGGCGGAAAACTATCCACAGGTTTTACCGCCAGACCAGGGGCACTAGTCCAACGACTTTCAGGCGCTAATTTGTCTTTGGAAACAAACAGTTATGGTGGTTATCCGCTGAAAACGGCCCTACCATCACCACCAAGCTTTTGATTTATTCCATTATCTTTTAAAGCATAGGGGCACGGAACCACATGCGTTTTACACTGCAGCGCGAAGCCTTCCTCAAACCATTGGCCCAGGTGGTCAATGTGGTCGAACGCCGTCAAACCCTGCCGGTTCTGGCCAATCTGCTGGTGCAGGTCAAAGACGGACAGGTCTCCTTGACCGGTACCGACCTGGAAGTGGAAATGATCTCGCGCACGATGGTGGAAGACGCGCAGGACGGCGAAACCACGATTCCGGCGCGCAAGTTGTTCGACATCCTGCGTGCCCTGCCCGACGGCAGCCGCGTCACCATCTCGCAGACCGGCGACAAGGTCACGGTGCAGGCCGGGCGTAGCCGCTTCACCCTGGCAACGCTGCCTGCCAACGATTTCCCGTCGGTGGACGAAGTCGAAGCCACCGAGCGCGTTGCAGTACCAGAGGCGGCGTTGAAGGAGTTGATCGAGCGGACCGCGTTCGCCATGGCCCAGCAGGACGTGCGTTATTACCTCAACGGCTTGCTGTTCGACCTGCGCGAGGGCTTGCTGCGGTGCGTGGCCACTGACGGCCACCGTCTGGCGCTGTGCGAGACCGAGCTGGAAAAATCCGGCGGTGCCAAGCGCCAGATCATCGTGCCGCGCAAGGGCGTAACCGAGTTGCTGCGTTTGCTGGAAGCGGCGGACCGCGAAGTGGAGCTGGAAGTCGGTCGTAGCCATATCCGCGTCAAGCGTGGCGATGTGACCTTCACCTCCAAGCTGATCGACGGCCGCTTCCCGGATTACGAGGCGGTGATTCCGATCGGCGCCGATCGCGAGGTCAAGGTGGACCGTGAAGCGCTGCGTGCATCGCTGCAGCGTGCGGCGATCCTGTCGAATGAGAAGTACCGTGGTGTGCGTGTGGAAGTGTCGCCGGGTCAGCTGAAGATCAGCGCACACAACCCCGAGCAGGAAGAAGCGCAGGAAGAAATCGAGGCCGACACCAAGGTCGACGATCTGGCCATCGGCTTCAACGTCAACTATCTGCTCGACGCGCTGTCTGCACTGCGCGATGAGCACGTGGTTATCCAGCTGCGCGATGCAAATTCGTCGGCACTGGTGCGCGAGGCAAGCAGCGAGAAGTCCCGCCATGTGGTGATGCCGCTGCGTCTCTGACGTCGCGTTCCACGTGGAACACGAAGAGCCCGGCGAAAGCCGGGCTTTTTTGTTCTGGAAGTCAATATCGCTACGTTCGTTGCGGTGTAAGGCTTTGGGAAGCTTGAGCGTCCGTGGGCATCCGCTCTGCGCTGGTATTGGGTGCCCAGATGCGTCAGTGCCTTACCCGGAGCTACTTTGCCTTCGGGCATGAGCCTCAGAGCATCAATGCCGCACGTTTACCAAGCCAAGAACGGTTCGATAGACGCCACTCACGGGTAGTCAGACTTCGAGGGCCGGACAAGGGCACTGGTTCGTTTGTTTGGATTGACGGGTGTGAGTTGGAACACGAGCGATATCAAAAAACTGGCATCAGCCCGGTGCGCTGCTGTCGTCAGCACGGATACTTTGCCCGTCTGTGTTTCAGACATGTCCAAGGATCAGTGAGCTGTCTTGCCTAGGGAACGCGCCGCGTGCGATCGCTGTGCTCTGGGCAAGCAGGCAACCTAACCGTGACCTGTCGAGTTGCGGAGGCTTTGTTGGAAAGTCCACGGAATGCACGTGGAACGACGTGCTTCTCCTCGTGTCACCAACCGCATTGAGGAAAGCCGGCTTGTCGCAGCTCCAGTGAGATTCGGTGGCCATGCATGCTGCGTTTCGTCGTCCAGCGAAGTCGCGCTCACTGGAGTTAGCCTGAATGGGTTCATCAAGAACGAAGTGGTTCGCTTCCAACCAGTATTACCAGCTGCGTCTAGCGTGAGCGTCCTTGAGCCGGTTTTTGAGTTATGCACATCGCGCTTTGCTTTTAAATCTATAAATAATTTAAGAGCTTGGTGGTGATGGTAGGGCCAGATTTCGCCGGAAACCACCCTATGTGTTTGTTTTTAAATTACTTTTAGGCCTCGAAACCCTGTGTCTAGACCCGTGTAGAGAGGTCCGCAACCTGTGGATAAGCGGGAACGGCTGCTCGGGCCTGCTTTTTATCCACAGGTTGTCCCCTGCCTGTCCCTTGGGTCGCTTCACGTCTGCGCGGGCAGGATCCGCATCGATCACGTATCCTCCGCTCCGACCGGGATGCCGGATCACAGCGCAGAGCAGACCGATCGATGCACGTAGTGCGGTTGTCCATCCATCGACTTCGTCGTTTCGAGACCGTCGACCTCCACCCCGCCAGTTCCTTGAACCTGCTGACCGGCGATAACGGCGCGGGCAAGACCAGCGTGCTGGAAGCGTTGCATCTGATGGCCTACGGCCGCAGCTTTCGTGGCCGTGTACGCGACGGGCTGATCCAGCAAGGCGCCAGCGATCTGGAAGTCTTCGTGGAGTGGCGCGAAGGAACCGCCGCGACCGGGGAACGCACGCGGCGGGCGGGGCTGCGCCATAGCGGTCAGGAATGGACGGGGCGGCTGGATGGCGAAGATGTCGCCCAGCTAGGCGCTTTGTGTGCGGCGCTGGCTGTCGTGACCTTCGAGCCCGGCAGCCATGTGTTGATCAGTGGCGGCGGTGAGCCGCGGCGGCGCTTCCTGGACTGGGGGCTGTTCCACGTGGAACCTGACTTCCTGGCACTGTGGCGGCGCTACGCGCGAGCGCTCAAACAGCGCAATGCCCTGCTCAAGCAGGGCGCGCAGCCGCGCATGCTCGATGCCTGGGACCACGAGCTCGCCGAATCCGGCGAAGCGCTGACATCGCGTCGCCTTCGCTATCTGGAGCGCCTGCAGGAGCGATTGATTCCGGTCGCAACCGCGATCGCCCCGTCGCTCGGGCTGTCCGCGCTGACGTTCGCACCGGGCTGGAAGCGCCATGAGGTGTCGTTGGCCGATGCGCTGCTATTGGCACGCGAGCGTGATCGCCAGAACGGCTACACCTCGCAAGGGCCGCACCGGGCCGATTGGGCGCCAGCCTTCGATGCATTGCCGGGCAAGGATGCGCTCTCGCGCGGCCAGGCAAAGCTCACCGCCCTTGCCTGCCTGCTGGCGCAGGCCGAAGACTTCGCCCACGAGCGCGGCGAATGGCCGGTGATTGCCCTGGACGACCTGGGCTCGGAGCTGGACCGCCACCACCAGGCCCGCGTGCTGCAGCGCCTGGCGTCCGCACCGGCGCAGGTGCTGATCACCGCAACCGAAATGCCGCCCGGCCTGGCCGAATCCGGCAAACTGCTGCACCGGTTCCACGTGGAACACGGCAATGTGGCCGTGCTGACGCCCTCCGCGTAACCGTCGGCGGCGCAGGTGGGCCGACTGGTATAATTTACGGGCTATCCCCCTTTTCCCACGGTGCGATGCGGCTCCTGCCGCCTGCGCCCGTGTTGTGGAGCTAACGGCACACGCATGACCGACGAACAAAACACCTCGCCCACCCCCAACGGCACCTACGACTCCAGCAAGATCACCGTGCTGCGTGGCCTGGAAGCCGTCCGCAAGCGCCCCGGCATGTACATCGGCGATGTCCATGACGGCACCGGCCTGCATCACATGGTGTTCGAGGTGGTCGACAACTCGGTCGACGAAGCCCTGGCCGGCCATGCCGACGACATCGTGGTCAAGATCCTGGTCGATGGCTCGGTCGCGGTGTCCGACAACGGCCGTGGCGTGCCGGTCGACATCCACAAGGAAGAAGGCGTCTCGGCGGCGGAGGTGATCCTCACCGTGCTGCATGCCGGCGGCAAGTTCGACGACAACAGCTACAAGGTATCCGGCGGCCTGCACGGCGTGGGCGTGTCGGTGGTCAATGCGCTGTCCGAGCACCTGTGGCTGGACATCTGGCGCGACGGCTTCCACTACCAGCAGGAATACGCGCTGGGCGAGCCGCAGTACCCGCTCAAGCAGCTGGAAGCCTCGACCAAGCGCGGTACCACGCTGCGCTTCAAGCCGTCCGTGGCGATCTTCAGCGACGTCGAGTTCCATTACGACATCCTGGCGCGCCGCCTGCGCGAGCTGTCGTTCCTCAATTCGGGCGTCAAGATCACCCTGATCGACGAGCGCGGCGACGGCCGCCGCGACGATTTCCACTACGAGGGCGGCATCCGCAGCTTCGTCGAGCATCTGGCGCAGCTCAAGTCGCCGTTGCACCCGAACGTGATCTCGGTGACCGGCGAGCACAATGGCATCGTGGTGGACGTGGCCCTGCAGTGGACCGACGCCTATCAGGAAACCATGTACTGCTTCACCAACAACATCCCGCAGAAGGATGGCGGCACCCACCTGGCCGGTTTCCGCGCTGCGCTGACGCGTGTGCTGAGCACCTACATCGAGCAGAACGGCATCGCCAAGCAGGCCAAGGTCGCGCTCACCGGCGACGACATGCGCGAAGGCATGATCGCGGTGCTGTCGGTCAAGGTGCCCGACCCCAGCTTCTCCTCGCAGACCAAGGAAAAGCTGGTCAGCTCGGATGTGCGCCCGGCGGTGGAAAACGCCTTCGGTGCGCGCCTGCAGGAGTTCCTGCAGGAGAATCCGAACGAGGCCAAGGCCATCACCGGCAAGATCGTCGACGCCGCCCGTGCGCGCGAAGCCGCCCGCAAGGCGCGCGACCTGACCCGCCGCAAGGGCGCGCTGGACATCGCCGGCCTGCCCGGCAAGCTGGCCGACTGCCAGGAAAAAGACCCGGCGCTGTCCGAACTGTTCATCGTCGAGGGTGACTCGGCAGGCGGCTCGGCCAAGCAAGGCCGCAACCGCAAGAATCAGGCGGTGCTGCCGCTGCGCGGCAAGATCCTCAACGTCGAACGCGCGCGTTTCGACCGCATGCTGGCCTCCGACCAGGTCGGCACGCTGATCACCGCGCTGGGCACCGGCATTGGCCGCGACGAGTACAACCCGGACAAGCTGCGTTACCACCGCATCATCCTGATGACCGACGCCGACGTCGACGGCTCGCACATCCGGACCCTGCTGCTGACCTTCTTCTACCGGCAGATGCCTGAGCTGATCGAGCGCGGCTACATCTACATTGGCCTGCCGCCGCTGTACAAGCTCAAGCAGGGCAAGAGCGAGCTGTATCTGAAGGACGACGCGGCGCTCAACGCCTACCTGGCCAGCAACGCGGTCGAAGGCGCGGCGCTGATCCCCGCCACCGACGAGCCGCCGATCACCGGCGAGGCGCTGGAAAAGCTGTTGATGCTGTTCACCAGCGCCAACGAGGCGATCGCGCGCAACGCGCACCGCTACGACCCGGCGCTGCTCACCGCGCTGATCGACCTGCCGCCGCTGGATGTGGACAAGCTGCAGGCCGAAGGCGAGGTGCATCCCACCCTGGATGCGCTGCAGGCGGTGCTCAACCGCGGCACCCTGGGCACGGCGCGCTACCAGCTGCGTTTCGACCCGGCTACCGATGGCGCCTCGGCGTCGCTGGTGGCGGTGCGCAGGCACATGGGCGAGGAATTCACCCAGGTGCTGCCGATGGGCGCGTTCGAAAGCGGCGAGCTGCGTCCGCTGCGCGAGGTCTCGCTTGCCCTGCACGACCTGGTGCGCGAAGGCGCGCAGATCGTGCGCGGCAACAAGACCCACCCGATCACCAGCTTCGCCCAGGCGCATGCCTGGCTGCTGGAAGAGGCCAAGCGCGGCCGCCAGGTACAGCGCTTCAAGGGCCTGGGCGAAATGAACGCCGAACAGCTGTGGGAAACCACGGTCAATCCGGACACGCGTCGCCTGTTGCAGGTGCGTATCGAAGATGCCGTGGCCGCCGATCAGATCTTCAGCACCTTGATGGGCGATGTGGTCGAGCCACGCCGCGACTTCATCGAGGACAACGCGCTGAAGGTGTCCAACCTGGACATCTGAGCCACCGTTGCCCGTCGGCGCACCGCTCAGGCGCTGCGCCGACGCCTGCGGTTTTTTCAGGACGACGATGAGCGCAGATCCTTCTTCGCGGCCGGTAACGACGCCGGCCGCCGGCACCGCCCCGCTGCTGCCGCCATTGCTCGGCTTCGGTATCGATGTGCTGATCGCCACCGGCCTGCTGCTGTCGCTGAGCGTGGCCGGGTTTGCGCTCTGGGGCGTGTTCCGCGGCGTCAGTGCCGTGCAGGCCGCCAAGGCGCAGGGCCTGACGCTGTCCTCGAGCGAGATCATGGCCACCATCGGCCAACCCGGCGTGCTGGTGCAATTGCTCACCGCGTTGGTCAGCACCGCCTCGCCGGCGCTGCTGCTGTATTACTGGCGCCGCCGTGCGACGGCAGACGAACACCGGGCCTCGCGCGCCGCTGCAAGGCGTGCCTCCACCTGGGGCTGGACCGCGCTGATCGCGGTCGGCGTGTTCCTGCTCAGCAATCTGGTCAGCGTCGCGGCATCCGCGTTGGGCATCAAACCGGTGCCGACCAACCTGCCGCTGATGGAAGAAGCCATCAGGCAATGGCCGCTGGCGCTGGTGGTGTTTGCCGTGGCGATCGCCCCGGCGTATGAAGAATTGCTGTTCCGACGCGTCTTGTTCGGCCGCCTGCTCGCCGCTGGCCGGCCCTGGCTGGGCATCGCGCTGAGCAGCGCGATCTTTGCGCTGGTGCACGAAGTGCCCGGCGTCAGCGGCAACGGACCGGCTGCCATCGTGCAGCTGTGGCTGGTGTACGGCGGCATGGGGGCGGCGTTCGCATGGCTGTACTGGCGCACCGGCACGCTATGGGCACCGATCGTGGCGCATGGCGTCAACAACGCCACCGCCCTGGCGGCACTGTACTTTTTTGGCATCGGCTGAGCCGTTTGACGAAAAGTTAAGACGAGCCTGCCAAAATGCCCCCAGAGTTCAAGGGGGATTGAATGAAAGCCAGGCTGTTGATCGTTGTCGCCGTCTTTGCACTGACGGCATGTGCCACCACAACCTCGCCGACCGGCCGCCGACAGGTGGTGGGAGGCGTCACGCAGGACCAGCTCGACAAGCTTGGCGCCGAATCGTTCGCGCAGACCAAGGCCAAGGAAAAAGTCAGCACCGACGGCAAGCAGAACGCCTACGTGCAGTGCGTGGTCAATGCGCTGGTGGCGCAGCTGCCGCCGCAGTGGCGCGAAACCCGCTGGGAAACCGCGCTGTTCGTGGATAACGAAGCCAACGCCTTTGCGCTGCCCGGTGGCAAGGTCGGCGTGAATACCGGCATATTCACTGTCGCCAAGACGCAGGATCAGCTGGCTGCCGTGCTCGGGCACGAAATCGGGCATGTGATCTCCCGCCATCACGAAGAGCGCATCACCCGCCAGCTCGGCGCGCAGACCGGCCTGGGCATCATTGGCGCGCTAGCCGGCGCGGCCTACGGCGACGGCGCCGCCAGTGCCGTCAACCAGGTCGGCGGGATGACTGCCCAGACCGTATTCCTGCTACCCGGCTCGCGTACCCAGGAGAGCGAGGCCGATGTGGTCGGCCAGCGCCTGATGGCCCAGGCCGGCTTCGACCCTGCCCAGGCCGTGACGCTATGGCAGAACATGATGGCCGCCAGCGGCAATCGCCAGCCGCAGTGGCTGTCCACCCACCCCGACCCCGCCAATCGCATCCGCGAACTGCAGGCAGACGTCAATCAACTCGAACCGGTTTACCAGCAGGCGCGACAGGACGGGCGCGTGCCGCGTTGCGGCTGATATCGCAGCGCTCACGTACCGAATGTCGCAACACAGCATGGAAACCGTTTTCGGGAACTGAGACTTTCTGCTAAGTTTGCCGGCTCAGATTTTTCGTACAGCGTTTATTCCGCTTTTCGTACCGCCCGACGGCGGCTCGTCCGAGGTGAAACATGAAACTGCTCAACCGCAAGCAAGCCCTGTTGTCCCTGTTCATCGCCGCGTCCCTGGGCGGGGCTGTCGTCACCGACGCGGTTGCGCAGTCGGATCGGTCGTCCGAGCGCGCCAGCCGCAAGTCCAAGAACAGCGGCAAGGCCGAAGAGTTGTATCCGCAGTCCACCCGCGCCGCGCCGACGATCAAGCCCTCCTCCAAGATGGGCAGCAAGCTGCAGAAGCTGATCGAAACCTTCAACAAGGGCGAAGACTTCCCGGCCGTGCGCAGCCAGGCCGACGAGATCCTCGCCAATGGCTCGGCCAACGAAGCCGATAAGGCGCTGGCGTCGCAGCTGGCCGCCCAGGCGGCGTACAACATGGACGACACTGCTGCTGCCAAGAAGTACCTGCAGCAGGCGATCGGCCTGAATGCGCTGGACAACAACGGCCAGTTCCAGTCGATGCTGATGCTGGCGCAGTTGCAGATGCAGGACGACCAGCAGGCCGAAGGCCTGGCCACGCTGGACAAGTATCTGGAAGAGAGCAAGTCGCAGCGTCCGGAAGACCTGATCCTCAAGGGCCAGGCGCTGTACCAGGCCGAGCGCTACAAGGAAGCCATTCCGGTGCTGAAGCAGGCCATTGCCGCCTCGCCCGAGCCGAAGGACACCTGGAACCAGTTGCTGATGGCGTCCTACGCCGAAGCCGGCCAGACCGGTGAAGCGGTGGCCGCTGCCGAAGCGCTCGCCGCCAAGACGCCGAACGACAAGAAGGCCCAGCTCAACCTGGCCAGCATGTATATGCAGGCCGACCAGATGGACAAGGCCGCCGCAGTGATGGACAAGCTGCGCGCTGCCGGGCAGTTGACCGAAGAAAAGGAGTACAAGCAGTTGTATTCCATCTACGCCAACACCGAGAACAAGGAAAAGGACGTCATCGCGGTCATCAATGAAGGTATGCAAAAAGGCATCCTTAAACCCGATTATCAGACATACCTTGCGCTGGCACAGTCGTATTACTACAGCGACGACGTGCCCAAGGCGATCGAGAATTGGCAAAAGGCCGCACCGCTTTCCAAGGACGGCGAGACCTATCTGAATCTGGCCAAGGTGCTGCATTCGGAAGGTCGCATCCCGGAGGCCAAGCAGGCCGCGCAGCAGGCAATCGCCAAGGGTGTCAAAAAACCTGATGACGCCAAGAAGATCATCAATCTGAAGTAAAAAAGAAAATAAACCCCCGAAATCCCTGTGTTTTTAGTGGTTACAGGACTCGGGATTGGTATAAGCTTGGGGGTTCCTGCGGTGTCAAAGCCGTCCGAAAACCTGGGGATCATCACAGTGATCCGGGGCCCCCACTGAAAGAGCCATTGGCGCATGACGGAACAACTCGTTATCCACAGGCATGACTATGATGCCGGGAACCAGGGTCTGAGCTGGGCCCGCATTATCGGCATTGCTTTCGTAATTGCCTTGCACCTCACTGCACTGATGATGTTGCTGATCCCTGCAGTGGCGCCGAAGGCTCCGGCAGAGAAGGAGCGCACCACCATGGTCACCTTGGTGGATGCACCGCCTCCTCCCCCGCCGCCGCCGCCGCCGCCGCCGCCGGAAGACAAGCCGCCACCGCCGGTCAAGAATCTGTCGCCGCCGAAGCCGTCACCGGTTCCGCCGCCGCCGGAAGCTCCGGTTGTCGATGTTCCCGAACCGCGTCCCAGCGATATCGTCACGCCGCCGAGCCCGCCGGCTCCGCCGCAACCGCCGAGTGACATCGGCGCCAGTGTCGATATCTCGTCCAAGAACATGAACCCGCCGAAGTACCCGCCGGCTGCATTCCGTGCCGGTGTCCAAGGTGAGGTCATCCTGATCGTGGATGTGGATGCCAACGGCAACGTGACCAATGTGTCGGTCGAAAAGTCCAGCCGCAACCGCGACCTTGACCGTGCCGCGATGGACGCAGCACGCAAGTGGAAGTTCAACGCCTCCACTGTCAACGGGCAGAAAGCCGCCGGACGTGTCCGCGTCCCGGTCAACTTTGCTCTGAACTGATCCCACGGGCCGGCCACGGTCGGCCCAGGATCCTGTCTTCCTTTCGCTCCACCCTTCATCACCACACACAACAAAGGTAAGCGTCATGCTGCAGGAATTCTTTATCGCCGCCGCTGCAGGGGGCTCCAATCCGTCGGCCGCCCTGTCGCAGATGGGCTTCGAGCACTTGATCACTGAAATGACGTCCAGCCCCGGCGATTTCGCCGTGTCCTGGGTCGTTCTGATCACCCTGATCGCCATGTCCGCTGCCTCCTGGTACTGGACTGTCATCAACATCTTCCGTGCCACCCGTCTGAAGAGCGCGGCTGACCGCGTCACCACTGCGTTCTGGGATGCCCCGAATGCACAGGATGCCATCCGCGCCATGGAAGAGCAGCCGGCTTCCGAGCCGTTCTCCAAGATCGCACTGGACGCAGCGCAGGCTGCTGCTCACCACCAGCGCGCCGAAGGCAGCACCGGTGGCCTGGGCGAGAGCCTGAGCCGTTCGGAATTCGTCGATCGCGCCCTGCGTCAGGCCGTGACCCGCGAAAGCACCAAGCTGCAGTCGGGCATGACCCTGCTGGCCACCGTCGGTGCGACCGCGCCGTTCGTCGGTCTGCTCGGTACGGTGTGGGGCATCTACGGCGCGCTGATCAAGATCGGTGCAACCGGTTCGGCCTCCATCGACGCCGTTGCCGGCCCGGTGGGTGAAGCGCTGATCATGACCGCGATCGGTCTGTTCGTCGCCATCCCGGCCGTGTTCGCGTTCAACTTCTTCTCCAAGGTCAACAGCTCGGTGATCGCCAAGTTCGACACCTTTGCCCACGACCTGCACGACTTCTTCGCCACTGGTTCGCGCGTTCGCTAATCCGTAGTAAAGAACGACTTCGCAACGATTTAGACGGAGCCCGTTATGGCCTTCAGTAGTGGAAACAGCGGTGGCCCGATGGCCGACATCAACGTGACGCCCCTCGTGGACGTGATGTTGGTGCTGCTGATCATCTTCATCATTACGGCACCGCTGATGTCCCATAAGGTCAAGGTGGAGCTGCCAGAGGCCAACCTGATCCAGAAGGAAGATGCGGAGAAACGCGCCGCGCCGATCACCCTGGCCGTCAAGGAAGACGGGTCGCTGTACTGGAACGACGAGCCGATTTCCAAGGAGGCCTTGGAATCGCGCCTGTCCACCGCCGCACAGCAGACACCGCAGCCGCCGCTCAATTTGCGTGGCGACCGCACGACTAAGATGCGTACGATCAACGAGATCACCAAGATCGCGCAGGGTCAGGGCATGTTGGACGTCGGCTTCGTCGCAACCAAAGAGAAGGGGCAGTAAGCCATGGCATTCAGTACCGGTGGAAACCGCGGCCCAATGGCCGACATCAATGTCACGCCCCTGGTGGACGTGATGTTGGTGCTGCTGATCATCTTCATCGTGACCGCGCCGATCATGACCTACCCGATCGCCGTGGATCTGCCGCAGCGGGTGCTCAACCCGCCACCGCAGACGACCGAACCGCCGCCGCCGATCGAGTTGCGGATCGACGCCAGCAACCAGGTGTTCTGGAACAACAGCCCGACCCCGGTCGCGCAGTTGCAGCAGAAGATGGAAGAAGTGGTGCAGGCCGATCCGACCAATCAGCCGGAACTGCGCATCGACGCCAATGAAGATGCGGAGTACGAAGTGATGGCCAAGGTCCTCGCTGCGGCGAAGAACTCGCAGATGAAGAAAATCGGCTTCATGCAGTAAGACATCGCAAGACCGCAACACAACAGTCATGACGCGACTGCAACGCCACCGGAAACGGTGGCGTTTTTTTATGCTCGATCAATGGGGTGGTTGCTGCTGCGATGTTCGACGCGCATGCATGCGGCCGGCTGTTTGCCAGGACGTGATATCCGTTTCCCGGGCACCGGGCGAGTGATGCATGCAGTGACCCTCAGGTCGTCCGCGCAAGCAAACCGCCGGAGGTGCAGCGACAAGTCGCAACGGCACGCTTCGGGGCTCGGCCTGCCAGAGGCGTCTGCCCTGCCCTTCCCTCACTGCCGACCAGGTGTATGCTCGATCGTGCAGCACCCACGCTCATAGCACAGGAGGCAGTCATGGCTTTCAGTACGGCAGGCAATCGGGGACCGCTGGCGGAGATCAATGTCACGCCGCTGGTGGATGTCATGTTGGTGTTGTTGATCATCTTCATCGTCACCGCTCCGATGCTGGCGCGGCCAATCACGGTGGACCTGCCACAGCGCAGCGAGCAGACCCAGTCACGCATGGACCCGCCTGCACCGATCGGGTTGCGTGTGGACGCCAGCGGGCAAGTGTTCTGGAATGCCAGCCCGATAACGCTGCAGCAATTGCAGCCCAGGTTGATCGAACAGATGCGCCAGGCAGCCGGCAATCAGCCAGAGCTGCGCATCGCCGCCAGTGCGGATGCCGAATACGCGGTGATGGCCAAGGTGCTGGCTGCAGCCGAGAATGCGCAGGTGGATCGCATCAGTTTTGTGCAATAAATGGGTGATTAACCAGCCTGGTAAATCAGCCGCAAGTCATCGATAACGATTGCATCGGGGCAGACGCCCTGCCCCGATGCAATACCTAGAAACTAGACAACGCATCCATATAATCGACTTGATTATCTCAAGCGCTGATCGATGCGCCGCGCAGTATGTCCAGATAGGCGCGCACGGTCGCATCCAGGCCTTGATACAAGGCTTCGCTGATCAATGCATGACCGATCGAGACTTCGAGTACGCCGGGGACAGCGCTCAGAAAGTCGCCGAGATTGGCCTGCGACAAATCGTGGCCGGCATTGATGCCCAGACCTGCGGCGGCGGCGCGCTGCGCTGCGTCGGAAAACAGCTTGAATGCAGCATCCGGCTGGCCGCTCAGATGCGCGTGCGCATATGGGCCGGTGTACAACTCGATCCGGTCTGCACCGAGTGCTGCCGCCTGTGCGATAGCGGGATTTTCGGCATCGACAAACAGACTGACGCGAGCACCGATGGCCTTGAACGAGGCAATCAGCGTGGCCAGTTGGGAGGTGTCCTGGGCAAAATCGAAACCGTGGTCGGACGTCAGTTGTCCATCGCCATCCGGTACCAGGGTGACCTGTTCGGGGCGGGTGGCACGACATAAGTCCAGCAGGCCCGGATAACCGTCGCGCGGCGGCGCGAACGGGTTGCCTTCGATATTGAATTCGACACCGTGCTCGCGTGTCAGCGCGCTCAGCGCCAGCACATCGTCGGCGCGGATATGCCGCTGGTCCGGGCGCGGGTGCACGGTGATGCCGTGCGCACCGGCGGCAATGCAGGTGCGTGCGGCCTGCACCACATCCGGATCGTGGCCGCCGCGCGAATTGCGCAACACCGCGATCTTGTTGACGTTGACGCTGAGCTTGGTGGTCACTGCGTCGGTCTCAGGCCTGTGGCTCGCCGTCGCGCGTGGCATTGAGGGCAGCCGCCTTGCGGGCTTCGGCGATCTCGCGCAGGCGGCGCAGCTCGGCCGGGTCGATCAGGCTGCTGGTATCGCGCTGGGTATCGCCCATGCGCGAGGCGAACCAGCCGCGCGTCCACAGCAACAGCAACAGCAGTGCCACCAGCAGCGAGGCCACCAGCAACCACACGTGCGGCGTGCTGAACGCCAGCACCAGCGCACCCAATGCCATAAGCAGAAACAGCCAGTGCATGACGAGCTCCCCGATCAGTGGCGGCAGTGTAGCGCCGCGCCCGGCATGGTTCCACGTGGGCGCGGCGATGCGGCTCAGAGCAGCGGTGACAGCAGCCGTGCACAGGCTTCGGGCAGCCGCGATCGCCACAATGGCCGGTGGCGGGCGAAGCGCACCTCCTGCGCCTGCTGCAGGTCGGCGTCGATCAAACCGGCCAGCTCGGCGGCCACCGCCTGATCGCGGAACAGCATCGACAGCTCGAAATTCAGGCGAAAGCTGCGGCTGTCGAAATTGGCGCTGCCGACGATGCAGACCTCGTCGTCGGCCAGCAACGCCTTGGTGTGCAGCATGCGCGGGCCGTATTCGTAGATGCGCACGCCGGCCTCGAGTAGCTCGTCGAAATACGAACGCGCCGCGTAGGTGACCAGACGCGAGTCGCTGACACGCGGCACCAGCAGGCGCACGTCCAGTCCGCCCAGTGCGGCCGAGGTCAGCGCCATGCGCGCGGCCTCGCCGGGCACGAAATACGGCGTGACCAGCCAGACCCGATGCCGGGCTTCGTGAATCGCAGCGACCATCAGCCGGTGGATGGACTCCCACGACGAATCCGGGCCGGAGACCAGCACCTGCGCGTCGACATCGCCCTGCGCACGGCTCGGCACGTCCTCGGGCCATAGCTGCTGGCCGTGGAAGGCAGCGCGGCCCTGCCCGGTGGCGTACAGCCAGTCTTCCAGGAACACCAGCTGCAGGCTGCGCACCACGTGGCCCTGCAGGCGCATGTGCAGGTCGCGGTAGGCATCGCTGCGGACCTGCTCGTTCTCTTCGTCGGTGACGTTGATGCCGCCGGTGAAGCCGATCCTGCCGTCGACCACGACCACTTTGCGGTGGGTGCGCAGGTTCAACCACGGCCGCTTGAACGGCTTGAGCAGCTGGGATGGATGGAACCAGGCGGTCTCCACCCCGGCCGCGCGCAGCGTGCGCAAGCTGCGCCGGGTCATCGCCGACGACCCCACCGCATCCATCAGCAGGCGCACCTTGACCCCGGCGCGTGCGCGCTCCATCAGCGCATCGCAGATCGCGGTGCCGCTGTGGTCGGGCTGGAAGATGTAGTACTGCAGATGGATATGATCGCGTGCACCGCGGATGGCCTCGATGATGGCCGCATAGGTGGCCGCACCATCCACCAGCCAGTGCACCTCGGTGGCGCTGCTGGGGGCCAGCCCGGTAGTGGACTGGGCGATCTTGGCCAGCTCGGTGCAGTCCGCATCCGGCGGGCAGACGCTGCTGTAGCTCTCCATGCCCGAGCGCGAACGGCCGCGCCGCAGTCGCTGGCGTTTGACCTTCTGCGGGCCGAGCCAGTAGTAGATCAGCAAGCCCAGGTACGGCAGCGCCGCCAGCGACAGCACCCAGCTGAGCGTGGCCACCGGCTCGCGCTTCTGCAGCACGATCCAGCTGGCGATCCACAGCAGGTACAGCACGTAGGCGGCGAGGAGAAGCGCTTCGAGGTGGGGAATGGTGGCCAGCCACTCCCACGCGCCCTGTACGGATGCGAGCATGCGCGGATTCTACGGGGCGCACGTACCACTGCGGTGAGCGTGGGGACGATGCGATCGCCGCGCCGGGTCTGAAAGCTTCATCGTGGCGCGCCCCTGGTCGCATCGATTGAGACCCGCCGGCCGTACGATGACGCGATGGCAACAGCGATCAAGGGCCGTGGGGCGACCGGCCATCTGCCCGGACGCTTCGAAACCACCACCCAACAACCGGTGGACGATGGCTGGTACGCCGACGACGGCGAGGAGTTCGCCGCGCCGGCATTGCGCACCCAGGTCACCGAGGAAACCGCGCGCAGCATCATCAGCCGCAATCAATCGCCGGACATCGGCTTTTCGCAATCGGTCAATCCGTATCGTGGGTGCGAGCATGGTTGCAGCTACTGCTTTGCGCGGCCTTCGCATGCCTACCTCAATCTGTCGCCCGGGCTGGATTTCGAGACCAAGCTGTTCGCCAAGACCAACGCGCCGGAGCTGTTGCGCCGAGAATTGTCGCGCCCGGGCTATGTGCCCAGCCCGATCGCACTGGGCATCAACACCGATGCCTACCAGCCGATCGAGCGCAAACGCGCACTGACGCGGCGCCTGATCGAGGTGCTGTGGGAAACCCGGCACCCGTTCACGCTGATCACCAAGAATGCGCTGGTTACGCGCGATCTGGACGTGCTTGCACCGTTGGCACGCGAGGGCCTGGTCAACGTGCATTTTTCGGTGACCACGCTGGACCCGCATCTGTCGGCCAGGCTGGAACCGCGCGCATCCGCACCGCATGCCCGCCTGCGCGCGATGCGGGCACTGCACGAGGCCGGCGTGCCGGTCGGGGTGATGGCCGCGCCGGTGATCCCGTGGATCAACGACCATGAGCTGGAAGCGATCCTGCAGGCCGCGTCCGCTGCCGGCGCGCACAGTGCCGGCTATGTGTTGTTGCGGCTGCCGCACGAAGTGGCGCCGCTGTTCCGCGACTGGTTGCAGACCCATCACCCGCAACGCGCCGGGCACGTGATGAGCACGATCCAGCAACTGCGCGGCGGCAAGGATTACGACAGCGCCTTCGGCACACGCCTGCGCGGCCAGGGCGTCTACGCGGAGTTGCTGGCACGCCGCTTCGCCCTGGCCCACCGCCGCAGCGGTTTCGACGCACGCGACATGCCGGCATTGGACACGACCAAGTTCCGCCGCCCCGCTCCGCCGGCCAAGCCGGTGCCGCAATCGCCGCAAGGCAGTCTGTTCTAGCGGCGGGGCTTGGGGATTTGGGATTGGGGATTCGTAACAGCCGACGCACTGCAGTGACCCGCCCTTACCAATCCCCAATCCCCAATCACGAATCTCCGCCGTACAAGGCACTCGCCGACTGGAACAGGATCCAGCTGGTGGCGATGAACTTGTCGCCGCCGACCGGGCGGTTGCCGCGGTGGGTGTGGGTGAAGGCGGTGGGGGCGATCAGCAGGCTGCCGGTGCGCGGGCGGGCCTTGCGCTGCTGGAACAGGAATTCGGTCTCGCCCTGTTCGAACTCGTCGTTGAGGTACAGCGTCCACAGCAGATGCCGGTGCAATGTGTCGGCGCTGGCATCGCGTGGATACAGCTCGCAATGCCAGTAGGGATAGCCGCCCTGGTCGGCGGTGTACCACTGCAGGTTGATCGCGCCCGGACGCAGGCAGGTACGGGCCAGGTCGCCCAGCGCCTGGTCGCTCATCTGCGCGATGTCCTCGGCCACCAGCCGGTGCGGGCTGCCGTCGGCAGTGGTGACCTGCAGCATCAGCGGTGAGATCAGGGCTTGTGGATAATGCCGCAGATAGGTCAGCACGCCTTCGAACACCGCTTGCTGCAGGCGGTTTTCCACCGCCGCCCACTCGGCTACGCCGCTGATGCGCAGGTCGCGGCTGTGTTTGAGTTCGGGAAACACGCCGCCACCGATACGGCCGGGATGCAGCTGCTGGCTGTCGCGCATGCGTTGCACGATGGCGGCGCAATCCTCGCGCGAGACGGCGTTGTCGGTGATCTGGATGAAGTCGGGTTGGCTCATGCGCACGACCATAGCAATCTGCGCTAGCGCCTGCACAGCGCGCCCGGCGGCGCACGCAAGGCAGCAAAGAAAAACCCCGCCGAAGCGGGGTTTTTCGTTACACGCGTGGTGCTACGACGATCAGAACTTGTAGTTGACCGAAGCGGCCAGCACGTCGCCCTTCACCTTGTAGCTGCCCGCCAGGCGGTCGCCGGTGGCACTGCGGGTGTCGCTGGTCGGGTCGCTGGTGAACAGGTGGGTGTAACCGAAGTTGTATTCGGCCTGCTGCGACGGACGCCAGCTCAGACCCAGCGAGACCCACTTGCGGCTCGCATCCGGCACGCGCACGTCGCGGTGCTCGGCGGTGGTCGGGGTCTGGTCGTACGCCAGGCCGCCACGCAGGGTCAGCGTCTCGCTCATGCGGTAGTCGGCACCGATCGAGGCGAAGGTGGTGTCGCGGTAGGAGAAGTCCAGCACGCTGTCGGGCTGGTTGGAGGCGAAGTCCACGGTCACCTGGTCGAACTTGCTCCAGGCGGTGCGGGTGACGTCGGCCATGATCGACCACTGCTCGTTCACGTTGTGGGTGAAGCTGGCGGTGGCGCTGGCCGGCAGCTTGACGGTAGCGCGACCCTTGGTGTCGACGAAGGTGCCCGGCGCGGCAACGCCCAGGACTGCCGCAGCCGGACCCGGCACGGTGAAGTCGGCATCGCCGTCGGTGATCTTGTGCTCCACTTCCGAGCGGTAGCTGAAGCCGATGTGGGTGTTCTCGTCGATGCTGAACAAGCCGCCGAGGGTGAAGCCCACTTCGGTGCTGTCGCCCTTGATGCGCGAGTAGCCATCGGCATTGCCCGGCGCGAAGCCCGGCACGCGGCGCGCGGCCAGCACGCTGCCGAAGTCGACCGCATTGGCCAGGTCGATATCCAGACGCTCGGCGAACACCGAGGCACCGAAGGACACGTACGGGTTCACGTCATAGGAGAACGCGACATTGAAGTCGATCGCCTGCAGCTCGGTCTTGGTGCCGTGGTAGCGGCCGACCCAGTCGCGGTCGTATTCGGTCTTGAAGCCGAACGGCACGGTCAGCGAGGTACCCAGGTGCATGTTGTCGTTCTCGCCGAACGGCACGTGGAAGTACATCGCCGGGACCGGCGCGATCATGCCGGCGTCGCCGCCATTGCCGCCGGAGACCGGGGCGCCGTTGGCGTAGGTGGCGGTGTCGGGCTGGAACTTGGCCGAGAAGCTGATGGCGCTGACGTCGGCCTGGAACAGGCGACCGTCCAGCTGGCGCATGCCGGCCGGGTTGTTGGCGATGATCGAGGCATCGTCCGGGGCGCTGCCCGAACCGGCGAAGGCACGGCCAAGACCCTTGGCGCTGTTTTCCTTCAGCTGGAAGGCGGCGCCGTGGGCCTGGCCAACGGCGAGTACGCCGGCAATACCGACGGCCAACAGGGTGGCGCGGCTGAGAGTGGAAGCGGTAGACATAAGGTGGTGCTCTCCGGATAAAGACTGCAGTGGTCGGTACAGCGCCCGCGCCCAGCGCCAAGTGGCTGCTGGAGCGCGCCGGAGACCCCCCCCCGACATACGACGCCGTACGCAGTATACCCACCACAATTAACCGAACAATAACGAAGCACGTTTTGATCGTCTGGACAGGTTAGGGATGGGTTCAGGAGCGTGAACCCGCTAGAGTGCCACTCCGATGTTCGTCTCTCTCCCTTCCCGCAAGAAACCCACCCCGCGCTGGGCAGTGCCGTTGCTGTTCGCAGCCGTCTGGCTGGCCTACCTGTGGTCGATCAGCCGGCCCGGCGAGGCACGCAATACGCTGTGGCTGGACTGGGGCGCGCTGTCCAGCGGCGTGTCCAACCTGGGCGACTGGTGGGCGACGCTGCGCGACGGCAGCGTGCTGCGGCTGTTCACCGCGTTGTTCCTGCATGCGGACTGGTCGCACCTGCTCGGCAACCTGGTGTTCCTGCTGATCTTCGGGCTGCCGGCCGAGCGCATCCTCGGGCCGTGGCGCCTGCTGTTGCTGTTCCTGGTCGGCGGCGCGGCCTCCAATCTGGCGGCAATCTTCGCGATCGGCACCCCGGACCGGGTGATCATCGGCGCCTCGGGCGCGGTGTCGGCGTTGATCGGCACCTATCTGGCACTGTTTCCCGGCGCCAAGCTGGGCGTGGTGCTGCCGCTGGGGCTGTTTCTGGAATTCATCCGGGTACCGGCGCCGTTGCTGATCGGCGCCTGGGCGCTGCTGCAGGTGGTGTTCGCCTATATCGGCCCGGCCTTCGGCATGGTGGCGTGGTCGGCGCATATCGCCGGGTTCGTGTTCGGCATCGTGTACGGGCTGTATGTGCGCGCGGCGATCGCGCGGCGGCTGCGCAAGCGCCACGGGTTCTAGCGCGGCGGCAATCGTGCAAGGCGCACCGGGGCGCCGTGTTGCGCCGGCTGCGCGCTGCGTCGCTGCGTCGCTGCGCGGTGGCGCGCCTATAATCGCCGCATGTCCAAGCCTCTGTACAAAGTCACCTTCCTCAATCACGGCAAGGTCTACGAGCTCTACGCCCGCCAGGTCACCGGCAGCCATCTGTGGGGCTTCAACCAGATCGGCGAGCTGGTGTTCGACGTGCACGACGGGCTGGTGGTCGACCCCACCGAAGAGCGCCTGCGCGAAGAGTTCGGCAACACCAAGACGCTGCATCTGCCGATGCAGAGCATCGTGCGCATCGAGGAAGTCGAGAAGAAGGGCCAGTCGGTGATCCGCGATGCCACCACCGGCGACAAGGTGGTCACGCCGTTCCCGTTGCCGACCAAGCCGCGCTGATGCGCATCCTGGTGCCCGACGATTACCAGGGCGCCGTGCGTCACCTGCCCTGCCTGCAGCGCCTGCACGGCCACGATGTGCAGGTGCTGGGCGCGCTGGCCACCGACCCCAACGAATGGGCCGAGCGGCTGGTCGAAGCCGATGCATTGGTACTCATCCGCGAACGCACCCGCGTGGACGCCACGCTGTTGCGGCGCCTGCCGCGACTCAAGTTGATCAGCCAGACCGGGCGGATCGGCGCGCATGTGGATGTGGCCGCGTGCACCGAGTTCGGAGTGGCGGTGGCCGAAGGCGTCGGCTCGCCGGTGGCACCGGCCGAACTGACCTGGGCCTTGATCCTGTCGGCCAGCCGGCGCCTGGGCGAGTACCAGCGCGCGCTGCACCAGGGCCGCTGGCAGGCGCTGGGCGATCCTGGTCTGGGGCGCGCGTTGCATGGGCGCACGTTGGGCATCTGGAGTTACGGGCGCATCGGCCAGCGCGTGGCCGGCTTCGGGCGTGCATTCGGCATGCAGGTGCTGGTGTGGGGCGGCGAGGCCTCGTGCGCACAGGCCGCGCGCGATGGCTTCGACATCGCCGCCAGCCGGCAGGACCTGTTCGAACGCAGCGATGTGCTGTCGCTGCATCGGCGCCTGACCGCGCAGACCCGCCACCAGATCAACGCGCAGGATCTGGCCTGGATGCGTCCGGATGCGTTGCTGGTCAACACCAGCCGCGCCGAGCTGATCGCGCCCGGCGCCTTGCTGGCCGCGCTGGATGCGGGCCGGCCGGCACAGGCGGCGGTGGATGTATTCGAACGCGAGCCGGTGCTGGATCCGCGCGACCCGCTGCTGCAGCATCCGCGCGTGCTGGCGACGCCGCATCTGGGCTACGTGGAAAGCGACAGCTATGCGCTGTACTTCGAAGCGGCGTTCGACAATGTGTTGGCATTTGCCGCCGGTGCGCCGCGCAACCTGGTCAATCCCGAGGCATTGGCGATTACGCGATAGCGCGTGGTTGACGCGGTGATCGTGCGCTTGGAGAGGCTTGTCGCGACCGGGGTCGCTCCTACAAGCGCTTTGGGGTCCAAACCCGCCGGCGCTGTGGCGGCCGGGTGATCCAGGGATGCGTGCAGGTGGCGTGGCAGTGCCGATGCGTAGCGATCGGGCCTGGCGCGCAGCGGGTGATTCACCCGCTGCGCTGTGGCCGGATTACTTGACTGGTTCGGCCGGCGCAGGCGCAGACGCGGCAGGTTCCACCGGCGGCGCGGGCTTGGCCTTGTCGGCCGGTTCGCTCGGCTTGTCGGCAGGCTTGGCCTTGTCGGCTGCTGCCGGGCGCGCGGCGGCCGGCCTGGGCTCGGCCGCGGTCTTGGCGGCCTTGGCCTTCTGCGCTGCCTGTGCCTTGGCCTTGAGCGCGGCTTGCGCCTTGGCCGCCGAGCCGGGCTGCTTGAGCTCGGCCAGCGCGGAGGCGATCGGGCCATCGCCCGGCAGCACGTCGCCGGCGCTGTAGCCCTCCTCGCCTTCGGCATCGCCACGCAGATGGCCCGGCAGCGTGGCTTCGCTGAAGTCGGCCAGGCTGGCCGGCACGTCGGCATCGCCCGGTTGCGGTTCCGGGGTGAGCAGCACTTCCGGCACGATGCCGCTGGCCTGGATCGACTTGCCACTGGGGGTGTAATAGCGCGCGGTGGTCAGCTTGACCGAGTCGCCGTTGTCCAGCGGCAGCACGGTCTGCACCGAGCCCTTGCCGAAGGTGCGGCTGCCGATGATGCGCGCGCGCTGGTTGTCGCGCAGCGCGCCGGCCAGCACTTCCGAGGCACTGGCCGAGCCGGCGTCCACCAGCACCACCACCGGCGCGCCGCCGAGCAGATCGCCCGGGGTGGCGTCGAACTTGGCATCGCTGATGGAGATGCGCCCGCGCGTGCTGACGATGTTGCCCTTGTCGAGCAGGTCGTCGGCCACCTGCACCGCCGAGGTCAGCAGACCGCCCGGGTTGCTGCGCAGGTCCAGCACCAGGCCGCGCAACTTGCCGCCGGCCTGCAGCTGCTTGAGGTTCTTCTGGAAGTCGGCACCGGTGTCGGCCTGGAAGGTGCTGATGCGGATATAGCCATAGCCCGGCTCCAGCAGCTTGCTGCGCACGCTGGCCACGCGGATGGTCTGCCGCTGCAGGGTCACGTCGAACGGCTTGGGCGCCTTGTCGCGCACGATGGTCAGCACGACCTTGCTGCCGGATTCGCCGCGCAGCGGCTCCATCGCCTTGCTGGCGTCGATCGGCTTGCCGTCGATGGCCACGATGACGTCGCCGGCGCGGATGCCGGCACGTGCGGCCGGGGTGTCGTCGATCGGCGCGATCACCTTGAGCGTGTTGTCCTGCTGCTGCAGCAATTCCACGCCGATGCCGTCGTAGGCGCCAGTGGCCTGCTCGTCGAAGGCTTCGGCATCTTCCTTGTCGAAATAGGTGCTGTGCGGGTCCAGATCCGAGAGCAGGCCGCGCACCGCGGCGTGCATCAGCTTCTTGTCCTCGACCGGGTCGACGTAGGCCTGCTTGACCGCGTTGTACACCGCCACGAAGCGGCGGATCTCGTCCAGCGGCACCTTGGAGACGGCGGCTTCGTTGGCTTCCGGATCGTCCGCAGTGGCCTGGGCGGCGGCGGGACTGGCTTTCTGCGCCCAACCGGGTGAGGCGAACAACGCCAGCGACAGGGCAACGGACAGGACGGCTACGCGCATGAAGCACTCCGACAAAGAGATAAGACGCCCCGCAACGGAGCAGCCTGGATTATGCGCGAAGCCGCGGTAAATCCGCGTTGACTTGGCGGGGC
Organism: Xanthomonas sp. LMG 8993; assembly: GCF_009835065.2. NCBI lineage: Bacteria > Pseudomonadati > Pseudomonadota > Gammaproteobacteria > Lysobacterales > Lysobacteraceae > Xanthomonas > Xanthomonas sp. LMG 8993. Next base: position 100,379 of record NZ_QVIF02000009.1, on the reverse strand, counting down.
CAGGTATGGCGGCGGTCATGCACCGGCACGCGCGCGGCGTGCGCGCCACTCAGCGGCGCTGCAACCAGCTCGACGGATCCACCGGCTGCCCGTTGCGACGCAGTTCGAAGTACAGCGCCGGCACGCCCTGCCCGCCCGAGCTGCCGACCTTGGCCACCGCTTCGCCGCGCTTGATCGACGCGCCGGCATCGCGCAACAGCGTGTCGTTGTGCGCGTACAGGCTCATGTAGCCGTTGCCGTGGTCCACGATCAGGATCATGCCGTAGCCGGTCATCCAGTCGGAGAACACCACCGTGCCATCGGCCACCGCGGTGACGGTGCTGCCCTTGGGCGCGCCGATCAGCACGCCCTTGCTGGTGTGGCCATCGGGCAAGGTGGCGTTGAAGCGCGCCAGCAGGTTGCCCGCCACCGGCCAGCTCAGGCCGCCGACCTTGGGTGCCGGCGCACTCGCGATGACCTTGGGCGGGGTCTTGCCGGGACGCTCGGGGCGCTCGGTCTTGCTGCGTTTGGCCTGCGCGGCGGCTTCAGCGGCAGCGCGTCTGGCGGCGGCACGCCGTTCGGCCTCGGCCTTGGCGGCGGCCGCGCGCAGGTTGGCGAGCAGCTGCTCCAGCGATTTGGCGTCCTGGCCCAGGGCTTTTTCGCGTTCGGCGCGCTGTTTGTAGCGGTCGTCCAGCTGCGCGACCGTCGCCGCCTGCTGCGAGCGATCCTTCTGCAGCAATGCGGCCTGCGCCTTTTGCTGCGCACGCGCCGCATCCAGTGCCTGGCGACGGTTGGCGATGTCCTGCTCCACCTTGGTCAGCGCATCCAGCTGCGTGGTCAGTGCCTGGATGCGCTGTGCACGCGCGTTCTGCACGTAGCGATGATCGGCCAGCATGCGCGTGGCATCGCCCACGGTGTCCTGCGACAACAACACCTTCAACGGCGCGTTGCGGCCGACCTGGTCGGCGGCGCGCAATAGCGCAGCCAGCTGCACGCGCTGGTTCTGCAGGCCGCGCTGCAGCTGCGCACGCTCCTGCTGCAGCTTGCCCAGATGCTGTTCCTGCTCGCGCATCGCCGTTTCGGTCTCGCTCAACGCGCGCGAGGTCCTGGCCACCTTCTCATCGGCCTGGCGCAGTTGCTGGGCGGCAGTGCCGCGCTTGCCTTCCAGCTCGCGGCGGTCGGCGCTGATGGTCTTGAGTTCGTCGCGCAGCTGCTGCAGTTTGCGCTCGGTTTCGCGCTGGCTTTGCGCACCGGCCGCGGTGCTGCCCAGCAGCGTGCAGGCCAGCACGGTCGCCGCCAGCCACGCGCGGCAGCGGCCGGTGGCGGGGGCGGACGGCAGGCGCGAGCGCGGGGCGGGCGACAGGGGCAACGAAAGGTCCAGTGACTTCAGGCAGGTGCGCGATTGTAGCCAAGCATGGTGTGATCACCGCCACGCCCAAGACAGCCGCCGCCGCGCAAGGTTCAGCATGAAGCCCCAGCATCTTCTTCTGGCATTGTCCCTGGTCTGCGCAAGCGCCTGGGCCGACGAGGACATCAGCAAGGTCAACGGCCGCATCAGCGCCGAGCCCGGCAAGGTCTATGGCGGGCTGGACACCGTCAATGGCTCCATCGAGGTCGGCGCCGGCGCGCAGACCCGGAGCGTGGAAACGGTCAACGGCAGTATCCAGATCGGCGACAACGCCCGCACTGGCGATGTTTCCACGGTCAATGGCGCGATCACGCTGGGGCAGAAGGTGGTGGTGTCCGGCGGGCTGGAGACGGTCAACGGCAGCGTGCTGGTGGAGCGCGGCAGCCGCATCAGCGGCGGTGTGGAAACCGTCAACGGCAGTATCGGCCTGGTGGAAACCGAGCTCGGCAAGGGCATCGAGACCGTCAACGGCGACATTACCGTCGGGGTGCGCTCGCATGTGCATGGCGGGATCGAGGTCACCAAGCCGAACTTCAGCTTCTCGTTCAAGCCTGCGCGCAAGCCGCGCGTGGTGATCGGCCCGGATGCGGTGGTCGATGGCCCGCTGGAGTTCGAGCGCGAGGTCAGCCTGTACGTGCACCGCACTGCGAAGATCGGTGCCGTCACCGGCGCCACCGCGCGCAGCTTCGACAGCGACGTGGCACCCAAGGACTGACGCGCTCACCACGGGACCAGCGCCTAGAATCGGGGGACCTTCGCCGCACGAGGAGTCCCGATGCCCCGCAAGATCCTGTTGTGCCTGGCCGCGACGCTGGCCCTGGCCGGCTGCAAGCGCGAATCCGCCGACGCACCAAGCGCGCCCGCCGCACAGGCGCCGGTGGACACGGCGGCCAGCGCACCGGTCAGCCGCCACACCTTTTCGCCGGAGCTGACCGGCGACGACTTTGCCGAGCTGGTCAAGACGCTGGCCTCGGACGAATTCGAAGGACGCGGCCCCGGCACGCCGGGCGAAGAGAAGACCGTCACCTATATCCGCGATCAGATGCAGCGCATCGGCCTGCAGCCGGGCAACGGCGACAGCTGGTTCCAGGACGTGCCGATGGTGGAAACCACCGCCGATGCGGCCACTGCACCCAGCCTGCGCAGCGGCGAGCAGACCCGCACCCTGGCCTTCGGCACCGACATCGTGGTCGGCACCCGCACCGGCCAGGCCGAGGTCAAGCTGGACAACAGCGAGCTGGTATTCGTCGGCTACGGCGTGGATGCGCCCGAACAGCAGTGGAACGATTACGCCGGCCAGGACTGGAAGGGCAAGACGGTGGTGATGTTCGTCAACGATCCCGGCTTCCATACCGGCGATGCCAAGCTGTTCGACGGCAAGCGCATGACTTACTACGGCCGCTGGACCTACAAGTTCGAGGAAGCCGCCCGCAAGGGCGCGGCCGCCGCGCTGATCGTGCACGACACCCCGGGCGCCAGCTATGGCTGGGATGTGGTCAAGAATTCCTGGGCCGGCCCGCAATACGACCTGCCGGCCAAGGACGATCCCGATCCGCGCCTGCCGGTACAGGGCTGGATCAGCGCCGAGACCGCCAAGCAGCTGTTCGCCAATGCCGGGCTGGATCTGGCGCAGGCCTACAAGGACGCCAGCAAGCGTGGCTTCAAGCCGGTGCCGTTGAAGGCGAGCTGGTCGGTGGACCTGAAGAGCACGATCGCGGAGAAATCCTCGCGCAACGTGGTCGGCGTGCTGCCCGGGACCACGCATGCCGACGAAGCGGTGCTGTACATGGCGCACTGGGATCACCTGGGCAAACACCCGGGCGAGAGCGGCGACAACATCTATAACGGCGCGGTGGACAACGCCACCGGCGTGGCCGGCATTCTCGAGATTGCCGACGCGTTCGCGCATCAGGATCCCAAACCGGCGCGGTCGGTGGTGTTCGTTGCGGTGACGCTGGAAGAATCCGGCCTGCTCGGTTCCAAGTACTACGTGGCCAACCCGAGCTTTCCGCTAGACAAGATCGCGGCGGTGATCAACCTGGATGCGATGTCGGTGGCCGGGCGCGCACGCGATGTCACCGTGGTGGGCATGGGCAGTTCGGAGCTGGAAGACATCCTCAAGCCGATCGCCGCGATGCAGGGCCGCACCCTGCATGCCGAAGCCACGCCGCAAAGCGGCTCGTATTTCCGCTCGGATCATTTCAACTTCGCCAAGGCCGGTGTGCCGGCGCTGTATGCCGATGGCGGCGAAGACCTGCGCGAGGGCGGTACCGCGGCCGGGCGCGCGGCCGCCGAAGACTATGGGCGCAATCGCTATCACGCCCCGGGCGACGAATACGATGCGGCCAGCTGGAAGCTCGATGGCACCATCGAAGACCTGCAGGCGGTGTATGGCGTGGGCAAGGAGGTGGCCGCCGGCCAGCGCTGGCCCAACTGGTATGCCGGCAACCCGTTCAAGGCTGCGCGCGATCGCATGATGGCCGGCAAGCCCGCTGCGGGCGCCGCGGTAGCCGCGCCTGACGCCGAAAAAGACGCAGCTGCCGAGGGCAAGAAGGCGGCGCCGGCGCGTTGAACGACGCCAGCACCGCATGCGATGTCATGCAGCTACTGCATGGCGTCGTGATGCGGCCTGCAAGGTGCGCGGCAGCGGCGAGCCCGCGTATCGCGATCAACGTAAAGGGCCTCCGGTTGGAAGCCCTTTGTGTTGGTTCGTCCTGATCGTTGCGGTTGCGGACGAGGTCACGATCCGTGTCGATGCAGTGCATCGATGCGTCAGATCACGTGCCGCCTCCCACTGAAGTATGTCTGTTCGTCGGTGCCCTTCTGAGAGAGGATGCCACCGGCCTGGGAGATGCCTTCAATCGTGCTGACGGCAATGCCTTGCCATCAGCACGGCCGTCCTGTCGGCACGCCGGCGCCCCGAGATGCGATGGTCAATCGTTATCCACGCTAACCACGTGACCATCATCCGGGTCGACGTGCAGATCGACCTTCTGCCCACCGCGTTGCTCGGCATCGGCCTTCCACAAGCCGTCTTCGAACTTGAGATCGTGCACATTGGAATAGCCGCCGGTCGACAGCGCGGCGCGGATATCGGCCTCGCTCAGTTTGGAGGTGGTCTGGTCGCCGTACACGCGGCCGGTCACCGGATCGATACGGACATCCACATCCTTGCCGTCGCCGCTGCGTGCGTCGGCGGTCCACACGCCATGTTCGAACTTGACGTCGTGTACCTTGGTATAGCCCTTGTCGGTCAGCATGCTGGTGACCTCGCGGGCGGTCAGCGCCTTGGCCGGCTTGTCGGCGGCGGCCTGCGCAAACGCGCCCTGCGCTGCCAATGCGAGTGCGCCGATCAGCGCGGTCTTCATCAGTCGATGTGCCATGTGATGCTCCTGCAGTGAAGTGCGCCCATGCTGGACGCGGCTTTATCGCTGCCAGGTGAATGGCCGTTAGAAGCCGCAGCAAGAGTTCAGTGAGCTCAAGCTTCGGTGATGATGCGCCCGGGGTGCGTCCGATGGCGCACGCACGTTCGCACGTTCATCAGCCAGTGGTTTGCGGCATTGCGGCGCAATGGGCGCGTAGTGTGCTGGGAGCGACGTAAACGGTGTCACATCGAAACCGTCCTGCCCGGCCTGTCATCCAATAGACAGCCAGTACGAAGATGCAAAAGAAGCGAGCCGCCTTGCGGCGGCTCGCGTGACTCAACCCATCTGCCTCAGATTACGGAATGGCACGTGTGGCGCGCACGGCCTGCGGCGAGAGGATGGACATCTGCGGCTTGTCGGTGCCGTCCTTGTTGGGATGCACGCTGTACTGATAGCTGACGTTCCACCACGAACCGGCAGCCCACCAGGTCCAGCCCGACCAGACATCTGCATTGGCATCGATATAGCGGAGCATGCCGCGCAGTGCCTCATTGCAGACGGGGTTATTGGCGGTGCCGAATTCGCCCAGAAACCCGCGCCTGTGGTTGGTGCGCAGCCACTCGGTGAAACTACGCAGACGCTCGACACCGATGGTGGCACTGACGCAGACATTGGTGGTGCCGCTGGAATCGGCATCCAGGTATTGATGCACTTCGAACGCGTAGCGATCGAGCGGATCGTAGATCGAAACCAATGCGGTTGCGTTGGAATAGCCGTCGTTGGTGGGCGAATACCAGCTGTGCGCACCGGTCCATAATGCGCCCGGCACCAGAATCAGGTTGTTCGCACCGGTGGCACGAATCGCATTGATGCCTGCCTGTGCAGTGGCAGCCCAGGCGCTGGCCGAGACGCCATTGGGCTCATTCATCAGCCCGAAGATCACCGCGTTGTCACTGGGAAATGCCAGCGCAAGGCGGCGCCACAAATCGGCGAATGTGGCGATCGGCACTTCGTCGCCACCGATCTTGTAACCGTAGTATTTGCCGTAATTGTGGATGTCCAGCACCAGATACATGCCCGATGCCTTGGCGCGTGCCACGGCTTGCTGCACCAGGGCCAGTTGGGTCGGATCCAGTTCACCGCGTGCACTGGGCTGCAGACGTTCCCACAGCACCGGCAGGCGGATCGTGTTCATGCCGACGCCGGCGAAATAGGTGTAATCGCTGGCCGAGGCATACATATAATCCTTATTGAGGACGCCGGGTTTTTTGGACGATGCGAATTCGGCGCCGGATAAATTGACGCCGGCATACGTCAGTGCGCGTGTTTGTGCGTAGACGGGTGCGAATGTGCCGAACAGAATGCAGAGCAGGGTGCAGCGGAAAACGGTGCGCAGCGTTTGAGAGACAGCAGACATGAAACAACTCCTTCGACGACGGGGATGGTGTGTCGCAGCGGTTTGCGTGCGATCTGCGCGAGGTGCGCCACACCTGTCGTAACCAATGCATCTGCCGTGCCTAAACGCTCACCACATCGAATGTGAATTAAATGTGTAGGCTGGGTCGCAGTCACTTACCGCAAGGGTCACGTTCTGGAACAGCACGCTGTGACGCGCCGCGCTGAAAAGCGGTCGCGCACGCTTGTCGACACCGCCATCGCATGCATGGCGCTGTCGAAAAATCGGCGGATGGATACGCTCGCCGTCAACGGCGCGGCGCCGGATCACCGACGCTGCACTGCTGTAGCGCACGCACACGCAGCGAGCGCTAGAGCGCTTGCTGAGTGCTGGCGTTTTGCTGCGTGACGACTGTGCTCACCGCGACTGGGCACGGCTGTTGCCGGGCATCGGCATATACCGGGTGTACATGCGTGAGCTGGGTGCTTGCTGCGCAGCGTGCGACGGTTGCCCATCGCACGCTGCTTGCTCCGACTACTGGGTGATGCGTTTTGCGCGCGCGCTCAGGATCGACATCTGCGGCTTGTCGCGGCCCTGCGCATCGGGCTGCACGTTGAAGGGGTAGCTGCGGTTCCACCACGCGCCGGCGGCCCACCAGGTCCAGCCCACCCATACGTCGCGGTTGGTTTCCAGATAGCCCAGCATGCCGTTGAGTGCGCTATTGCAGGTGGCGTTGTTGCCGGTACCGAACTCGCCGAGAAAGCCCTGCTTGTGATTCAGACGCAGCCATTCGGTGAAACTGCGCAGGCGTTCGGCACCGGCGGTGCTGCTGACGCAGCCGGCACTGGTGCCGCTGGAGTCCGTATCCAGGTACTGATGCACTTCGATGGCGTAGCGATTGAGCGGGTCGCGAATGGAGGCCAGCGCCACCGCGTTGGACTGGCCGGCAACGGTGGAGTACCAGCTGTGCGCGCCACTCCATAGCGCGCCGGGCACCAGGATCAGATTGTTGGCACCGGTCTTGCGGATGGTGTCGATCGATGCCTGCGCGGCGTTGGCCCAGGACTGCGGGTTGATGTCGTAAGGCTCGTTCATCAGCCCGAAGATCACGCTGTTGTCGTTCTTGAAGGCGATCGCCAGGCGTCGCCACAGATCGTTGAAGGTGCTGATCGGCACGCGCGCGCTGCCGATCTTGTTGCCGTAATACCGGGCGTAGTTGTGGATATCCAGGATCAGGTACACCTTGGCCGCCTTCGCGTTGGCCACGGCCTGGCGGATCAGTGCCAGCTGCGCCGCATCCAGCTCGCCGCCGGCCTTGGGTTGCAGGCGCTCCCACAGGATGGGCAGCCGGACGATGTTCATGTGTTTGCCGGCGAAGTAGCGGTAATCGCTGGCGGCCGGATACAGATAGTCGACGTTGAGCACCCCGGGCTTTTGCGAGGATTTGATTTCGGCACCGGAAAGATTGACGCCTGCGTACTTCAGGCGGTTCTGTGCCTGTGCGAATGGCACACCTGCAAGCAGCGCCATGACAAGCAGCAGCAATGACAACGCACGGCTGGACAGCCGGCGCGTCGGCGTGGGGGAGGGCAGCATGGGTGACTCCTGAAGCATTCGCGGGGGAGATGCATTGCCCTGGCGTGGACCTGCCACGTGCATGACGACACTGCATCGCGTTTCACCCTAAGCGCATCGAGACATTCAAACTACGAATGCGAGCTATCACTTAATTGGAGCTGTGAGCGACTTCGCGTTTATTGCCAAACATGCGCACGCTTTGTTGTGGTAAGGCGACACCGCACGGTCACGCGCATTGCATGCCGATTGCAATCTGCGCCGAATCGCTGCGGAAATACGCCGCCTCCCGCATCGCTGGACGGCCATGGTGCGATCACAACGCGGCAGGTCGATGGCGCCGTGCGCCTGGCAGTGGTGCGCATCGCAATTGCGACGTACGCCGCATTGCGCGGGCATCATCGAAACGCAACGCGCGGCGCGGCGCAGCACCTGCAATCGCCACCGCGCTGCTGCGCGATCAATGCGCACGCACATGCAAAAGTCACCTGGTGCGGTCGCGCAACCTCGGCACTTGCCATGTGCACCGCGCACTAGGTGTGGGCGGCGTCATGCTTTCGGCAGCGGGCAGCCAGTGCACCTGCTGCAATAAGAAGATCGGATTGCGGCTGAGATGGATGCAGCGCGCGGTCTGCAATCGCTGGTGGATGTCATCGGTGACGCGTGGCAGGACAGGGCGGATGGCGCGCAAAAAAAACGGTGGCCGCAGCAACCGCTGCGACCACCGTGATCGAGCGGACCGCGCGGCTTACTTGGTCGCGCGGCGGGCATACTTGCTCAGAATCGACATCTGCGGCTTGTCGCTGCCGTCCTTGCCCGGCTGCACGGTGAAGAAATACTCCGGCTTCCACCAGGCACCAGCGGCCCACCAGGTCCAGCCCAGCCACACGTCGCTGTTCTTTTCCATGTAGGTCAGCATGCCTTCCAGCGCCTGGTCGCAGACCGGATTGTTGGCGGTGCCGAATTCGCCCAGAAAGCCCTTCTGCTTGTTCTCGCGCAGCCATGCGGTGAAGCCGCGCAGCTTTTCCTCGCCGACCGTGGCGCTGGTGCACACCGGCTTGGTGCCGCTGTAGTCGTTGTCCAGATATTGGTGCGCTTCGAAGGCCAGGTTATTGCCCGGGTCCTTGAGGATTTCCAGCGCCTTGGCATTGGAGACGCCATAGTTGGAGCTGCGCCAGCTGTGCGCGCCGCTGTAGGCGGTACCCGGCACCAGGATCAGGTTCCTGGCGCCGGTCTTGCGGATCGCGTTGATCGCGCCTTGCGCCGCACTCGCCCAATCGGTGGCGGAAATGCCGTTGGGCTCATTCATCAGCCCGAAGATCACCGACTTGTCGTCCTTGAATTCGAGCGCCAGCCGGCGCCACAGATCCGCCACCGCGCCGGTGGGCACCTCGCTGCTGCCGATGCGCTTGCCGTTGTACTTGGCGTAGTTGTGCACATCCAGGATCAGGTACTGCTTGTTGGCCTTGGCCGCATCCACCGATTTCTTCAGCAGCGCCAGTTGCGCCGGATCCAGATCGCCATTGAGCTGTGGCTGCAGGCGTTCCCACAGGAACGGCAGGCGAATCGTGTTCATGCCCTTACCGGCGAAATAACTGAAATCCGACGCGGCCGGGTAGGTGTAGTCCTTGAACAGCGTGCCGGGCTTCTTGCGTGAGTTGAACTCGGCGCCGGACAGATTGACGCCGACATACTTCAGGCCGCTGGATTCCTTTCCGGGGCGCGCAGGCTCCTTGGCGTGCGCCAGCGGCAGTGCGGCCAACAAGGTCAGTGCGAGTGCGGCACTGCGCAAGGATGGGAGGTTGGGGGGAGAGCGGAACATGGAAGCCTCCTTCGGCATCGACGTAGGCGGCCGCAGGGGGAGGGCACGGCCAGCAGGGATGGTGCAGCGCAGGATGGTGGTTGGTCAGCGTAGAAGCTCCGGCGTTAGCGCGCCATTCACGCCGGCGAACGCCGATTTGATCGCGCGCAAACACCTGCAGGGCGCACCATGCCGCTGCGGTCGCGTCCGCAACCCGCCAGGCAAGACGCACTGTCGCAGGAGTGCGACAGGCGCCTGTCTTAAGCTAGCGCCACCCTTTTTTAGTCTCCCGCACTGTCGCGGGGGACGTCACATCTGGAGTCTCCCCCATGAGCCAAGCCCACGCGTACGCCGCCCAAACTGCCGATCAGCCGCTTGCACCGTTCGTGTTCGAACGGCGTGCGCCCGGCCCCAACGATGTGCAGATCGATATCGCCTATTGCGGCGTGTGTCACTCGGACCTGCACACCGCACGCAACGAATGGCACAACACGCGCTACCCGTCGGTGCCCGGCCACGAGATCGTTGGCCGCGTCACTGCGGTCGGCGATGCGGTCACCGGCTTCAAGGTTGGCGATCTGGCCGGCGTCGGCTGCATGGTTGACAGCTGCCGCAGCTGCGCGTCCTGTCAGGAAGGCGAAGAACAGTATTGCGAGCAGGGCTTCACCGGCACCTATAACGGCCCGATGTTTGGTGGCGGCGAGAACACCTACGGTGGTTACTCGGACCACATCGTGGTCGACCAGAAATACGTGCTGCGCATCTCGCACAGCGACAACCTGGCCGCAGTGGCGCCATTGCTGTGCGCCGGCATCACCACGTATTCGCCGCTGGCGCACTGGAAGGTCGGTCCCGGTCAGAAGGTGGGCGTGGTCGGTCTGGGCGGCCTGGGCCACATGGCGGTGAAGATCGCCAAGGCGATGGGCGCCACCGTGGTGCTGTTCACCACCTCCGAGAGCAAGCGCGCCGATGCGCTGCGCCTGGGCGCCAGCGAAGTAGTGGTGTCCAAGGACGAGGCGCAGATGGCCGCGCAGGCCAACACGCTGGATTTCATCCTCAACACCGTGGCCGCGCCGCACAACCTGGACCCGTTCCTCAATGCGCTCAAGCGCGACGGTGCGATGGTGCTGGTGGGCGTGCCCGAGGAATCGCATCCTTCGCCGAGCGTGTTCAATCTGGTGATGAAGCGCCGCACCCTGGCCGGTTCGTTGATCGGCGGCATCCGCCAGACCCAGGAAATGCTGGATTTCTGCGCCAAGCACAACATCGTCTCGGACATCGAAACCATCCGCGCCGACCAGATCAACGAGGCCTACGAGCGCATGCTCAAGAGCGACGTGAAGTACCGCTTCGTGATCGACATGGCCACGCTGGACAAGGCGGCCTGATCGCCTGGCTTGCAGCCCTGCCACAGGGCTGCAGGTCGGTTGCCGGCGCTACGGTCGGCCCAGGTGATGCGGCATGGAATGCATCACCCGGGTTAGGACGGCGGTGTGTGGTCGTATGACCGCACGACATCAGCCGTATCAGCCGGATCGGCAGCGCCGCTGGGCGGCACTGCCGGCAAGGACTGCGGCTATGCGGACACCGGCGAGGCGTGCAGCTTGCCGGCGACAGGCAAGCTGCGTGGGCGACGCACCGGCAGCGGTGCGGAGAACAGCAGGTTCAGCGCGGGCAGGCGGCCCGGTGCGCGCAGCAGGCACAGCACCGCCGGCCCCAGCACGCCGACACTCAATAAGGCGAAAAACAGCACCGTCCCCTCGTCGATCCAGCGCGGCAGCAGGTAGGCCAGCACAATGAACGGCGGAAAGTGGCTCAGGTAGAACACCACCGAGTTGCGGCCCACATAACGGATTGCCTGCGCGGCCGGTTGCCGGTTCGCCCACATCGCCGCGGTGATCAGCAGCGGCAGCGCGACCAGCACCAGCGGCAGGTAGCCGATCCAGATGCTGTGCAGCGCGGTGAGATTGGCGATCAGCACGATGGCGCACAGGCTCAGGCACGACAGCGGCCAGATCCAGCGCGGTGCCTGCCGCAGCAGTGCCGGCACCCGGCCGGCCAGCAGCGTGCCGATGTAGAAGAACGCAAAGTAATAGAACGGATCGGCACCCTGACGCAGCAGCGGACCCAGGCAAACCGAGCCCAGCACGGTCGCGGCCAGGACCAACGGCGCCGGCAGCCGGCGCAGCAAGGGCATCAGCACCAGAAACACGAACAGGTAGAACAGGAACCAGGTCAGTGCCACGTTGCCCACTGCGATCTTGCCCAGGTCCACCCAGGCGATGGGTTCGGCCTTGGCCAGCACCGAGCCGGCCTCGCGCAGGGCGAAGATCAGCACCGACCAGAGCAGGTAGGGATACAGCACGTGCCGCAGCTTGCCGCCGAGGTAGGGCGCGATGCCCTTGTCCAGCCCACGCGCCACGAACAGGCCCGAGAGCAGGAACATCAGCTGCATACGCAGCGGCGCCAACGAGCGGTTGAGGCGCTCGATCGACAGCATCAGTGCGCTGCTTTCTTCAGCAGCGCCGCCGCGCAGTTCCGGGTAGGCATCGAAGGCAAAGCCGTAGGCGTGCAGCACGATCACCATCAACACGCTGGCACCGCGGAGCCAGTCCACCCAGTCGTCGCGTCCGTATTGGCCGGTAGTGAGTTGCTGTGTCATGAGGTTGCTTCCTTGGTGGGGCCCACGGCTTCGCCGCCGCGGGGCGCGGCGACAGATGAATGAGGTCTGGAGTCCGCGGCGGCGGTATCGCGCACCGGGATGGGACCGACTGCCGTCATTGCCGAGCACATCCGGTTCGGAGCAGGGCGTCCTGCGCGTCGCTGGTGAGTCGGCAGCATCGCGTTAGGGGGCGACAGCAGATATGTGACTTAAATCACACTTCTATAGTGGGTGCAATCGTCGAGGCTGCAGATCGATGCGGGCCCGGGCGCATGCCGATGGCAGGCTCAAGCGTGTGTGCGAAAGGCTGCATGGCGGCTGGGCGCTTGCGTTTGCTGGCACTCCCGTCCGGTGCGCCGTGTGTCAGCTAGATGCCGATCGCGGAGGAGGCGTGCGTGTGGCCTCGCGCGCTGCGGGTCGGACAAGCCACGACCTTGCGGATGCGATATCGGCGTTGCGCCACGAGGCGTGTGGCCTGCGTGGCAAGCAGGTGGAACCCTGGGGCATGAGTCAGGCGAGAGTCTGGTCGCCTACAGGAGCGTCTTCCGCACGGTGGGTCGCGGTGGATGCGCTGCATCGAGCAGCGTCATGCGGCCTGGCCGCCAACGCAGCGTGCGGGCTGCCCGCACGCGAGCCGGTAACCAGCGGTGGGCGCCGAGCCCACGCACTGGTCGGCACTCAGGCGGCGGCCGGTTCCTTGACCTGCGCCTTGACGCCCAGCAGCTGCACGATGCTGCTGGCCGCATCGCGGCCTTCGGCCACCGCGGTGACCACCAGGTCGGCGCCGCGCACGCAGTCGCCGCCGGCGAACAGGCGCGGGTTGCTGGTCTGGTAGGGCAGGCGGCCGTTGTCGTCGGCCGGTGCGACGATGCGGCCGTTGCTGCCGGCTTCCACGCCCTGCGCTGCCAGCCAGTCGGGCAGGGTCGGCGAGAAGCCGAAGGCGATGATCACCACGTCCGCTTCCAGCAGCGATTCGCTGCCTTCCACCGGCACCGCGTTGCGCCGCCCGCTGGCATCTGGCTCGCCGAGCCGGGTTTCCACCACGGTCACGCCGATCGCTTCGTCGTCGGCGCCGGATTCGATCGACAGCGGCTGACGGTTGAACAAAAAGCGCACGCCTTCCTCACGCGCGTTGGCGACCTCGCGTGCAGAGCCCGGCATGCTGGCCTCGTCGCGGCGGTAGGCGCAGGTGACCTTGGCCGCACCCAGGCGGATGGCGCTGCGCACGCAGTCCATGCCGGTGTCGCCGCCGCCGAGCACCACCACGCGCTTGCCGTTGAGATCGGGCAGCGCCATCTGGTCTTCCCAGCCGGCGATCGGCCGGCCGTGCGGGTCATTGCCGCTGACGATGCGGCTGTTCTGCACCAGGAACGGCAATGCCGGCAGCACGTTCTTCAGGTCCTGCCCGGGCAGCCCGCCATCGGTGTAGCGGTAGGCACCGGTGCCCAGGAACACCGCATCGAACTCGCCCAGCAACTGCTCGATGCTGACGTCGCGGCCCACTTCCACGCCCAGGCGGAACTGCACGCCCATGCCTTCGAGGATCTCGCGGCGCTTGCCGATCACCGACTTGTCCAGCTTGAAGCTGGGAATGCCGAACTGCAGCAGCCCGCCGATCTGCTCGTAGCGGTCGTAGACCACCGCCTCGATGCCGGCACGCACCAGACGGTCCGCGCAGGACAGGCCGGCCGGGCCTGCGCCGATCACCGCCACCCGCCAGCCGCTCGGCTGCACGTTGCCCAGGTCCGGGCGCCAGCCCATCTTGAAGGCGGTATCGACAATGTATTTTTCCACCGCGCCGATGGTGACCGCGCCGAATTCCTCCAGCGTGCAGCTGCCTTCGCACAGGCGGTCCTGCGGACACACCCGCCCGCACACTTCCGGCAGCGGATTGGTGGAGTGGCACAGTGCGGCGGCTTCTTCGATGCGGTTTTCCTGCACCAGCTGCAGCCACTGCGGGATTGCGTTGTGCACCGGGCATTTCCAGCTGCAGTACGGGTTGCCGCAGTCCAGGCAACGGCCGGACTGGTACTGCGCGTCGGCCTTGTCGAACTTGCCGTACAGCTCGCCCCAGTCACCGGACGTACGCAGCTCCACCGGAATGCGCGTGGGCATGGTCCGGGGCAGGTCGAGGAATTGGAAGGCTTGCTTGCGGCTCATAGGGCTGGGATTCGGGAGTTGGGATTGGGGATTCGCAACAGCGGGCGACGGGGGGCGGACGCGGTGCGAATCTCGAACAAACAATCACGACGCTGGAAGGCCGGGAGTGGAGATTCGGGAATCGGGATTCGCATAGCTTGAGCGAATCCCCAATCCCGATTCACCAATCCCGTCACTCAGGCGGCACGCCTGAGCGACTCTGTCAGCGACTCGATGCTGGCGGCCTTGGGTTTGACCAGCCAGAACTTGCCGATGTAGTCGCGGAACTCGTCCAGGATCTGCTGCGCCCAGATGCTGCCGGTCAGCTCGCGGTGGCGGCTGATCAGGGTGTGTAGGTGCTGGCGATGGTTCTCGAAGCCCTCGGCGGAGACGCGGTGGATGTCGATCAGCTCGTGGTTGTAGCGGTCCACGAAGTCGCGTTCGATATCCAGCACGTAGGCCAGCCCGCCGGTGAAACCGGCGCCGAAGTTCAGGCCGACCTTGCCCAGCACCAGCACCACGCCGTCGGTCATGTACTCGCAGCAGTGGTCGCCGGCACCTTCCACCACCGCCAGCGCGCCGGAGTTGCGCACCGCAAAGCGCTCGCCGGCGCGGCCAGCGGCGAACAGCTCGCCGCCGGTGGCGCCGTACAGGCAGGTGTTGCCCACGATCGGCGTGCTGCGCGCCTCGAAGCGCGCCCCGCGCGGCGGGCGCACCACCAGCCGGCCGCCGGCCATGCCCTTGCCGACGTAGTCGTTGGCTTCGCCTTCCAGCTCCAGCTGCAGGCCACCGGCGTTGAACGCGCCGAAGCTCTGCCCGGCGGTGCCGCGGAAGCGCAGATTCAACGGCGCATCGCTCATGCCGTGGTTGCCGTGCACGCGCGCGATGGCGCCGGACAGGCGCGCGCCGATCGAGCGGTCGGTGTTGTGGATCAGGAAACGGTGGTCGCCGCCGCGCTTGTTGGCGATCGCATCGGCGAGCAGGCCGTCCATCTGCGTGGCCAGGCTGTCGGGCGATTCGTACAGGCGCTGGGCCGCGCAATGGCTGCCGTCGTACTGCGCATGCGTGAGCAGGCGCGAGAGATCGACCTTGACCCCGGCACGCGGCGAGACCTCCAGCTGTTCGAGCAGGTCGGTGCGGCCGACGATGTCGTCCAGCGAACGCACGCCCAGGTAGGACAGCCACTGGCGCACCTCTTCGGCCAGCAGGCGGAAGAAATGCTCCACGCGCTCCGGCAGGCCGGTGAAGTAGTTCGCGCGCAGGCGCTCGTCCTGGGTGGCCACGCCGGTGGCGCAGTTGTTGAGGTGGCAGATGCGCAGGTACTTGCAGCCCAGCACGATCATCGGCGCGGTGCCGAAGCCGAAGCTGTCGGCGCCCAGCAACGCGGCCTTGACCACGTCCAGGCCGGTCTTCAGGCCGCCGTCGGTCTGCAGGATGGTGCGCTCGCGCAGGTCGTTGGCCACCAGCGCCTGGTGCGACTCGGCCACGCCCAGTTCCCACGGCACGCCGGCATAGCGGATCGAGCTGACCGGGCTGGCGCCGGTGCCGCCGTCGTGGCCGGACACGGTGATCAGGTCGGCGCCCGCCTTGACCACGCCGGCGGCAATGGTGCCGACGCCGGCATGGGCCACCAGCTTCACCGACACCAGCGCGGTCGGGTTGACCTGCTTGAGGTCGTAGATCAGCTGGGCCAGATCCTCGATCGAATAGATGTCGTGGTGCGGCGGCGGGCTGATCAGACCGATGCCGGGCTTGGCGTAGCGCAGCCGCGCGATCAGCTCGTTGACCTTGTGGCCGGGCAGCTGGCCGCCTTCGCCGGGCTTGGCGCCCTGGGCGACCTTGATCTGCAGCACTTCGGCGTTGACCAGGTATTCCGGGGTCACGCCGAAGCGGCCGGAGGCCACCTGCTTGATCTTGGAGCGCTTCTCGGTGCCATAGCGCGCCGGGTCTTCGCCGCCTTCGCCCGAGTTACTGCGCCCGCCCAGGCGGTTCATCGCGATGGCCAGCGCCTCGTGCGCTTCGGGCGACAACGCGCCCAGGCTGATCGCGGCGGTGTCGAAGCGACGCAACACATCTTCGGCCGGGGCCACCTCGTCCAGCGGGGTCGGGGTGTCGGCGCGCTTGAGCTGGACCAGATCGCGCAGCGTGGAGGCCGGGCGCGCATGCACCGCATCGACGTACTTCTGCCAGTCGCCGGCATCGCCGGTGCGGGTGGCGCGCTGCAGCGTCATGACCACGTCGGGGTTGTACATGTGGTACTCGCCGCCGTGCACGTACTTGAGCAGGCCGCCCACTTCCGGCTTGAGCTGGTCGTTCCAGGCGCGTGCGGTGAGCTCGCGCGCCTCGGTATCCAGCCGTGACAGGCCCACGCCGCCGATGCGTGCGGGCGTCTCGGCAAAGCAAAGCTCCACCACGTCCGGGTCCAGCCCGACGATCTCGAACAACTGCGCGCCGCGGTAGCTGGCGATGGTGCAGATGCCCATCTTGGAGATGATCTTGGACAGGCCCTTGTAGATGCCCTTGCGGTAGCGGCGGCCGATCTGCGACTGCTCGCCGCCCTTGCTCAGCTGCAGGATGCCGCGCCGGCCCAGGTCGAACAGCGTCTGGTAGGCCAGGTACGGATACACCGCGGTGGCGCCGAAGCCGAGCAGGCAGGCCATGTGGTGCGCATCGCGCGCGGTGCCGGTTTCGATGATCAGGTTGACGTCGCAGCGCAGGCCCACCTTGCACAGGTGGTGGTGCACCGCGCCGGTGGCCAGCAGCGCATGCGCCATCGGCCGGTCCGGGACCGGGTAGCGGTCGGACAGCAGCAGCATCACCGCGCCCTCGCGCGCGGCCGCCTCCACGTCCTGGCAGATGCGTTCCAGGCCGGCCTTGAGGCCTTCCTCCACGCTGTAGGACAGGTCGATCAGGCGGTTGCGCTCGACGTACTGCTCCATCTTCAGCAACTGGCGCAGCTTGCGCTGGCTGAGCACCGGCGAGTTGAGGATGACGTGGTTCACCGTCTCCGCACCGGCGTGGAAGATGTTGGTCTCCTTGCCGAGCTGGGTGGTGAGCGACATCGCGATGCCTTCGCGCAGCGGGTCGATCGGCGGGTTGGTGACCTGCGCGAAGGCCTGGCGGAAGTAGTCGTACAACGGCCGGGTCTGGCGGCTGAGCACCGCCATCGGGGTGTCGTCGCCCATCGAGCCGGTGGCTTCCTGCTCGGTCTCGGCCAGCGGGCGCAGGATCTGCTCCACTTCCTCGGTGCTGAGCTGGAACAGCTTGTGGTAGCTGCGCAGGGTCTGCTCGCTGAAGGGTTCTTCCACCAGCGAAGGGTCGATCAGTTCGGTCTGCAGATAGGTCACGCCCTGCTGCAGCCATTGCTTGTACGGCGCGCGCGCGCGGTTGATGCGGTCGATGGCGTCCGAGTCCAGCAGATCGCCGCGCTTGAGGTCGATCGCCATCATCTCGCCCGGGCCCAGCTTGCCCTTGCGGGTGATGCGTTCGGCGGGCAGCTCCCACACGCCGGCCTCGGAGGCCACCAGGAAATGGCGGTCGGAGGTCAGCATCCAGCGCGCCGGGCGCAGGCCGTTGCGGTCGAGCATGCAGGCGGCATAGCGGCCGTCGCAGGCGACGATGCCGGCCGGGCCGTCCCACGGCTCAGTATTGAGGCCGTAGAACTCGTAGAACGCAGCCAGGTCGGCGTCCTTGAACTCCAGCGACTGGGTCGCCGGCGGCACCAGGATGCGCAGCGCCTGCAGCAGGTCCATGCCACCGGCGATCAGCAGCTCGAGCATGTTGTCCAGGCTCTGCGAGTCCGAGCCGTGCATGGAGATCACCGGGTCGAACTCGGCGATGTCGAAACGCGGGGTCTGCCACACCTTGCTGCGCGCCTGCGCCCAGCGGCGGTTGCCTTCGATGGTGTTGATCTCGCCGTTGTGGGCGAGCAGGCGGAACGGATGCGCCAGCGGCCAGCGCGGCAGCGTGTTGGTGGAAAAGCGCTGGTGAAAGACGATCGCGCTGGAGGACAGGTCGCTGCGCTGTAGGTCCGGGTAGAACGTGCTCAGCTTGTCCGGCAGCACCATGCCCTTGTAGCTGATGCCGTTGGGCGAGAGCGTGGTGACGTAGAAGTTTTCCACCTCGCGCAGCGCCTGCTCGGCGCGGCGGCGCGCCAGGAACAGCGCCAGGGTGAAGCCATCTTCGCTCTGCTCGGCGCCGGCATCGACGAATACCTGTTCGATGCGCGGCAAGGTGTCGCGTGCCAGCTGGCCGCAGACGCTGTCGTCGGTGGGCACCACGCGCCAGCCGCGGAACTGCACGCCGGCGCTGTGCAACTGGGTTTCCAGTTCGGTGCGACAGCGTGCGGCATCGGCTTCGTCCAGCGGCAGGAACACCACACCGGCCGCGTAACGCGTGCCCAGGGCGATGCCGGCATCGCGCGCCAGCCCGCGGAGGAACGCATCGGGCTTGCGGATCAGCAGGCCGCAGCCATCGCCGGTGAGGCCGTCGGCCGCCACGCCGCCGCGGTGGGTCATGCGCGAGAGCGCCGCAATTGCGGTGTCCACCAGCGAGCGGGAAGGTTGGTCGTCCAACTGGGCGACCATGCCAAAACCACAGGCGTCGCGCTCATCGCGCGCGCTGTTGTAGAGACCGTGGTCGTTGAGCCCTTGGCGAGTGCGGGGGGCCATGTCTGCCTCTTTGCGATCTGGGAGAGCGGCGACGACGTTGCAGCGCTCGATCCGTGGAGCGTTTCGAAGAGGTCACCGGATGATCGACTAGACCACAGTTGATGCGGTGCCGCAATACACCGTTACAGCTGCAACGAGGGCGGCCGCAAGGCCTTGTGCCAGCTGGCTTGGCGCCTGTTCGCCAACAGGCGCCAACCGATACTTAGCCGCAACGCACCGAAGCGATCACGTTCTTGGCATCCACTTCCAGATTGAGCCGTTCGCCGTTGAACTCCATCGTGGTCATCTGGCCGGGCTTGAGCACGCGCACCGACTTGGCGCCTGCGTCTGTGCGGGCCTGGTCGCTCACCGCATCGGTCAGCGCCTGGCCCACCAGCGATTGCACCTGGGTGGCATCGCAGCTGCCGATCGGCGGCGCTTCGGGCGCGGCCGCCGGTGCCGGTGCGGCGGCCTGTTCGGCGGCTTGCTGCGCCTTGGCGGAGACGGCTTCCTGCTCGTCCGGTTGCGGCGAACCGCAGGCAGTCAATGCCGCCAGCACGACCAGGGTACAGGCCAGACGGGCGGTAGGCAGGACAGCACGCATCGATGACTCCAGCACAGTAGGGGAGGTCCAAGCATAAGCAGAAAACCCGCTCGCGGGCATCGCTTGCCCACATGGCGTTGTCGTAGCGTTGACGCGGCCTAGTCCTGACCGGCTCAACAATCGGCGCCTGTCCTTCGATCCGTGCGCAATGAAAGCCAAACGTGTTCTTCGCAATGCCGCCGCCACCGCCAGCGCGGCCGGCAAGTTGGCCACCGTTGCCGCCGGCGCGGTGGCCGCCACCGCCGCGGTGGCGAGCGTGGCCGCGGTTGCACAGGCCAAGGCCACCGCGCGCGCGGCCGGGCTCACCTACGTCAACGATCAGCAGCCCGGCATCAGCCGCCGCAAGGCCGGCAAGAGCTTCAGTTACCGCAGCGCGGATGGACAACGCGTAGCCGATGCCGACACCTTGCAGCGCATCCGCGCGCTGGCGATTCCGCCGGCGTATACCGAGGTGTGGATCTGCGCCAAGCCCAACGGCCATCTGCAGGCCACCGGCCGCGATGCGCGCCGGCGCAAGCAGTACCGCTACCACGCCGATTGGGCGCAGGTGCGCGGCGAAGGCAAGTTCGAACGGGTGATCGCCTTCGGCCAGGCGCTGCCCAAGTTGCGCCGCAGGCTGCGCCGCGATCTGGTCCTGCCGGGATTTCCGCGCGAGAAGGTGCTGGCGATCGTGGTGGCGTTGCTGGCCGACACACTGGTGCGTGTAGGCAACGCCGAATATGCGCGCAGCAATCGGTCCTACGGGCTGACCACGTTGCGCAACCGGCACATGGAATTCCTGCGCGGCGGACGTGCGCGGCTGAAGTTCCGCGGCAAGAGCGGCCAGGATCACGATATCGAGGTGGACGACAAGCAACTGGTCAAACTGATCCGCGAATGCCAGCAATTGCCGGGGCAATCGCTGTTCCAGTACCGCGATGACGACGGCCAGCTGCAGCCGGTGGACTCGGGCGAGGTCAACGACTACCTGCGCGAGGCGATGGGCGAGGATTTCACCGCCAAGGATTTCCGTACCTGGGGCGGCACGCTGGCGGCATTGCAACGTCTGGCACGGTTGCCGCTACCCGAGCGCATGAGCGAGCGCGCGCTGACCCAGGTGCAGAACGATGTCATCCGCGAAGTGGCCGATGCGCTGGGCAACACGCCCTCGGTGTGTCGCAAGGCGTATATCGACCCGTGCGTGTTCGAAGGCTGGCGCGCCGGTCACTTGCAGGCCATGGCCACCGGCGTGCGCGGCGAGCGCCAATGGGAGGCGGCCACGCTGAAGTTCTTGAGCGCTTCGCGTAACAAGCCCAAGGCACGGGCAAGGCCTGCATCAAAGCGGAAGTCCGCTTGAAAACGGCGACAAAAACGACTGCGCTGACCCCCAGGCGGGCGCGGCAGGTGCCACAAGTACAGTGCGGTTGCTGCTCGCCGTCCACGCTTACGTGAAGCCGACGCGCTAGATTTTGTCAGCCACTCCAAGTGGAGGACCGGGAGCCGGATAGCAGCAGTGCCTTACCGAATCCCGAATCTCCAATCCCGAATCCCAAACGACTCAGCCGCAGTAGATCGCGGTGATGTTGTTGTTCGGGCCGGTCTCGACGGTGAGGTGATCGCCACCGCTTTCGCTGGCGCCCTGGGCCGGGTCGGCCAGGCCGCTGGCAGTGGTGCCGCCGGTGGCGCGCTCGCCGCGGCGCACGCTGACCTGCAGGCTGTCGCTGTCCACGCGCGCGCGTTCGATGGTCTGTGCCGCCGCGGCCAGGCCGACTGCGCCGCGCACCTTGTCGATATGGCACTGCCCGGAAATGGCCCCGTCGATGGGCTGCACCTGCACGACCTGGTTGGAGGCACAGGCCGAGAGCAACAACACGGCAGCGAGCGGAGCAAGGGTGCGGATCATCGGAGATCTCCAGCGGAAGAATGGCGCAAGCGTGAAGAAAGCGTTGTTGGCGTGGCATGAAGACTGCCCGCAGCCCGTGCAAACGCCGGCTGACGCTGTTGGGCGTGGCGCCCCAGTCGGCGCGCGGCCCCGGCAAAACCGGCGCTGCGTACCATCTGCACGTACAGCGCAATGTCACCGAGATCGACCACCAGCGGCCTTGGCGCGTGCGGAGGCTGCCTGCGTGCTTACTGCGTCCGCGTCAGTCCGTGACGGCGCAGCAGCTGCCGCAGGCGACATTGCACCCGCTGCAGATCGGCTGCAGCCGCCTCATCCAGAATGCCTTTGGCCAAGGCATCGAATTGCGGCCAGAACTGGCTGGGGTCGCGCACCCGCTGCGGCCAGACCGACAACATCTTGCCCAGATCGGAAAGCTGGTGATTGGTGTGGGTGCGTATGCGTGTGCTCATGTCGCGTCTCCCGGCCAGTCCAGGGCGACAGCGTGGACCGCACCGTCGTCGACCAGAGTGAAAGCAAGCTCGGCTTGCGCTATGCCGTCGATTTCCAGCCGTGGCTCGACACCGGGGCGCTGGGTGACGTCAATGACGTAGGTGCTGGTGCCGAAGCGATAGCGCAGCTGGTACTGGGGCCAGCTGGCCGGGATGCACGGCACGAGGTGCAGGCGCTCGCCATGGCGTTGCAGGCCGAGCAGCGATTCGGTCAGCAAGCGGTACATCCAGCCGGCGGCGCCGGTGTACCAGCTCCAGCCGCCGCGGCCGGCGTGCGGCGCCACCGCGTAGACATCGGCCGCCAGCACATAGGGTTCGGCCTTGTAGCGCTGCACGCCCGCCGCGTCGCGGGCGTGGTGGATTGGGTTGATCAGGCCGGCCAGTTGCCAGGCCCGCGCGCTGTCGCCCAGATGCGCGAAGGCCATCGTCGCCCACACCGCCGCATGCGTGTACTGGCCGCCGTTTTCGCGCACGCCGGGGACGTAACCGCGGATATAGCCGGGGTCGTGCCCGGTGCGATCGAACGGCGGCACCAGCAACTTGACGATGCCGGCGTCGGGATCCACCAGCTGCTGGTGCATCGCGTCCATCGCCTGTGCGCTGCGTGCCGGGTCCATCGCACCGGACAGCACCGCCCAACTCTGCGACAGCGAATCGATGCGGCATTCGTCCGAATCGCTCGAACCCAGCGGCGTGCCGTCGTCGAACCAGGCACGCCGGTACCAGCGCCCATCCCAGGCATGCTGCTCCAGCGCGGTGCGCAAGGCCTGCGCATGCGTGCGGCAGGTCGCCGCGAATGCCGCATCGTCGCGCTGCACGGCCACCTCTGCGAACCTTAGCAGCGTGTCGTAGAGGAAGAACCCCAGCCACACGCTCTCGCCTTTGCCGTCCTTGCCGACCCGGTTCATGCCGTCGTTCCAGTCGCCGCTGCCGATCAACGGCAGGCCGCGTTCGCCCAGCCGTGCCATGCCGCGTTGCAGGGCGAGCACGCCGTGCGCGTACAGCGACTGCATGTTGGCGGTGATCTGCGGCAGGTCGTAATACGATTCCTCGTCGGGCTTGAGGGCGCGCCCGTCGATAAAGCTCACCCGCTCGTCCAGCACACTGGCGTCGTTGGTGACGTCCAGATAGCGGCATAGCGCCTGCGGCAACCACAGAAAATCGTCCGAGCACTGCGTGCGCACGCCGCGGTCCTGTGGCGGGTGCCACCAATGCTGCACATCGCCCTGCACGAACTGATGCGCGGCGCAGCGCAGCAGATGCGCGCGTGCCAGCGCTGGCTGCCCGTGCACCATCGCCATGCTGTCCTGCAACTGGTCCCGGAAGCCGTACGCGCCACCGGACTGGTAGTAGCCGCTGCGTGCCAGGAACCGGCAGGCGATGGTCTGGTAGAGCAGCCAGCCGTTGGCCAGCAGATCCACCGCCGGATCGGGCGTGGTGACCTGCACGGTGCCCAGAACCTGCTGCCAATGCGCGCGCACCGCCAGCAAGGCGGTGTGCGCGGCGGCCACGCCACGGCTCTGGCGGGCCAGTGTCAGTGCGGTGTCGCGATCCACCGCCGCGCCCAGGCGGAATACCGTTTCGAAGCTCTGTTCGGCCGCCAGCGTGACCGGGATCTGGATCACCGCGCACGGGTCCATGCCGGCACCCACGCGCCCGGACAGACGTTGCCGGCTGAGTGCGGCGGGCGCGGCCAGGCTGCCATTGCGCCCGATGAATTCGCTGCGGTCTGCGGTGATGCTGCGGCTGGGTGCATCGGCATCGAAGAACGCCACGCGCCCGTCGAACTCGGTGTTGTACGGGTTGCGCGCGGTCAGCACGCTGCTGCCCAGGTCCACCTCGCTGACCACGTGCAACTGCGAGCGGGTGCGGATGTCGCCCAGCACCCACTCCACGTACCCGGTGACGCTGAGCCGGCGCGGGCGGCCGGAAAGATTCTTCAACCGCAGATGGCTGAACTTGATCGGGCGCTCCACATCCACGAACACCCACAGCTCGCTGCCGATGCCGTGTTCGATATGGCTGTAGACGCTGTAACCGAAGCCGTGGCGCACCGTGTAGCGACCGCTGCCGCGGCATGGCAGCGCCATCGGCGACCACACCTGGCCGGTGTCTTCGTCGCGCAGGTAGAACGCTTCGCTGGAGGCATCGCCGACCGGGTCGTTGTGCCACGGCGTGAGGCGGAATTCGTGCGCGTTTTCGGCCCAGCTGTAGCCGGGGCTGCTGTCGCTGACCACGCTGCCGAACTGCGCGTTGGCCATCACGTTGCACCACGGCGCCGGCGTGGCCGCGCCTTCGTCCAGGGTGATGCGGTATTCGCGGCCCTCGGCGGCGAACGCGCCCAGGCCGTTGTCGAACAGCACAGGTTCTTCGGCGGCGGCCTGCAGGGTTCGGTCCAGGTAGGCGGCGTGGGTGCTGCTGAGGTAATCGGCGCTGTCCAGTTGCTTGATGGGCTCCAGCAACGGCGGATGCGCACGCGCGCTGGGGTGGCGCTGCAATTGCGCGTCCAGGCTGCCGTTGGCATCGCTGAGGATCGCGCGCGCCACGGTCTGCAGCAGCACGCGGTCTTCCTGCGAGATGTGTTCGATGGCGCGCACGAAGATGCCGCCGGGGCGGTCGAGCACATTGGCCTCGGGGTCTGCGGCGATCAGGCCCAGGATGGCGTCCTGCAGCGATTGCCGATAGCCGGCCTGGCTTTCGTTCCAGATCACCAGATCCGCGCGCAAGCCTTTCAGGCGCCAGTACGCGTGTGCCTGCACCAGCTGGCGCACCAGCTCCAGATTGTCCGGGTCGGCGATGCGCAACAGCACGATCGGCAGATCGCCGGAGATGGCGTGACTCCACAGCGCCGACTGGCCGCGATGGTTGTGCAGCAGCACCTCGCTGTCGGCGCGCAATTGCGGGTCGACGAACAGCACGCGTGCGGCCAGCCGTTCGTAGAGCATCGCGTCTTCCAGCGAGGCGTTGATCTGCCGGCGGATGACCTGGCTCTGGGTCAGCGCCAGGTCGAACACGCGGTCGGCCAGACGGCGGTCGCGGTACTTGTCGATCAACGCGGTGCAGGCCGCGCGTTGGGTGCCGACGCCGTAGACCATGTCCACCTGCGCCTGTTGATCCGGCGCCAGCGAAATGCGGCAGCGGATCGCCACGATCGGGTCCAGCACCGAGCCGGCCGCGCCGGACAGGCTGGCCTGATCGCGCAGGGCCAGCGGATTGCGGGTGCTGCGCCCGCGCCCGACAAATGCAGCGCGATCGGTCTCGTAGGAGATCGACGCCACGTCGGCATCGTGCACTGCGACCAAATGCAGCATCCACGGCTGCGCCTCGTCGTGCCCGCGCGGGCGACGCGTGCACAGCAACGCCTGTTTGTCGGCCAGGATCTCGGTCTGCACGAACAGGTTGCTGAAGGCCGGATGCGCCTCGTCGGCCTGTGCCGGTGCCAGCACCACTTCGGCGTAGGTGGTGATTTCGATCACCCGCGTCTGCCGCGAGCGGTTGCGGATACGCAAGCGGCGCAGTTCCACATCGTCTTCGGCGGAAATGGCGATTTCCAGATGGCTGTCGTAACGCTGGTGGCTGCCCTTGAACTCGGCCTTCGCATCGGAAAAGATCGCCTCGTACCGTTCCACCGGCACGCAGGTGGGCTGATGCGCGGCCGACCACACCGCGCCGCTGTCCACATCGCGCAGATAGCAGAACGTGCCCCAGTGATCGCGGGTGCCGTCTTCGCGCCAACGCGTCACCGCCATGTCGCGCGCGCGGCTGTAGCCGCCACCGGCCGACGTCAGCATGCCGTGGTAACGCCCATTGGAGAGCAATTGCAGCGCCGGCTGCGGCAGATTGGGGTCGCGATGGATGCGCAAGGCCATGCCGGCTTCGGTGGCCACAGGGCGCTCGGCGGCGTCGGCCAGGCCTTTGACATACACGCCAGCGCGCGGTGCACGCTCCTGCAAGAGCAACAGCGTGGCCTGGAATTGCGGGTCGGCGACAAAGCGCTTCTGCATCGGCCCGTCGCGCAACACGTGGTCCAGCGCCAGCAGCGCCATGCCCTGGTGATGCGACATGAACGAGCGCACCAGCGCATGCTGTTCGCCACGCGGCACGCGCGAGGGGGTGTAGTCGATCGCCTCGTACAAGCCGAAACGCCCGCCAAATCCCAGCGCCTGCAGTTGCTGCAGATTGCGGCAGGCCGCATCCGGCTCGACTATCAGCGCCATCGCGCTGGCGTAGGGGGCGATCACCAGATCCTGGCCAAGGCCGCGCTTGAGCCCCAGGCCGGGCACACCGAATGCGCGGTACTGATAATTGCGCCGCGTATCGACGGTGTTGTAGCCCGATTCGGACACACCCCACGGCACATCGCGTGCGGTGCCATAGCGGATCTGCGCCTGCACCGCGCCGCGCATCGAACGGCTCAGCAGCGTCTGCGGGTAGCTGGGCATGACCAGATCGGGCATCAGGTACTCGAACATCGAGCCGCTCCACGACAGCAGCGTGGGCTCGGCGCCGGTGTCGGTCAGCGTGCGGCCGAGTGCGAACCAGCTCTCCTGCGGCAACTTGCCCTGGGCGATCGCCACGAAGATGCCCAGGCGCGCCTCGGAGGCGAGCAGATCGTAATGGCCGCTATCCAGGCGCTGGTCGTCGACGTTGTAGCCGATCGAGAGCAACTGCTGGGCGGGGCTGTAGAGGAAATCGTAGTCCAGCTGCGCCAGCTGCCCGGCGATATGCGCCAGCCGTTGCAGCTCCTGCACGCGTCCGGCGGCCCAGGTCTGCACGCCGGGTGCGTGGTCGCTGGCGGCGAGTTGCCGCAGCGTGGCGACCGCATCGCCGGGTTGTTCGGTCGCCTGCGCAGCGCTGCCGGCAGGCGCCGCCGTGCAGTGGCCCACTTCGGCCAGGGCCGCCTCGCAGCTGTCGATCAAGCGTTGCGGCCACGGCTCGTCATTGTCGCTGCCCGGCATCAGCGCCAGGATCGTGTGGCTCTGCGCCAGCAGCAGGCGCAGCGCTTGGTCGGCCTGGTGCAGGCTCGGCGCGGGCTGGCTGCGGATGCTCTGCAAGCTCTGCGACATGGCGTCCAGCGCATTGGCGGCGGCGTCGCTGCGTGTCTGCGCTCGCGATGCCAGCACGCCCAGGGTGTCGGCCAGCCTATCGAACACCGCCATCGACACCGCCGGCGCATCCACCAGTGCCAGCAGGCCTTGCCGCAGCGTCAGCAGATGCCCGACCAGGTTGCCGCTGTCCACGGTGGAGACGTAGCGCGGCAACAGCGGCACCAGCGTTTCGGTGTCGTACCAGTTGTAGAAGTGGCCGCGATAACGCGGCAGCGTTTCCAGCGTGGTCAAGGTATCGGCCACGCGGGTCATCACGCCGGCCACCGTCAGGTAGCCCAGATCGTAGGCGGCCAGATTGGCCAGCAGGCCCAGCCCGATATTGGTCGGCGAGGTGCGGTTGGCCACCACCGTGACCGGGTATTCCTGCACGTTGTCCGGTGGCAGCCAGTGGTGCTGCGCGGTGCAATGGCTTTCGAAGAACGCCCAGGTGCGCCGCGACAATCCACCGAGGAAAGCGCGTTGTTCCTGCGACAACTGCGCCACCGGTGCGGCGGGTTGTTCGCCCAGCCAGGCCATCAGCCAGGGCGCGGCCATCCACGCCAGCCCCAGCGGCAATGCCGCCCACAACGCCAACGGCGACCACCACGCCACCGCGGCGATCGCCAATGCCGCGCTGCACGCGGCGCCGGCCATCAGCTGTTGCTCGGCATTGCCGCTGCGCGCGCTGCGTTCCACTTCGCTGGATGGCGCCCACTGCAGCAGATGGCGCCGGGTGATCGACATCCGCACCAGCGTGCGGGCGATGGCGGCCAGCTGCATCCCTGCTTCGAACGGCAGGCAGGCCAGCACCACGCCGGTGCGTAGCAGATGCTGACGCAGCCCCACACCGACCTGGCGCGCGTGATGACGCAGCCCCAGGCCCTCGGGCGGATGCGCCAGCGCATACACCGCCGAACACAGCCCCGGCAGCAGCCATAGCACCAGCAGCCACAGCGTCCAGCGCAATGGCGTGGGTGAGCAGAACCAGCCGATCAGCAACAGACTCAGCGCGGCCGGGGCCACCAGGCTGCGGCGCAGGTTGTCCAGCAGCTTGCCGCGCGACAGCCACGACAAGGGATTGCGCGCGCGCCGGCCACCCCGGTCGGGCACCCACGGCAGCAACCACGGCAGCAACTGCCAGTCGCCACGCACCCAGCGCGCGCGGCGCTTGGCATCGGTGGCATAGCGTTGCGGGTGGCGCTCGTACAGCCGCACGTCGCTGAGCAGCCCGGCGCGCACGTAACAGCCCTCCAGCAGGTCATGGCTGAGCACACGGTTGTCGGGAAAGCGGCCGGCCAGCACCTGCTCGAAGGTGGCCACGGCATAGATGCCCTTGCCGATGAAGGAGCCTTCGCCGAACAGATCCTGATACACGTCCGACACCACACGCGTGTACGGGTCGATGCCCGGCTCGATGCCGAACATGCGCGCAAACCGCGACTCGCCGCCCTCGCTCATGCCGGTGCCCAGGCCCGGCTGCAGAATGCCGTAACCGGCCTCGACGATCTGCCCGGCCGCATCCATGCGCGGCACATTCAACGGATGCGACATCGCCCCGACCAGCGCGCGTGCCGCATCGCGCGGCAGGTGGGTGTCGCTATCGAGCGTGATCACATAGCGCACCTGCACCAGCGCGGCGACATCGCCTTGCACCTGCAGGAATTCGCTGGCCGCCTGCAGCCGCGCGTCGTCGGCGCAGAGCAGGCGGTTGAGCGCCTCGAGCTTGCCGCGCTTGCGTTCTGCGCCCATCCAGCAGCCTTCGCCCGCGCTCCACTGGCGTGCGCGATGCAGCAGGAAGAAGCGATCGCCGTGCGCATCGGCATAGGCCGCGTTAAGCCGGTCGATATGCTGCGCCGTATGTGCCACCAATGCCATGTCGCCAGGCAACAGCGCTTGCGTGGCATCGAGAAAATCGGTGAGCAGCGCGAAGTACAACTGTGCGTCGCGGTTGGCCAGGTAATGCACCTCCAAGGCGCCGACCAGCTCGTCGATGGCCTCGTGACTGGCGAGCATGCTCGGCATCACCACCAGCGTGCGGCAGTCGGGCGTGATGCCGGCACGCAGGTCCATGCGCGGCAACGGATGCGGGCGCACCCACAGCGTTGCCACCCAGTTGACCAGCGCAATGCCCAGCTCGCTGGCGGCCAGCAGCGCGATGCCAGCGGTGATCCACCACAGCGCCGGCGGCAGTGCGCTCACGCCCTGCAGCAGCACGCCGGTCCACAGCAACGCGATCGCTGCGATCGGCAACAGGTAGAGCGGCAGCGCAACGCGATGCGCGCGCGGGCGAGGGGGGGGCGGCGTATCTGCCGCAGCTGGGTCGCGAAGCGCGGCACGCAGCCGCGGCAATCCCGCATCCACCAGGTAATAGCCCACGTGGCCGGCCACCGGCATCGCGGCATCTGCGTGCGCCGCCAGCTGCAGCACGGCCTCGGCCACGTCCGGCTCGTCGCGGTCCAGGCGCTGCGCCAGCTGTTCCACCACATGCCGGTAGCTATCGCGGGTATGGAAATCCATGCGTGCGTAGACGTCGGCCGGATCCTTGCGCAAAGTCTGCTCGACCACGCTCATGGCCTCGACGAAATCGCGCCAATCCATGTCGTCCAGGAACCGCAGGCTGCCGATGCTGTTGCTGATCGCCACCTGCTCGGCTGCCTGGCGCTGGCTTTCGGCGTGCACCAGCGCTTCCACACTGTGGCCCTCGCTTGCCAGCCATTGCTCCACCCAGGCGCTGGCCATCGACAACACCGGCCCACGGCCGTGGATGCCGCGCGTCAGCTCGGCCACGAATGCACCGGTCACCGGTGGCTGTGAGCGCGCCAGATCGGCCACCACCACCACCACGTCCTTGGGTTGCGCCGCCGCCGTGGCGTTGAGCAACGCGGCCCAATGCGCGGCCAGGCGGGTGTCGCGCCCGTCGTGCATGATGTCGTCGGCAACGCGGCGCAGGTTGTCGATCAGCGCCAGCCGCAACATGATCGGAATCGCCCACAACTCGCCGAGCTTGAGCGGTGCCACCTGTTGGTAGGCGGCGATGAAACGGCTCAGCGTGATGACATCCACGCGTCCGTCGCCATGCGCCACCACCTGCAAGCCCAGCTCGTAGACGCGCGGCAGGCCCACCGACGTTGGCGTGCGCAGACGCGGTAATTGCCGGCTATACCCGGGCGGAAGATGCTGACGCGCCAGGCGCATCTGCTCTTCCACCAGATAATAGTTGTCCAATAACCACTCGCCGGCCGGATGCAGGCGCAAGCCATCGGCAGACATTTCGGCCAATCGCGCTGCGGCCGTGCCGAGCGAGCGCTCGTTGAATTTGAGTTGCGACAGCAGCAGCTCGCGGGTAGGCCCGGTATAGAGCACATGCGCCTGCGCCAGGCTGTGCCCCAGCGCCTCCATCTGCTCGTCGCCAAGCAAGGCCGCGCCTTCAGGCACGGCATCGCGCACCGACGGATGCTGCAGGGTTGCTGCTGGCTGGGTAATCGACTGCCACCAGAGAGAAAATGCAGAAGCCTTCCGCTGTGGCGGCATCGAGACATGACCTGTGCAGCATAAGAGCCGCTAGAACCACGATCATGCGCGCTTGGTCTGGCAGGCATGTGAAGGCACTACGTCGAGGCGTTGCAATCGTTGGCCTGGCGACAAACGCTCATGCGCCACGCGCGCCGATCCGGCAAACCGACGACTGCACGCGTGCCTCCATCGACGCAGCTGCAGCGGGCCGTACGCGGATGGTGCCGATCGCCGCCAGACGATGCGCGGCCAGGAGTGCAGACACGATTCGTTTCTCGCGCCGCTGGTTCTCTGGCGACCCGATGCACCACGCACCCCATGCCGCACCCTGCGCGACTGTTTATGGGATAACTGACATGCCGCTGAGTACCACTCTTTTTACCCGCAAGGTGCGCCACGCATGATCTGGATGAGCATGATTGCGACACGCAAGATCGCGAAAAGCACGATCTCGATCGGCAAGACAGCGCTCTGGTGTCTTGCGGTGTGCCAGCTGATGCTCAACAGCGCAGCGGCGGCCACGCCGACGCGCGGCATGCGCGCATCACCCAGGTGCTGTCGCAGCTGCCAACGGTGAGCCTGCAGGATTCGGAAAAGCTGCAGAACGATCAGCTGTCGTTGCTGGCGCAGCGCCTGGTCGCGCTGGTCGCGCCGCTGCATGCACAAGATGCCGCAACCACTGCGGCGCTCGGTTTGCTCAAACCCTGGGATGGCACGGTGAGCGCCACCTCTGCTGCTGCCGCGTTGGAAGAAGTGTGGTTCAGTCGCTATCTCGGCGATGCCTACAAGGCGCTGGTGCTGCGCCCCTCCGAGGCGGCCACCTTCGGCATGCCCGATGCAGCGGTGTTGATGGATGCGCTTGAACATCCAGGCGCCGCCTTCGGCCCCGCACCGGCCGCACGCCGCGATCAGCTGCTGTTGGACTCGCTACGCAGCGCGTACCAAGCACTGGTCGAGCTGCAAGGCCCGGATCCGCAGCAATGGCAATGGGGCAAGCTGCATACCAACAAGGTCGCGCACGCGATGAGCGCGGCTGTCGGCACCGATCATGCGCTGCTGGACGTTGGCCCGTTCGCCAAGGGCGGCAGCCCGTATACGCCCAATCAGTCCAGCTACAACCCCAGCGATTTCCGCCAGACCATCGGTCCCTCCGCACGCCTGATCATCGACCTGGGCAACTGGGACAACTCGCGCGCCATGAACTACCCAGGCCAATCCGGCGACCCGGCCAGCCCGCATTACCGCGACCTCGCGCCGCTGTGGCTGCAGGGCCGCTATTTCCCGTTGGTGTATACGCGGGCGGCGGTTGATGCGGCGACGGAGCAGATCGTGGATCTGGTGCCGGCGCAAGTGCCATAGCGCAGTGCTTGAAGCGCGTATGGCATCGAAGGCGATGCAGATGTGCTGTCGCTCTGTCTTCGGTATGCATTCAATGTAATGTGTGGATTCAATACAGCACAGCACACATGCGCTTGATGAAACAAGCACGCACACACTGTGCGAGATAGCAGTACGTTTGATACAGCAGCCACATACGCATCAATTGTGTTCGTTCATTCGATCCGACATGCATGCGTTCAAGAGGCACGAGCTCCTACTACAGTTCCACGAAATCCGTCGTACCAATCCGGTTGGCGATCAATAGGATCTTGGTGGCCGCGGTAATCACTGCTGCTGCTTCCTGTGCTTCAACCTGTGTGGCATGGAAGCTGACCGGCGTGGAATCCTTTGACGTGAAAAGGCCCCAGCACCTGCGCCATCCTGGATTGAACGTGTCCAGGTTTGGAACTAGCGGTTCGATTTCGCGGGCCAGACCAAAATGCACGGCATAACCTATCCCGTGTTGATCAGATTCGGCACGTAGTGAGCGGCTCACCATGCCGATGACCTCGCCTTCACGGTTGAACACCGGCCCACCGCTCATGCCGCTTGGCCAATCGCTTTCTATTTCGAACACCGGCGTTGGGTTTGGCTGGCTAACTCCTTGTGCGTGGATCGCGACGACTCGCCCATACGCGCCGTACATCCCCTCGGTGATCAGCGCCACTTGCCTTTCGACGTCTACCTCGGATAGATCCAGCTCAGGAAAACCAATGGCAAGTACGATATCGCCGACCTTGGGCATCGAGCCTCTTGTTCGGACCGGCAAGGTCTGCGGAAGGCGGGCACCTGGACCTACCGGGGCAGGTTTCATAAGCGCTGCGTCGATTGCTGGTTGCTGAGAAGAAGCGCCGCGCAGGGTGGCCATCGGGTCGTCCTTCTCCTTCATTGGCACAACAACTTCTTCCACTGGCACGAAACAATCGTCTGGAACGTGAACTGTGCCAAACACCAGTGCATGCATGCCGAGAAAAAGGATAGGGCGGCCAGCGAGATGCTGGTGTACGAAGTCGACGACATGGTGAGCGCTCAGGAAACTTCCAAAGCCATCGACGTGGAAAGCGGTCCCCACACCGTACATTCGACCGTCGACGTGCTGGCAAAAAACGGGCACGATCGCGTTGCGAAGCCCAAAAGGATCTTGGATCTCGAAAGGTGAGAATGGTCCAGTCTTTCCGGGTGGATAATCAGTCGCGGTATGCGAAGACTTGGTGCGTGCCTCGCAGGTACTTATTGCGAAGGGCTTAAAGTCGGACATTAAAGATCCTTGCAGATTGAAAGCACAAATGGAGTCGGCGTCGTAAGGATAAAATTCGTGAAATAATGTAGGTGAAAAAAACATTGTTAGTCATGGGCTGCTGCTTCTGGATCTGCGGGCTGAATGATCCGGTGAACCTTATCGTCTCGCCAAGCCCATCTGCGATCTTCAGGCCAAGACAGCGCGGCAAGGAGAAGCCTCTCGGAGAATGCCCTTATCCTCGTCAGATCTACGCTCATAAGATCGAGGTCTGAAGTGTGTGCGGCATGGAAGAGGTCATGTCTGAACTCTGATGCTCGCTTGAGTCCGGCCGCGAAACCTTCAGCAGTCCATAGATCCGATGTCTTGACCGAATACACCTCGACGACCCTGTCGATTCTTGATGCGAGCGATGCTCGGCGCAGTTCCGGGAGCTTTTCTTGCATGTGTTTGGCGGTATCTAGAGAGATGGACTTACCTTCTGCGCAGTCGGACAGGGACTTTCGCAGTGCTTTTTGGACTTTTCTCCAGGCTGAGGATCCGATTTGCAAGCCATCTGGATCCCCAGAAACGGCATTGACGATGGTCTCCATAGCAGAAAAAGCCATAAAGTAAGCAGTTTCCAGGAAGCTGACATAGGAGTGCGATAAAAATCCGATTCCTCGATCAAGTGACTTGGACTCAGGATGGTCTTTCAGTGTTTGGACGAGAATCGAGAGGCCGCCATCTCGAAGGTTTGAGGAGTCGATAAGTTCGTTATCATTAGTCATTTCCCTGCTCTTGTGCCACTTTCGCCTATAAAAAGCGCGTTTGATTGGATTCTCTGATGTTGCTTTCCAGAGATACTCAATCTCGTATGCGTCGACCGGTTGCCTGTAACAAAGGGAAAGTGCGCTACAGATCGGGAAAATTTCTTCCAGCAATCGGTCATGCAGTGATCTCAAAGTATCGCCCACTTCAAGCTTGAACTTACCGATCAGGCGGACGCGTTGAATACGATGTACGACGTTGTCACCGAATGCCTTTCCATCCAGATAGTCGTAAGCCTCCGTCGCCTCGATTTGGCCGAGGCTTGTCTGCACGAGAATCTGCCCCTCATCTCTATGTAGTGTATTGATGTCGCCGTTACAGTGAAGCTCGATCGATCCAAAGCCGGAGAGGATCCCGCTCGGTTGTAGTTCAACCGTGAAACTCACCTCTAGAGGCTGATCGTCATCATCACGATCAATGCCAATCTCAATAGCGCCAACCTCAAGCGTCATGCCAGTGATGCTTGATCGCCATCGAGTCAGTCCAAGCAGGTTGATCGAGTCTTCACTCTCGTTTATGGCGTGTAGCTTTACTAGGTTGATGTCGATGGCCCTGGTTGCACGATATGCCTCGGCACGTTCTTCTTCGCCTCCTAGAAACAGGATCTCAACGTCAAGGGAGGTTGGATCATGCTTTTGGTAGCGGATCGAAGCAGCGAAACGCAGCGGGATGAGTTGATCCGGCTGGAGCGAAAATTGCCGTTGGATATGCACCTTTCCATCTTTACTCATCGTATTTGTCCGGTAAGTGCTGAATAGAATATTTTCATACCGCAGCTGCATGTTTCACAGCGCGTGAGGCGGTAAGTTGAATCATCTGAGTGCACTTCCATTGGGTAACCCTTACAGTGGCAATGTACGGGAAGATTCGTTGGAAGGTAGTACTCGCAAACGAATAAAAGCTATCTCACAGAAGATGCGCGGCAGCGCGGGCCCTGCACCCATTATGCCTCCGCCCGACTCTGCGGTTCTGTTTAGTAACAAGCTCGCGCGAAAGTCGCCTCGGGCATATTTTTCTATCGCAGCCTATGCCTCGCTTTTTATTGGCTGTGCCATTGCAGCTTCCGGCTGATTCCAGCCACACGCCTGAGCTATCGCAGCGCCCACTCGCCCCCCTGCCATCCGACCTATTGACTACACCTGTCGCCAGGCTTACGGTGGCGACAACTGTAGTCAGGGAGAGCGGCATGCGTGGCAAGACCATCGGGGACCAGGAGCTGGCCCTGCTGCAACACATCGAAGAACAACGGCAGGCCAGTGTCGGCGAAGTGGCGGCCGCATTCGGTGAGCCGCGTGGGCTGGCGCGCTCGACCGTGCTGACCATGATGGAGCGCTTGCGCGCCAAGGGCTTTCTGCGCCGCGAGCAGGTGGACGGCATGTACCGCTACAGCGCCACCAGCGGGCAGGACGCGGTGGTGCGCTCGGCGGTGGGGCAGTTCGTGGAAAAGACCTTGCAGGGCTCGGTGTCGCCGTTCGTGGCGTGGATGTCGCAGCGCGCCGAGGTCAGCGACAGCGAGCTGGCCGAGCTCGAAGCCCTGGTCGCCAAGCTGCAGTCGCAGCGCAAGGAGGATTGAGCATGTCGCCGATGATCGAAGCATTGCTTTGGAAACTGGGCGCCACCAGCGTGCAGACCGCCGTGCTGGCGTTGGCGGTGTGGGCGCTGTGCCGCAGCGTGCGGCGGCTGCCGGCCACCACGCAGACCTGGTTGTGGTGGCTGGTGGGAGTGCAGGCCGTGGTCGGCCTGCTGTGGAACGCGCCGCTGCAGTTGCCGGTGTTGCCTGCAGCCACGCCCACGCCTGCCTTGATTGCCGGCGACAGCCTGGCGCCGATGGTGATGGCCAATGCCACTGCATCCGGCGCCAGCGCGGTGGCCAGTGCGGGCGCGGCAGACGTGCTGCAGGGTGCAGGCGGTCCGTCCTGGGCGCTGTGGCTGGCCGCGTTATGGGTTGCCGGCGTTGCAGTGATGGCGCTCGGCACAGTGCGCGCATACCGACGCAGCCGCGCCCTGGTACGCGCTGCCGCACCGTGCACCGATCGCGCCCTGGTCGCCGCACTGCGCATGGCCGCAGAAGCGCATGGCCTGTCGCAGCCGCCGGAAATACGTCTGTCGCAGCAGATCGCCTCGCCGCAGTTGATCGGGCCCTGGCGCCCGGTCTTGCTGCTGCCCGCCGCACGCCTGCCGCACATGGCCGACGACGATCTGGATATGGCGCTGACCCATGAACTGATCCATCTGCGCCGGCGCGATCTGTGGTGGGGCTTGCTGCCGTCGCTGGCCCAGCACCTGTTCTTCTTCCACCCGCTGGTGCATCTGGCCGCGCGCGAATACGCCACTGCCCGCGAGGCCGCCTGCGATGCCGCGGTGGTCGCAGGCCACCGTCATTGCCGCCACGACTATGGCCGGCTCTTGCTGCAACTGGGCGTGGCACCGCGCCCGCACGGCGGCGTGGCCAGCGCCTCGCCGTCCTTCCTCAGCCTCAAACGGAGATTGCTCATGTTGCAGAACCCGACCTCGTTCCCGCGGTTTGGCGCGGCCTTGATCCTGGGCGCGGTGGCCATCACCGGCGTGCTGCCACTGCGCCTGGTGGCGATGCCCGCCGCGCCGGCTGTTGCTGCCGCATCAGCAGCCGCAACGGCCAAGCCAGCTGCCGGCGCGTCCAGCACAGCGGCACCGGCCACTGCCGCCGCTGCAGCCGCACCGGCAACTGCGGCAGCGAACGCCGCACCGGCAAACGCCGCCGCACCGGCTGCAGCGGCGTCATCCACCAGCCAGACCTTCACCACCACCTCCACGCACGGCCAGATCAACCTGTCGCATGACCCCGACCGTGATGCCTACGTGCTGCTGCAGGGCAACGACAGCGTCATGAATGGCTCGGTGGACGATCTCAAGCATGTGCGTCGCCTGGCCGGCAAGGATGGTCAGCTGATGTGGTTCCGCAAGGATGGCAAGCAGTACGTCGTGCGCGATCCCGACACCTTCAAGCGATTGAATGCGGTGTATGCGCCAGTCACCAAACTGGGCCAGGCGCAGGGCGCGCTGGGCGAGCGCCAGGGCAAGCTCGGCGAACAGCAGGGCGAGTTGGGTGCGCAGATGGCCGAGCTGGGTGCACGTGCTGCCGACGCGGCCGCAAAGCACGTCAATGCATCCTTGCTCGACACCGATGCACTGACACAGCAGGCCGCCGAGCGTGCGGCGCGGGAAGCAGAACGCGCAGTACGCCAGGCCGAACAGGCCATGCAGCGCAGCGGCGCCGACCAGCGGATGCAGGCGCTGGCCAGGCAGCAGGCGGCGCTCGCCACCGAGCAGGCAGATCTGGCCAGCCAGCAGGCCGCCGCCAGCGTCCGCGCCGACAAGGAAGCCCAGCGCATCATGCGCGAGGCGATCGCACAGGGGCTGGCCACACAGATCGAGGGCTGATCGCCGCAGGCCGCTGCTCGCCGGGACTGTGCAGCACGCGTAGACGACGAGCAGCTGGCGCCCTCTCGGCCGGAGGCAGTGACTGGCGTCAAACCGGTTCGGCGCCGCACGCGCCGTGCAGGCACGCGCGGCGGGCGACACACAGCGCTGGTGACTCGGTGACGCCGCGACTCGCCGATACTGCACAACAGGCGCAGACGGCGAGCAGGCAATGACGTACCGGGTGGTGGTGTTGGGGGGCTTCGGGCATTTCGGCGCGCGCATCGTGCGGGCGCTGGCGGCGACGGCGCAACTGCAGGTGATCGCGGCCGGGCGGCATCCCGGCGATGTGGCGGCCAGGTGGCCGGATGTGGCACCCGGTCGCATCGCGTGCTGTCGCCTGGATATCGACGCAAGCGATTTTGCCGCGCAACTGGCGGCCACTGCCGCCGATGCGGTGGTGCATACCGCAGGCCCGTTCCAGGGCCAGGATTACGCCGTGGCGCACACCTGCCTGCAGGCCGGCATGCACTACATCGACCTGGCCGACGGCCGCGCGTTCGTCCGCGATTTCCCCGCGGCAGTGGATGCAGCGGCAAGGCAAGCGCAGCGTGTGGCCATCAGCGGCGCCAGCACCTTGCCCGCGCTGTCGAGCGCGGTCATCGATGCCTTGCTGCCGCGTTTTTCGGCGTTGCATGGCATCCGCATGGTGATCGCGCCCGCGCAAGGCACACCGCTTGGTCTGGCCACCGTGCGTGCGGTGTTGTCGTACTGCGGCACGCCGTTCACATGGCTGCATGAGGGCCGCTGGCAAACGGTGGTGGGCTGGGCCAGACCCATGCGCGTGCAGTTCGCCCAGCTCGCGCCGCGGCTTGCGTCGCCCTGCGATGTGCCCGATCACGATCTGCTGCCCCAGCGCTATCCAGGCGTACAGAGCGTGCAGTTTCGCGCCGCGTTGGAGGTGCCGTTTCTGCAGCGCTGCCTGGCCGGTGTCGCCTGGCTGCGTCAGCACGGCGTGCCATTGCCGATGGCGCGCC
The DNA here is from genome assembly GCF_009835065.2 of Xanthomonas sp. LMG 8993. Taxonomy (NCBI): domain Bacteria; kingdom Pseudomonadati; phylum Pseudomonadota; class Gammaproteobacteria; order Lysobacterales; family Lysobacteraceae; genus Xanthomonas; species Xanthomonas sp. LMG 8993. Next base: position 61,968 of record NZ_QVIF02000009.1, on the reverse strand, counting down.
TGGCCGAGGTGTTTGCACGTGCGGCACGCTGGTTTGACCGCTTCGGCACCGACCTCGGTGGCATGCGCGTGGAGCTGCGTGGCATGAGCCATCCCCAGGCTGGCGATCCCCGGCCGCTGCGACTGCAGTGGGACCTCACCGCTGCAATGCTGCACGGCCCGGAGATTCCCTGCTTTGCCGCCATCCTGCTGGTGCGCAAGCTTGCCGCAGGGCAGGCATTACCGATCGGCGCGCATGCCTGCATGGGCTTGTTGACCCTGGCCGAATTCGAGCAGGAGTTTGCGGCGTGGCAGATGGTGACCGAGCTGTTGGAAGTGCCTGTGTGAGTGCGCTGGCGCCACGGCCGATGACGGCCTGTTGTCAGGGCGTCTCCAGCATCGGAATCACGTCACGGTCCTGCGCTTCCACTGCCACCAGGCGCTGCATCAGCAGCGACAAGGTCACCACGTCCTGGTGATTGTGCTCGGCCACGCGACGCAGGTTGCGCGCGCTGCCGCCGCGCAGGTAGCTCAACCAGGCGGCCGGCGCTTCGGAGCCGGGCAGGTCGTCTTCGCGCACCACGCGCAGCAGCTGCCGTTCGATGGTGGACAGCTTGCAGTTCTCCCAGGTGCCGCGATAACGGCGCCGGGTGGGGAACAGCAGGTCCACATGGTCCAGCGCAGAGATCGGGTCGCCGCGGCGCGCCAGGCGGTAGCGCGTCTTCAACAACGGCGCGTCGTAGCAGCGGCCGTTGTAGCTGGACAGCACCGTCTGCGGCGACAGCCAGCTGCGGAACAGATCCAGCATCGCGCTTTCGGCCGCCATCGTGGACATCATCAACTGGCGCACGCGCAGCCCGCTGCCCTGCGTAGCGTCGGTGTACCAATCGGCCACGCCGATCATGAAGGCGCGCGTGCCGGTGCCGCCGGCCAGGCCGGTGGTTTCGGTATCGAAGAACAGCAGGTCCATTGGGTCCACCGCGTCCTCGCGCTTGGCGAACGCCAGCGACAGCGCCTGGCGCGGGATCGCCTGCGGCAGGAAGGCTTCGATCAGGTGCAGGCCGGGCGCGATCTCGTTGCCGGGCAGATGCCGGTCGGTGGACGCCGCGCGCACCGGCGTATGTGCCGAGACCGCGCGCTCGCGCAGGCCGATCATCTTGCGCAGGCCGGCGATATCGGTGCGTCGCTGCGGTGGCGGGTTGGATATGGATGCAGCCGGTGTCGCGCGCATCGCCGGCACGCGCACTGCCGCATCGACCGTCGCACCTGCCGGCTTGTGGCGCACATCGTGGTCCACCCAGGCAAACGCCGAGCTATCGCGCGCAGGCGCTGCAGCAACCGGTGCCTGCAGGGCGCGGCGCGTCATGGCCGGTGCTGCGGTGGGCGGGGTGCGCGGTGCACCGGCAGCCTCTGCGCTGCCGGGCTGCGTGCCTCGCACAGTCGCCTCGCGCGACAAAGCGCGTGACCCAGACGCAGCAGCACCCGGCGCAGGCTGGCGTTGCGCACGCGTGGGCATCACCGCATCGTCCTTGCGCGCCGTGGGCGTCAGCCCGCCGACCTGGCGGCGCAGCAGGCGCAAGCGTTCTGCGCTCACCCCAGGATCGCTGCCAGGCACCGGCGCTGCCAGCGCACGCATTGGCTGCGCCGCCGCAGGCATGTCACCTGCGGCACGCGTGTGCGCATCGCCTGCCACTGCATCCGCACCGACTGCATCACCCGAGGTACGCGCCGCCACTGCCGCGCGCAGCGGGTATGCATCGGCCTGCACGTCGACCGCAGCGGAAACATCCGCACCACCCACTGCATCGCCATCTGCAACTGGCGCTGGCACATCGGCATGCCCGGCCTGACGCCGCAACAAGCGCAACCGGTCCGCACTCACGCTCATGCAAGCACGTCCAGCGCCAGGTCGTCGTCCACCTGGGTGGCATGCCGCAACGGCGCATCCGCATCGAACAACAGCGCCAGCACCGTCAAGGCCAACGACTTGGGCGACTCGCCCTTGCCTTCCTCATGCGCGGCCAGCACCGGGCCCACGCAGGCCGGGCAGCCGGCGCTGCAGTCGCAACGCCGCACCAGCTCGTCGGCGCGCTGCAGCAGCTCGGCCTGGCGCAGCCACAGCGGCTCGCTCAGGCCCACCCCGCCGGGGAAGTTGTCGTACAGATACACCGTGGGCACGAAGGCCTGCTGCAATTCCACCGCGCCTTCTTCGCCCTCGTCCACGCCGCGCAGCTGTCCGCGCCCGGTCTGGTCGGCCACCGCAAACCACGCGCCGTCGCCATTGCCCACCGCTTTTTGCAGGTCGCGCGCATCGGCCATCACCGCCACCGTGGCCACCACGTGCAGCGCATAGGCCGCACCCAAGAAACCATCCAGCGCATCCTGCTTGGACGCGAACGCCTTGCCCAACGTGGCCTGCGGCAACTGCCACCACACCGCAGTGGTGTGCAGTTCCTGGTCGGGCAGATTGACCGGCCCGTAGCCGATGTTCTCGTGCGTGTAATAGCGGATCTTCTTGTAGCCGGACACGCGCCGCACCACATGCACCTCGCCGTGATGCGAGTCGCCGCGCCCGGCCACGCCGCCGTCGAAGCGGTCCAGCACCTTCAGCTTGGTGTAGTCGATGCTGTCGGTGTAGTAGTCCACATGGGTGCGCGTGACATAGGCCTTGCGGCCTTCCCAGTCCAGCCGCTCCACCTGGTACGGCGTGCTCTGCACCATGTGGATGGCGCCTTCGTACAAGGTCAGTGCCGCGGCCGAATAATCCACCTCGGCGATGATCTGCTGTTTGCCGTCGCTCTTGTCCACCACCACGAAGTTGCCGTCGGCCACCGAGCGCAGGCTCACCGCATTGGCCGGGTAGCTGTCGGCGATCCACTCCCAGCGGTCGCCTTCCTGATGGATCACGTCGCTCTCGGCCAGCGCTTCCAGGAACACCAGCGGGTCGATCGGCCCGAACGGCTCGCTGGCAATGAACGGCAATTCGAACGCCGCGCAGCGGATGTGATCGAACAGGATCAGCGGCTGGTCCGGCGCAATGCGCGCATGTTCGGGCGAGGCATCGGCAAAGAAATCCGGGTGCCGCACCACGTACTGGTCCAGCGGCTGCGAACTGGCCACCAGCACGCCCAGCGCCGGTTGCTGGCGGCGCCCGGCGCGGCCGAAGCGCTGCCAGGTCGCCGCCACGCTGCCGGGGTAGCCGTTGAGGATCACCACATCCAGCGCGCCGATATCCACGCCCAGCTCCAATGCCGAGGTGGAGACGATGCCGTCGATATTGCCGGCGCGCATCGCGCGCTCCACCTCGCGCCGCTCGGTGGGCAGGTAGCCGCCGCGGTACGCACGGATGCGTGGCGGCTTGCGCGGGTCGTGGTCGAAGATGTCCTTCAGGTACTTGGTCAGCACCTCCACCATCAGGCGCGTCTGCGCGAACACCAGCGTCTTCAGTCCGCTCTTGATCGCGATGCGCGCAATGCGGTTGCTCTGCGAGCGTGCCGATGCGCGCAGCCCCAGGTCGGCGTTGACCACCGGCGGGTTCCACAGCAGCACGTGCTTGTCGCCGGTGGGCGCGCCGGATTCGGTGATCGCATGCACCTGCTCTTCGATCAGGGCCTGCGCGTGCGCGTGCGGGTTGCCGATGGTGGCCGAGCACAGGATGAACTGCGGGTTGGCACCATAGAACGCGCAGATGCGCTTGAGCCGGCGCAGCACATTGGTGACGTGGCTGCCGAACACGCCGCGGTAGGTGTGGATCTCGTCGATCACCACATAGCGCAGGTTCTCGAAGAACTGCGCCCACTTGGTGTGATGCGGCAGGATCGCCTGGTGCAGCATGTCCGGGTTGCTCACCACGATGTCGCCATGCAGGCGGATCGCCTGGCGCGCATCGCCGGGCGTATCGCCGTCGAAGGTGAAGGCCTTCACCCCCAGCTCGCCGGCGCGGTTCAACTCCAGCAGCTCGGCCACCTGGTCCTGCGCCAGCGCCTTGGTCGGGAACAGGTACAGCGCCTTGGCCCCGGAGCGCATCGCCGCGCTCACCACCGGCAGCGTGTAGCACAGCGACTTGCCCGACGCGGTGGGCGTCACAATCGCCACATGTTCGCCGCGTTGCGTGGCCGCCCAGGCGTCGGCCTGGTGGCTGTAGAGCTGGCTGATGCCACGCGCGCGCAAGGCGTCGGCCAGCGCGGCCGGCACGTCGGCGGGAATCGGCGCATAACGGCCGTCGCGCCCGGGCAGGGTGAAGCTGCCGGTGATGCGGTCGTGGTAACGCCGTTCCAGGCGTTCGGTGAGCAGTGCGCCATCGCGGCTGGGCCGGCCATCGGTGGTGGCCAGCGCGCGTTCGGCGGTTTCGGTGCGGGGAGCGAGGGCAAACGGAGGCATACGGCGGCTCCCAAAGAGGGGCATGAGACAGGGGAGGTGTCTCAGGGTATGAGACCAGCGCCGAACCGGCGAGCCTGTGTCACTGAGCGGATTCAGCAAGCCGGGTATTCTGTTGCCCCCACCGCGTCACCGTTGCCTTGCACGCTGTGGCTCCCCCATCTCGAAGAACCGCCGTGCCCGTTTCCCCCAGCCTTACCGCGCCGCACTACAAGACCCGTTCCGCCCGCCGTGCCGATGTGATCGTGCATGCCGCCGGCCTGTTCCTGGCCATCGTCGGCGGCGCCTGGATGGTCTGGCGCGCGCATGCCAACCAGACCATGCTGCTGGCCACCTGCGTCTACGCGCTGGGGTTGCTGGTGATGTTCGGCTGCTCGGCGGCGTACAACTTCGCCCCGCCGCAACGCCAGCCGATGCTGCGCAAGTTCGACCACGCCGGCATTTTCGTGATGATTGCCGGCTCCTACACCCCGTTCCTGCTGGTCGCCCTCGACGGCACCTGGCGCTGGGCGATGATCCTGGGCGTGTGGGGCGTGGCCTTGTTCGGCGTGTTCGCCAAGCTGTTCCTGCCCGGCATCGCCAAGGGCTTCTGGGTGGTGATCTACCTGTTGCTGGGCTGGGCCGGCATCGTGGTGATCAAGCCGCTGCTCGCCGGCCTGGACAGCACCGTGCTGTGGCTGATCGCCGCCGGCGGCGCGTTCTACACCGTGGGTGTCACCTTCTACGTGCGCAAGTCGCTGGTCTACAACCGCGCCATCTGGCACGCCCACGTGCTGGGCGGCGCGCTCTCGCACTGGTGCGCGATCTGGTTGTGCCTGCAGCCCCTGGGTGGGATGTAGCCTCGCCCGGCACAGCCGACTTGCCCCACCCGCAGTGATACTTTAGTGTCACTGCATGCGCACAGAACTTGTCACCACGCTCAAGCGGCAGGCCACCGAGCTCCTCGCAGATGTCGAGCGCGACAAGGAGCCGATCCTGATCACCCAGCATGGCCTGCCCAGCGCATACCTGGTGGACGTCGCCAGCTATGAACGCATGCAACAGCGGATGGCGATCCTCGAAGGAATTGCCCGTGGTGAAATGGCGGTAGCCGAAGGCCGCAGCCTGAGCCACGAACAAGCCAAACAACGCCTGGCGCGATGGCTGAAATAGTCTGGTCTGAGCCGGCAGTGGCCGACCTGGACGCGATTGCCGACTACATTGCGCTTGAGGACGCTGCCGCCGCAGCGGCACTGGTGAGACGGGTGTTTGCGCATGTCGAGCAATTGGCCGAACACCCGGAGAGTGGAAGCCGGCCGCAGGAGCTCAAGCGCTCCCGCTACCGTCAAATCGTCGAGCCACCTTGCCGCGTGTTCTACCGTGTGGACGGGCAACGCGTTGTCGTGGTTCACGTGATGCGCTCGGAGCGGTTACTTCGGAAGAATCGTCTTTCGCGCTGACAGGCGCGTCTATCTTCCAACTGCATCGCATTGCACACGCGTTGCGGCGCATGCGCCCACACCGCGCGCAGGCACGGCTTACAGCGCCACCCGCTCAATTAAAAAGCGGCTCACACCCTCACAGCTTGGTCTTCATCACCGCCTCGAAGGCCGCATCCGGCGCGATGCTGTCGGAGAGCACGACCACCGAATGCAGCGTGCCCTTTGCCTGCACGTTGTATTCAAAGCCCACCGGCTTGCCGCCGCGGCTGAACACCTCGATCTCGCTGTACTCGCCGAGCCGGCCTTCATAACTCTCGCGCTCCAGCCCGTGCTCCCTGGCAAAGGTGCCGGCGGCGCTGCGTGCACCCTCCCACACCGCGTCCTCGTAGCTCATCGGCTGCAGCAGGCTGATCATGTGGGTCGCGCAGGCGTTGGTGCTGGTGACGCCATAGCCATCGACCTCGCCCAGCAACGGGATCTTGCGGACATCGCGTTTGGGCGTGGCGGTGACGGTGCAGCCAAGCTGCTGCAGCTCGGCAAGGGTGAAGTGCTCGGACTCCGGGCGCGGCGCGCTGGGGGTGGCCGTGCCACCGTTGCAGGCAGACAGCAGGCCCAGACAGGCGAGCGGCAGGAAGCGGCGTAGGGAAACGTGCGACAACGGTGACGTCCTTGTAGTGGGTGGAAGAGCGGCGCGGCTGTCCTAGACATCGGTGCGCAACATGACGCCAACGCGTCACGCAGTCGCCCAGGTCGAGGCAGCCAGGGCGCGGGAGGGTAGCGCGCCAGGCGTCAACGCATGCTGAGAGCCATCAACCACGCCGCCGCGCTCATTCCGGCATCACCATGCGGATCTCGCGTGTGCCGATCTCTGCACCGGTGACTGCATCGATGGCAACCGGCTGCAGCTCGGTGCCGGTTTCCGCATCCAGAAAACGCAGCAGCTTGCCCTCGCCACGGTGCTTGCGGCCCCACGCACCGATCATGAACAGCACCGGCAGGTAATCGCGCCCTGCCTGGGTCAGCACGTACTCCTCGCGCGGCGGGCGGGTGGAGTACAGGCGCTTTTCCAGCAGCCGCTCCTCGGTCAGCGTCGCCAGCCGCTTGGTCAGCATGGTCGGGGCAATCCCCAGGCTCTGCCGGAACTGATCGAAGCGGGTCAGCCCGGAATTGGCGTCACGCAGGATCAGCATCGTCCACGCATCGCCCAGGAAGGTCAGGCTGCGCGCGATCGGGCACAGGCTGTCCGACGCATTTTTTGAGTTCATATCATTTCCGTATTGACTCACTATCAAATCGATACTAGCATGCGGCGCATGGGCAGTCCAACCGCGCGTTCCAGGCAGGTGACGGGCGCCCAGGCCGCGGCGGCAACCGCGGCGGCAGTCCGCATCAACGCACACCGCAATGCAGGTCAGCGTCAGGCACCGCGCAGCTGCACGCCGATGGCTGGCGATGTTTCTCCACCTTCCCTAAACCGCATTCCTTCAGAGACACCACGATGAAAAAGACAGTGCTGATCACCGGCGCATCCTCAGGGTTTGGCCTGTTGCTGGCCACCAACCTGCACAAGCAGGGCTTCAACGTCATCGGCACCAGCCGCGAGCCGGAAAAGCACCAGGCCAAGCTGCCGTTCAAGCTGCTGCGCCTGGATATCGACGATGACGCCTCGATCCAGTCGTTTGCCACAACGCTGTTTCAATCGGTCGACCGCCTGGATGTGCTGGTCAACAACGCCGGCTACATGGTCACCGGTATCGCCGAAGAAACCGCCATCAACGTGGGCCGCCAGCAGTTCGAAACCAACTTCTGGGGCACTGTCAAAACCACCAATGCGCTGCTGCCGTATTTCCGCAAGCAACGGAGCGGGCAGATCATCACCGTCAGCTCCATCGTGGCGCTGATCGGGCCGCCGAACCTGTCGTATTACGCGGCCTCCAAGCATGCGGTGCAGGGGTACTTCAAATCGCTGCGGTTCGAACTTGCCCAGTTCAATATCAAGGTCAACATGGTGGAGCCGGTCTGGTTCAAGACCAATCTGGGCCATAACGCAGTGCCTGCCGCCGGCAACACCATTGCCGACTACAACGCTTACCGCACGCAGGCCAACGCGGCGACCCAGAAGGGAATCGACACCGCAGAAGCACCGGATGCCGTGGTGGACACCATCCAGAAGCTGATCCAGGCCAAGGACCCCAAGTTCAGCAACCCGGTCGGAAAGATGACCGGCATGATCCTGTTCCTGCAGAGTTACCTGCCAAAGATGTTTGAAGGCGCGATTTTCAAAAGCATCAAAACAGCCTGAGTGCTGTGCGTTACATGCAGCGCCGATCCAGCTGCTGATTCAATCAAGTAAACCGCGCAAAACCCCGTGTTATCACCCGATCAACGGCTTTGCTAAAGCCGTGACGCATCCCCTTTGCCACGAGTACACGAGAATGAAAGCGTATTTCTGCAAATTCATCCCGCCGCGCGCGGACTTTCTGGCCACCATGTCGGATCAGGAAAAAGCCCTGATGCAGCAGCATGCCGCGTTTCTCGACCAGCGCCTGGCCGAGGGAATCCTGCTGGCGCATGGCCCGGTCATCGATGAAACCGGCGGCTTTGGTCTATCGCTGTATCAGATTGCCGACGACCAGGACATTGCCGCCATCACCGCACAAGACCCGATCATCAAACACGGCGTCGGGCAGTATGCGCATTACCCCATGCTGCATTTGAAGGCGCGCGGATAAAACGCCGCGCTGCATATGGCACGCTCAAATCGTCATCGCAGCTGCACGTTGCGGTGGCGAGAGCGCGCCGCGCATGCAGCAAGCCATGGCGGCCGCAGGCGTGCTGCGCTCAGGCCACGCTGTCAGTTGCCGGTCTTTCGAACAGGCGGGCGAACGCTCTCACCGCACCGGCACCCGCGCGCTGGCGCCCAAACCCCGCGTGGGAAACGCCGCCTCCACCGGCGCACGCCGCTGCACCCACATGTCGCCCATCATCCGGTCCAGCCCGCGGTCCAGGCCGGTGACCAGCCCCGCACCCGGGGTAAAGGTCAGCTCGCCGAAATAGACCTGCCCGTGCTGGATGTACCAGTCCACCCGCACGTAATCGAAGTCGCTTGCCAGCAGCTTGCTCAGCTCCAGCGCCTGTTCCAGCAGCGCCGGCGCGCAGGGCGGTGCGCGCCCGTCGTCGCGGATGCGGTGAAAGGCCTCGTGCAGGTTGCCCACAAAGAAGGTCATGCCCAACTTCGGCGTGTCGAAGCGCCCGTAGATCACCTGCAGCACGTACTGAAAGCTGCCGTCCACCTGCCGGAACATGTGGAACTTGTAGTCCACCGGCACCTGCTGCGCATCGCCGATGTACTGCTCCACCAAAATGCGCGGCGGAATATCGCGGTAATGGATCTCGCGCACCTTGTCGGAAAAGTCGGTCTGCAGCCACTGGCCGCAGCGCTCGATGATGCGGCGCTTCTGCTGCGCATCGGGCTCATCGCGCACCACCTCCACCATCGCCGCACCATGGTTGGCCTTGATCACGGTCTGCCGCCACTGCGGCAGGCGCAGCAGCTCCTGCGGGTCGGTGCTGTCCAGCAGTAGCGGGATCAGGTGCGCCTCGCCGATCCTGGCCGCCACATACGGGCGCACCGCAAACTTGTCCGCCAGCCGCCGGTACAGCGGGTAATCGCCGTGCACGCACTTGCGGTAGAGGATCTTCTCGTTGAAGCACTTGGGCGCGTACAGATCCGGCAGCCGGCCGAAGGTGTGTAGGTAGTACAGCCGGTCCTGGTGCCGCCAGGGCAGGGTGCGCAGCAGGCCGCGCGCACCCTTGCGCAGCAGGCGCTTGAGGCCGGCCGCGGCGGTGCCCGTGGGCGTGGCGCGGCCGTCGCCCGGAGACGTCGTCAACGCCGGCAGTAGCGCAGCCCACGGCTGACCAGCCCCACCGTGCGCGCCCAGCGGCTGCGCCTGCAGCCCCATCCCGTTGTCGGCCATCGCCAGATCCCTCGCCCGTAGTGAAGTGAGACTTGCATCACATTTGAGTGTGATGTGTGTCACGGTATACGGAAAGACGCAGACCAGGGTTGCGAATCGTCTCAAGCGACCCGATTGCGCAAAGATCGCGCCGCTTTGGGCATAAAGACCGGCGCCCGGGCCTGCGCTAGCGCCCGCTTTTGTGCGCCGCGCAATCCGCGCAGCCCAGGGCCTGCGACCGGTCGCCTGGCGCGTGCGGCACCAGCAACCGGCACAACGCCGCGCCGGGTGCGCAGGCCCGGGCTGCGGGGCAGGCGCGCAATGGCGCACGCATGCGCCGCCACCTGGGCGACAGTGCGTGGGAGCAAATGCCGGCGCGGCCGGCAAGGGGAGGCAGTCGCATCGCAGGCCGGCATCGCGCAACATCACGCACCGGCACTGCAGCCCGCAACGGATGGCCCATGCACGTCACCAAACTCACGCTCCTGGCAGCGCTGTGCCTTGCGCTTGCCGCCTGCGGCAAAACAGACCAAGCCGCGCAAACCGATAAGGCGCCCACATCGGCGCAGGCAGCAGCCAGCCCCGCCACCGCAGATGGCAACGCCGCCGCACTGCCGCCCGCCCAGGCGGCCAATAGCAGGCCGCCTTCGGTCAGCCAGCAGGCAAGGCGCTATCTCTGCCCGCAGGGCCCCAATGCCTGCCCGGCCGGTGGGCCGTTGATCGCCAACTCCGATGCTGAGGCGCAGTGGCTGCTGCACCACGGCTACCCGACGGAACACGAACTGGCCCGCTTGGAAACCCTGACGCTGGACCAGCTCAAGGCCGAGTCGCAGGCAGGCAACCAGCCCGCAACGGTGATCTACGGCAAAAAGACCGCACTGGCGGGCCGTTTTTATCAGGGCATCGGCATCCTGCGGCGGGCCGCGGTGGCGGGGAACCTGTATGCGTACTACGGGTTGTCGGACGTGTACGTCAGCGACACCGCAAACAAGAACCTGGTCGACAGCCTGGCCTACCTGCGCCTGGCCTACCTGTTGGGCGATGCAAAAGCCTCGGCCGTCATCGCATCGCGTGGCCTGAGCAGTGTTGAAAACGTCGTGGCCGACGAGCGCGCCGCCTCACTGCACAAGACGTTTTCCAAGTATCAGCGCCCCTCGCCACGGCCGCTGGAATAACGCCGGGCGATCAGCCTCCCACATTCAGTTGCGGAATCTTGGCAAACGCCTCGGCAATAAAATCCATGAACACGATCGCCCGCTTCGGCACCAGCCGGTTGGCCGCATACAGGATGTGCATGGGCACCGCAGGTGCAGAGAATGCGCCCAGCACAATCTGCAGCTGCCCGGCCTTGAGCCCCTGCTCGAACAACCACTCCGGCCCCTGCCCGATGCCCAGGCCCGCGCTCACCGACTCGCGCGCGGCCTCCGGTGAATTGACCCGGATCCGGCCGGACACCGGCACCTCCACATCCTTGAAACGCCACGTCGCCCCGGAGGCCAGCAGGGTGTACAGCACGCAATCGTGCTGGCGCAGGTCCTCGGGCACGCGGGGCACGCCGCGCTCGGCAAGATAGGCGTTGCTTGCCACACACACGCGCTTGAACGTGCCGATTCGCCGTGCGCGCAGCGCGCTGTTTTCCAGGTGGCCAATGCGGATGGCGAGCTCCGCGCCCTCGTCGAGCAGATTGACGAAGCGGTCGTTGATCTGCAGGTCCAGCTCCAGGCCCGGAAAGCGCCGCAAAAACTCCGGCACCAGCGGCATCACATAGTGGTGCGACAACGCCGTGGGGCAGGCGACCCGCAACAAGCCGGAGGGCTGCACGTTGTCGTGCAGCGCCATCTCCGACTCGCCTACCGCATCCAGGATGCGGCGCACCTCCGCGTAGTAGCGCTCGCCCTCCGGCGTCAGCACCAGCTTGCGGGTGGAGCGGTTGAGCAGCCGGGTGTGCAGGTGCTCTTCCAGCGCCGCCACGTGGCGGCTGACATTGGGCTGGCCCAGGCCCAGGTCGCGCCCGGCCGCAGAAAAGCTGCCGGTTTCCACCGCACGCGCAAAGCAGGTCATCAGCAGAAACCGGTCCATCGCCCACCCCCATTCATGCGCATATCGCATGAATGGTATGTGCCGGCGCGGCCTTCCGCCACATTCGGCATAGGCCCAAGCTGCACCCCATCGAAGGCCGGCCACGCGCGGCTGGCCTGCCACCTCCCAGGAGCACCCCATGTCCCGTCTAACAGGCAAACGTACCCTCATCACCGGCGGCACCAGCGGTATTGGACTGGAGACCGCCCGCCAGTTCCTGGCCGAAGGCGCCCGCGTCATCGTCACCGGCAACAATCCCGAGTCCATCGCCAATGCCAAGGCCGCGCTGGGTGCCGAGGTGCTGGTGCTGCGGGCCGATTCGGCCAGCGTCGCCGCGCAGCAGCAGCTGGCGCAGGCGGTGCAGGCGCATTACGGCCAGCTCGACATCGCCTTCCTCAATGCGGGCGTGTCGGTGTGGGCACCGATCGAAGACTGGACCGAGCAGGCCTTCGACGCCTCCTTCGCCATCAACGTCAAAGGCCCGTACTTCCTCATGCAGGCGCTGCTGCCGGTGTTCGCCAACCCCGCCGCGGTGGTGCTCAACACCTCCATCAACGCGCATGTGGGCGCGGCCCGCTCATCGGTGTATGCAGCCACCAAGGCGGCGTTCCTGAGCATGACCAAGACACTCTCCAGCGAACTGCTGGCGCGCGGCATCCGCCTCAACGCGGTCAGCCCCGGCCCGGTGGAAACCCCGCTGTACGACAAGCTCGGCATCCCCGACGCATACCGCGACCAGGTCAACCAGGACATCGCCGCCACCATCCCGCTGGGCCGCTTCGGCACCCCGGACGAGGTGGCCAAGGCCGTGCTGTACCTGGCCTCGGACGAATCCCGCTGGACGGTGGGCTCGGAACTCATCGTCGACGGCGGCCGCACGCTCAACGGCTGAGCGTTTCGAAGGCAGTGGCAGGCGAACGACCACGCCCACACACCCTTCAGGCGCGACACCGAGCGCCGCAGCGTGCGTCCACGTTGCGGCGCAATTGGCAGCGACTCAATAATGCGCACGCCCTCTTCAGCGGAGAACACGTGCGCGCTTTATTCGTCTATGCCGCTGTCCCCGCGATCCTGCTAACGGCGGTGGCAACCGCCCACGCAGCCCCTGCCGCTGAGTTATGCGAGGTCTTGCGCGCCTTTGTCAGTGCAGTACCGCCGGGCCAGGTGCGCAGTTTTGCGTTCCACACCTCATGGGGAACCAACTTCAAGCATGCGCAAGAGCAGGCGCTTTCCGCCAAACGGTGTGAGCACGGTGGCGACCCCGCCGCGCAGGCGGTTTGTGCCTACCTGATGCAGCATGGGCAAACAGAGCTTGCAGACGCCACGGTAATGGACTCGGTGGCCTGCCTATCGAGCGGCACCACATTTGACAGCAGCCTGAGACTGCATCACGCCGAGCTGTCCTTTCGCCATGAGGCCATCAACGCAGGCGCGACGGTCACAGTCACCTTTGGCGAAGATGCGGAACAGGGCGGCAGGGTGTTTCGACTTCAGGCAGAAGGCGACTAGCGCCGCCCTACATTTGCTCAGAGGCGCAACGCGCGTCGAGGTGCCAAGCAACCGCTCACTAACCGCGCGTGCGGTTGCGTCATGCGGCTGTGGAAGGTCCGCATCCGGGCACGTGCTACCGGCGCAACGCCGGCATGCTGCGTCAATGAATCCGCAACGCCGCAATCTTGCCGTCCACCAGTTGGAACACATGCTCCAGCTGCAGCGGGCTCTGCGGGAAATCGCCAGACACCTGCGCGGTGACACTCACCTGCTCGCCCTGGGTGTGCACGCCAATTGGCACCGCACGATACGGCGTGGTGGCTTGCGCCTGTGCCAGCCAAGCCGCAATGGCGGCAGCGCCACGGTGCTGGCGGTGCTCGTCGTGCACCACCGTATCGTCGGCCAGGTGCGGCAGCAGTTCCGTGGCATCGCCGGCGTTGCTGGCGGTAAAAAAGCAGGCAATGGCGGCGGGCAGGGCAAGCGACATGGCGGCGGTCCGGTAGAAACGGTATGCCATGATCGGCAGCGGCATCGCCTGCCGCAAGAACGCACGCAAAGGTAAGTCACGCACCCATGGGAAAGCCGCACACCCCGGACACCGCCGCGTGCGATGTCGAAGCCCTGCTCAAACTCATCGAAGGCCGCTGGAAACTGCTGCTGCTGTTCCACCTGTTCGACGGCAAGGTGCAGCGCTACTCGGACCTGGAGCGGCTGATTCCCGCCATCTCGCAAAAGATGCTGGCCCAACAGCTGCGCCAGCTAGAACGCGACGGCCTGGTGCTGCGCACCGTCTACGCGCAGGTACCGCCGCAGGTGGATTACCGCCTGACGGCCCGGGGGCAGGCGCTGTGCCCTGCGCAGTATGCCAAGATGACGATGATGTCAAGTATGGACATGACATTACGGAGCAGCGGCGGGCCGGATATGCCGGCAATCTTCAGCAATCAGAAGCCCGACAATATGCTCAGCCTTGACCTTGGGCTTGCGACAGTGGTGACATGCACGAAGCGGAGTAGGGGCTACGCACCTGAATTCATTGACGATCGATTAAGCGGCCTAAACAACGCGTCCCTGCGCCGCCCTCCCGTAGCAATCTCGCCAAAATTCAGATGAGATGGCTCAATCAGTATCCTGGCAAACAAAATGATTGGGGGCGGGTGGAATAATCCAGTATGACTTGTGATGTACTCCACCCCTATGTAAGATTTTCTAATAATCGTCGTATGGAGAGGTTACATGGACGAAAAAAAACAAAAGCTTCTGCAGATACTCAGTGAATTCTGGGATCAAAATGAGATCCCAAAAGATCCAGAGCCATCAAGTACGGAGGGATTCGGGGCTGAGATGGATTCACTTACAGCTGTTGAAGTATTGATAGAGGTGGATAAGTTATACGGCAAGAAAATCCCCGTGGATGCAGTGATTCAACGCGGAGGATATAAGGACAAGGTGGAATTTGTCGAAAAGCTTTCTGGGGAAATTATCAAGGCCGCAAATGGGAGTGGCCAGTGAATGAATCAAAGAGTCGCACCCAGCTCGGAGATCGCTTGAAGCAGTCGCGCGAGTACCTTGGATTGTCTCAAGATGAGGTTGCCTTAGTCCTCAACATGCCGAGACAGTTAATCGACTTGATGGAGTCTGGTGGGCGAAATATTGAGGACGCTGAGCTTAGCAGGTTTGCTAAGTTGTATAGGGTTGGTGTGGAGTATCTTTTACTCGGTCGAGAAGTAGAATCAAAAGCGCCGACTCAATTTGCATTTTTGGCGCGAGCAGTTAAAGGTCTTTCAGACAGCGATTTGCAAGAAGTTGCTCGCTTCGCCGAATTTCTAAAGAATAATCAAAAATGAGTTAGAGGCGTGACAAGGAATGCTCAACTATCAAAAAGATTCCGCATTGCTTGCTGCAGGTATTCTGAAAGATACCCGCGCAGACCTTAGACTTACTCAAGACGGGTACACCCGGGTCGACCCAACATGGGTTGCTGCACAAGCAGGTGTCATGGTCATGCGAAGACCCTTTAAGAGCCTGCTTGGCGCATTCATTCGAGAACCAAACTCAGGAATAATTCTTAACTCGGAGCGCCCGACTGGACAAACACATCTAACGTGCGCACACGAACTTGGCCACTTCTTCTTAGGGCATGACTCAGCTCTTGACGAAGAGATTCAGTATGGACCAGGCGCGGCAAGGGTAGAGCTAGAAGCTGATTGGTTCGCATATGGTTTGCTCACATCTAGATCCACCGTTGCGCTAGCGATGCGGCGCAAAAATTGGGGTGTCCGTGCTTTACAAGAGCCTCTGAATCTTTATCAGCTTTCTTTGCGTGTAGGTGTAAGTTACTCAGCAATGGCCTGGAGCCTAGTTCGCCTTGGATTGTGGAAATCCAGCGACGCGAAACGCGCTCTACAGGTTGAGCCAATCGACATTAAAAAATCTATTTTTGGTTGCGGTAATTTTAATCCACGACGAGACATTTGGCTTTTAGATGTTAGTGACCGCGAGTTGATTCTGGAGCCTGCAGAGGGGGATGAGGTTGTACTTCAGCTTCCTAATCATGCGTCAGCGGGCTATCTTTGGTCCGTAGACGACGCTAGAAATGATGGATTTAGAATTTTTCCTATACAAGCATCTAGCCAGTTAGATAACGGATCAGACTCCCTGCAGAGTGCCATTGCTACTAAGCATATAATAAGCACCTCGATGGACGCCCGAGTGGTCAACACTAACCTGCGCTCGCTTGCATTGAGGGAGCGAAGGCCATGGGAGCCTGAATCCTCAGACGATGCGCAGTACCGATCAATGTTTGGGTTCGAAGATCTTCGTGAAGGCCTAACCTACGCATCCAAACGGATTCTTATAGATGGTGAGGCCGCCGCATGATCTCTACAGAGATTCTTGCTGTGCAATCCACTCTACCCGCCAGAGATCAGGGCCAGCGCAAGACGTGCCTCGCATTTGCATTAACTGCTTTAACGCACCCAGTGTCTCCTATTGGCGAGGAGCTAAGTCCCGAATACCTCTATCATAGTGCTGCTTCTCAGTCTCCGGAGTGGGTGCCCGGCGCTGGATTGCGCCTTGCACCGGCTCTGGCAGCAGCAAGTCAAATCGCACTGGAGGTAGACTGTCCTTATAGTCCAGTCGATCCACCGTTTCCGCTTCCACCGCTACCAACCGGGATGCCTCTTTACGGGGCACCTGTATCTGAAATTTTTATCACTCAGGCTGCGCTAATTGATGAATTAAGAAAAGGCAAAGCGGTCGGCATCGGTCTACTACTCACAGAAAAATTTTATGTCCCCAATGACGGGCGCGTTATTGACGGCGGCTTAGTTGTACCAGATTCTGGACATGCCCTCTCGATTGTTGGACTTGGATGGGAAGAAGGAATTCCATTCTTTCTCATCCAAAACAGCTGGGGAAGCGGCTGGGGCGATGCAGGTAGCGCCTGGATTTCGTGGAACTACATAAAATTTCATGCACTTTGTGCATTCGGGACTTAATACATGGCTAAGCTATTTCAAGGCGCTCGCATAGTGCCAGTGTGGTTAGAAGCTGCCCGCGCTTTAAATAACGAGAAGAATCGAACAGCACTTAATTATGTCTTAGAGATTTCGAGTCCTACTATTTTAAGCCAAGAAGACAAGGGCGTGCTTGCAAAGATAGATGCTAAGCTTCTGCAGCACACACCGGATTTAACATTAAGTACAGTCGCAAATACGATTTTTCCTGAAAGAATCTATCGGAAGCATGGTAGACCGGACTTCTATGAGCGTTACCTCAGCGCAATCAGATTCGGGAAAAAAAAGTACTCATGGGGCACCTACGCATGGCGCATGATGGAACGTAATGATCCGGCCACCGGCGGAACGTTCAACCCGCTCGAGCGCATAGTCAGGAAGCTACGATCTTCAAAAAATGGTTCAGACTGGAAAGCCGTTTATGAGCTTGGAATTTTGCAACCGGAGGATCTATTCGCTACGGATCTAGATGAACCGTGGTGTGAATTGCCTTTGCCGGAGCCAGCACTGCTCCAGAACCGGAATCTACCGTGCCTTAGCCACCTTAGTGTGAAGCTTCTTGATAAGCAGGTGCACGTTAGCGTTATGTACCGCGCTCACTATTATGCTACCCGTGCCATGGGGAACTTGATTGGACTCAGTCAATTACAGGCCTTCCTTGCTGCTGAGTCGGGCTTTGGTGTTGGAACGCTTACATGCCTTAGTTCGCTAGCCTATCTCGATACAGATGCATTCGGCGGCACACAGGATACTGCCGAACTTTTAAAAAATATGCCTTAGCTGCCCCAATCAATAGGGCAGCGAACTTTGCTCGTATGGGGACTGCGGGGGAATGGGGAGTGAGTAAATTTTTCGCATTCCTTCCCGAAACTCGCGCAGCCCGCCGTAGCTTGGGTGGCGCACCGTCGTAACACTCACATCGTAGCTGGTCGCGTAAAGTGCTGCATCGTTCCCAATAGCGACGATCCGTTTAATGCCAAGCCAAGCAATGAGGGACGAATTTAGGTCTTCAACCTCAGAGAGCTCGCGCTTGGTAAAACGGCGGTTACTGAAGGGGCTCTTGGGTTCGTGCGGATGAAGCGGAAACACGTTCCAAAGGAGCGGCGGCGTTTCCAATCGTGGGAGGATCGACCAAATTTCCGCAGCTGTTCGTTCAGCGACAATCGGGCCCTGGGTTGCCCGCTCGTAATTGCAGCCTGGGTAGCGCTTACCTATAAAGGGTAAATGTGCTTCGTCCGTAAGAGCCAACCCAGTACGACGGCCACCGCGATATCCCAGATCCCTCCCCATCCAAAGAGTGTTAACTCCCAATGACTTTGAAACGCTCAGATACGATATAAGATTGCGTTGGCGTATCGATGGGGCGTCTTTAAGATCATGCACTGGGCACACGTCTGTATACGGATTAAAGACATCTTCTTGACGTAAAGATGCTAAAGCACGGACAAAACTTGAAGGTGTCATTTCTTGCTATAACTAGGTGGCTGGAAAGTTAAAGAATGCTCAATCATATCGACAGTTACTAGTCCACCGCGATGGGCTAACAGCTGACGGAAAACATCAAAGCCAGAAAGGATAGCTAACTCCCATTGCCAGAGCGGGCATGCCTCAACCTCGTAGCCGTCTACCATGCTGCGAATTTGCTTCAAGAGGCTGAAGTCTAATTTTCCTACGGATATATCCTTGTAGAATTGACGATGATTCGCATGATTGAATATCCACGTCGCAATGCCCTCCTCGATGATCATCGCTCGCGCACCGTCCTGATTCTCGTCAATGCTTGGAATTGACTTTCGCTTCAGCTTCAAAAGACCCCTAAGTACAGGTGACCAGCCTAGAAAAGCAATATATGCAAGATGAAATACGTCATGGAAGCGATAACCGTCAGGCTTATTGTTATTGTCAGTCAGTCGGTCGCCAATGTTTACCCCTCGCAGTCGCTGCACAACGTAAGGATTAGATGCACTGCCACGTTCAATAAATTCTATGCTAAATTTTCGCGGAAAACGTTCGTGTTCTTCATAATAATCTTCTGAGTCAAAGAATGGATGAAAAATGCGAGTTGATGGCCAACGATCTGAAACCTTGCCAAGGTTGTCTCGTGCCACATCCTCTGTGCGTAGTTCAAATACGCTGCACGCGAGCGCCCATTCTGAAAGAATCTTTCCAAGATGACTGACTGCGACAGGAAGCGCCATAGACAAAAGCTGCTCGCGAGCTGTGTGCGCTAGAGTTCCAGCGGCGTTAGCAAGAACTCCCAACTGTATTGTCCGTGTCACATCCCACTGACCATGTCTCGAATCTAAGACACCATCTATATTTGCGAAAGTGATCGTGCCAGTGGGCGGAATTGCTGTCTCACCAGATCGGTCTCGCAGATGCTTTATACACGACTCACCCAAAGCATCTGGAGAGATCTTTAGGGCTTTTGCTACTCCAAATAGATACCACAGCGCGTCGCCTAGTTCCTCGCCAGCAAGTTCACTTTGTGTTTCTGTAACTTGATCACGAACGCTGCGTTTAACGGCCGCGAGAAGGCCACCAACTTCGCCAAAGAAACCAAATCGGAGGTTGTCTAGCTCATCAGCGGTCTTGCTGAATTTATTCGATTCATCCGACCGAAGTGCATACTCAGGCAGAGACAAGATGGCGGGCCTACGCTTTGCTAAAGTCATTGGAAACCTCCGAATCCTTTTGGAGAACAAAAAGAAATTCACACTGGACGACGGCGAGTTCGCTCTTTAGGGCTTTGCAACGACTGATCATTGTGGGTCTGTCCGCATCAATCGCACCCAAGCGTAAGGCTTGCTCTCTAACATGCAACGTAACGTCGTAGTGAGGGTAGCTACCCTGATCTTGGAACCACTGTCGACGTAGACCTAATTGCCTAGCGAACGTATGCAACTCGTCAAGAGAGTCTGCGACCATGTGGCACCATAGCCTATTGCGCCAAAGGATGCCTTCGGCATCAACGTAGACGGCCATGTACATGATCCTCGGAGTGTCGAACTAGTATGCCCAATCTGGGCGGGAGATTCAGCTTTCTTGATGTTCGTCAGCCGTCTGTTCATCGGCCTACTGGGCATTGAGCTGGTAGGGCACGTCTGAGCAAATAGGGCTTCGTTAGAACCTCCCTCACGCGTCACCGACGCGTACACAAGCTTCTTCTGTTCCCGTAGCGGAGCCGCTACCGCCAGCATGAGCTACTGTTCAATTCTTCATCCCTTCGCCGTCCATCTCCATGTTGCCGGGCTAGGTTGACCGGTGTACTAACTATGACACCGTCTACGCGCGGCCGTTAAAAAAACTCGATTCTTCCGGATGACGGGGTCAGGTTACTTATCCAATCCGACGACCCGCCATCCACCTGCAGCATCCGACACCCGCTCCCACCCAACCGCTAGCAGTTGAAAGGCGTGGTGTCGCTTGCGATGGAGTTCTACGGTTGCGGCGCTCGCGCGATGTGCTTGTTCATTGCTTTGTCGGTGGCTGACGCCTATGCCTTGTGCATGCGCCCGCTGTACCTAAGCGTTTGCGCACAACGCTGACGTTGCTAGTACGGTGCAGCGCCCGATGGTGGCGATGCGGTTCATGGCATTCGTCTGTGCGCACTGATCTTATCCTCGGCGTCATGTACGTGGGTGCGTCAGGTAGGTTGGTGATAGCCGCAGATTTGGCGGCTCACATGGCGCCTTGCTTGCATCTAAGGAAGCGCACTACCCAGCAGTGCCCAAGTCGCCCAGCACATCATCTACCTGCTCAGCCAACTGCTGTAAGCAATACGCCCACTGCTGGAGCGGAATGGCAGGCATGCCCATGGCGCCTTCGTCGCGCGAACGCGGTGTGGCCAGAGTAGCGAGCAGGCGCAGTTGGTCGCGTATGCGCAGTAGGTGGTATTGCGTGCCTTCGGACATCCAGTAGCCGGGTTCGTTGTGCATGCCGCTCTCCTTGCCGTGAGGCAGCTCCCGCTGCACAACGCAGCGGGATGCCGGGAGGCTAGAAACCGCACACAGCCGGCGGGCTTATTCCCCTTGCGGGTGTTGTATTCGCCGCCCTCCCGGCGCAAGAACGCCGAGCAGTGCCAGGCCAGATGGCCGAGCACAAAAAACCCACCAAAACTCGGAGGTGGGTACCGCTGTGTGGGGAGTTTCTAGGCTCCGGCTGGAAGTGTGCGGGTGGCGCAGGGCAGGGTCAAGCTGAGGTGACTGTCCGAGTGCGGAGAAACCGCCTGCATAAAAGAATTTTTTGGCTAAGCGCAGCACTGCAATGAGTCGCTGCAACCAGTTGACACACCACCCAACGCGTAGCAATCTCGCTGCAAGGAGCCTAGAAACTCCTCACACAGCGGCACCCACCTCCGTCAAACCGGTGGGTTTTTTGTGCCTGCAGTTTCTTGCATGCGTAATCGGCGTGACACTTGCGTCGGAAAGCGGCTAATGCGAATCCCTTTGGGAAACGCCCGCCGTCTGTGTGCGGTTTCTAGCCTCCCGACATCCCGTTGCGTCGTGCGACGGGGCCTGTTCGTCAAGGAGGGCTTTGCCATGCGTCGATCCCCATCCCGTCCTACGCCTGCGCGCAAGCGCGCCACGGTACCACCGCCTACCGAAGTCGTCTGGCGCTCGCTGGATCCATCGATCCAGCCGCGTCCGTACCTTGAGCGCACGCCCATCCCCGAACCCCGCGCCGAACCCCGCACACCACGGCGGCCCGGCCGCCCGCGTGCGCCGCAGCAGTGCACCGTCGGCTATGGGTACTATCCCGACAGTCACCAGCGCATTCCCACCCTGCGCCTGCGCGGCCGCTGGCTGGAACAATTGGGCTTCGCCATCGGCAGCAAGCTGCACATCCGCCAGCGCGATGGCGAACTGGTCATCAGCGTTGTAAGACCCACGCTGATTACGCCGCAGCGCGTGCGCGCACCGCATGTGCCCGGCCCGTTGCTGGAGACGTCGCATGATGATTGAGGGCATGGCCGGCGCGTCGCGTGCAGACCGCCACGGTGTCATCGACCAGGTGGTCGCGGCACGCGCATACGCCGCAAGCGCGGTGCCGGGTGAGCGATACAGCAGCCGCCCGTGGCGCCACCGCAGCGCCTACGCCGTGCGCGAGCTGCCGGCTCGCGCGCCCATGGCGGGCATCTACGCGCTTGGCCGCTTCACCACGCGCTGGCAGGTGCGCGAGGAGCGCGCGCCAGCCAGGGAACGCTTCGACCAAGCCGTGGTGCAGCTGCAGGCGGAGCTGCTCACCTACATGCGGCGGCGCCTGCGCGACCCGCACACCGCCGCCGACCTCGCCCAGGAAGCGCTGCTGCGCCTGCTGGCCTACCGCGACACGCCGGACATCCACAGCTACAAGCTGCTGCTGTACCGCATTGCCCACAACGTGGTGCTGGAGCACTGGCGCACGCGCCACCGCAGGCACGCCTCCCGCCACGTGCCGCTGGAGGACAGCGAACCGCTTGCCGCCGCCGGCACGGCGGTGGACCAGCTGGTGGACGCCCGCCGCACCCTGCAGCACTTGCACACCCACACGCTGCCCGCGCTGCCGCCCAAATGCCGCCAGGCCTTCATGCTCAACCGCTTCGACGGCCTCACCTACCCGGAAGTCGCCGCCGTCATGGGCATCTCGGTCAAGATGGTGGAAAAGCACATCAGCCGCGCCCTGGCTGCCTGCCGCGCGGCGGTGGGCGAGTAACGCCAGGGCAATGCATCGCGACCAGCGCATTGGGGTACCTGACAGTCCTTCGCCAACCGAAGTCACATGGCCCACCTTATCTGCTGTCATCCACCCACAGCGCAGACACCGATCTCATCCATTCGACAGCTTTATGGTGTCGATGATTGGCAATGACGTGCCGCGTCTGGACGCGGACCGCGGCACGCGATTCAGAATTTTCCCACACGAGAATCAGTCTATCCGCCTCGTCTACTTGGTGTGCACGGCAGAGTATAGCCAGCCGGATTTCACCGGAACTTAGGACGGAATATGAAGTTTTGTTTGAGTAGTACCCTGGCCGCCGCGGTAATGAGTGTGGGTCTCCTTGGGACAGAATCGGCGATTGCTCAGAAAATCGACTATCTGGGTGCAAGCCATCGTACAACGGCAGCCGCGTTAGCTCAGCCAGCATCTGTCCCCGCTGGTGTCCAGTTGGTCGAATTGGAACGCTGGTTCTACAGGGACGACACGAGGTCAGGGCGCCCACTGAATACTCCTGGCGGCATGATCTACCCAGGAAAGAAGCAGGGAACACTTGGATTCATTTCCTACTACCCATTCGAGGGAAGTCACACGTTGTACTCGTGCATGACGAACGACTACCGCGATTTATTCACCTCGACCGACTCTAATTGCGAAGGGCAATTGCCAGCGAGAGACATGCCGATCACTGGGTACATCGCATCGACCCAGATCGCTGGTACCGTCCCTCTCTACCGCTGCATGCGTGGCGGCCTGAAGCCGAACAACTGGGCTGATCACTTCGATACTCTGGACATCAGCTGCGAGAACGTGAAGAACCCGGCGAACGATGGAATCATCGGTTACATCTGGCTGTAAGCGTTTATCTGCGTCTGTAGCCGGTGGCTGCAGACGCATTAAAACCGATGGGTCGCGTTACTGCAGCGTTGCGTGGATGGCCGCTGCAGTTGGTGCATAGGGCGAGGGCAGCTGGCGCGCGGCGTTTTGCGTAACGAACGAAGCGAGCAGGAAGAGCAGCCCCAACACGGCCGGTACCGCGTCCTTGGGCTTTCGCACACCCAGATGCGCCATGCCCGACAACAGCAGGTGGTAGAACATGCCGGCGTAGGCCAGATCGCTCAACGCGGTGTTGAAGCGCCACACAATCGCCACCGGGCCCAGGATCTTGATGACGATCATCCACGGCACCAGCAACGGTGCCGAATACCCCAGCTCGGCCTGCGCCTTGCGCACGAACTCGCCCTTGGCCAGATACATGCCGGCAGAGGCCAGATACAACAGGCACAGCAGCGCGGTACTGATCCAGTAAATAGAAATGCTCATGGTGTTTGCCAGTCAATATTTAAATGCAACCGGCCATCAGAATGTCGCCTAAGATATCGATTGAAAAGTAGGATGAATCACCAGGGCTTAGTATGAAAAAGCAGACCATTGAGGACGGCGAGCACAACATGCACGAACAGATGCGTCGCGCATTTGCGTTGCTGTCTGGCAAATGGAAGCTGGAAATCATGTGGCTGCTCAATCAGCGCGTGTATCGCTTCGGCGAGCTGCGCAAGGCCATCCCCGGCGTTACCCAGCACATGCTCACCGCGCAATTGCGCGAGCTGGAAGCAGATGGCCTAGTCACGCGCACCGTGTTTGCGCAGGTGCCACCGCGCGTGGAATACGCCATCACGCCGAAGGCGCGCGGACTGGGCCCAACGATGGAAGCGCTGACCATGTGGTGGCAGCAACATGGCGACAGCGTTGCGAAGCGGCCTGCTACACGCGGGCGCAAGCCCAGCGTTTAGGGCGCACGCCCAGGGGAGTGCGTTGTGCGCGTGCACGTGGCTTGATCATCGTTGCGGCGACGTGCAAACACTCCTGGCCGTCAGCCTGGTAAATCAAAAACCATTTCCAAACCCGAAAACGCCAACGCCCCGATCATGTCGGGGCGTTGGTGCGATCTCTCGCCGAAGTGGAATCCACCGTCTACGTCGTCGTGCGTGACGCCTGACGGCCAATCCACTGCTTCAGCGCGGCGGGCGTAATGCCTGCCTATAGTGTTGACTTGCCAGCGTTACTTGGCGGCGTCGCGCACTTTGTCGGCGACCTGGCCAGCCTTGTTCTGCACCTTGCCCACATTCTTTTCGGCAGCGCCTTCCAGCTCGGTGCTCTTGTCGCCGGTGACGCGGCCAACGGTTTCCTTGATGGAACCCTTGACCTGCTTGGCGGTACCTTCGATACGGTTCTTGTCCACGGGGTGCCTCATACGGTTGGGGATGTTGCGGCCCAGTCTGTACCCGCAGGACGTGAGTGCGACGTGGGCATGCCGTCATCCCCGCGTCAGCACGCCCAGCTGGCGCGCGCAGCGCCACCGCGGGGCACGCGCGCGTCTGCACGGCTTGCTGAGGTCGCTGCGTGCCACAATGCGCGCACTTTCCGCCAGGCAATGCCGTCACGTGAGCACACAGCGCCCCGCCACCGAGTCCGCCGGCCTGGAGTTTCTTGCGGGGGGCGGCGAGATGGGCGCGTTGATGCGCGCACACGATTGGGCCGCCACGCCGCTGGGGGCGCCGGAGACCTGGCCGCAGTCGCTGCGCTCGTCCTTGTCGGTGGTGCTCAACTCCACCCTGCTCGGTGCGGTGCTGTGGGGGCCGGAGCTGCGCCTGCTCTACAACGACGTGTACGTGCAATCGATGGGCGACCGTCATCCGCAGGCGCTGGGCCAGCCGGTGACCGAGGTGTGGAAGGAAACCTACGCGCCCATCGCACAGGACTTCGCCCGGGTGATGCAAATCGGTGAGGGCTTCGGCCAGGGGGTCATCGCCTTGCCGATGCTGCGCAACGGCGTCAACGAGATGACCTACTGGAATGCCACCGCCTCGCCGATCCGCGGCGAAGACGGCAGCATCGTGGGGCTGATGAATATCGCCATCGAAACCACCGCGCAGGTGGCGGCCGACCGCAACCGCGACATCCAGCACGCGATGTTGAGCAACGAGAACACCCACCTGGTGCACGAGGTGGTCAACCGTACCAGCGAGCGCGATCGCGCGCTGGAGGCGGAAACCGTGGCGCGCCGCAATGCCGAGCGCGTGCAGCTGGCGCTGGCGGCCGGGGCGATCATCGGTACCTGGATCTGGGACCTGCCCACCGACGCGTTTTCGGTGGACGAGGCGTTTGCGCAGAACTTCGGCTTCGATCCGTCCACCAGCCGCAGCGGCCTGTCGCTGGAGCAGGTGATCCAGACCGTGCACCCGGACGACCGCGAGGGGCTGCGCGTGGCCATTGGCGAAGCGCTCGCCCGCGGCGGTGCCTACGCGCACCAGTACCGGGTCAAGCGGCGCGACGGAAAGTACTACTGGTTGGAAGCCAATGGCCGGGTCGAAAAGGGCGCCGATGGCACGCCGCTGCGCTTTCCCGGTGTGCTGCTGGACATTGAGGCGCGCCACGCGCTGTCGGAAGAGCGCGACCGCGCGCTGGCGGCACTGCGCGAGCTGAGCGACACGCTGGAGCAGCGGGTCACCGAGCGCACGCGCGAGCTGATGACGGTGGAAGAGGCGCTGCGCCAATCGCAGAAGATGGAAGCGGTGGGGCAGCTCACCGGCGGGCTGGCGCACGACTTCAACAATCTGCTGGCGGGCATTTCCGGCGCGCTGGAGCTGATGAGCCTGCGCATCGAACAAGGCCGCTTCCGCGACCTGGAGCGTTACGTGACCACCGCGCAGGGCGCCACCACGCGCGCGGCTGCGCTGACCCACCGGCTGCTGGCATTTGCGCGGCGGCAGACGCTGTTGCCCAAGCCGACCAACGTCAACCGGCTGGTGGTGGACATGCTGGAGCTGATCCAGCGCACGGTGGGCCCGGGGATCTGCGTGGAAAACCTTGCCGCGGCCGAGCTGTGGCTGGCCCTGGTAGATGCGCCGCAGCTGGAGAACGCGCTGCTCAACCTGTGCATCAACGCGCGCGATGCAATGCCCGACGGCGGGCGCCTGTGCGTGCAGACCAGCAACCGCTGGATCGACCGCGAGATGGGCCAGCAGCTGGGCATGCCGGAAGGCCACTACCTGTCGCTGTGCGTGAGCGATACCGGCACCGGCATGCCGCCGGACGTGGTGGCGCGCGCGTTCGATCCGTTCTTCACCACCAAGCCGATCGGCGAGGGCACCGGCCTGGGCCTGTCGATGATCTACGGGTTTGCCAAGCAATCCGGCGGGCAGGTGCGCATCCATTCGGAAGTGGGCAAGGGTTCGACGGTGTGCATCTACCTGCCGCGGCATGCCGGTGCCGACGACAGCAGCGACGGCGGTGCCGCCACGCTGGAACTGGCGCCCTCGCTGGCCGGCGAAACCGTGCTGATCGTCGATGACGAACCGTCCATCCGCCTGCTGTTCACCGAGGTGCTGGAAGAGCTGGGCTACACGGTGCTGGAAGCCGGCGACAGCGCCACCGGGCTGGGCATCCTGCAGTCGCCAGCGCGCATCGACCTGCTGATCAGCGACGTGGGCCTGCCCGGCGGCATGAACGGCCGGCAGATGGCCGATGCCGCGCGCGTCGGCCGGCCCAGGCTCAAGGTGCTGTTCATCACCGGCTTTGCCGAACACGCGCAGTTGAACGACCGCCACCTGGAACCGGGTATGGCGGTGCTGGCCAAGCCGTTCAGCGTCAGCCTGCTTGCGGCGCGGGTCAAGGAGATGATTGCGAGCGATTGCTGAGCGGTGGTGCTGCGCATGCGCTTATCAGGGCACATGCGTATCGCGACCGGGCCGGCCTCACTCCACGCTGGCGGCGACCAGCCGTTGCCATAGCGCGGCGTTGGCCGCGTGGTCCGGCTCCAGCGTGGACAGCACACTGAGCGCATGCTCCTCCTGCTCGGCACCGTGGCGGGCGAGCATGGCCAGCGCGGCGGCCAGCCGGCCGTAACGCAGCGCCATGCCGAGCGAGCTGGTGAGCAGGGTGGTGTCGTGCTCGGGGCGTTGCTCGTCCAGCGCGGTGCCCAGCGCGGCGGGCAGGTCCCAGGTGGTGGCAATGGTCTTGGCGACGGCGGCGGTATGGCGTTCGACCAGCGCGGCGGCCACTTCCAGGCTGTAGGGCAGGCTCGGGCGCTCGGCGTAGGCATCGCGCAGCACGCGCAGGATCACCACCGCGCCCAGGCCTTGCAGCAGGCCGGCCAGCTGTGCCGACAAGGTATCGCCACCGCGCTCGCGCATGTAGGCGGCCGCAGCGGCGGCGGTCCGCAGGGCGTAGTCCCACACTGCCGCCGGCAGGCGCGCGTAGAGGCCGCCCTCCAGGCTCAGCACCGGCTGCATCACGGCGGCGGCGACGATCTGGCGCACGCCCTCGGTGCCGATATGCACCACGGCCCGCTCCAGGCTTTCCAGCGGGCCGCCCTGCGGGCGATACAGCGCGCTGTTGGCGATGCGCAGCAGGTTGGCGGCCAGCGCCGGGTCCTGCGCGATGATCGCGGCGATGCCGCGGCCGGAAGCATCCGGGTCGTTGACCGCGCGCATCAGCTGCGGCAACAACTGCGGGCGACGCGGCAACAGCTGTGGGCGCAGGTCCACGTGGTCGAGCGCAGCGCCGACCGCCGCCAGCACCGCGGCCTGGGCCGGGTCGGTCGGCAGGTGGCCGTCGGCCAGCGCCGGGGTGGACATCACCGCGGCATACATGCGGCGCAGCAGCGGCTGCATCGGTGGCGGCCCGGACGGCAGGGGCTGTGCTGCAGCGGCGGCATGCGCCTGGGCCTGCTGCGGCGCCCGCACCTGCTCAGCCACCGGCTGCGGCACGTGCGGCGCTCGTGCGGCATGGGTGACGGTGGCAGACGCGGCAGAGGCAGCCGTGGTGCGCGCGCGCTGGCGCAGCAGCAGCCAGGCGACGACGCCGGCGAGTCCCAGGCCGGCAAGCAGTCCGGCAGCAAGCAGCAACACAATCACAAAGGTCCAGGAGTCGTCCGATCGGTGCAGCGACTATCCGCGAAGCCGGTGTTGACGGCAATGCAGGCGTGCGGCGGCGTGCGATGCCAATGGCGCCCGCCACGCGCGCGCGCCAGGGCCGGATGCCGGCAATGGCCTGCTGCACTGCAGCGATGAGTAGGGTGTCTTCAAGTTGACTGCTGCGCTGCACGTGGCGCTAACGCCGCAGGCCGCACTATGCGTCACCAGCTGTGCAGCCCTAGAGCATCTAGGCAGCTTAAAGGGTGCAGGCATCCGCAGTTGGACCACTTTCGATACCAAGACACCGCGCACTGCGCGGTGTCTTCGTTTGTGGATGGCGATGGGCACGCGCGCGACATCGCTTGCGGCGGCATTGCGGCACAGGTGCGCTACAGCGTGCCCTGTTTCCACAACCGTACGATCGCGGCCGGTGCATGTTCTTCGGGGATGCGCAGCGGCTCGCTGGCACCGTCCCAGGCAATGCTGAAATAACGGCGATCGCCGCCACCGGCCTGCGGGCGCGGCAGCGCATGCACCAGGCACTGGTCCAGCAAGGTACGCAGCTGCAGGCGCTGCGCCTCGTCCAGGTCATCCATCACCAGCTGGCGTTCGCGCCGCATGGCGGGGAAGGCGGCCACCCCGCCCTCGCGTGCCAGCCGCAAGGTCACGCCTGCATCCACTGGCGGACGCTGTGGACTCATGCCAGCACGCCCACGTCGCGCCAGGCCTGTTGCACCGCGGTTGCCTCGGCACTGCCGGCGCCGTAGTCCGCAGCGGCAATGCTGACGGTGAGCGCGGCAAAGGTGGCGAAGTCCGCACCGGCGGCCAGGTTGCCGCCGCTGAGCGCGCGGTACCAGATGCGGCCGGCCTTCTCCCAGGCGTAGCCACCGATGGCCACGGCCGCGCGATAGAACGCGTGATTGGGAATGCCGGAGTTGTAGTGCACGCCGCCATCGTCCTCTTGTGTGTCGACGTAGCCGGCCATGCTGGCCGGTTGCGGATCCCTGCCCAGGGCCGGGTCATCGTACGCCGTGCCGGGCGCGCGCATCGAGCGCAGGCCCACGCCGTTGATGCCGGGCATCAACAAGCCGGCGCCGATGATCCAGTCCGCCTCGCTTGCCTGCTGCTGCAAGGAGTACTGCTTGATCAACACGCCGAACACATCCGACAGCGACTCGTTCAGGGCACCGGACTGGTCCTGGTAGATCAGGTTGGCGGTGCGCTCGGTCACGCCGTGGGTCAGCTCGTGGCCCACCACGTCGATGGCGATGGTGAAGCGGTTGAAGACCTCGCCATCGCCATCGCCGAACACCATCTGCTCGCCATTCCAGAAGGCGTTGTCGTAGCCACGCTCGTAATGCACGGTGCCGATCAACGGCATGCCGTCGCCGTCGATGGAATTGCGCCCGTACACCGTCTGGAAGAAGTCGTGCGTGGCGCCGAGATAATCGTAGGCCTCGGTCACCGCCACATCGTCGGTGGCGGCAGCGCCCTCGGCACGCACCAGGGTGCCGGGCAGGGCGGTGCCTTGTTGGGCGTCGTAGATCTGCCGCTGCACGGCCTGCGTGGCGGGCGTGCTGGCAGCATCGGCGGCCAGCGCCTGGGCGCGTGCGAGCAGGCCGAGCGCGCGCTGCTGGCGCAGCTGCGCGGTGATCTGCCGGGACAACAGCGCGCATTGGCGCGCACGCTCGGGCGCGGCCTGGGCCACATGGTCCAGCAGGTACGGCGGCAGGATGCCGGCACGGCGTGGCGTGACGAATGCAGACATAAGCGACCTCCACAATGGGCTGCGCCCGCGACTATGCCGAGGCCGGCTTTAGGAATTCGTTAGGTCGGTGCACGGTGCGCCGCGCGCAGGCATCGCGATAGGCCTGGCGTTCATTCCAGCTGCGACAAGGCCTGCTGGATCGGCGTCTGCCCGTCGATGAAGCCCACCGTCTTGCCGATGGTGGCTGGCATGGCCAATGCCGCGGCAATGACCTGCGCCACGTTGGCGCGCGACACGCCGCCATCGGCATCGCTGCCTGGATCGCGGGTGATGCGGCCGCTTGGCGGCTCCAGCGTGAGCCTCCCCGGCCCCAGCACGGTCCAGTCCAGCGTGGTGGTGCGCAGCTGCGCATCGGCGGCGGCCTTGGCCTGCGCGTAGGCGAAGAAGCCATCGTCCGGGCCGATGCCGTGTTCCAGCCCGGCCCCGAGATAGGACACCATCACGTAGCGGCGCACGCGTGCCTGCGCGGCGGCATGCATCGACCGGATCGCCGCATCGCGGTCCACCGCATAGGTGCGCGCCGCATCGCCGCCACCGGCGCCGGCCGACCACACCACCGCATCGTGGCCGGCCAGTTGCGCGGCAATCGCATCGGTGTCGGCCTGTTCGATATCGAACACCTGCGGGGTGGCGCCGTCGGCAATCACATCGTCTGCGTGTGCAGGATTGCGAAACAGTGCGGTGACCGAGTGCCCACCGCGCACCAGCAACGGCGTCAGCAGACGCGCGACCTTGCCATGGCCACCGATCACGACGATACGCGACATTCCAACCTCCAGGACGGTGCGCCATGACGGCGCGGGCTGCACGCATCCTCGCCAACCTGGCGCTAAGGCAGCGTGGATGGGCGTGGAGAGGCGCTCCGCAGGAGCATGCACTTGCAGGTGCGTGGATTCGATCTAGCGGGTGCTTGCGTAGTGCGGCGCCATGGCGATCGCCCTGCGCATCACGCGAGCAGGCGCGTGCGATGCACCGCATCGACTGGCGGCATCGCGCAGCCTTGCCGGCATCCTCGCCACCGGCATGCACGGCGCAGATGCACCACCTGCCTGCCGCACATCTGGGACACTACGCGCCTCAACGTCCGGAATGCCTATGTCCAACTCAATCGATACCGACCGACGTCCACGCGTTGGCTGCGGCGCGTTCATCCGCCGCGCCGATGGCCGCCTGCTGCTGGTGCAGCGCGGGCGTGCACCCGAGCAAGGCCATTGGGGCCTGCCCGGCGGCAAGGTGGACTGGATGGAAACGGTGGAACACGCGGTGGTGCGCGAAGTGCTGGAAGAAACCGGCCTGCAGGTGCAACTGCAAGGCGTGCTGTGCATCGTCAGCTACTTCGAGCCGAACCTGACGCCGCCGCAGCATTGGGTTGCGCCGGTGTATCTGGCCGCGATCCAGGGCAGCGAGCACGCCGAGCGGCGCGAGCCCGAAGCGATCGCCGACATCGGCTGGTTCGCACTGGACGCACTGCCGTCGCCACTGACCACCTCCACGCTGCAGGCATTGCAGCATCTGCCACCGACTGCAGCGTCGACACCTGCTGCCTGAGCGCATGACTTAAGTGCATGCGTCGATGCACCGGTACACGCCGTGGTGGTGCCGGTGGTCGCGATGTCGATGTCCGCCGGATGCAAGCAAACGCATCCACCTGCCTGCGATAGCGAACGCTCGCGCACGCTTGATGCGATGGTCCGATTGCACGCTGCGGTGTGCGTAGTTGCAGCATTTTCGTTACATCGCGTCGTTACATGCAGCGCCATTGTCTGCACGCGATGCAAGCCGGCCGCTGACGGTATCCTTGGCGGTTCGACTTGCCTGGGAGGGCACTGCATGACACGTCATTGGTTGAACAAAACGCTGGCGCTCACGTTGATCTGTACCGCGTGCAGCATGCACGCAACCGCTGCCGAGCCGGCACCACCGGCGACCGCATCGGCCCCCGATGGCATCCGGCATGTGCCTGCGTTCGACCTGCCGGTGTCGGAGTATCTGAGCCCGGCCGCGCGTGCGCATATGGCCGCCGGGGTGGCCCGCGCCGATCCGTTGGACAAGGCCGACAACGCCACCTTGCTCAAGCAATTGCCGAGCATCCGCGCCGACACCGAGCGTTGGGCCAAAGGCGTGATTGCGCAGCTGCGCACGCGCTACGCGGTGGAGATCACGCCCGAAACCTGGAACGGCGTGCCGGTGCTGCGGGTGGAGCCGCGTACGCGCACACCCGAGCAGGCCAAGCGCATGTTGATCGAACTGCATGGCGGTAGCTTCGTGATGGGCAGCGCGGCCTCGTTCGGCTTGATGGAAGCCATTCCGCTGGCGGCGATGACCGGCATGACCGTGGTCGCGGTGGATTACCGCATGGGGCCCGAGCACCATTTCCCGGCTGCCAGCGAGGATGTGGCGGCGGTGTATCGCGCCGCGCTCAAGACCTATGCGCCAGAGCGCATCGGCCTGTTCGGTTGTTCGGCCGGCGGGGTGCTCACCGGTGAATCGCTGGCGTGGTTCGCCAAGGAGAAGTTGCCGATGCCGGCGGCGGCCGGGCTGTTCTGCGCCGCAGGCGATGCGCGCTACCGCGGCGATTCGCGCATTGTGGTGGCGGCAGTCAACGATGCCTTGCTGCCGGACAAGGCCGGGGCGTTGCCGATCTGGGAAGACCTGTACTACGGCGACAACGTGGACTTCCACGATCCGCTGGTGTCGCCGGTGTTTTCCGATGCGGTGCTGCAGCAGTTCCCACCGACGCTGTTTCTGACCGCCACGCGTGCTGCCGAGCTGAGCAATGCCGCCTACACGCATGCGCGCCTGGTGGATCTGGGCCGCGAATCGGATCTGCATGTGTGGGATGGCCTGGGGCACGCCTTCCACCTCACCAACGCATTGCCGGAGAGCCAGCAGGCGCTGCGGGTGGCGGCGCGTTTCTTCAGCAAGCATCTGGGCCTGCCGCCTCCGCCGCTGGCCGCACCACGCTAACGCCACGCTGACACCGGCTAGGCGCGGCGCTTACATCCTCTCACCTAGGTTGAGGCCGACTGGCGTTGCACATGCAGCGCCGTTCTATCAGGAGAATCGAATGAGTCTGCAAATTCCTCAGGGTGCGTTGGTGGTGGTGGCCGATGGCGGCGAAGCGCGCTGGTTCACCAACACCGGGAACGAAGCCAAGGTGGTGCTGCGCCAGCACGCGCGCACCGATGTGCAGAACGTCGACGACGATGGCCCGGCCGGCAAGGCGCCGCAGGATCTCAGCGAGGCGGACATGGACGAAATGACCTTCGCCAAGCAGCTGTCGCACGCCTTGAACGATGGCGCGCTGAAGCACGAGTACACGCATCTGGTGCTGGTCGCCGACCCGACCACACTGGGCCGCGTGCGCCCGCTGCTGCACAAGGAAACCCAGCAGCGCCTGGTCGGCGACCTGGCCAAGGACCTGACCAACCTGCCGCTGGAAGAGATCCAGCGCGCATTGTCGTAAGCACACCGGAGCGGCTAGACGATGGGGTTTGTTCGCGACTACGCCACCCAGGCGCCCGAACGCAGCGAGGTGGATGCACAGGCCGGTCTGCAGGTGCTGGAATTCGGCACCGACTGGTGCGGCCACTGCATTGCCGCGCAACCGCTGCTGCAGAAACTGCTGGGTGGCGTGGCGGCGCTCGACTACCGCAAGATCGAAGATGGAAAAGGGCGGCCCCTGGGCCGCTCGTTCCGCGTCACGTTATGGCCGACCATCATCCTGCTGCGCGACGGTGTGGAAGTGGCGCGCGCCGTGCGCCCGCAGACGCGCGAAGATCTGCAGCCGCTGCTGTCGCAGCTGGGTGAGGCGCTGGTGTAAGCATGCACAGCGCCTGATCGATGGCGCGCACTACGGCAGTACATGCGCAGTGCACTGAGGGCGCAATGTACGCGCAAAATGCGCCAGATGCCTTGAAACAAGCGCTTTTCAGCGATGCTCCGCCATCGCGGCTGCAGCGATCTGCGCGCTGTAGTACCATAACGGGCTGATCAAGCCCTTGGGCATTGCCCATCCCTTGGTCGTCTGTCCCGCAGCGTCGCTGAGTCCACGCGGCCGTCCGGGAATGCCTCCGGCGTCATCTTGTGCATGTGCCATTGCCATGCCTGCGTGATGCGCCGTGTCCTGTGCGTTGCCAGGGCGAGCGGGCAGCGATGGCCGCACATGGAGACACAACACATGCACGACACGCGCGCGATTGCCTCGCACTTCGGTTGGTTCAAGCGCCGCCGCCAACTGCAACTGGACGAAGTCACCGTGGTGGACCGCGGCATGCTGCGCAAGGCAGTAGGCGCCGCCGCGCTGGGCAATGCGATGGAGTGGTTCGACTTCGGCGTGTACGGCTACCTGGCGGTGACGTTGGGGCAGGTGTTCTTCCCGGCCAGCAATCCCACCGCGCAGTTGATTGCCACCTTTGCCACTTTCACCGTCGCCTTCCTGGTGCGGCCGATCGGCGGGCTGGTGTTCGGCCCGCTCGGCGACCGCTACGGGCGGCAGAAGGTGCTGGCCGCGACCATGATCCTGATGGCCCTGGGCACCTTCAGCATCGGGCTGATTCCGTCCTACGCCAAGATCGGCCTGTGGGCACCGGCGCTGCTGTTGCTGGCGCGGCTGTTGCAGGGGTTTTCCACCGGTGGCGAATACGGCGGCGCGGCGACCTTCATTGCCGAATACGCCACCGACCGCAATCGTGGATTGATGGGCAGCTGGCTGGAATTCGGCACCCTGGGCGGCTACATCGCCGGCGCCGCCACGGTAACGGCGTTGCACATGACGGTGACCCAGGCGCAGATGCTCGACTGGGGCTGGCGTGTGCCGTTCCTGATTGCCGGCCCGCTGGGCCTGCTGGGCCTGTACATGCGCATGAAACTGGAAGAAACCCCGGCATTTCGTGCCTATACCGAGCAATCGGAACAACGCGAGCGCGAAACCGCCGCGCAGGGCCTGCTGACGATGCTGCGCCTGCATTGGCCGCAGTTGCTCAAGTGCGTGGGCCTGGTGCTGGTGTTCAACGTCACCGACTACATGCTGCTGACCTACATGCCCAGCTATCTCAGCGTCACCATGGGCTATGCCGAGAGCAAGGGCCTGTTGCTGATCATTCTGGTGATGCTGGTGATGATGCCGCTCAACATCGTCGGCGGCCTGTTCAGCGACAGGCTTGGCCGCCGGCCGATGATCATCGGCGCCTGCGTCGCGTTGTTCGCGCTGGCCATCCCCTGCCTGCTGCTGATCGGCAGCGGCCACGACGGCTTGATCTTCGCCGGGCTGATGCTGCTCGGCCTGGCGCTGGTGTGCTTCACCAGTTCGATGCCGTCCACGCTGCCGGCGCTGTTCTACACCCCGGTGCGCTACAGCGCGTTGTCGATCGCCTTCAACGTGTCGGTGTCATTGTTCGGCGGCACCACGCCGCTGGTGACCGCCTGGCTGGTGGAGCGCAGCGGCGACCCGCTGGTGCCGGCGTACTACCTGATGGGCGCGGCGGCGATCGGCCTGGTGACCATGCTGTTCGTGCGCGAAACCGCCGGCCTGCCGCTGCGCGGCTCGCCGCCGGCGGTGGCCACCGATGCCGAGGCGCGCGCATTGCTGCGCAGCGACAGCCCGGTGACGGTGGATGCGCAGCTGCCCGGCAGCACGGCGCCTGCCATGGGCCAGCCGCATACGGCGTAAGCGGACCCGGCGTGAGCGAGCGGTCCGCTATGTCGCCATCGGGGACGACAGTTGGCACGCCAGGGCGCCTGGCTTGATGGATCGGCGTCTACCGTGTCGCCCTTATGCCAGCGAGCGGCCGTGACATCAGCCGCCACTAGCGCAGCGTGCGACCGCCGCTGTTAGGCAGCTCGGGGCTGCGCATATCGACCGACGGCATGCCTTCGCCGGTTTCCACATAGCGCTTGAGACTGCTGCCCAGGAAGAAGCGCCAGCCGCGTGCGCAGGCCTCTTTGCAGGGCGAGTCGCGATAGCCGGAGTGTTCGAACTCCACCTGCGTGCCCTGGCTGGTGGAGCGCAGGTCAAAACGCATCACCGTGCCCTTCCAGGCGTCGGTGTCGAGCATGTTGGAGGCGTGGCAACGCCAGCGCACCAGGCGGTAGTCGGCACCGTCGTCGATGCTCAGCTCCACCCGCCAGCCCTGCCGGCTCCAGTCCAGCCGCACCCGGTTCTCGACCAGGCTCACCTCGCGCGTCCACCAGCGCGCCAGCTGCATGGGCTCGGACAATGCGGCGCAGACCACTTCCGGCGCGGCCGCAATGACGATGCTGTGGCGGATCTCACGATTCATCTGTTCGGCATTAGCTGCTTGAACCCCGATGATGGCGCATTTTGCCAGCCAATTGCAGGATGGTGTTTTTCGCTTGCCGAGTTCGCTCGTCCGGCGCTCACATGGCGCTGGGTACCATCGCCGCAAGCCCCCAACGACGAAGAGCAGGCATGACGACGCTTCCGATCCCGGTGATGGACGTTGCCGCGCAACGCGATCTGGCCACCGCGCACGCGCTGTTGGAAAACCCCGGCGTGGCCGCCCGACTGGCCAATGCAATGGGCGCGCCGATCGAGAGCCTGATCACCCGACGGCTGCCGAAGCTGGTCACCCGCAGCATCGACGGCGTGACCCGCCGCGCGCTGCAGGTGGCGATGAAATCGGCATTACTGAGCCTGCGCGGCAAGACCGATCTGCAGCAGCCTGCGTCCACCGCACGCCACACCATGGCGGTGGCTGTCGCCGGTGGTGCCGGCGGATTCTTCGGCCTGCCCGGGCTGTTGGTGGAGCTGCCGGTGACCACGACGGTGATGTTGCGCTCCATCGCCGATATCGCCCGTTCCGAAGGCGAATCGCTGCAGGATCCGGACACCGCGCTGGCCTGCCTGGAAGTGCTGGCGCATGGCGGGCGCAGTGTCGGCGACGATGGCGCCGAATCGGGCTACTTCGCGGTACGCGCGGCGATGGCGCAGCAACTCAGCGCTGCGGCGCAATACGTTGCCGCACACGGGTTTGCCAGCAAGGGCGCGCCGGTGCTGGTGTCGCTGGTGTCGCGCGTTGCGGCCAAGTTCTCGGTCAATGTCGGCGAAAAACTCGCCGTGCAGGCAGTGCCGCTGGTCGGTGCGGTGAGCGGCGCAACCCTCAATACGGTGTTCATGCGCCACTTCCAGGCGATGGCGCGCGGGCACTTCATCGTGCGCCGGCTGGAGCGGCGCTATGGCGAGGACGCGGTGCGACGTGCGTATGACGCATTGCCGGCGGCGCGTTGAACCTAACGCCCCGCGGTGCCGCGCATCTGCGGCGGGCAAGCTGCAAGCGCCATCCAGGCAACCTGCAAGCAACAGCGGAATTTGCGGGCCTGCGTTGATGCACGCGCACGCGCATGCGGGCGCGGCGCCGCATCGATGCCGTCGTGCGCACTGCGCAATGTCGCTTGCGCGCGCGACAATCGGGTTCGCTCTTCCTGGACGTCTTCCATGACCAAACCCTTTTCGCCAGCCTCCGCACGCAACCGCGACCCGATCCTGGAGGTGTTGCAACGGCACTTTGCCGACCGCCGCAATGTGCTGGAAATCGGCGCCGGGACCGGGCAACACGCGGTACATTTTGCGGCGGCGATGCCGTGGTTGCGCTGGCAGGCCAGCGATCATGCCGACCATCTGCCGGGCATGACGCAGTGGCTGGACGAGGCGGCATTACCGAATACGCCGCCACCGATTGCATTGCAGGCGGTGCTGACGCCGACACCGGGCCTGGCGCCCACGCCGCCATTGCCGCCTGCGCAGGCGGGCGAGCCTGCCGGCTACGACGCGGTCTACAGCGCCAATACCTTGCACATCATGGGCTGGCCGCAGGTGCAGGCGTTGTTTGCGGGGTTGCCGGCGGTGATGGCGCCGGATGCGCTGCTGGTGGTGTATGGGCCGTTCAACCGCGATGGCCAATTCACCAGCCAGAGCAATCGCGCGTTCGATGCGATGTTGCGCGAACGCGATCCCGCATCGGGCATTCGCGATGCCGAAGCGGTGGATGCACTGGCGGTGTCGGTGGGCTTGCAGTTGATCGACGATGTGGCGTTGCCGGCGAACAACTGTTGCCGGGTGTGGTCGCGCCAGTCGCGTTGAATGTGGCACCAAGACGTTGCTGACATTGCAGCACGGCTGTTTCCCAAATCAATGCATTTCAAGTGCGACTGTTTGAAAGCAGCACCGCACGCGATCTTGCGCTGATGTGGCCGTGCACTGCCGCAGTCAGCGCCTGCGTCGTTCCAGCCACCACAGTGCTGCGGCCAGCGTGAGCCAGGCCAGCAGCCAGGGCCATCGGGCGCCGGGCTGTGCTGTTGGCGCGCCGACGCTTGCGGGAGCGTCGACGGCGGCCATTGCAACGGTGGCGTCGCGGGTCTGCTGGGTGTGCAGCGCGGGGGCATCGCCGGGCGCGCGGACATAGAGCCAGCGCTGTTCGGTGCCGGTCTGCAGACGATGCCAGCCTGCGGTGGCCGGCCAATAGGCGGCGCAGGCCCGGGTGCCGCTGGCGGGATCGATCAGCAGTCCCTGGGGCGTGCCGGTGGGGCCGATGACAGCCGCGTCCGCGGCGACACCGCACAGCGTCATGCGGTGTTGCGACCAGCCAGGCTGCACCGCAGCCGGCGCGCTGCCGCCTGCGCGGGCGACAGCGCTCACCAGCTGCGCCCACAGCGCGGCATGCAGGTCGCTGCGGCCGGCCAGGACCAGGGCAAAGCTGTCTTCGATCAGGCCGATGCCGATGCGGCCGCGGCCTTGCGGCCGCCACCAGCCCAACGCGCTGCCGTCGTCTGCGCGTGCGGCGATCACGGCGTCGGCCTGTTGCGGCTGCAGGGTGCGGCGTTGCAGGGGCGGCAGTGGCGCGGCGTCGGCCGGTGCTGCGGCTGGGTCGCTGGCGCCGGGCGATGCCACCAGCGAGCGCGGCGCGGGGACCGCTGCGCTGGTGCTGCCGCCTGTCACGGCCAGGCCCAGCTCGCCGAGCGCGGCGCGGGCGGCAGCATCCAGGGGGCCGTCGGTGCGCACCAGCACGCCCAGGCCGCGGCCGATCGCGGCGCGCACGCCCTGGCGCTGCGCGTTGCCCAGGGCGACCAGGCGGCGCTGGTCGATGACCAGCAGGTCCAGCGTATCCAGGCTGGCGGCATCCAGTGCAGCGCCCTCGCCCAGTTGCACGCCGGGGCCGACGGCGATCTGGCTGCGCACCTGCATGCCAGCATCGCTGGCCCAGCGGCGCAGGTATTTCAGTTCCGGCTGCGGCGCGCCGGCCAGCAACAGCACGCGTGCGGACGGCATTGCGGCGATCAGCACCGGCACCTGCACGCGGCCGCGTTCGGCGCCTGCGCCGTCGCGCAGGCGCAGCGCGAACAGCACCTGCCCCGGTGCACGCGCCTGGCCACGCAGCTGCACCTGGCCGGCTGCATCGGCGGTGGCGGTGTCGGCCACCTGCCCGGCCGGGTCCAGCAGTTCCACCCGCGCGCCCGGCAGGTCCTGCACGCGCGCGCTGATGGCGATGCGTTCGCCCGGTGCGACCGGCGGCGGCGTGGAGACGGCGACCAGACCGGTCGGCACCGGAGCCAGCGCCAGCCGCACAGGGACGCGCAGGCCGTCGCGGTCGCGCGCCGGCAGGCCGCTGCCATGCACGACCAGCGCGGTGGTGCCGGGCGCGCGCCGCAACGCGGTGGCCAGGTCCGGCACGCGTGCCACGCCCGGCAAGGCGGGTGCCTCGGGCAGCGCGACCCACGGCGCAGCAGTCGGGCGAACCTGGTCTGCCTGGGTGCCTGCGGTGGCGACATGCAGTTCGCTCGCACTGCCGGCGCGCGGCGGCGGCAGCAGCACCGGGTAGAGCAGGCCGGCCAGGAGCGGTTGGGCGGCAAGCAACAGCCACAGCCGCGCGCGTGGTTGCCGGACATGTGCGCGCAGCAGCCGGAACCAGCTCAGCATCACCAGCAGCAACAAGGCACTGCCGACCAGCCAGGGCAGCGCGAGCGTCATGCCTGCGGCTCCGCTTGCGTACATCCAGCCTGCCGTGGCCCCAGGCGCCGGGTGGCCGCGCGCGCATGCAGCCGGCGGAACCCGCCGCGTGCGGTCAACCGGGGCAGTGGCAGCATCATGGTTGCGGCTCCTGGCGCAGGGCATCCAGATAGCGCTGGCCGCGCGCGTCGGCAGGGGCGCGGCGGTGCAGCGGGGCCGGCGGGGCGACCAGCGTGCGCCAGACCTGGGCGCGCAGCTGGGCGCGGCAGCTGGCGCAAGCGGGTTCGGCGCGCAGGGTTTCCACCGCCGCGGCCAGGCCCAGCGGATCCTGCAGGCGCTCCTGCTGGGCCTGCAGCCACTGCGCGTAGCGGGCCAGGGTGGCGTCGGGTACCGGGGCCTGCTCGCCGAGGGCGTCCCACAACTGCAGCGCCGACGGGTCCGGATCCGGGCGGCTGTCCAGGCCGGCGGCACGGTCGCCCAGGCCGGCGCGGTCACCGCTCAGGCGGCGGCCGGGGTCGATCGGCGGCAACTGCGTGCCGATCCGCGCCAGGTAGATGCGTTCGGCCTGCTGCACCTGCTTGATGAAGCCCAGCGCCTTGTTGGCAAACGGCAACGCACGCTCCGGGTGGCCCTGGCGCAGCTCGCCCTCGGACTGCCACATCTGGTCCAGCGCGGCGCGCAGCAGCGCGCGGGTCTGCGGGTCGAGCAAGGTGGCGGCTTCGGCATGGTCGTGGGTGTGCCCGAACTCGGACAGCACGTCCTGCGCCTGGCCGAAGCCGCCGCGCTCCGGCGCCCCGTCGCCATGCGCATGGTCGTGGTCGTCCAGCGCGGCAGCGCCGGCCTCGGCGGCGTGGTCGTGCGCATCGTGCCCGTGTTCGTCCCGGGTGGGCGCGGGCGCCGCAGGCGTTGCCGGCGCATCCGCGGTGGGCATGTCGGCGGTGGGCAGATCCTCGGCCGGGGCGTCGCTGGTCGGCGCTTCGTCGGCCGTCGGCGGGCCCTTGGGCGCGCCTTCGCTCTCTTCACCCAGGAACTGGCCGTAGCGCAGCCGCAGCAGGCGCTGGTCCACGCCGATGGCGTCGGCGCGCTTGAGGTAGGTGGCCGCCTCCAGGCGCGGCTTTTCCTTCAGCAGCGCCTCGGCGTCGATGATGATCTGGCGCTGGCTGCGGAAGTAGGCCGGCAAGGTCTGCTTGACGCTGGCCTCCAGGCCGGCGGCCATGGTCTGCTCCGGCGGTGGCCAGCGCAGGATCACGCTGGCGCTGCGGCCTTCCTGCGGGCCGGGCTGGCGGGTGTCGTGCACGATGAGCTGGGCGATCAGGTCGTCGCCGGCGGCCATGCCCAGCGCCTGCGGCTGCAGCGTGGTGGAAAAGCCGCGCAGCCGGGCCGGGCCGCTGCCGCCGAGCGTGCGGCGCTGGGTCTTGAAGGTGATGTTTTCGCCGCTGCCCTGGGCCAGGGTCAGGCGCAGCTCGGCGCTGGCGGCGACCGCGTAGTCGTCGCTGGCTTCGAAGCGCAGCGTCCAGCCTCGATTGCCGGTCTGGGACGGCGTCCACAGCACCAGGCTCTGTTCGGGCGCCAGCACGCGCACCTGTGGCGGGCGGTCGGGCAGCACGTCGAGGCGATGCAGCTGGCGGTCGGCCGGCGCGCCGTCGATGAGGATGCGGTACAGGCTGGCACGCTCGGCGACCCACTGGCCCTGCCATCGATCGGTGCTGCCTTGCCGGGACAGCGCGATGCTGCGGCCGTCACTGAGCCGCAGCGCCACGCTGCGCGGAGCCGGGTTGACCTGCAGCTGCCAGTGCAGCCGGGTGCCGGCCGGCACGCGTGCATCCAGGCCGGGCAGGGGCGCGGGCGGCAGGCCGGTGTAGGCGGGCGGGGTGCTGTGCAGCCGCGCCTGACCCAGGGTGGGGGCGCCGGTGCCGGCGCGGGCGGCGGCGATCCGGTCGTTGCCTGCGGTGGGCCGGTGAGCGGGGTGCGGCCACAGCAGCACCGCGGCGCAGGCGAGCAGGCCGGGCAGGCCCCATGCCAAGGCGCGCCGCCAGGGCCAAGCCGGGCGCAGATCGCGCGGGGTGCTGCGCAGGCGTTGTTCCAGGCGCTGGCGTTGCAGGGCCTGCAACGGGCCGAGCTGCCCGGCCGGGGCGAACAGCAGGTCGCTGCTGTCTTCCAGATCCGCGTCGCGATCCAGCCGGCGGATCAGCCAGGTCTGGTCCAGCCGGCGTGCCGCCAGCAGCGCCACGCCGATCAGCGCCAGCAGGCCCAGGAGCAGCAACGGCAGGATCGCCGGCTGCGCACCGGCACGCCACGCCAGCAGCGCCGGCAGCACAGTCAGCGGCAGCCCGCACAGCAGCACGCCTGCGGCCTGCCGCCGCCGCGCGGCCTGCCAGGCGTGGTGCAGGGCCGGTGTGCTCATGCCGCGCGGCTCCGGCGGGGCGCGGTGGCCAGCCAGCGTTCGATCGCAAACAGCAGCAGCACCAGGCCGATCAGCCATGGCGCCAGCGGCCAGGGGGCGCTGGCCAGGCGGATGGCGGGGCCGCGCTGCGGCTGCTGGGTCTGCGCCAGCGCGCGCTGTGGTGCGGGTATCGACTGCAGGGCGTCGTGCAGGCGGGTGGGGAAGTCGGCATCCAGCAGCGCCGGCAGCCGCTGTGGCTGCAATGGCGCGGCCCAGCGCAGCAGGCGGCCGCGGCCAACCGTTGTGGCATCGATCAGCGCGGCGCCGTGTGCGTCCTGCAGCAGCGCTTGCAGCGGGCCCGCCAGTGCGGGTGGGGCCGGCGTCTGCGCATCGAGCAGCAGCTGCCCGCCGGCCGCGACCCAGGCGATGACCGGCGCCGGCGGTGGGCGCTGCGACAGCCAGGCCACCACCGTGCCGGCTGGCCAGCGTGCCGGTTCGGCCGCGCTGGGGGTGCTTACCGGCAATGCGCCGGGCAGTGCCCAGGCGGCATGCACGGCGCGCAGATAGCGCAAGGCCGGCTCGGTGGGGGTGTCGGCGATTGCCTGCAGCCGCAACGGTGGGACGGGCGCCACGGCGGCTGCCGGCGACTGGCCGGGCAGCACCTGCCAGCGCACCTCGCGCGACAGCTGTAGGCGTTGCGCATCCAGCGGCCCCCACTGGCTGGGCACGATCACGCTCAGCGCGGTCTCCGGCGGCAGGCTGGCATCGAGTTCGCGCAGCAGGCTGCCGACCGGCGGCGCGGTGCCGGCGGGCGTGGCGGGTGGGTGTGTCGCATCGGCAGCGATCGGCGGGAAGCCCGGGGCCAGCCACTCCCACTGCGCGTTGGCCGCGTGGCCGAGCGCCCGGGCCGCGGCCAGATCCACGCCGGGGCTGACCACGACGCGCGGGCGCGCCTGCTGGGGGTCGCGCAAGGCCGGCTCGGCCAGTAGCAGCGCCACTGCGGCGAGCAACAGCAGGCGCACCAGCAGCAGCGGCCATTCGTCGAAACGCAGCCGGTGCCGGGGCCGCGGCTGCGCGCGCAGCCAGCGCAATGCGGCAAAGTCGGTGGGCCGGTGTTCGCTGCGTCGGGCCAGATGGATCAGCAACGGCAGCAGCAGTGCGGCCAATGCGGCCAGGCCGGCGGGGAACAGCAGGAGCAGGTTCACTGCTGCGCTCCCTCAACTGCGGCGCTGGCGCCGATGCGCTGGCTCATCGCCGCGCACCGTGTGCAAACAGCTCGCGCAATGCCGCATCCGGTGGCGCATCCAGATAATGCACCGCGTGCGCAATGCCGGCCGCCTGCCAGCGCGCCTGCAGCGCGCGCTGGGCAGCGCCGAAGCGTTGCAGATACGCAGCGCGCACCGCGGCGCCGTCGCCGAGCAGTTCTTCACCGGTTTCCGGGTCGCGGAAGCGGTGCCCGCCGCTGAAGGGAAAATCGCGTTCGTCGCAGGTCAGCACCTGCAGCTGCATCACCTCGCGGCGTGCGGCGGCGAGTTTTTCCAGCGCGCCGAGCAGGTCCTGGTCGAAGCCGTCGCCGATCGACAGCACCAGCGCATGGGCGGCGATGCGTTCCCACAGCGGACGCAGCGCGTCCATGCCCGGCCAGCGGCCACCGGCGCGCAGCCCGTGCAGGGCCAGCCAGAGCCGGTCGCGCTGGCGCGGCCCGCCACCGGCCGGCACGGCCACCAGGCCATCGCCATGCACCGCGAACAGGCCGACCTGGTCGCCTTGCCGCAGCGCGACCTCGGCAGCGCACGCGGCCAGGGTCGCCATCGCCTGCAGGCGGGTGACCTGCGGGCGCGCCTGGTCGGCCTGGCCGGCGGAGGCGGTGGCGTCGAGCAACACCCACAGCGTCAGCGGGCTTTCGCGCTCGGCCTCGCGCACGAAGAACCGGTCTGAGCGGGCGTAGAGCTTCCAGTCGATCTGGCGCAAGGCATCGCCGGGTTCGTAGGCGCGGTATTGCGAGAATTCCAGACCGGCGCCGCGGCTGCGGCTGGCGTGCTGGCCGATCCCCTGCGCGCCCT
This sequence comes from Xanthomonas sp. LMG 8993, assembly GCF_009835065.2. Classification (NCBI taxonomy): domain Bacteria; kingdom Pseudomonadati; phylum Pseudomonadota; class Gammaproteobacteria; order Lysobacterales; family Lysobacteraceae; genus Xanthomonas; species Xanthomonas sp. LMG 8993. Next base: position 17,355 of record NZ_QVIF02000009.1, on the reverse strand, counting down.
GCGCCTGCCGCGCACGCAGCTGCAGGCCGCGCAGGCGGCTGCGCAGCTCGGCGGGAATCAGTGCCGGCACGTCCATGCTCACGCCGCAACCCGCCTCACGCCGGGAACGGCACGGCGCGCAGCAGCGCGGCGACCACATCGTCGGCGCTGCGTTGTTCGGCCTCGGCGGCGAACGACAGCAACAGGCGATGGCGCATCACCGGCGCGGCCAGCGCGACGACATCCTCGCGGGTGGCGGCAAGGCGGCCATGCAACAGCGCACGCGCCTTGGCCGCCAGCACCAGCGATTGCCCGGCGCGTGGGCCGGCGCCCCATTTGATCCACTGGCGCACGTCCTCACTGGCCTGCGGGCCTGGGCGGCTGGCGCGTACCAGGCGATTGATCCAGGTCAGCAGATCCGCGCCCACATGCACGTGCCGCACCTGCTGCTGCAGCGCCAGCACGCTGTCGGCATCCATCACCCTGGGCACCTGCGCGCTGCTGGTGCCGGTGGTCTGGCTGAGGATGTCGCGCTCTTCCTGCTCGCTGGGATAGTCCACCCGCACATGCAGCAGGAAGCGGTCCAGCTGCGCTTCCGGCAGCGGATAGGTGCCGGCCTGTTCGATCGGGTTCTGCGTGGCCAGCACGAAAAACGGCGCCGGCAACGCATAGGTGGTGCCGGCGTAGCTCACCGTGCGCTCGCTCATCGCCTCCAGCAGCGCGGCCTGGGTCTTGGGCGGGGTGCGATTGAGCTCGTCGGCCAGCAGCAGGTTGGTGAAGATCGGCCCCTGCTGGAACCGGAACTGGCGATGCCCGGTGCCGTGATCCTCTTCCAGCAGCTCGGTGCCGAGAATGTCGCTGGGCATCAGGTCCGGGGTGAACTGCACGCGGCGGAACTGCAGCTCCAGCGCCTGCCCCAGCGAGCGCACCAGCAGCGTCTTGCCCAGGCCGGGCGCGCCTTCCAGCAGGCAGTGGCCGCCGGCGAGCAGGCCGATCAGCAGTTGCTCCACCACCGCGTCCTGGCCCACCACCGCCTGCGCCAGGGCCGCACGCAACGCGCCGAGTTGGGAGAGCTGCCGGGTGAGGGTGTCGTCGTTGGGGGAAGTCATGGGAACCGTCTCGTTGTGGGACTGCTGGCGTAGGAGCGTGCGATGCGGCGTTAGCGCTAAGGCATCGCGCGCAAGCGCGCTCCTACAAAGGCGTGCGGGACTCGCGGGTGCGACGGCGGAGGTTGGCGGTGGATGCCGTGCCAGTGCCTGCGAAACATCTCACGCGATGTGTGCAGGAGCGCGCTGGCGCGCGAGGCGGTGTTACCGGTACGGCATCGCGCGCCAGCGCGCTCCTACGGATCGATTTCAGTTGGTCAATGCATACATCACGATGTTCACTGCGAACTTGGTGTTGTCTTCGGCCAGGAAGCGTTTGTTGCGCCAGTCGTAATCCCATTCGCAGCCGTAATCCTTGTTGCTGTACAACACGCCGAGCCGGCCGTCGATGCTGATGCCCCTGAGATAATCGTGCACCAGGTCGTCGCCCCAGCCATTGAGTTCGAAACTGGTGGCCGGCGGGCCGTCGGGGAATTTGAAGAATGCGCTGTAGAGACGGTGGTTTTTGGGCAATTTCTGCAGCGCGCTCTTGCCGAAAATGGAGGTCATCTGCGCCTCGAACGAGGTGGCGAACAGCCCGTCGATATCGTGGTTGCAATCGTCCACGAACACGAAGCCGCCATTGCGCACATAGCGCTCGAAGTTGCGCCGCTCGGCGGGATTGAACTCCACCAGCTTGTGCCCGGACAGATAGCAGAACGGCGCCTGCAGCATGCGCGGATCGGCCAGGTCCAGCACATGTTCCTGCGGGTCTACGCGCAGCTGGGTGTAATCGATCAGCGAGGTGATCAGGTTGGACGGCATGCGCGCATCCACATCCCAATCGCCTGAGTCGTAGCGCAGCCGGGTAAACCAGAAATCGTAATTGCCCGCCGCCCGCGCCTGCCGCGGCAACGCCAACGCAGCGACGCTACCGAGCAGCAATCCAAGGAAATGACGGCGCGTCGCGTGCGCCGCCAGGGCGTGTAGACCGGGAACGGGATGTGCAGGAAAACCATCGGGCCGCGAAGAGCTTGCTCCGCTCTCCCATTCCCGATTCCCCACTCCCGATTCCCGGCTCTCAGTCACACCGCATCCGACAACGAGGTAAACGTAAAGTCACGCAACCGCATCGGCGGGATCATCATCACGTAGCTGGATTCATCGCCGGCCACGCGTACCGGCCTGCCCAGCTCGTCGATGTTGTTGAGCATGATGATCGGCGATTCATTGAAGCGGAAATTCTTCACCGGGTACTTGATCTGCCCGTTCTCGATGTAGAAGGTGCCGTCGCGGGTCAGCCCGGTCAGCAGCACGGTCTGCGGATCGACCATGCGGATGTACCAGGTGCGCGTGACCAGGATGCCCTTCTCGGTGCCGCGCACCAGCTCGGCGATGTTCTTGTCGCCACCGGCCATCAGCAGGTTGCCCGGCTCGCCGACCGCGCGCTTGCCGTTCTTCTGCGCCCAGAACCGCGAATACTGCAGGTTGGCGATCTTGCCGTTCTCCACGATCGGCATCTTCTCGCGCGGCAGGCCTTCCTCGTCCCAAGGCAGCACGGCGGCACGCGCATCCCACGGGTCGGCGGTGATGTTCACGCGCGGGTCGTAGACCTGTTCGCCCAGCTTGTTGCCGCCGCCCTTCTTGGACAGGAAGCTGCGGCCCTCGTCGGCCATGCGCGCATCGAAGTAGCGCATCATGAAAGAAATCAGGCCTGCCGCCGCTGCCGGCTCCAGGATCACCGTGTACTTGCCCGGTTCCAGCGCCTTGGCTTCGGACGAGTCGCTGGCCTTGCGCATGGCGATGCGGATGTCCTGCTCGGCCTTGAAGTCGGCGGCATCCTTGAGGTTGCGGCCCACCCAGCCCGAGCCGCGACCGTCTTCGGTACGCACGGTGCAGGTGTAGTCGAAACGCGCGCCGCGCTGGTAGCCGAAGTTGCCCTTGCTGTTGGCGAACGCGGTAAAGCTCTGGCCATCTTCCAGGAAGCCGGCCGCGATCAATCCCTTGCCCTTGCACGGGGCGATCGAATCGGCGGCCACCTGCGCACGGAATGCCGGGTCGATGGCGGCAGTGGATTCGCTGAAGGTGGGGCTGGGTTTGTAGGTCTGCTTGTCCACCGCCGGCATGAACTCCGGGTTTTCCGGCGCCAGCCGCGCCAGGTCTTCGGCACGCCTCACCACGCGCTCCAGCGCAGCGTCGTCGAACTCGTTGATGGTGGCGATGCCCACGCGCTTGCCGAACGCCACCTGCACCTGCAGGTCGGTGTTGTCGACGATGCCGCTGGTGGACACGTTGTTGAGCGCGAAACGGATATTGCCGTCGATCGAGCCGCTAAGCGTGGCGGTGCACTCGTCGGCCTTGGACAGCTTGATGACCTTGTCCAGGATGGCCTTGGCCTGCGCTTCGGTAAGGATGCTCATGTGGGTTTCTCCTGTCAGCCGAGCGAGCGGGCGGTGTTGATGACGTTGATGCCGTCGAAACGGGCGGTGGACGAGCCATGCGAGACCGCCGAGGACTGGCTCGGCTGGCCCTTGCCGTCGAAGAACGAGCCGCCCAGGCGGTAGTCGCGTTGATCGGCCACCGCGCTGCAGGCGTTCCAGAATTCCGGCGTGCGGATCTGGTAGGCCACGTCCTCGAGCATGCGGGTGATCGCGCCGTTCTTGATCTCGTAGAACAGCTGGCCGCCGAACTGCGCGTTGTAGCGCTGCTGGTCGATGGAGAACGAGCCGTCGCCGATGATGTAGATGCCGTTTTCCACGTTCTTGATCAGATCGCTCACGCTCAACGGTGTCTTGCCGGCGGCCAGCGACACATTGGCCATGCGCTGGAACTGCACGCTCGACCACGAGTCGGCGTAGCAGCACCCATCGGAGGCGGTCTTGCCGAGGATATGCGCCTGGTCGCGGATGGCCTGGTAGTCCACCAGCTTGCCATCGCGGATCAGGTCCCACTGCTTGGTCTTGACGCCTTCATCGTCGTAGCCCACCGCGCCCAGGCTGCCGGGCTGGGTCTTGTCGGCCAGGATGTGCACCTTGTCGCTGCCGTACTGGAAACCGGCCTTGAGCTTGTCCAGCGTGGCGAAACTGGTGCCGGCGAAATTGGCCTCGTAGCCGAGCACGCGATCCAGCTCCAGCGGGTGGCCGACCGACTCGTGGATGGTGAGCCAGGTGTGCGAGGGGTCCAGTACCAGATCGTACTTGCCCGGCTTCACCGACGGCGCCTTGAGCTTTTCCTGCGCCTGCTTGGCCGCGGCGATCGCGTCCTCCTTCATGTCGTAGGACAGGCCGTAATTCACCACGCCATTGGGCGAGACGAACTTGCCCGAGGCGGCGCCATCCAGATATTCGTAGCCCAGGCCCATCGGCGCGGACAAGCCGTCGCGGGTGCGGAACTTGCCGCTGGCCTTGTCGATGGCGGTCACGCTCAGCGGCGCCCAGATGCGGTGCACGTCCTGGTCGATATACGAGCCGTCGGTGCTGGCAAAGTACTTCTGCTCGTTGACCACGAACAGCATCGAATTGACGAAGTTGGCGCCGGCAGCGGTGGCGGCAGCGTTGACACCCAGCAGCAGGTCCACCTTGTCCTTGATCGGCACTTCCATCGCGTTCTTCTTGATCGGCGTCTTCCAGCTGACCTCGCCCACGCCCGGCGTGGGCGCCAGCTGCACCGGCGTGCCCTGCACCTTGGCATTGGCCTTGGCGATCGCGGCGGCCTGCGAGGCGGCCTTGGCCACACCCTGTTCGGTGAGCTCGTTGGTGGCGGCAAACCCCCAGGCGCCAGCCACCAGGACGCGCACGCCCGCACCGATGGATTCGGTGTTGACCACGTTCTGCACCTTGTCCTCGCGGGTGATGACGAACTGGCGCAGATAACGGCCGATGCGCACATCGCAATAGCTCGCACCGGCCTGGCGCGCGGCGTTGAGGCCGGCATCGGCCAGGCGCTTCTTGCGGCCCACATCCAGCTGCGTCACCAACTGCTCGGCGGCGATCGCCTTGCCGAAGTAGGCGGGCACGATCAGGCCGCCCATGGTCAGCCCGGTCAGGGCCAGGAAATCACGTCGCTGCACGGCAACTCCCCAATTATCCTGCGCGGCGCGCAGGTAGTGTGGTGACGCACAGATCGCTATCTGCGCGGTATCGCCGATTCTTGCCGGGCGATGAACGCTGCGTCAAATGACTTTCGGCAGGGGTCCGTGCGCAAACGCCGTACCCGCATGAAGCGAGTAGCGCAGCAGGCCTGCGCGTGTGGCGAGCGCTGCTGACCGGCTGCGATGGATGTGGCTGCGCGTTGAGAGCTCTGGATGTCAGGCATGCGTGGTTTGTCTGCGATCGTACATATGCGATCAGCAGGTCGTCGGGTGCGGTGTTGCTTCATGGGGGTCTGGCTGAAAAGCGTTTGATCTGCGGCTTGGTTGCCTGGCCCTTGCCCGCCCACCCTCGTGGGACACGCCGCAAGTACGTCCCTGTAGGCGCTTACGCGGCATCCATGCCGCGTAAGGTCCCGCGACGGTGGGCGGGCAAGGACCTGTCGAGATGGTCGGTGTGCGTGGTTACAGGCATGGCATGACGCGGCGTCTGGATGACGGCGCATCCGATCAGTTACCAACGCCAGGTTTGGTTGCAGGGCCCTTGCCCGCCCACCCTCGCGGGACACGCCGCAAGTACGTCCGTGTAGGCTCTTACGCGGCATCCATGCCGCGTAAGGTCCCGCGACGGTGGGCGGGCAAGGACCAGTCACGATGGTCGGGGTGCATGGTTTTAAACAAGGCAACCAATCAACTGTTTGGTGAGGGCACCACGCCCTCTACCGACCAGCTTCTCTCAACCCAATGCGCGCGCGGTGTTGATCACATTGATGCCATCGAAGCGCGCCGTGGACGACCCGTGCGAGACCGCTGATACCTGGCTGGGTTGGCCCTTGCCGTCGAAGAACGAGCCGCCCAGGCGGAAATCGCGTTGATCGCAGACCGCGCTGCAGGCATTCCAGAATTCCGGCGTGCGGATCTGGTAGGCGCCGTCTTCCACCAGACGCGTGACCTGGCCGTTCTCGATTTCGTAGAACAACTGCCCGCCGAACTGCGCGTTGTAGCGTTGCTGATCGATCGAATACGAGCCGCGCCCGTGGATGTACAGGCCGCGCTCGACGTTCTTGATCATGTCGGCAACAGCCAGCGGCGTCTTGCCTGCCGCCAGCGAGACATTGGGCATGCGCTGGAACTGCACGCTGGACCACGAGTCGGCATAGCTGCAGCCATCGGATGCGGTCTTGCCGAGCAGATGCGCCTGATCGCGCGTGCATTGGTAATCGACCAGGATGCCGTCCTTCACCAGCTCCCACTGCTTGCCCTTGACGCCTTCATCGTCGTAACCCACTGCGCCCAGGCTGCCGGGCTGGGTGCGGTCGGCGACGAAGGTCACCGCATCGCTGCCCCAGCGGAAACCGGCATCGCGTTTGTCCAGCGTGGCAAAACTGGTGCCGGCGTAATTGGCCTCGTAACCGAGCACGCGATCGAGCTCGAGCGGGTGCCCCACCGACTCGTGGATGGTGAGGAACAGATTGCTGGGGTCGATCACCAGATCGTATTTGCCGGCCTTCACCGACGGTGCGGTGAGTTTGGCGCGTGCCTGTTTAGCGGCGGCGATCGCATCTTCGCGCGCGTCATAACTGTGGCCGTAGCCGATGAGTCCGCCAGGCAGCTGGTGCTTCTGGCTGGCATCGCCATCCAGGTATTCGTAGCCCATGCCCATCGGCGAGGACAGCCCGTCGCGGGTGCGGAACTTGCCGCTGGCCTTGTCCACCGCGGTGACGGTGAACGGCAACCACAACCGGTGCACATCCTGATCGATATAGGAGCCGTCGCTGCTGGCGAAGTACTTCTGCTCGTTGATCGCAAACAGGCGCGAAGCCACGAACGTGGCGCCGGCATTGAGCGCAGCCGCGTTGACGTCCATCAGCAGCGCCACCTTGTCCTGCAGCGGCACTTCCATTGCGTTCTTCCTGATCGGCGTCTTCCAGCTGACCTGTCCGGCCGGCGTCACTGGCGCCAGCTGCACCGGCGAGCCGCCCAGCCGCGCGTTGGCCTTGGCGATCGCCACCGCCTGGCGCGTGGCGGTGGCCACGCCATCGCTGGTAAGCGTGTTGGTGGCCGCAAACCCCCACGCGCCATCGGCCAGCACGCGCACGCCCACACCGCTGGATTCGGCGTTGACCACGTTCTCCACCTGCGCCTCGCGGGTGATCACGAACTGGCGCAGATAACGGCCCACGCGCACATCGCAATAACTGGCACCGGCTGCCTTGGCGGTGCTGAGCGCGGTATCGGACAAGCGACGGCTGCGCGCGGCATCGTTGGGTGTGAGCAACTGCTCGGCCGCGATCAGGCGCGTGTTCGGCAGCAGCAGCCCGGCAGCACCGATGCCGGACAGGGTGAGGAAGGTACGACGGTCCACGGCGGTTCTCCGTTGAAGGCCAGCGGCACGGCTCCCCGCCGCGCCAGCCCCCGAGACTGGCCCGTGCAGGCGACGGCGGTCAAGGGGGCAGTGCCGGCCTGGCGTCAGGCAGCTCCAACTGCAAAGCGGAGACATCGGCATCGTCGGCAGGGCCGTGGCGCGAAGGCAATGCGGGCATGCCAGGCTCGGCCGCCGTCACCGCAGCGACCGAAACGTCGTTCGCAGATGATCGACAAACACCGGCGGATTCTCCATTGCCGCAAAATGTCCGCCCCGCTCCGCTTCGCCGAAAAAGCGGAGGTCGGCAAAGCGTCGCTCTGCCCAGCGCCGGGAAATGCGCACCTGCTCCCCGGGAAACATGCTGATGCCGGTGGGTGTGGGCATTGGATGCGAAGGCATCTCCGCCATCGCCTCATGCGCGGCTTCCCAATACAGGCGTGCAGAGCTGGGCCCTGCGTTCGGGAGCCAGTACAGCATGATGTCGTCGATGAGGTGGTCCAGGGCGAACACGTTCTCCGGTTCGCCGTCGCTTTGTGAGACGTCCTGAAAGAGTGCATAGATCCATGCAGCCAGGCCCACCGGGGAGTCAGCCAAACTGAAGCCCACCGACTGCGGCCGTGTGCTTTGCAGCTTCATGTAGCCGGAAAATTCCGTGTAGTAGCGCTGGGCGTCTTCCAGCATCTTCTGCTCGGCCGGTGTGGCTTCGGCGATGTCCTGCGTGCTGGGTTCGAACATCACCATGTTCAGATGGAGACCCCGCAAGCCGGGCGGCTGCATGAATCCAAGCGCGGTGGTGATCGCACTGCCCCAATCGCCGCCCTGTGCGGCCCAACGCTCGCCATAACCCAGACGGCGCATCAGTTCGACCCATGCGGCAGCCGTGCGCCCGACGCCCCAGCCACGGGCGGTTGGCTTTGCAGAGAAACCAAAGCCAGGCAAGCATGGGATGATGAGATGGAAGGCGTCCGACGCCTGCCCGCCATGGGCCACCGGGTCGCTCAAGGGGCCGATCACCTCGCGGAATTCGAGCACCGATCCGGGCCACCCGTGCGTCAGCAGCAACGGAAGCGCGTCTGGCTCCGGCGAGCGGACATGCAGGAACTGGATCTCCAGTCCATCGATCGTGGTACGACTGCTGTTCCAGCCGTTCAATAACCGCTCGGTCGCACGCCAGTCGTAGCCAGACTGCCAGCGGTCCACCAGGCGCCGGATGCGCTCGCTCTGTGGGCCTTGGCTGCGGTCCTCCACGGTTTCCTTGCTCGGCCACCGCGTTTGCCTGAGCCGGTGTGCGAGGTCATCCAGCTCGGCTTGTGCAACCTGGATGTGGAACGCTGCAATGCCATCGCGCATCTCAAGACTCCCGTACATAGGTATTGGCCAGTGTCTGGCGGGCTGTTTGCCAGGAGCGCGCACCGTAGCGATCGTTATCCAGTGGGACCAGTTTGCCGCGCCCGCTCATCATGTCGCGCAGGTATTGCATGCCCTGCCAGGGAGGGAAGGGGTCATCGCTTGCGGGCGTGAGTGCACGCACCGCACTGATGATGGCCGACATCGTCCCCAGCCCGCCCGGCCTGAGCGTGCGATAGCGCTGCCCGGTGAGTTGGGTGAGCAGTTGCGCGATGTCGTTGGGCGAAATGCTGTTGCCGGCAATGCGCAGGTCCCGTGGTGCCGTGGAATCCAGTGCGGCCGCCGCCGTGTAGCGGGCAACGTCATCTTTGGCGGTGAAATCGAGCTGCTGGTTGGCGTCGCCAAAATGCATGACGCGACGGCCCGGCACCACGAGGCGCGCACTGCCCTCGAGAAGCTCCAGAAAACCGCCGCACAGAACCGAGGTGGCCGCGATCGGCGCGGCATCCAGTTGGTCTCTGAATCGGCGCCGGAAATCCAGGTTTCGATTGTCGCCCGGCCGCGTCTTCGTATAGTCCAGCGAGAAATCAGACGGGATGAAGCGAGGCACGCCGGCGCTGACCGCTGCATGCAACAGCTTTCCCTGTTGACCCAGCATGACGTCTTCCAGACCGTTGAGCGCGGAAACGACACATGCCGCGTTCCCGACCGCTTCACGCAACGAGTTGGCGTCTTCCATCTCGACGTAGCGGATCGTGATGTTCCTGCGTTGCAGGGCCGCAATACGGTCCTTGCCTGCGCCTTGCCGAACAAGCGCAACCACCGCGGCGCCCTGGTCCTGCAGGGCAAAGGCGATGCGGCAACCCAGGTCGCCGGTGGCGCCTGCAACAACGATTGGGGATCTCACATCTGACGTCACGGCTTGCCTCTCGCTTGGGTCTTTTGCGCCAACGACGGCAACGGGAACTGCAACAGAAGATGCGAGCTGTCTGTCACGCAGCACCCAGGCCATTCGCCGGCTTGGCAGACCACGCAGCGAATAACTGAACGATAACGTTCAGTTGATGGCAATGCAAGCGGCGTGTAAGTTTTCGTGCATGAAAGCGGTCAAGCAAAAATCAAAAGGCGGACGGCCGCCACTCGATAAGGCGGGTGATGTCGAACGGCGCTTACTCGATGCGGCACTGCAACTCTTCCTGGAACGCGGGTTCGAGCACACCTCGTGCGAGGACATCGCGCGGCTGGCAGGCGCGGGCAAGGCAAGCCTTTACGCGCGCTATGCCAACAAAGACGCCATCTTCGAGGCGGTGGTCCGTCGCGATGTCGACACCCAGCCGCTGCCTGCCGCAGCCAGCGTCCCCATGGATCTGGAGGCGCGCCTGAGACACGCAGGACAAGGGATACTTGCGCATGCATTACAGCCCCAGACGGTGGCCATGATGCGCCTGGTCGTCGGCACCTCCATTCGCGCGCCAGCGCTTGCCGCTGAAGTCAACCGTATCGGCTGGGAGGGCGGGCTGCGGCGGGTGCAGATGACGATCCTGGACGGCCCGGATCAACCGGCCAATCCGTCTGCGTTGGCAAGCCACTTCGTCGACCTGGTCTTTGCCCCGCATCAACTGCGCGCGCTGCTGGGCGAGCACCCGGATGATCTGATCGCCACCGCATCGGCGCGTGTGGAGTGGGCGCTTGCACTTCTCAAGGATGCTGGCCAGCTGGAGACCGGAAGTCCTCAGTGACACCCTGGAATTGCAGGAATCCTTGAACAACGCAACGGAACGCCGCGACTTGATGGCGTATTCCGCGTGTCTCCGGCACGCGCATGTTGTCCCTGCTCGCAGCAGCGACGTGGGACTTCTCAATGCTGCGGCATGTGAGGTGATGGATCACTTTTTGAAGTCGGTAGGACGTTCCAGTTGGTAGATCGCCTCACCCAGGTCGTCCAGCTTGCTGGCAACGATGGCCTGCGCATCGTAGACGCCCCGATTGTAGAAATAGGCCCCCACCTCTTCGGCGAAGAAATCCAGCAGAAACTCCGCATCGAAGCGGCCGATCTGCTGCTTCAGTTCCTCGCTGAAATACAGCTGGATCTTGCGCGTGATCGCCGCCCGCTCGCCTTCGGTGAATTTGATTTCGGTCATGGATGCTCTGGTTGGCTCAACTACGGTATCGGGGCGATGTGCGTTGCGACACAGGCAGCTCGGGGCGATGGCTGGCGGTTGAACCCAAGCGCTTGCCTGGTCGGCATCGAGATGAAGGGTCAGATGGCAACCGGCCAACCGGAAGGCCTGCCTGCCCGAAGGTAGTCAAGGTATTCGGACTCGGCAATCCCGAGGTTGGTCCAGCGCGTAGGGTCCGCCGCCAGGAATGTGCTGGCATACGTCACGGCAGCAGCAGCGTCCGCAAAGATGGCGGCAGGGGCACAGGGTCCGTCTGGCTCGAAATATGCGAAGTCATATAGATCCGAATAGTCTTCGCTGCCAACGTCCTCGACGTCATACACCCATACCTCGATGCAATTGTTTGCCGGCCGTAACTCGACATGGCGAATGTATGCTGCATCGACTGGACTTTTTCCGAGGAACTGCTCGACCGACCTGCTGCGCCGCAATGTGGCTGCAAGATCGATCGGTGAAAGATGTCGCATACAGGCTCCCTGCCTTCAAACTGCCGCTGCTCCTCAAATAAACGAGCCGCGCCGCGATGCGGCGTCGGCTCGACCGTGTTCACTTGGACTGACTTGCCGCGCGTTTGAAATACGCCGTGCGCATCACCGGGTTGCCGTCCTTGAAGTACGCTTCAATCTCGGTCATGACCTTGCCGTCGGCACTGACCGTATAGGTGCGTGTGGATGCCGGGACACCTTGATACATCAACTGCATCACCAGCACGCCGGGCTCGGGCATTTTGACTGCGGCGCGATCCACCAGGTAGGTGCCCGAGGCCTTGCCCGGTGTGCCGTCCAGCAACAGCGTGGATTGCGCCTGCAGCGTCTTGTTGTCGTGTTCGATGATCTCGGCGTTGGTGGCCCACTTGTTGCCTGGAACCTGTTTGAACTCCAGGACGACACGTTTGGGTCGTACCGCTGCCGGCATCGGCAGGCTGCTGGTATCCAGCAGCCAGGTTCCGACCAGTGGCGATGGCGCGGTTGATGCGGAGAAGGCGGGTGTGGCCTGCAACATGACGGCAGCCACCAGTGCAACACATGCGGTCTTCATGTGAACTCCCTGATCGATATGTGATCCCTGTGGGCAGTCAGGCGACTGCTTGCAAGGCATTGCGCGTAGAGATCGACTTCCCGTAGACCGTCCCACTCCGGCCCGAGGGCGATACTCACCGCTGCCCGGTGGTGAGTCAACTGACGGCAGGATGTGGCTGCTGGCGCAGTTCTCGTCGCTCTGCAGACCATCATTGATTGCGTGATCAGCCGTGGTCACAAACAAAGACACCCGCACGGGGCGGGTGTCTGGCATGCGTCAGCGCGGCGTGTGGCTTGCGCCGAAAGTTCAGCCCTGCGCCTTGTCGAACTCCACGTGATAGCGCGTGGCCTCATTCACTTCGTTCTTCGAACCCAAGAACACCGGCACGCGCTGATGCAGCTGTGTCGGCTGGAGGTCAAGGATGCGCTCGCGCCCGGTGGTGGCCGCGCCGCCGGCCTGTTCCACCAGCATGCTCATCGGGTTGGCTTCGTACATCAGGCGCAGCTTGCCCGGCTTGGACGCGTCCTTCTTGTCCCAGGGGTAGATGAAGATGCCGCCGCGGGTGAGGATGCGGTGCACGTCGGCGACCATGCTGGCAATCCAGCGCATGTTGAAGTCCTTGCCGCGGGTGCCGTCCTTGCCGGCCAGCAGGTCGCTGACATAGGACTGCATGGCCGGTTCCCAGTGGCGCTGGTTGGACATGTTGATGGCGTATTCGGCGGTGTCTTCGGGCACGCGCATGTTGGCCTGGGTCAGCAGGAAGCTGCCTTCCTCGCGCTCCAGGGTGAAGGCGTGGGTGCCGTGGCCGAGCGTGAGGACCAGCATCGTGCTGGGGCCGTAGATGCAGTAGCCGGCGGCAACCTGCTGGGTGCCCGGCTGCAGGAAGTGCTCGTCGCCGGGCTTCTCGGTGCCCTTGGGCGCGCGCAGCACCGAGAAGATGGTGCCCACCGAGACGTTGACGTCGATGTTGGAGCTGCCATCCAGCGGATCGAACAGCAGCAGGAAATCGCCGCTGGGGTACTGGTCGGGCACCGGCTGGCTGTGATCCATTTCTTCCGACGCGCACGCAGCCAGGTGGCCGCCCCAGGCGTTGGCTTCGAGCAGGATGTCGTTGCTGAGCACGTCGAGCTTCTTCTGCGCCTCGCCCTGCACGTTACCGGTGCCGGCATCGCCGAGCACGCCGCCCAGGGCGCCCTTGCTCACGGCGATGGAAATGCGCTTGCAGGCGCGCGAGACGATGGTGATCAGCTGGCGCAATTCCGGGTCGATACGGCCGGCGTGTTGCTCTTCGATCAGGAAGCGGGTCAGCGAGGGACGCGACATGGGAGCGGGCAGCCTGTGTAGGAAGTGGTCCGCCATTGTCGCCATTGCGCCGTTAGATTTCGATCACTGGATGCGCGTTTTGCAGCAAACCTGATCGAACATGCGCGAATGTGGTGCCCAAGACTGGGGTTGCCGACATGTACCACGAGGTCTTGGCGCAGCTCTGCACATGCGCAGAGGCGGTGAATCACCCACAAAAAAACCGGGAGGCTGGCGCGCTCCCGGTTTGCCGGCGTCGGCCACGGTGGCCGATCGCGATGCGCTACATGCGGCTGACGGTGGCCACGGCCTGTGCCACGTAGTCCAGGTTGCGCTGGCTCAGCGCGGCCACGCAGATACGGCCGGTGCCGACGGCGTAGATCGCGAATTCCTCGCGCAGGCGGTCCACCTGGGTCCTGGTCAGGCCCGAGTACGAGAACATGCCGGCCTGGCGCTGGATGAACTCGAACTCCGGCGCGCCCAGCGTGGCCAGCTTGGCCACCAGGCCCGCACGCAGGGCGTGGATGCGCTCGCGCATCTCGGTCAGCTCCTGCTCCCACAGATCGCGCAGTTCCGGGCTGGTCAGCACGCCGGCCACCAGGGCGGCGCCATGCGTGGACGGGCTGGAGTAGATCGTGCGGATGATGCGCTTGACCTGCGATTGCACGGCCTTGGCTTCGGCCGCAGTGGCCGAGACCACCGACAGCGCGCCCACGCGCTCGCCATACAGCGAGAACGACTTGGAGTACGAGCTGGCGACCACGTAGCTGTCGATGCCTTCGGCAGCGAGCAGGCGCACCGCGTAGGCATCGGCCTCGATGCCTTTGTCAAAGCCCTGGTAGGCGATGTCGACGAACGGGAACAGGTTGCGTTCCTTCAACAGCCCGGCAACCTGCTTCCACTGTTCCTTGCTCAGGTCCGCGCCGGTCGGGTTGTGGCAGCAGGCGTGCAGCAGCACCACCGTGCCGGGTTCGAGTTTTGCCAGGTCGGCGAGCATGCCGTCGAAGTTCAGCCCATGGCTGGCGGCATCGAAATAGGTGTAGTCCACGACCTCGAAGCCGGCCGCGCCGAACACCGCGCGATGGTTTTCCCAGCTCGGGTTGCTGATGGCGATGGTGGAGGTGGGCAGCAGTTTCTTGAGCAGGTCCGCGCCCACGCGCAAGGCGCCGCTACCGCCGACGGTCTGCGAGGTCGCCACGCGGCCGGAGGCCACCAGCGCCGACTCGGCGCCGAACAGCAGCTCCTGGGTGGCCTTGTCGTAGGCGGCCAGGCCGTCGATGGGCAGGTAGCCGCGCGGTTTGGCGTCCAGCGCGAGCTGCTGCTCGATCTTGTGCACGGCGCGCAACAGCGGGATGCGCCCGTTTTCGTCGTAATAGATGCCCACGCCCAGGTTGACCTTGTTGGGGCGGCTGTCGGCGTTGTAGGCCTCGGTCAGGCCCAGGATGGGGTCGCCTGGAACCTGTTCCACGTTTGCAAAGAAGGACACGGCATGACTCGCTGAAGGACGAAAGAGTGAGGGACTTCCGGGATGCTCGGCCGCGGCTGGGCCAAACCACTTCATCGTAGCAGCCCATGGCCGGCGTAGCATGCTTCGTTCCGTACGCAACGATGCGGCCACAGTACGGATGAGGGACACTACGCCCATGCCCAGACTTACCTTGTTGGCCGCCGCCTGCGGCCTGTTCGCCACGAGCGCCGCGCCGCCCGTCCTGGCCGCCGATCCGGTGCCGCCCGCCTCCACGCCGATCCAGCGATTGCCCACCGTGCAGGTGGACGCCGCGCGCGTGCGCGGGGTGGACGACTTCGACCTGCCGGCCTCCTTCACCGTGGTGGCAGCCGACGACGACAATCGCCGCGGCGCGCAGGTGTCCGAGCTGCTGGACGGCATCCCCGGCCTGGTGGCGCGCGATCGCCAGAACTACGCGCAGGACACCCAGCTGTCGATCCGCGGCTTCGGCGCGCGCTCCACCTTCGGCGTGCGCGGCGTGCGCCTGCTGGTCGACGGCATCCCGGCCAGCATGCCCGATGGCCAGGGCCAGCTCTCGCATTTCAACGTGCTGGGCGCCGAGCGGGTGGAAGTGCTGCGCGGGCCGTTTTCGGCGCTGTACGGCAACTCCTCCGGCGGCGTGCTGCAGCTGTGGAGCGCCGACGGCGCGCCGGGCGACCCGTGGCGGCTGCGCGCCACCTACGGCAGCAATGCCACCGTCAACACGGGTGCGCAATTGCTCGGCCAGCAGGGCGCGGTGCACTACAACTTGGCCGCCAATCATTTCGAAACCGACGGCTTCCGCGCCCATAGCCGCGCAAAGCGCGATTCGGTCAA
Organism: Xanthomonas sp. LMG 8993; assembly: GCF_009835065.2. Taxonomy (NCBI): domain Bacteria; kingdom Pseudomonadati; phylum Pseudomonadota; class Gammaproteobacteria; order Lysobacterales; family Lysobacteraceae; genus Xanthomonas; species Xanthomonas sp. LMG 8993. The sequence continues at coordinate 1,667 of NZ_QVIF02000009.1, read as the reverse complement.
CGCCAAGCTCGGCTTCGATCTGGCCGAGGGCCGCCGGCTGGACCTGGTGCTCAACTATCTGGACGCACCCGACGCGCAGGACCCGCTCGGCCTGACCCGCGTGCAGTTCAATGCCGACCCGGCGCAGGCCACGGCGGTGGCCACCCAGTTCAACACCCGCAAATCGGTGCGCCAGTCGCAGGCCGGCGCCATCTTCACCCAGCAGTTCGACAGCCAGACGCTGCGGCTGATGGCCTACGGCGGGCAGCGCAGCGTGGAGCAGTTCCTGGCGATCCCGGTGGCGGTGCAGCGCAACCCGCTGCATTCGGGCGGGGTGATCGATCTGGACAGCAATTACGAAGGTGCCGACGCACGCTGGGCCTGGCAGGGCGAGGCGCTGGGCCGGCCGTTGCAGCTGACCGTGGGCGCGAACGTCGATCGCCAGCGTCAGCACCGCACCGGTTACGAAAACTTTGTTGGCGATACGCTCGGCGTCAAGGGCGCGCTGCGCCGCAACCAGCGCGACCAGGTCGAGAACGTGGACCAGTTTGCGCAGGCGTGGTGGCAGTGGAGCGACCGCTGGTCCGCCTTGTTGGGCGTGCGGCATAGCCAGGTGCGCTTCGACTCGGACGACCACTACATCCTCGGGCGCAACCCCGACGACAGCGGCCAGCGCGATTATTCGGCAACCACGCCGGTGGCCGGCATCGTGTTCCGTGCCGCCGAGGACCTGCGTTTCTATGCTTCGGTCGGGCGCGGCTTCGAAACGCCCACCTTCAACGAGCTGGGTTATCGCAGCGATGGCGGCGCCGGCCTGGCGCTGGATCTGGGCGCGGCGACCAGCCGCAATTATGAGATCGGCAGCAAGTGGCGCGCGCAGAGCGGCGCAGCGGTGGAAGTGGCGCTGTTCCGCGCCGACACCGACGACGAACTGGCCGTGGCCAGCAACACCAATGGGCGCAGCACCTATCGCAACATCGGCGCCACCCGCCGCCAGGGCGCGGAGCTGAGCTGGAATCAACCGGTGGGCACCACCCAGCAGCTGCAGCTGGCCTACACCTTCGTCGATGCTACCGTGCGCGATGGCTACCTCACCTGCGCCAGCAGCGGCTGCGCCACGCCCACCGCACCGGTGGCCAGCGGCGCGCGCCTGCCGGGCGTGCCGCGCCAGCAGCTGTTCGCGCGCTGGCAGTGGCAGCCGCTGCAATGGCAGTTCGCCGCCGAAACGGTGGCCTCCGACGCCACCGTGGTCAACGACCTGGCCAGCGCGCGTGCGCCCGGCTACGCGCTGGTCAACCTGGAAGCCTCCCGGCGCTGGACCACCACGCTGGGTGGGCTGCGCACCTTCGCCCGCATCGACAATGCGCTGGACCGGCACTACATCGGCTCGGTGATCGTCAACGACGGCAATGGCCGCTATTACGAACCCGGTCCGGACCGCACCTACACGGTCGGCCTGCAGTGGGATTTCGGCGGCTGAGCCACCCGCAGGCGGTGCGCATTCAACAACACGCACCGCCCGTAGGAGCGCCCCCGGGCGCGACAAAGCCGTCCCGCCAACGCGCGCGTCGTCACGGCGATGCGCTCCAACAAACGGTCGGCCTGCAGCGTGATTTCGGCGGCTGAGCCACCCGCAGGCGGTGCGCATTCAACAACACGCACCGCCCGTAGGAGCGCCCCCGGGCGCG